>NZ_JBHULY010000034.1:0-322909 GCF_042684665.1 Hyunsoonleella rubra | reverse complement strand
TTGCCTTGCATATATAAATATACGAAATTTCTGTATATTTAGCAAAGAATTGTGCAACAGGCACATTGCATAAAAATAATTGCGATTTAGTACTTAATCAAAGATCGTTGCGCTTTTGTTACGTCTGATTTTCCTTCGGAAAATCCTCGCATACAAACCCTCAACTATTATTATACGGAGACGGTAACGAACCCTTAAATTTACCTAGAATAATTAGGAGACTCCTTAGTAATCGTAACATCATGCGGGTGGCTTTCGTTGATACCACTTGCGGTAATCTTTACAAATTGCCCGTTTTCCTTTAGGGTAGCGATGTCCTTTGCACCACAATAGCCCATACCGGCACGTAATCCGCCAATAAACTGATGGATGCTTTCGTATAAATCGCCTTTATATGGCACACGCCCAACGATACCTTCTGGTACTAATTTTTTGATATCATCCTCCACGTCCTGAAAATAGCGGTCCTTGCTCCCTTCTTTCATGGCCTCTACTGACCCCATCCCTCGGTAGGATTTAAACTTTCTACCTTCGTAAATAATGGTTTCTCCCGGGGATTCTTTTGTTCCTGCCAATAGCGAACCTAACATCACTGTATCCGCCCCTGCTGCAATGGCTTTCGGAATATCCCCCGTGTAGCGGATACCCCCATCTGCAATTACTGGAACACCAGTGCCTTTTATCGCTGCCGCAACTTCCAATACCGCAGAAAATTGTGGAAAACCTACACCAGCCACTACACGAGTAGTACAAATTGACCCTGGCCCAATACCTACTTTAACAGCATCTGCACCGGCTTCTACTAAATATCTTGCTGCGTCACCTGTAGCAATGTTCCCGACGATAACTTCCAATTCAGGGAATTTTGATTTTATTTCTTTTAAAACACTAACCACACCTTTGGTGTGCCCGTGCGCAGTATCAATCACTACGGCGTCAACACCTGCATTTACCAAGGCCTCTGCCCTTTCCACTGCATCCGCCGTTACACCAAGTGCGGCCGCAACTCTTAAGCGCCCATATTTATCTTTATTGGCGTTGGGTTTTTGGCTCAACTTAGTAATATCCCTGAATGTGATTAATCCCGATAACTTATAGTTATCATCAACGATTAACAGCTTTTCAATTTTATGTTCCTGAAGGATGATTTCGGCATCTTTTAAAGAGGTGCCAACGGGAGCCGTTACCAAGTTTTCACCTGTCATTACCTGCGTTATTGGCTTTTTCTTTTCATGCTCAAAGCGCAAATCCCTGTTGGTCACAATCCCTTTTAAAGTACCATCCTCGGCTACAATTGGAATACCTCCAATACTGTGCTCGGCCATGGCTCTTTTGGCATCTTTTACTGTAGCATCCAATGGCAAGGTAACTGGGTCAATAATCATCCCGCTTTCGGCACGCTTCACCCTTCTTACCTTTAGGGCTTGCGCCTCAATGGTCATATTTTTATGCAACACCCCTATACCGCCTTCCTGGGCCATAGCAATTGCCATTTTACTCTCGGTAACCGTATCCATAGCTGCCGAAATAATAGGCACATTTATGGTAATGTTTCGTGTAAATTTAGATTGAATATTTACTTCGCGAGGTAATACTTCTGAAAAGGCTGGAACTAAAAGAACGTCATCATAGGTAAGACCTTCTCCGAGAATTTTATTTTGATGTGCAGTCATTGCAATTAATTTAGATTCCCATCTGCATGGGAATGACAGTTAATAGGTCAAAATTGCCAAAAACAATTTTGATGATGTATTCAATTAATTGCGTGCAAATATAACTAAATTCTGAGACATAGTACGTTAAATTTTATAACGTGCTACGCAATAGGGCCGCAAAGTTTCAACTGCGTAATTATAACGGGATTGCGCTTTGGATAAATCCCCCTGAAACCTTATAGGTTTTGGCACTAAAAGGCCGTAGAGACCTTTTCCTTTTGCGATACGACTTAAGGTTTTTAAGCTTTTGCTATCCATATTTTTATAGATACCCTCTATCCAAACGAACTGTTCCTTTTTAAGAATTTCCTTGTCCTTTTGCAAAGCATCTTCAACTTTATAGATTCTATCCGAAATAAACAGCTTATGAAATTCCCCAAAGGCCTCCATGAATACCGCCTCACTACCCTGCCGTGCGTGGTCTTTGATCTTTTTCCGTACAAAAATCGCAAAGGGGAATACTTCCATTAAATGCATTTTTTTCGAAATAAAATGAGCCATGCTAATCCACGCTAAATCGTGCCCTTTTTTATCAAGCTCCAGATACAACCATTGGTAAAAATCCCGGCGTTGGGCCATGGTTTGATATTCGTTGGAAAGGTTGTGTGCTAAATTGTGACGGTTGGCGTTTTGCCATTTCGCCGTATTTCGAACGCGATCTTTTCTGAGCCAATCGGAAGTGGATAACTCAGTCTTTCCTGTGGTGTTTTGGTAAACAGTTAAAGAATTCCACTCTTTGGCAAAAACAGAAGAATGAACACAAATGATAAAGAAGAGTAATTTCAACCTCATAGCTGTGTAAAAATACTCCAAAATACTAAATAGGGTCATTTCCTGTATGCTTAAGGCTGAATTAATTTAAATAAAAACTACGAACTACATTATGTTGGTTCGGGTATAAAAAACTAGATATCAAATCATTAAAAATTTTATTTTTATTTATTCTAAATAAACTTTGTGTAAGTAAAATTCATTGCTATTTTTGCAACGAAAAACAAATCTTATTTTTAATAAGTCTAAATAAAATGAAGACCAGAATCCTACTAGCCCTCCTACTTTTATCAGGTGTAATTTTTTCACAAAACGATCAGAAACCTAATGATTCTATTCAAAAACTAGATCAAGTTTTAATAAGCACCAAAGTTATTTTTGGTAGCAAATACGAAGCAAAAAACAGAACCGGTTCTTCTTACTACATAGCCCCTGAAGAATTGGCAAAATTCAATTATACAGATATTAATCGCGTGTTACGCTCAGTACCGGGTATAAATATTTATGAAGAAGATGGTTTTGGTTTGCGCCCTAATATAAGTTTAAGGGGTACATCTCCAGAACGTAGTGCGAAAATATCTGTTATGGAGGATGGTATTTTAATTGCACCGGCACCATATAGTGCTCCTGCTGCGTATTACTTTCCATCTGTAGCGAGGATGTCTGCTGTTGAAATTTTGAAAGGTAGCAGCCAAATTCAATACGGACCATTCACTACTGGTGGTGCCATTAACCTTGTAAGCACCCAAATCCCGGATAGTTTTAGAGGTGAAATTAGAGCAAGCTATGGCAGTTTCAATACAGGACAAATACATGCCAAAGTTGGAGACAGCAAAACCAATATTGGTTATACTTTAGAATTTTTAAACTTTAATTCTGACGGATTTAAGAATTTACCCGATGGTAGTAATACCGGGTTTGACAAAAACGATGTTGTTGCAAAGGTGAGATTCAATTCCAGCCCCGAGGCCAGGGTTAAACAGGCCTTGAATTTAAAATTTCAATATTCTGATGAGGTGTCCAATGAAACCTATCTTGGATTATCCCAAAGCGACTTTGCTGTAAGTCCTTTTAGCCGTTATTCCGGATCTCAAGATGACAAAATGACAAATGACCATATTCAATTTACAGCAAGCCACCAACTAGAATTTTCACATCAATTTAGAATCACAACAGATGCATACTACAATGGTTTTTCCAGAAACTGGTACAAATTAAATGATGTGGTTTTTAATGACGATAAAGTTGGAATATCTTCGGTTGTCGCCAATCCCGAAACATATCCTGATCATTTTAATATTGTAACGGGTGCTGTCAATTCCAGTGCTGATGCCTTAATATTAAAAGCCAATAACAGAAAGTATGTTGCCAAGGGAGTTCAAACCAAATTTGATTACCACTGGAACGGCGCAAATGCATTTCATGATTTAGAAATTGGTTTAAGATACCACTATGATGAAGAAGACCGTTTTCAATGGAAAGACGGCTACGATATCATTGATGGTCAAATGAACCTAACCTCCAACGGTGCACCCGGGAGCGATGCCAACGGAATCAGCAGTGCTAAAGCCTTTGCGGGATCAATCCTTTATAAATTAAAGTACGATAGGCTAAGCTTAACTCCCGGCATTCGTTACGAAAACATTGTACTACTACGGGAAGATTATGGTAAAAATGATTCTTCAAGAACGGGAACGGACTTAAGCACACGAGAAAACAAAGTTGATATATTTATCCCGGGGATTGGATTTAACTATAAATTTAATGCCTCCACATCTATCTATGGCGGTGTGCACAAGGGGTTTTCGCCTCCCGGAAATTCACCTGATCAAGAATCAGAAGAGAGTATTAACTATGAAGTTGGTTCGCGTTTTAACTTCAAGGGCATTCGTGGTGATGTTGTTGCTTTCTATAATGACTACAGCAACCTATTGGGTAGTGACTTGGCAGCCTCAGGAGGTACCGGGTCCTTGGATCAATTTAACGCTGGTGAAGTAGCCGTAAAGGGTATCGAGCTTCTATTAAATTATAATTTGCTTGAACAAAACACGTACTTCAGTTTGCCACTTACATTTGGTTATACGTTTACGGATACCGAATTCCTTAATAGCTTTGGAAGTGATGACGACTTGTGGGGAGAAGTTAGTGAAGGAGATGAGTTGCCTTATATTGCAAAGCATCAATTTAATGCATCAATTTCTTTGGAGCACAAATCATTTGAATTGAATGTAAACGGTCGATATAATGGTGCTTTTAGAACCACAGCTGGCACTGAAAGCGTTACGGATGCAAATGGTGTAACTTCTAACTTTATATTGGATGTTTCAGGAAAATACCATTTTAACAAGAACCTCAGTGCAACAGGTAATGTTATAAATCTATTGGATGAGACCTATGCTGTGTCAAGAGTTCCAGCAGGGTTACGACCAGGTCATCCCTTTGGGGCATACGCCGGTTTAGAATTTAGGTTTTAATAGTTATTGAATATCATTTTTTGACAATAAAGGCACTGATTTTTCAGTGCCTTTTTAATGATAATAATTAAAAATCTTTGAAGCCTCGTTATAGGCACTTTCAAAACTGAGGGCGTTCAAATTGTTTTTTTGGAGTGCAGTAAAATAAGATAGTAATTTTTCGGTGGGCATATTTCCCGTTAATTCATCCTTGGCCATTGGGCATCCTCCAAAACCTTGAACAGCCCCATCGAATCTATGACAACCCGCTTTATGGGCCGCATCCACTTTTTCAAACCAGGTGGACGGCGTGGTATGCAGATGGGCTCCAAATTCAATTTTAGGATACATAGGGATTAAATTTGAAAACAAATAGGAAATACTTTCCGGGTTTGAAGAGCCAACGGTATCGCTGAGTGATAATATTTTTACGCCCATGCCGGCCAGTTTCTCGGTCCACTCCCCTACTATTTCAACATTCCAAGGATCACCGTAAGGATTTCCAAAACCCATTGAAATATAAACTACCACTTCTTTTTTGGAACCATCGGCTATTTCTAATATTTCCGAAAGAATGTCCACAGATTGGGTTATGGTTTTGTGGGTATTCCGCATTTGAAAATTTTCTGAAATGGAAAATGGGTACCCCAAATAATCTATTTCAGGATGCTTGGAGGCATCATTCGCCCCTCTCACATTCGCAATAATAGCCAAAAGCTTACTTGTGGTTTTACTCAAATCCAATTGGGCCAAAACTTCGGCCGTATCCATCATTTGGGGAATGGCCTTTGGAGATACGAAACTCCCAAAATCAATAGTATCGAAACCAACTCGCAATAATGATTGAATGTACTGCACCTTCTTTTCCGTGGGAATAAATTGCTTTATCCCCTGCATGGCATCCCGCGGACATTCAATAATTTTAATCGGTTTTGACATCTTTTAAAATAAAGGTGGATAAAAATACTATTATTTTTTTAGGCCTGTAAGGTTTTATTTAGTGTGACGACCTTTTAATTACAAAACAATCTTCTCAAAAGACCATACCATGAAAAAAATTACTTTTCTTCTATCTTTTTTAATCTGTGCTTTTTCTTTTGGCCAAAGTGTGGCTACCTATAATATCACATTTACCAACTTTTGGAACTCTACTGATCACAGCATCGGAACTACTTTTCCAGGAAGCAATGCGCATTGGTCAGATTTAGTTGGGGTTAACCATAATAATAATGTGTCATTTCTTCAAATGGGGGCTATGGCTACAACTGGAGTTGAAAACATTGCAGAATTGGGGAATTTTACCGTGTTCCAGACTGTTGAAGTTCAAAATGCCATTGATGCCAATAATGCCGAGAGGTTTTTCAACGCCGGAGATTTGTTTCTGAATGAACCCACAAATACTATTATATATACAGGTCTCGAAGTTAGTGAAGATTACCCATTGCTAACCATGCTTTCTATGATTGCGCCAAGCCCAGACTGGTTCATTGCGATAAATGGTTTAAACTTAAGAAACGGAGGCACTTGGGAAACATCTATTACAATGGATCTTTTTCCTTATGACGCTGGTACTGAAGACGGTACTGATTATTCATTGTCTAATAATGACACCAACGACAATATTACCAGTGCCCAAGGTGTGGCTCCATTTAATTCTGCGAAAGTTGCTACCATCGAAATTGAACTGCAATCTGTTTTAAGCAATGATGGAGTTTCTGAATTGGATGGCATCAGTATTTTTCCTAACCCAGTGAGCGACAACCTTAGGCTTAGAAATCTGCAAAATACAAACCTGAAACATGTTGAAATTTACTCCGTTTTAGGGAAATTGAGTAGATCCATTCCAATTGAAAATAATGTCAACAATTTGGACATTGACGTATCCGATTTAGCATCAGGAATTTATCTATTAAAACTTCAAAACGAACTTGGTTTCAGCAAAACCCAAAAATTAATTATAAGATAACATCACTTTATCGGTAAAAAAATACGATTGACGTTTTTTTTTGTTAATCGATAAAGCATCGGGGTACATTTGGGTCAAACTTACGCCCCAATGAAGTTTAACCTTAAATTGAGTATCCTGATGGTATTGATGACGTTTTTGTCATCTATAACACTGTCTTATGCTCAACATTTGGACGGTTCTTCTTGCGGAACGGATACTTCGTCAGAGTACATTTCAATTTTAAATTCTTATGAGGCGCAGATTAATTCATTTGAAAATGAGTTCGCCTCGCTTAAGACTCAAGCTAAGCACAGCAAAGGTTTTGGAGTACCATTAAATTCTGTTCCTGTAAAAGCACATATTATTAGGCCATCGGATGGAAACGGCGGATTAAGCCTTTCGAGTTTGAATGAGGCTATTAATGATTTGAATGTACTTTATGCGGAAGCCTTTTTAGAATTTTTCCTTTGTGATGGCATCAATTACATCAATGACGATGCGTTTTACTACAACTACGAAAAGGATAACGAAGATACACTGACGGAAGAGCACTTTACCCCCGGAGTCATAAACATTTATTTTACCAATTCCGTTGAAATTACACCAGGGAATAGTTTATGTGGCTATTCCAATACTTATGGCGACATCGATGTGATCGTGATGAACAATATCTGTGCGAATAACGGTTCATCCCTAGCACATGAAATGGGGCATTTCTTTTCTTTAATGCATACCCATGGTCCTGACAATAAAGTATTAACTACCGAACTTGTAAACGGCAGTAATTGCGACACCGATGGCGATATGATTTGCGACACTCCTGCAGACCCTAAATTGAGCATTCACAATGTAGATTCAAGTTGTGAATATACGGGAGACATTGTAGACGCGAACGGCGACAAATTTACTCCGGATACCGGAAACATCATGTCTTATTCACGCTCTTCATGCAAAACGCATTTTTCACCTCAACAGTTGGCAAGGATGTATGCATTTTACAAAGCGGCAAGAACCTATTTGGCCTGCCCAACCGAAAACGTAAATATCACTGCAGATGTTTTTAGCACCTGCGAAGACGAGCTTACCGTAAACTTTACAGATTTAAGTGAAGGTGCAATATCTTGGGAATGGGACATAAACAGTGATGGTGTGGTGGATTATACAGACCAAAATCCAAGCCATACCTTTACCGCTGGTAATTATGATGTAACGCTAACCATTTCAACGGTTCCTCCTTTCGGGAAGTCGGATTCCAAAAGTTCAAAAACATTGAGTAAGACGTTCCATCAATTCATACAGGTGGGCGCGCAAGAGGATTTCTCCATCAATGAAGATTTTGATGAATTTGAATTGCCTAGTGAACAAGGCTGGACAGCTAATAACACTTCGGGCAAAGGCTACAACTGGCTTATCAGTCGTGGCGTTTCCCATTCTAAAGGTACTGGCCCCAAAAACTCTAAACAAGTTGATGGCAGTTTGAACACATATATTTACGCTGAGGCTTCAGGAGCTGAACCTGGCGCTGTGGCTACATATATTTCACCTTGCTTTAACGTGGAATACGCCAATAGCGAAATCGCTTTTGACTATCACATGTTTGGCAATCATGTTGGGGAATTGCATGTAGACCTATTTACCGAGGACGGTTATATTAATGATGTGATTCCAGCTCTAAACGGTAGCCAACAAGGAAGTTCCGATGAAGCCTTTAAAACAGGGATTGTCAATTTGGCCTCTTACACCAATCGGACCATAAAAATTCGTTTTAGAGCTGTAAGAGGCTCTGGTTGGGATGGTGATATAGCCCTCGATAATATTTCATTGAGAACGATTTATGTACCAATTTCTGATGAATTGTACACCGTGTACCCCGTTCCAGCACGGGATAATATTCTTTACATTAAAAACCACGACCCTGAAAACGTTTCTACCTACAGAATTTCCAATTTGATGGGGCAAGAGTTTTTAAGAGGTACTGTATCCGAGCGACCTATTAATGTAAGTACACTTTCCAGTGGCACCTATTTGTTGTCTATTTCCGATGGGAAAACTCAGATTTTGAAGAAAATTGTGAAGTAGATTATTTTTTTCTCACCAAAAGTGCTTTGTTGATGCGTTTAATCAAACTCGGCCCTTCATAGATAAAACCAGTATAGATTTGAACTAAATCTGCCCCGGCATCAATTTTTTCAATCGCGTCTTCTGCTGAATGAATACCGCCCACTCCAATAATCGGAAAGGCTTTATTGCTCTTTTCAGAAAGATATTTTATCACCCGTGTACTTTTGGCCTTAATGGGTTGTCCGCTAAGCCCTCCGTTTCCGATGGCTTCAAGTTGAGCTTCAGAAGCCATTAATCCTGTTCTATCCGTAGAGGTATTGCTGGCTATAACACCGTCGAGATTGGTGTCTTTTACAAGCTCCACGATTTCATCCAATTGCCCATTGTTCAAATCTGGCGCTATTTTTAAAAGAATTGGTTTTTGTGAATCAAAGGTTTTGTTGGCTTTTTGAACTGCACTAATCAATTCCTCTAAATAATCCTTATCGTTCAATTTGGCGTGGCTCCCAACATTGGGGCAACTCACGTTAAGTACAAAATAGTCCACATATGGGTGCAGGGCGTTAAAGCATTCTAGATAGTCACTCGTATAATTCTCCGGCTTAGTGGCCGTGTTTTTACCGATGTTCCCACCAATAATCAGTTTGCCTTTATTGGTTTTAAGTTGAGAGATGGCTGCTTCAAGCCCCTCATTATTAAAACCCATTCTATTGATGATACCCTTATCATCTTTCAGTCGGAATAATCGCTTTTTAGGGTTACCTGGCTGACCTTTGGGGGTTACCGTACCTATTTCGATAAAACCAAAACCAAAATTGGCCAGTTGATTATATAATACAGCATTCTTATCGAAACCGGCCGCAAGCCCTACTGGGTTTTTAAATTTCAAACCGAATACTTCACGTTCCAAACGTTTATCATCAATCAAGTACAGACTTCTGAACAACCCAGGAAATCCCGGAATCTTTGAAGTAAATTTTACAAGTGAAAATGTGAAATGATGAATTTTTTCGGGGTCGAACGCAAAAAATATTGGGCGGAGAAGCGCTTTGTACATCAAGTTTATTTTGGACCTAAAGTTCATGCAAAAATAAGTTGAAATCCTGTAAATAAAAAATCGACGACGGAACATCATTTTCACAGCAATTTTCATACATTGTATCAGCTTAAAAGCCACAATTTCACCTCGAAAAACTTCAAAAGATTACAATGATTTCCAAAGAACACATTATAAAACGATTTATCAGTTACGTCACTATTGACACAGAATCTGACCCTACATCCGAAACTACACCGAGTACCCAAAAGCAATGGGATTTGGCCAATAAATTGGTGGAGGAATTAAAAGCGATTGGCATGAGCAATGTTACTATTGATGAGAATGCCTATGTTATGGCCACTTTACCAAGTAATGTTGAGCATGAGGTACCAACCATTGGTTTTATCTCACATTTTGATACCTCCCCAGATTTTACAGGAGCCAATGTAAACCCTCAGATTTTTGAAAACTACCACGGTGGTGAAATTCTTTTGAATAAAGAAGAAAATATCGTGCTGTCACCTGACTATTTCGAGGATTTGAAACTCTATATCGGTCAAACTTTGATTACCACGGATGGCACTACCCTTTTGGGTGCTGACGACAAAGCAGGTATATGTGAAATCGTTTCCGCCATGGAATATTTAATCCAGCACCCTGAAATTAAACATGGCAAAATTCGCATAGGTTTTACACCCGATGAGGAAATTGGACGTGGTGCCCATAAATTTGACGTGGAAAAATTTGGCGCCGATTGGGCCTACACGATGGACGGCAGTCAAATTGGCGAATTGGAATACGAAAACTTCAACGCCGCCAGTGCCGTGGTAAAAGTGAAAGGAAAAATTGTGCACCCCGGTTATGCCAAAGGTAAAATGATCAATTCTATGTATATCGCAACGGAATTTATCAATTCCCTGCCGCGAATGGAAACTCCCGAACACACTGAGGGCTACCAAGGCTTTTTTCACTTACATGACATTAATGGGGATGTGGAGGAAACCACCTTGCAATATATTATCCGCGACCACGATAAAGGCCATTTTGAAGCCCGAAAAGAGGTGATGCAAAAGCTGACCAACGAACTCAATTCCCAATACGGGCGAGAAGTAATCATCACCGAAATCAAAGACCAATATTTCAATATGCGAGAAAAGATTGAACCTGTAATGCATATTGTGGACATCGCCGAAAAAGCTATGAAACAAGTGGGGGTGGAACCCTTAATCAAAGCTATACGAGGCGGTACAGATGGCTCGCAATTGAGTTACATGGGCCTGCCCTGCCCTAATATTTTTGCAGGAGGGCATAACTTTCATGGGCGTTACGAATACGTTCCCGTGGAAAGCATGATAAAAGCTACCGAGGTGATTTGTAAGATTGTGGAGTTGACAGCAGGAAGAAACTAAAAGACCAAAATATGATCTTTGCGCTTTATTAAATTATGGAATTCACTTCGAAACTCTCTATTTTACTTGGCCTTTTTTTTCAATAACCACGACATACTCGTAGCTAATGAACTATAGGCGGCTCCAATCCTCAGTTCCCTCTTATAAGGAGCCGTTTTAGCCCTTATCCGTAGTGGTGATTGTGATTCCCAAATAATGTTTTCCGGATTAGCCATTTCATATAATTTAAGGACGACATCTATCTTGGCTGGCTGTGTAAAACCGACATTATATCCCGGGTAAACCCATAAGGTTTGAACATGCAAATTGTATTTAGCTTTAGAATTGTTAATCGAAACATTAATTTTTCTTTTTTCGGGCAATTTAATATTTAAGTGTTCAATAAATAATGGCGCATATACTGTATCTCTATCTGCAAACCAAGAACCTTCAAATCTTTCTCCCGAGCCGGGGTTATGCTCTTCTCTAATTCGGACCTTATCTTTTATAAAATCAGACTCTGATTCATAACCGTGCACTTGCATATTATCATAACCAAAAGAAACCGACAGTTCTTTTTCCCCAGCTAAAACAGAAATATCTCCAGAGCTAGTTTTTATGGTTTGAGCAATAGCAGGAATTATAAAAACAATATTCAAAATGATACAAAGTGCCTTTCTCATTTATTATATCAGGTTTAAGTTATGTAAACATAATAATTATTCGATTGATGAACACCTGAAAGTTAGCTAATTTTTGGTGTACGGCTCTTAAATGCCTATGTTTCTAAACTAAATAAATTCCCATTAGGAGTCCAGACAATTAGTTTCTTTCCTAAAACCTTAATTAAGAATGACTTAATCAGAATAGTATTTTGATTTTTATTTGTTAAATTAAGTGCTGAAACGAGCTGCAAATCATAATTAATACATTAACAAAACTCATAATTGAAAAAAATCCACTCCGTAGAAGAATATCTTGAAGAAAACCCGCAATTTAGTGAGGCCTTGACTTTGTTGCGAGATATAATGCTATCCACTGAATTGGAAGAAGCCATCAAATGGAGCTTTCCAGTGTACACCCTCAACAACAAAAACGTGGTGAGTCTTGGAGCCTTTAAAAACCATTTTGGGATATGGTTTTTTAATGGGGTATTTTTAAAGGACGAGCAAGATCTTCTGACTAATGCTCAGGATGGTAAAACCAAGGCCATGCGCCAAATGCGTTTTGAGTCCATTGCCGATATTGATAAAAATGTTGTCCTAGCTTATGTAAAAGAGGCCATTGAAAATCAAAAGCTGGGAAAGGAAGTAAAACCGGATAGGCGCAAAAAGTCCGTTGTTATTCCTGAAGAATTGCAACAAGCTTTTAAAGAAAACACAGAATTAAAATCTAGTTTTGAAAATCTTTCCAACTACAAACAAAGAGAATATTTCGAACATATCAGTTCTGCCAAACGGGAGGCCACAAAACAATCCCGCTTGGAAAAAATTATTCCAATGATTATCCAGGGCGTTGGGTTGCATGATAAATACAAGAATTGCTAGTCTTACACCCCTAAAGTCCCCTCTAGGGGACACTTGTTTCCGCCCATAAAAAATCCCATGGACTTTTTGGTTGTCCCCTAGAGGGGACCACAGGGGTGTTTTAAAATTAGTACTCGCTTTTTTTCCTTAGCAGAGAAGACCTCTTCACATCTTTAAGAAAAAAAGGCTCCCTAAAGGAAGCCTTCATTTCATCTAAAAAGATGTGTACTATTTTGCTGGTGCATTAAGCTTGTTGCTCATTTCCATGGAAATGGCAGAGCGATCAAATTTCAATTTTCCAGCCATGGTTTCAATCACACAACTGTTATCCTTGTCGTTTAACTCTGCAATCTTGCCGTGTAATCCGCTCTTGGTAATCACTCTATCGCCTTTTTTTAATTCAGCGGCAAATTTCTTTTCCTTTTTTGCGCGCTTCATTTGAGGTGCAATCATAAAGAAATAAATCACCACAAACATCAATACAAATGGCAATAAACTGCCGAATCCTTCTCCCATAATTCTTTATTTAGCTTTTTGCCGCAGGCTGTGCTTTATTTGGGTCTGGCTTTACAAACGCCGTGATTTTTACGGTTTCAGTCCCTTTTTCAGTGTTGGCGGTCACCGTTATGGTTTTTGATACTTTGTTGGTACCGCTACCATTAAACTTTACTGTAAATTGACCTTCACCTCCTGGAGACAATGGCTCTCTGCTCCAATCTTGAGGCACAGTACATCCGCATGAACTTTTTATGTTAGTAATCACCAATGGTGCTTCACCTGTATTTTTGTATTTAAAAATTGTTTCAACAGGCGTTTTGGCTTCAATTTCACCAAAATCGTGCTCGGTTTTATCAAATTCCAACACTGGGAATTTTGAAGCTACCTCATCTCTAGCAGCCGCTTCGGCTACTTTGGTATCGTCAATTTTTTTACTGGCATCATCTTTACAGGATGTAAAGGCCACCATACATAAAGTACTAAGTCCTAAAATTATTTTTTTCATGATAGTAATGTTTTTAAGTGCTTTGGTGCGCAAAAATAACAATATTTTGATGGTTTGAAAACTTTTATGGCTTTCTTAACAGGAAACGATACTATAGCAGCCCACGCCCTACCTTGTTTAATTTCCCATCGGTTTTATACTCCTTCACCAACTTGTCCAAAATTCCGTTGATAAAGATGCTACTTTTTGGTGTTGAATATTCCTTGGCAATTTCCAAGTACTCGTTAATAGTCACCTTTACAGGAATGGACGGAAAATGTTGCAGTTCTGAAATGCCCATTTGAAGCAGTACATAATCCAAATTGGCAATACGGTCGGCATCCCAATTCTTGGTTTTTTGTTCGATTTCACCATTGATAGAGGCACTATTCAAAATCGTTTTTCTAAACAAATCAATAGCAAATTGTTTATCATCCGCATCTTTATACAATTCAGGAGTGAAATGTGTGTCAGGTGTGCTCGTCTTCAATTTTCTCAACATTTTTAAAATGGTGGTATTCACCGTCGGTAAGTCGTCCAGCCAAGTTAAATTCTTGTCCTCTATATACTCGTACAATTTCTCGTTAGGCGCAACAATGTCCTTAAACATATCGATAAAAAAATCTTTATCCTCTTTAAAGTCGGACACTCTGGTTTGCATATAATCGGCATATAATTCACTGCTAATAATCGCTTTGTAAATGATACCGACATACTCGCTGTCCAGTTCCCAATTTATCATTTTATTATTGTCAATGAGCCCCTTCAATTCCGCATTGGATTGCATCTTTTGAAAGACCTGATTGTTCACAAACTTTCTATTAGGATTTTTGTCTTCGGAAGTTGCCAGATGCTTTTTTCGCTTTTTCTGAAGGTCTGCCTCTGCCCTCTTTTGTAGCTCCAGAAGCAAGGAAATTAGCAACAAATAAAGATTATACATATTGTCGATACTAAACAGCAGGAATTTTTCATCCTTGCTTAAATCATCACTTTCGCTTCCATTAAAAGCGTAAATGGTCTGCATTACTTTTACGCGGATATGTCGTCGGTTTAGCATCATGACAAAGAACTTAAGTTAAAACGTAGGTTGTGTTTTATTGCTTTTTTACGCTGGCAAAAATAAAACTATTTTCCTAAAACCGATTCAAATTTCAGATTTTGTTGTAGTGAAATGTTTAGGGATTATTTAACAGTAAAGGGTACTTCATCAAAAGGCTTTATGATTTTATTGGCTTATCTTTGCCGAACATTTTTTGATTTCAGGTGAAAGAGCTCAGGCATTTAAATAAATACTTCCTCAAATACAAAACCCATTTGATAATAGGTGTGATTATCACCATTACCGCAAAGATTTTTTTGATGGTAAGTCCACGTTATGTCGGTCGTATTATTGAAATTATTGAAAACGAAGCCAACCTTACCGAAACGGCCATGAAAGCCGAATTGTTGGAGGCCATTCTTTATATTGTTGGTGCTGCCATTATTGCAGGGGTTTTCACATTTTTTATGAGGCAAACAATTATTAATGTGTCCCGATATATCGAATACGACCTCAAAAATGAAATTTATGAGCAGTATCAAAAACTCTCGCTTAACTTTTATAAAAAGAACCGCACTGGGGATTTGATGAATCGTATTAGTGAAGACGTTGGGCGGGTAAGGATGTACGCAGGCCCTGCCATTATGTACAGCATCAATACCTTGACTTTGTTTGTGATTGTGTTGGCATACATGTTCAACCAAGCGCCAACATTAACGCTTTATACTATCCTTCCGTTGCCCATTCTATCGGTGATTATCTACAAATTGAGCAAGGAAATCCACAAGCGCAGTACTGTTGTTCAGGAATATTTGTCTAAATTATCCACGTTTACACAGGAATCTTTCAGTGGAATTTCCGTTATAAAAGCCTACGGCATCGAGCCCAAAACGGCTGCCGATTTTGATGCCCTTTCTACCACCAGTAAAGAAAAACAGTTGCATTTGGTAAGTGTTCAAGCCCTATTTTTCCCTATGATGATTTTGCTTATTGGAGCCAGTAACCTTTTGGTAATTTATATTGGGGGCATGCAATACATCAACGGAAAAATTGATAGTCTGGGTACCATTGCCGAATTTATTATTTACGTGAATATGCTCACCTGGCCCGTGGCTACAGTGGGTTGGGTCACCTCTATTGTGCAACAGGCCGAGGCTTCCCAAAAGCGTATAAACGAATTTTTAAAAATAGAGCCTGAAATAAAAAATTTGGTAGACGGCCACACCGAAGTTACAGGTGATATTACATTCGATGATGTTTATTTCACCTATGACGACACCAATATCCAGGCATTAAAAGGTGTCTCTTTTGAAATCAAAGAAGGGGAAACTTTGGCTATTTTAGGTAAAACAGGTTCAGGAAAATCCACGATTTTAGATTTGATTGGAAGACTTTACGATGTAGACAAAGGCAGTATTGAAGTGAACGGCATTAGTATTGAACAGCACAATCTGAATGACCTGCGCGAAAATATCGGCTATGTACCACAGGATGCCTTTTTGTTTTCGGATTCAATTAAAAACAACATAAAATTCGGGAAAGAAGATGCAACGGATGAAGAAGTAATTACGGCCGCAAAAAATGCACAGGTTCATAAAAACATCGTAAAATTCAACAAAGGCTATGACACTGTTTTAGGTGAGCGCGGTATTACGCTTTCGGGTGGACAGAAGCAACGAGTTTCTATAGCAAGAGCCATTATTAAATCCCCAAAGATTCTTTTGTTTGATGATTGCCTTTCTGCCGTGGATACCGAAACTGAAGAGAAAATCCTGAAAAATCTATTCAAAATCTCTAAAAATAAAACGACCGTAATCGTTAGCCATCGTGTATCTTCTGCAAAAAATGCGGATAAAATCATTGTTTTGGACAATGGTGAAATCATCCAAAAGGGCAGCCACGAGGCCCTTGTCAATTCGGAAGGCTACTACAAGGATTTGTACCTAAAACAGTTGAGCGAAGCCGAAGAGCATAGAGGATAATCAGACTTGTTAGGTTTTAAAGGCTTGAATCTTCGATAGACGAATTTAGTTGAAACTATTAGTCCTTAACTCCTCTTTCTTTCAATTTTTTTTTAATGAAAATTGAAATTCATTCTCCTCTTTACAAAAGAGGAGAGCCATATATGCCGACATTCTAGGGATTTATCAAATTCAACCTAAATTTTGATAAACACGGGTTCCTCCCTTTTATAAAAGGGAGGACAATTTCGATGCAGTCGAAATAGGAGGGTTTTCAGTGTCATCAAAATCAGGAAGGTTTTTTTAACGTTTCCAAACAGTAATGTTATGAAAACCGGACAAATCTTGCTGTTAGGTTTTTTTTCATTTAATGCAACAAAAATCAAGATTCCAAAAAGAAACTTCAAAAAATGTTGGTTAGTTTCACTTTTTTTTAGATTTTTGATGTGCACAAGCACTATAAAATTATATTGAAACTACAATGAACAACTATGGCATGATGGAGCAAGAGGAAATTTTTTCGAAGGTATTAAGGGCAGGAAGACGCACCTATTTTTTTGATGTAAGAGCAACAAAAGCAGAGGATTATTATTTGACCATTACGGAAAGTAAAAAGTTTACTAACGATGATGGGTCTTACCACTACAAAAAGCACAAAATCTATATTTACAAAGAAGACTTTGCTGAATTTAGAGAGATTTTAGCTGAAATGACAGATTACATTATCCGTGAAAAAGGAGATGAGGTGATTAGTGAACGTCATCAAAAGGATTTCAAAAAAGAATATGAAACGTCTGCCACGGAAACTACCGAAGAGGAAGAGGTAAAATCCACAGAGAGTTTTACTGACGTGGATTTCGACGATATTTAAAACACATTGAAATTAGATATAAAACCGTTGTTTTGCAACGGTTTTTTTTATACCCGAATTTTAGTTGACCGCAGTTCCGTTTTTTACTTTGGTTTCAGGATTTAAAAGGATAACATCTTTTCCGTCCACTGCTCCCAAAACCAGACATTCGCTCTGAAAATTGGCAATCTGTTTCTTAGGAAAGTTTACTACGGCTATGATTTGTCGTTGTAACAAATCTTCTTTGGTATAACGTGTTGTGATTTGGGCAGAGGATTTTTTAATTCCCAAATCCCCAAAATCAATCGTAAGCTGATAGGCTGAATTTCGTGCTTTGGGAAAATCATTAACTTCAATGATTGTGCCCACCCGTAAATCCACTTTGGTAAAATCTTCAACAGAAATAGTATCGCTCATTTTTTAAAAATACAAATTATTACGACATTTGGGCAAACTCTAAAAAAATGGCAAGAACCCCTTCAAATATGTTGCCGCTTGGCACTAAAGCACCAGATTTTTCATTATTGGATACGGTTTCGGATAACACCTTAAACCTGAAAGACATTAAAGGTGAAAAGGGTACTGTGATTATGTTTATTTGCAATCACTGCCCTTTCGTAATTCACGTTAATTCTGAATTGGTTACAATCGCCAATGAGTATGAAACGAAGGGCATTTCATTTATTGCTATTTCCAGTAACGATGCTGAAAATTATCCGCAGGACGGTCCGGATAAAATGAAAGCGCATGCGAAAACCGAAGGCTATTCTTTTCCTTATCTTTATGATGAAACGCAAGAAGTTGCAAAAGCCTATGATGCCGCCTGCACCCCCGACCTTTACTTATTTGATACTCATTTAAAATTGGTGTACCGAGGCCAATTGGACGATTCCAGACCTGGAAATGATTTACCGCTAACGGGCAAGGATTTGAGACAGGCTTTGGATTTTTTGATTGATAGCAAGGAAAATATGGCAACTCAAAAACCGAGTATTGGTTGTAATATTAAATGGAAAGTGACATCTTAAAGTTGCCATTCTGCATTTATTTTAGAATCTATTTTCCGATTGTTCAGCATCTTGACAACCTGAAACAAGTTCAGGTTGACAAAACTTTAGCTTTGTATGAGCATTCCTTTCATTAAAGCTTCAACTGCCAAATCCCAATATTTTGCCATTCGCCAAATTTAAACCCAACTTCCCGTAATTCCGCCACTTGTTTGAACCCAAACTTTTCATGTAGCTTGATACTGGCATCGTTGGGAATGGTAAGCACACCTAAAACCGTATTCAGGTTCATTTGCCCAAGTAGTTTCAATAATTCAGCATACAACTTTGTGCCAATCTGCTTCCCGTGGCAATCATGTTTCACATAAACCGTTGACTCTACAACGTAATCATATGCCGGTTTTGGCCTAAATCTGCTCCCATAGGCATAACCTAAAATCTCATTGTTTTCTTCAAAAACAATAAATGGATAATCGGCATTGATGCGGTTGAATTTTTCTTTGAATACGGCAATCGTCAAAGGTTCAAGATCAAAAGTGGCCGTAGAATGTAACACATAGTAATTGTAGATATCAAGCAATACCTTGGCATCATCTATGTGCACCGGGCGAATCATTTTAAACCCAACCGTTTTGCATCATCACATTTTCGATGTGGGCATAATGGTGATTGCTATGCCAAGCATAATTCCCTAAATTGTAATCCAAAAATACTTCGCTATTGGTTTCTGGATGAATGAAACTTCTTTTGAAATCATCTTCACTCATGCTTTTCAGCAAGTTCACAAGTTTATAATGAATGGCTTTTAAATGCTCTATGGACATTTGAATGGGGTCTCCTTTGCTATCCGAAAGCTCAGCCCAGCGGTCTTCAAAATAGGCTTTTATTAAAGGCTTTTCCTCTGTTAATGCCCATTTAAAACGTGAGTAACTATGGTGATGGCTATCCGAAATATGGTGTACGGTTTGCCTGATTGTCCAACCACCGGGTCTATAAGGCGTTTCCAATTGTTCCTTAGAAAGGTGTTTCACCAAGGCCTCCAATCGAATGGGGAATTTTTCCAAGATAGAAATCCATTCTGCAATATGTACTTCAGTAATTTGATCGGGACAATCAAATTTTCCAATGGGGTATTTTAGCTGTTCTAGTGCTTTAGAATCCACAAGTGTAAGTTTTAAAATGTGATTCTAAAATAAGTATTAATTTGTAGATTAAGCCACTTTCTCCAAGTCTTTTTTGGCCCAATTTATGGCATCATACAGCGAATTAAAGCTTTTAATCTTGTTGTCGAAAAAGAGGTTCTCTACCATGACATTCATCTTGCCCATAGGGCTATCGGAAACCACGGCATACGCCTTCATACCGTAATCACTTTTAAAAAACTTCAACCAATCCACAGCCTTTACAGAATACGAATGGATGCGGTTGGAAATATATACAACATCCTTTCCATCAGTACCCAAATAATACGCTATATCCTGTACAAAATGTTTGGCGTGTTTTTTCCAACTTACCGTAATTCCTTGCTTAATCTCTGAAACGACAAAACCTTTAAATATATAAATGTCCCCAAATGGATAATTGAGTTCCTTTAATATTTGGGAATAGAATTCGGTATGTTTTATGCTAGTCACATTGCAAAACTATACGTAAGCAACGAGCTGATAAAAAATTTTCGACAAAGCAAATATTTAAACGTCATGTTAACTTTTTGCATGAAAAAAGCACTCCATAGAGTGCTTTTGTATATTTTAAATGATTTTTGAAGGTCCTTCGACTTACTTCGACTCCGCTCTGAACAAGTCACTCAGGATAAGTGATTCACAAACTTTGAAACAAAGTTGTTCTCAGCTTATTTCACATCCATCAACTCCACGTCGAAAATCAAATTGGCATCCGGCGGGATAACCCCACCTGCACCACGACTTCCGTAAGCCAAATGACTTGGAATGACCAAACGCGCCTTATCGCCAACATTTAATAAGCCGATACCTTCATCCCAACCTGGAATCACTTGACCAACTCCTAATGGAAAATCAATGGGTTCGTTTCTCTTATATGAAGAATCGAAAACAGTTCCATCAATCAACTGACCTTTGTAGTGCACGGAAACGGTTTTACCTTTTTCCGCCTTTACACCTTCACCTTTTTGAATGATTTGATAACGCAATCCACTATCCGTTTTTTCAAAACCAGTGGCCACTTTTTCTAGTTCGGCCTCCTGTTTTGCTTTTTCTTCTGCTAATCTTTTTTCACGAGAGCCTTCAAAGGTTCTAAAAGCTTCAACGGCGTTAAAGGCCTCCGCCTCTGCACCTTCTCTCACGATTTCGATACTCTCAATAGCATCGCCCTGCGCAATGGCGTCCACCACTTCCTGTCCGTGTTCCACCTTTCCAAAAACGGTGTGGTTATTATCCAACCATGGGGTTTCAACATGGGTAATAAAAAACTGGCTCCCGTTAGTGCTAGGCCCTGCGTTGGCCATCGACAATACGCCTGGGCCATCGTGTTTTAAATCTGAATGAAACTCGTCATCAAACTGATAGCCTGGTCCGCCGGCTCCTGTTCCATTTGGACATCCTCCCTGAATCATAAAATCTGGAATCACCCTGTGGAATTTTAAACCGTCGTAATACGGTTGCCCTTGTGGTTTAACCGAATTCTCTAAATTCCCCTCGGCCAAAGCCACAAAGTTGCCTACCGTTCCCGGTGTTTTTTTATATTCTAAAGCGACCAATATTTCGCCCTTTGATGTATTGAATTTTGCGTATAATCCGTCTTGCATGTTTCTGATTTTTAATGAGGTGCAAATATAAGGAAATGATAACCAGATTTTAGACACGAAATGCACGAATTATCACAAATGAATTATTTGGCTTAGATACTCAGAGAAAGCACTGAGATTCGCAGAGGGCGTAAAATCTGAAACTGAAAACTGTGACTGAGACTGCCAACTAATTAGCCACCTCGCTTATAAACTTAATCCTATACAACCGCAATTCCTCGTCATCATAATCGCCATCAAACTCATCAATGGCATCATCAATGCTGTCGGTTTCGGATTCCATAAAATAGTCGTGGATCTCCTCCTGTTGGTCCTCGTCCAAAATTTCATCAATCCAATAATTGATGTTGAGTTTGGTTCCTGAAAATACAATCACCTCCATTTCCTTGATAAACTCCTGCATGCTCATGCCCTTGGAGGAAGCGATATCATCCAGCGGTAATTTTCGGTCAACATTTTGAATGATGTATAATTTATTAGCGGAATTGCTTCCTGTGGACTTTACCACCAAATCGTCAGGGCGAACAATATCGTTTTCCTCGACATAATTGGAGATGAGTGCCACAAAATCTTTTCCGTACTTTTTCGCCTTGCCGTCGCCAACGCCGTGAACGTTGCTCAATTCAGAAAGCGATACAGGGTACTTTAAAGCCATATCCTCCAGAGAAGGGTCTTGAAAAATCACAAACGGCGGTACGCCCAATTTTTTCGCATTCTTTTTGCGCAAATCCTTGAGCATATTCATCAGCTTTTCATCCGCAACACCACCTCCTCCTTTTGAAGCAGTAATAATCCCACTATCATCCTGACTGTCGTCAAACACATGGTCTTCTGTCATCATAAAGGATGTGGGCTTTTTAATAAAATCTTTGCCTTCAGCAGTCAATTTAATGACACCATAAGTTTCGATATCTTTTCGGAGATAACCGGCTACCAATAACTGGCGTAATAGTGCCATCCAATATTTGTCTTCTTCCTGTTTTCCTTTTCCAAAGAAGGGCTGTTCGTTGGTTTTATGTGAGTTGATTAATGCATTTTCCTTTCCGATAATCACATTTACCAAATCCTTCGACTTGTATTTTTCATTGGTATTATCAACGGTTTCCAAAAGGAATTTTGCGTTATCCTTAGCTTCGGTTTTCTTTTTAGGGTGGCGGACATTATCATCCATATCGCCACCCTCGCCAATTGCATTATCGAATTCTTCACCGAAATAGTGTAATATAAACTTTCGTCTTGAAATAGAAGTTTCAGCAAAAGCCACCATTTCCTGTAGCAATGCATGCCCAATTTCCTGTTCGGCCACGGGCTTTCCGGACATAAACTTCTCAAGCTTTTCAATATCCTTATAGGAGTAAAACGCCAAACAATGTCCTTCGCCACCATCACGACCGGCACGACCGGTTTCTTGATAATAACTTTCAATACTTTTAGGAATGTCATGGTGAATCACAAACCGCACATCGGGTTTATCGATACCCATTCCAAAGGCAATTGTGGCCACTACCACATCGATGTCTTCCATCAAAAACATATCCTGATGGCTCGATCGCGACTTGGCATCTAAACCAGCGTGATAGGGTACAGCTTTAATACCATTGACTTGCAGCACCTGGGCCAATTCCTCAACACGTTTTCGGCTTAAACAATACACAATACCTGATTTGCCTTCATTCTGCTTCACAAAGCGGATGATATCCACATCCACATTCTTCGTTTTTGGACGCACCTCGTAATATAAGTTGGGCCGGTTAAATGAGGCCTTAAACGTCTTTGCTCCAGAAATACCCAAATTCTTAATGATATCCTCTTGAACCTTTGGAGTAGCTGTTGCAGTCAATCCGATAATCGGAATATTATCGCCAATCCGGCCGATAATATGACGCAAATTTCGATATTCTGGTCTAAAATCGTGTCCCCATTCGCTAATACAATGGGCTTCATCTATCGCCATAAACGATATTTTTACAGAGCGCAGGAACTCCACATTTTCCTCCTTGGTGAGGGATTCTGGAGCTACGTATAGCAATTTGGTTTTTTGACTAACTATATCTTCTTTTACCCGTTTTACCTCTGTTTTATTAAGCGAGGAATTTAATACGTGGGCAATGCCCTCTTCATTGGAAACACCTCGAATGGCATCCACTTGATTTTTCATAAGGGCAATTAATGGTGAAACTACTATGGCAGTTCCTTCCTGCATTAACGCCGGCAGTTGATAACAAAGAGATTTACCACCCCCAGTGGGCATAATCACAAATGTATGGTTACCATCTAAGATACTTTTAATAACACTTTCTTGTAGTCCTTTGAACGTGTTAAACCCAAAATAGGTTTTTAGGGCACCTTGTAGGTCAGCTTTCGCAATTGACATGAAATCTATAAATTAATTAACTAATACCTCAATCCTAGATACGACAAATTTAGCCTTTACTTAGGAGAGCCCTCTTTCATTTTTTCGTTAGTTTTGTATCGAATTTTTGAATTTACGATAATTTCTTAAGTTGGTGGACACTAAAGATAACAATTTCTTTAAAAGTGCTAACACTATAAAAACAATAAATTTGAACAACAAAGCGAGAATTATTGAAACAGCGAGGCAAACCATTGACATGGAGAGCAAAGCAATTTCAAATTTAGCAACACATTTAGATGACGATTTCGCGGATGCAGTGGAGTTGATTTTTAATTCCAAAGGACGGGTAATCATCACTGGGGTTGGCAAAAGCGCCATCATCGCACAAAAAATTGTGGCCACTTTGAATTCTACGGGAACACCATCCATTTTTATGCATGCCGCCGATGCCATTCACGGCGACCTAGGTTTGATTTTGAAGGATGACGTTGTGATTTGTATTTCAAAAAGTGGGAATACACCAGAAATTAAAGTACTCGTCCCGTTGATAAAAATGGCCGAAAATAAGATGATTGCCATCACTGGAAATGTGGCATCTTTCCTTGGACAACAAGCCGACCATGTTTTGAACGCCTTTGTTGAAAAAGAAGCCTGCCCAAATAATTTGGCTCCAACCACAAGTACTACGGCACAAATAGTAATGGGGGATGCACTAGCGGTTTGTCTTTTAGAAAAACGTGGGTTTTCCAGTAACGATTTTGCGAAATACCACCCGGGTGGTTCCTTGGGTAAAAAGCTATATTTAAGAGTAAACGACATTGCCTCAGTAAACCGAAAGCCACAGGTAAATGCCAATGCCAGTATTAAGGATGTAATTGTTGAAATATCCGAAAAATTGCTAGGGGTTACGGCGGTTCTGGAAAACGGAAGCATCGTTGGGGTAATTACTGATGGTGATTTACGTAGGATGTTAAGCCGAACTGATGATTTCTCATCACTTAAGGCCAAAGATATCATGAGCAAAAATCCAAAACGCATCTCATCTGATGCCATGGCTATTGACGCCAAAGAAGTTATGGAAGACAATGGCATTTCCCAAATTTTGGTGGAAGACAATGGCAAGTATGGTGGAGTGGTCCATTTACATGATCTGGTAAAAGAAGGAATTATATAATGACGAAGAAGAATGTTAACGAGATGTCCTTTTTGGATCATCTGGAAGAGTTGCGATGGCATTTGATCAGATGTGTCGTAGCGGTAATCATCGCCGCAACAGTGGCCTTTCTTTTAAAAGGTTTTATTTTTGAAGTGCTAATTTTTGGGCCATCAAAATCAGATTTCTTGACTTACGATATTCTCTGCAAAGCCTCACAACTTTTAGGTTTTGAAAGTTTTTGCAATACCGAATTTGATTTTGAAGTGCAAAGCCGGACCATGGCCGGGCAGTTTTCAGCGCATATCTGGACATCGATAACTTTTGGATTTATAACCGCCTTTCCTTACATCATTTACGAGCTCTGGAAATTTATCAGCCCAGCCATGCATGATAACGAGCGTAAGTATTCTAAAGGGTTTATCGTTATCTCATCACTGTTATTTTTTATCGGCGTGCTTTTCGGTTACTATATTATCTGCCCACTGTCTATCAACTTTTTGGGCACCTACTCCGTAGCAGACCGCGTACATAACGATTTTGACCTCAACAGCTATATCGGTTTGATTCGGGCCTCAGTGCTCGCTTCTGGGCTTATTTTCGAATTGCCAATCATTATTTACTTCTTGACCAAAGTAGGCATCGTCACCCCCGAAATCCTCAAAACCTACAGAAAATATGCCTTGGTTATCGTACTTATCTTGGCCGCCATCATCACACCGCCCGATGTAGCCAGTCAGGTCATCGTTGCTATTCCTATTTTAATTCTGTACCAAATCAGCATTTACATTTCAAAAATCGTAGTGCGCAACCAGAGGCGAAAGGAAAAAGTGAAGCGTTAATTTTTTTGGGCGTTCCCCTGCGGGTCGGGCTTTCACTACTCGCTCTCTTCGAGGAGCTCAAACAGGCCGTTCAATCCCTAACGCGGGCTATTCTGCCAAAACCCAGGATTTGCCCAAGCATTCAGGCAATCCGCCAACCGTACAACAACAAAAACCGTTAACAAAACGTTATACGCCCAGTACAATTTCCACAATTAATTAAAATTTCCGTAATTGCACCCATGATTCTAAGAGCCGAAAATTTGATGAAGTCCTACAGCGGACGACAAGTAGTAAAGGATGTATCCCTTGAGGTAAACCAGGGCGAAATCGTGGGACTTCTAGGTCCTAACGGAGCCGGAAAAACCACATCATTTTACATGATTGTTGGGCTCATCAAACCTAACGGTGGCCATATCTTTTTGGACAATACCGAAATCACAAACTACCCCATGTACAAACGTGCGCAAAACGGAATTGGGTATTTGGCACAAGAGGCTTCGGTATTTAGAAAATTAAGTATTGAGGATAATATTTTAAGCGTACTGCAACTCACCAAATTGAGCAAAAAGGAACAGCGCCTAAAAATGGAATCCCTGATTGAGGAATTCGGCTTGGGGCATATCCGTAAAAACCGTGGCGATTTGCTTTCCGGTGGGGAGCGTCGCCGTACTGAAATTGCCCGAGCTCTGGCTACTGACCCTAACTTTATCCTTTTGGACGAACCCTTTGCCGGGGTGGACCCCGTGGCGGTTGAGGACATTCAGCGCATCGTTGCGCAACTCACCAAAAAGAATATCGGCATCCTGATTACGGACCACAACGTACAGGAAACCTTGGCCATTACTGACAGAACTTATCTGATGTTTGAAGGTAGTATCCTTAAAGCCGGAGAACCTGAAGAACTGGCCAATGACGCCATGGTTCGAAAAGTGTATTTGGGCCAAAACTTCGAGTTGCGAAAGAAGAAAATAAGAGACTAACTCATGTCTCATTAAACCTTTCTGTCATTCCTGCGCATGCAGGAATCCACTTTTTACCATCATAGTTATTAAAAACAGGCAGTATAGCACAATAGTCTTTGGTGCATATACGCTCCTTATAACCTTATTTTTTGAAATCAATATTGATAATGTTTTAGCAATCCATGCATTTATTCGAAAATTTTATTATATCTTTATGATATCATTTTAATATCGTTTTAAATCTTTATATCATGAAAGAAGAAAAAATAATCACCCCAGCCAATGGATATCTAATGCTCTTTGTTTTTCTAATCCTTCTATTGGGGAGTGTTGCCTTAATTTTGACTACGGGACAGGTACTTTTTGTGATTGGCATTATTCTAGCCGTCCTTATTGTAAAAGGGTTTATCATGGTCCAACCTAACAATTCCCGCGTGCTTTTGCTGTTTGGAGAATATGTAGGTACCGTAAATAAAAATGGATTTTTCTGGGTCAATCCATTTTATTCCAAAAAGAAAATATCCCTCCGAGCCAGTAATTTTGATAGCGAACGTCTAAAAGTAAACGACAAACTTGGCAACCCCATCATGATCAGTACCATTCTTGTTTGGCGTGTACAGGACACTTACAAGGCCGCCTTTGATGTGGACAACTACGAAAATTTTGTGCGCGTACAAACTGATGCCGCAGTTAGAAAATTAGCAAGCATGTACCCTTATGACAATTTTGCTGACGAAGGACATACTGAAGATATCACATTAAGGTCCAGCGTCAATGAGGTAAGTGCTACACTGGAAAAAGAAATAGACGAACGCTTGTCCATTGCTGGTATTGAAGTTCTTGAGGCACGAATCGGATATTTGGCCTACGCTCAGGAAATTGCTAATGCAATGCTAAAGAGACAACAGGCCACGGCCATTGTTGCAGCACGCCACAAAATTGTTGAAGGGACTGTAAGCATGGTGGAAATGGCTCTTGAAGAATTGGGCAAAAAAGATATAGTAGATTTAGACGAAGAGCGCAAGGCGGCCATGGTCAGTAACTTGATGGTCATACTGTGTGGAGATAAAGACGCTTCGCCTGTTTTAAACACTGGAACTTTAAATCAATAAACTAATCACCATGCGAGTTTTTATAGAAGAACAACGTTTCACCCAAAAATGGTTAATTGTTTTATTGATAATTGCTTCAGTAGTTCCTATTGTAATTATTTATAAATCCTTTTTGGACCAAAAAATGAATTTAAACAATGTCATAATTGCGACAACAATTATCATCCTAGCTAACGGAATAATTTTTATGTTTAAATTAAAAACAAGGATTGATGACATCGGCGTACACTACCAGTTTTTCCCATTTCATATTAAAATGAAAACCATACCGTGGAAAAAAATTAAACATGCAGAAACTAGAACTTACGACGCCCTATCGGAATATGGTGGCTGGGGCTTAAAGGGTGGTCTTTTCTGGAAAAAAGAAAAAGGGACTGCCATAAATGTATCGGGAGACGAAGGCATACAATTGACTCTTGCAGACAATAAAAAAATTTTAATTGGAACCCATAGAAGAAAAGACGTAGATATTATTTTAGCAAAATATTCAAATAAGAGTTAAAAATGGCTAAGAAAAAGGCTTTTGCATTACGCATAAATGAGGACATGCTTAAAGCTATTGAAAAATGGGCTGCGGATGAATTCCGTAGCACCAATGGCCAAATTGAATGGATGCTAAACGAAAGTTTAAAAAAAGCCAAGCGTTCGCCTAAAAAAGGAAGTTCCGACAAACCAGAATGACGTATTTGCCAAAACATTAATGCTTTTTAACGAACACTTTCTGAATAACATTAACAAACAGCAAAACAATAAAACCTGCAAGCAAACCCACCACAAACTCTTTCATTATGGACGGAAGAGTAAATTTCTCTAAAAAATGGTGAATGGGCTCTAAGTTATGTACAAAAATACCACCCGCTACTAAAATAAGGGCAATGGTTCCTATTACAGAGAGGCTTCTAATTACTAATGGAAGCGCCCTAATCAAAAACTTTCCAAGGGTTGCCAAAACGCCATTTTCCTTTGAGCTCATCTTCAGCAACCTATATCCAAAATCATCCATTCTAACGATAAGCGCTACTATACCATAAACACCAACCGTGGCAATCAAACATACAATTGAAACCACCAATATTTGGAACAAAATTGGCTTTTCCAATACTGTACCCAACGCAATAATTACAATTTCCACGGATAATATGAAATCCGTAAAAATAGCTGACTTTATTTTTTTCTTTTCGACTACCTTCTGTTCTTCTTGGGTTAAGGTTTTATCGGTGTACACTCTATGCTCGTTCTTATGATTTCTGTGAAAGAAAAATTCATATATTTTTTCAGCACCTTCATAAGCCAAATACAATCCGCCAAGTACCAAAGCCACAATAACAGCAATTGGGACAAAAGCACTTAACAAAAAAGCTATTGGTAAAATGATGAGTTTATTTAAGGCAGAGCCTTTGGTAATTGCCCAAAGCACAGGGAGCTCCCTGGAGGCTACAAACCCTGTAGCCTTTTCGGCATTCACCGCCAAATCATCACCCAAAATCCCGGCTGTTTTCTTAGTAGAAATTTTGCTCATGGCTACCACATCATCCATCAAAACAGCTATATCGTCCAATAACGCGAAAAAACCTGAAGCCATGCTCTATTTAAATTATTTTGAGGTTAAATTATCAAGAACAGACATACCGATGTAAAGCAAAATGATGACAGGAATGGCCCCAAAATGCAAAACAATAAGGAGTACCACACACAAGATGATAAAAATGTATCGCGTGGCATTGGCCTTAAAACTGTAGTCCTTAAACTTTAAGGCAAAGAGCTTAATATTTGAAGTTAAAATCCAGCAACTAAAAATGGTCAGCCCAATTAAAAACCATTTGTTTAAAATGATGGCATTAATGGTATCGTTATCTTGAAACTCGAGAATCAATGTCAAGGACAGAATCAATAAGGCATTTGCGGGTGTTGGCAAGCCCTTAAAATAATTCTGTTGCTCGGTGTCAATGTTGAATTTGGCGAGCCTGTAAGCAGAAGCCAGAGTGATTGCCAATCCAAACAGGGGCAACAAGGGTATACCAAAATCCTTTGACAAATCAACCTCTCCCCAATCTGATTCAACTACCTCTAACAATTTAAACATCACAAGCCCTGGCACCAATCCACTAGTTACCACGTCGGCCAAAGAATCTAACTGTAAGCCCAATTCGCTTTGCACTTTCAATTTCCTTGCAGCAAATCCATCAAAAAAATCAAAAAATATCCCTAAAAACACGAAGAATGCGGCAACCACAAAACTGTCGTTCACAGCAAAAATAACAGCAATACACCCGCACAACAAATTAAGAAGGGTCAGTGCATTGGGTATGTATTGTTTCATAAAAAATGTTTTGGTAAAAATAACAAACAATTTTACTCTGTGGCACTTCCTGTAATTTTTGTGTTTCAAAATAAAGGACATGCGCAACAAATCTCACCGTTTTACGTTGTAATATAATGCATAAATAAGGTGTTTTTATTGGATACGCTATGATAAAAAGGGTATAATGTGCATCTTTGCAAAAAAATTGCGATTGAGGTTTTTTACAACTGCATTATTTAGCTTAGTTACGCTCTCCGTCTTTAGTCAAACCGTTAGGAAGTATTCCAACGAGTTTATGAATATTGGTGTGGATGCGGCCGCTTTGGGTATGAGCAGTGCGGTAACGGCACATTCTTCGGATGTAAATTCTGGTTATTGGAACCCTGCCGGTTTGGTGCATTTGGAAGACAACCAATTGGCATTGATGCATTCCAGCTATTTTGCCAATATCGCCAATTATGACTACGCCGCCTTCGCGATGCCTTTGGATGATAGAAGTGCCATTGGAATCTCATTGATTCGATTTGCTGTGGATGACATTTTGAATACTACCCAACTTATTGATGAACAAGGCAATATTAACTACGATAGAATTAGCTTATTTTCTACGGCAGACTATGGTTTAACGTTTTCATATGCCAGACGGCTGGCTTTGCACGATGGTATCAGTTATGGTGTTAATGCCAAAGTAATTCGGAGGATCATCGGAGATTTTGCTTCATCTTGGGGATTTGGATTGGATGCTGGAATTCAATTTGAAACCAGAAATGATTGGAAGTTTGGTGTGATGGCCCGTGATATCACCACTACTTTTAATGCTTGGGCTATTGATGAAGACGAATTTGCCACTATTCGAGATGCCGTAGACGGCCAAAACCAGGAACTACCGGAAACTACAGAAATTACCATACCTAAATTGCAAATCGGCATTTCAAAATTAATGACCTTTCATTACGATTATACCCTATTGGCCTCCATGAATTTGAATGTGCGTTTTGAAGAAAACAACGATATTTTTTCATCGTCCTTTGCGAGTATTAACCCTGCCTTAGGATTTGAATTTGGATATGTTGATATGGTATATTTGCGGGGTGGCCTTGGTAATTTTCAAAATGAATTACAGATTGACAACTCTGAACAGCTCAGCTTTCAACCTAGTTTTGGTGTAGGCTTTAAATATAGTGGCGTTCAAATCGATTACGCATTTACCGATATTGGTGACCAAAGTGTGGCCCTATATTCTAATGTATTTTCCCTAAAACTCGATTTTAGTATCTTTAGATAATGCGAAAAACATTACTCCTATTTTTTTCATTTCTGTTCTTAACAACCCATGCACAGCAGCTATCCGAAACTGCTGAGGTAAGTGTTTTGACAATAGGGCCAGGCACATCCTTAAATGATGCATTCGGACACAGTGGCATACGGATTAAGGACAAGACGAAGGGTCTTGATTTGGTATTCAACTATGGGGTTTACGATTTTGATGCGCCCAATTTTTATCTAAAATTTGCCCAAGGGAAATTGAATTATCTTATCGGGGTAGATCGTTTTGACAATTTCTTTTACGCGTACGCCCAACAAAACAGAAGTGTGAAAGAGCAGATTTTAAATATTTCAGCATCTGAAAAACAAAAACTCTACGAGTTTCTTATAGAAAATTACAAACCAGAAAACCGGCGTTATCTGTACGAATTCTTTTTTGACAATTGTGCCACTCGCATCAAGGACGTTACAAACATGGCCACAGACAGTTCCATTAAGTTTAATATCCCAGAGGATTATGAGGATGCTACATTTAGAGAACTTATTCACGAAAACGTCAACCGAAATTCTTGGGGAAGTTTTGGAATCGATTTGGCTTTAGGTGCCGTAATCGACAGAAAAGCGACTCCCGAACAACAAATGTTTTTACCAGAAAATATCTATCTTTTTTTTGAAAAGGCTACTTTCGGAAGTACGGATGTTCCTCTAGTGAAAGAGAGTCGTGTATTATTTGATCCAGAACCTATTTCAGATGACTCCAACTTCCTATTTAGCCCTCTTTTCGTACTTGGTATTCTTAGCCTGACTATTCTTTTTATCACCCATAAGGATTTCAAGAATAAAAGGCAAACCAAAGTTTTAGATATTGTTTTATTTGTTTTGACGGGATTAGCCGGGGTAATTATCCTATTATTATGGTTCGCCACCGACCACAAAGGCACGCATCAAAATTACAATTTACTATGGGCCAACGCTCTAAATTTGATTGCTGTGTTTCAATTGTTCAAGTCCAAACCTAGCGCTTGGTTTGTCAAATATTTGAAGTTGCTGATTATTCTTCTTTGTCTATTGACTTTACATTGGCTAATTGGGGTGCAAGTATTTGCTATTGGATTGATACCTCTTTTGATTGCCCTTTTTGTTCGTTACCTGTTTTTGGTAAATCACCGCAGTAAATCGTAAACTTGCTACTGGCCCCGGAAAAAAATTACCGTACTTAAAGTTTTAACAAAAATATTGACGTCTAGCACAAAACTTCGATGTTTGATGTAATATAGATCATATTGAAGCTTAAGCAAGCTGTCATCTATAGACGAACCATAACGTGTTTTTACCTGGGCCCATCCGGTTAAACCTGGTTTCACAATATGCCGCGTTTCATAAAAAGGCAGTATTTGGGAAAGCTCCCGCACAAAATGAGGGCGTTCTGGCCTCGGCCCTATTAAACTCATGTCGCCCTTGAGAATATTAACGAACTGTGGTATTTCATCAATTCTGGTATTTCGCATAAATCTGCCGAAAGGCGTAATCCGACGATCGTTTTTCTTTGCCCAAACAGCCCCATCCTTTTCCGCATTTCTAACCATGGTACGAAATTTAATAATCTTAAATAGGTTTCCATTTTTCCCGATACGTTCCTGATTATAAAAAAGCGGGCCACGATTAGCAATAAGATTCCCCAAAAGCACTAACGGTAATAGTGCTATTCCGAAAACTAGGCCTATCAACGAAATCAACATATCAAAAAAACGGTGAAAAAAAAGATACATTTTGTTTTGGTTGCTTCGGCTAAAAGGGAAATATTTATAAAAATCCTTTCCAACAAATTGAACGGGTACCCTTTGTGTCAATTCCTCATACACCTGAGTATATTCTTTAATGGGAACCCCACCTTCCAAAAGGGTGATCAAATCACGATATATTTCCGAAGTAATATTTTCTGAATTATAAGTGGCAATCACAATTTCCGAAATATTTTCCTCCTTAATAATATCATAAATCTCTCTAGGGTGATACTCCCGCAAATCCTTAAATCTTACCTTTTCAGATTTGTTAATTTCGCAATTAATGAAGCCAACGACCTTATAGTTCGGGTCTGCATCCATGAATGTTTTTAAAATCGTTTTGATGTTTGAGGTTTCACCTACTATCAGTACTTTTCTGTAAAATCGGGGTGAGGTAACGAAATTAATATATGCAAAACGCCAGATAAAAAGGGCTAGCAAAATTGATAGGAAAAAATAGAGAATTTGCAAGCGGTTCTCTGGTAAAACTGGTGTTAAAAACGGGGTCAACAAGTAGAACAAAACTGTGACGGAGGCGGTAAGCAAAATATTTACCCAAACCTTTTCAAACTTACTGGATTTCTGCAAATCGTAAAGCTCGAAAATGGTTCCAAACCCCCAAATATAAACGACCAAAACGAATATCCACTTCCAGTTTTCCTGAGTGATTGAAAAGTAGTCGAAAGCAAAAGTGTTGCCCACAAAATACAGCACAAAAAGTATGGAAACCAGATCAAAAAGCCGCAACAATACTTTACGCTCTGATATATTAAAATGTATGGTGTTCTTAGGCATCAGGTCGGGAGAGGATTACTAAGCTGCCCAAATATACTAAGTTAATTTGATAACCAAGGTTAAGAAAGTACCGAAAACCATCTTTGCTTCACTACTTTCCAATCAAACTGCCCTACCTTTTGGCGTGCCTTTGATGTCATTTTATCCACTTCACCCGGATTTTTCCTGAGATCTAAAATAGCATCTTTAAATAGGTTTGCATCATTCGGTTCTACTAAAATCGCATCCTCTTTGTCTTCTAGCAAATAAGGCAACCCACCAACATTTGTTGAAACAATGGGTAAGCCCAAAGCCATGGCCTCTATCACACTAACCGGCATATTATCAATATTGGTAGTATTTATAAAGACATTAAAATCCGAAGCTTTAGCATGCCATTCTGATTTTGACAATTTACCTGTAAACTCAATGTCCACTTCAAGTTCTTTTGCCAATACTTTGGCTTCCTTCATACTTCCATCATTATCTGGCCCCACCATGCATAACGAGGCTTGAACACCTTCGTCCTTAAGCAATTTCAATAGCCTGACAGCCAATAAAGGGTTGTACAATTTTGAAAAAGAGCGCACCCAAAGCATCTTAACTTTATCAATTTTTCGTTTTTGAAATTTGTATCGATCCAGTGGTATTGTATTTGGAATGAATACCAAATTTTTATAACCTGCTTTACTAAAATGGTGCTTTAAATATAGAGAAGGAGCCAAATTAATATGGGCATTATAGAAAATTTGATGTGACTTCTTAGGGGATGTTTTGAGACGTTCAGGCAAATTCCCACCATGGAGAATTGGAACATATTTCAACTTAAAAAATCTGCATAATTGGCTACATGCATAGGCATAGTAAAAATTAGTGGTACTGTAAGTATCTATTAAAACTAAATCCACGGAGCTTTTATACTTTACAATATGAAATAGCATATCCATTAACCTCAGAACCTTATTTTGCTTTTTGGAAGTAGTAAAAACGGTGTATCCTTCATTGCGCAAATCCGCACTTAAGGTGTCAATTGTTGTTGCCGTTTTATGGCTTTGCGATAATTGGTTTCCTATGTAAAGGACGTTTTTCATATTTAATATTTAACAAACAAAGTGCGTATATAAACGCCGGAGCGGCAATTCTCATGGCAGAATGGTTCACTGTCAGCAACCAAAAAATATAGAAAGAATAGAAAAATATATTAGACCTATTTTTTATCCGGTGAAGTAGTGGTGCCAACAAGAGAATGAGAAAAGCAAAAACCCCAAATAGGCCATGTTCCGCTAAAATTCTGCTCAGCTCATTATGGGAAGCCGCTAGGAGCCCCGTTTCGCTTAACCGCCGTTCCTTTATTTTTCCAACCCCAATACCTAGAACCGGATGAGCAATAAATTCCTTTATTTCAAAAGCAATCAGATCTGTGCGCCCCGTACTTATATCTTCTTTTTCCCTTCCAGCTGCATCTTGGTTGGCATAGCGCTTATCAATAAATCCTCCTGTTTGGATAGAACTAAAAACCCATGTAAAAAATGCCAATCCTAAAAATATGGTCAGGGACAGTAAAATTTTTCGCTTGTACTTAAAATTGACCTTTGCATAATAAATCATAAGAAAGCATAGAATCATAATTATGGCAGTCACTACACCTCCTCGGCTAAATGTCACTATCGCCCTAAAACTCAATAAACCCAATAGCAACAAATCAATAATTTTTAATAAGTTATTTTCCTTAGACATAAAAAAACGCGTGGTAAGCACAAACATACCCATACCAAGGACCGTGGCCACCTGATTTGGACCAAACCCACCTGAAGTAGCAAAATTAGACTCCGTCCCCGTAATTGCCGCCTGAACATCCGGAGTATACAAAAATAAATAAACGGTCATGCTGATTAGTGGCATCAAAACAGCAATGAGTACCATCTTAATTTGGTTTAATGTCACTACCCTGCCATAACAATATATGGCCGCCAGTCCTAAACACACGGGGCCACTTAAATTAAAGGCAATTGCCTTTCGAATGTTGGTCTCAAAACCCATTTCAGAAACCGCTACAAAAATGGACGGAATTAATAAAATAACGTATAAAACATAGCCTAAACCCTTACTATTAAAGCTGGTGGTGAACATGCCAAGAAGAATAAAAACTATAACAAGATATTTACTGGCCTCATAGAAAAAGGTCCCTTCGTTCATCCTTAAGAACACCTCAATACCTACAACATATGCACATGCTAAAAGGACATAGAATACTCTGTTCTGTTGTGATACATTTATGATTTTATATCCCCAAAATATCGAAATGAAAACAAAGTATAGCAAAGCCAAGGGCTTAAACGCAAAAACTGCAAGGCCAAGACCAATATGAAACAATATCAATTTATGGTACAGTGACAGATTCATTTGAGAGTGCTTTGGTAAATATTTAACAAACGCTCTACTATCTTTTCTTCTGAAAAATTCTCAAAAACTTTATTCTTAAGATTTTGTCCAAGTTTTTCTCTTAAATCTGGGTTTTCTACAAGCTTTAAAAGACTATTTGAGAACAACTCCAAATCATTTGGTTCAACCAATAAACCTTCTTTTTCGTTTGATACAATAAGATCACAATCTCCTACATTGGTAGCGACAACAGGCAAACCGGCCATTCCATATTCTAATACTGCCAAGGGCAAACCTTCAGAATCAGAAGATAATACGCCTATAGTACTTTGACTTAAAATATTAGCAACATCAGGTTTGGAACCATAAATAAAAATATTTGAGCCAAGATTATTCTCCTCAATGAATGCTTTAATTTTTTTTGAATAGTCATCTTTAAAATCTTCACCTACGCAATGCAACGTCCAATCAGGATGTTCTTTAATTACTGAAGAAAAGGACTTAAAAAGCAATTCATGATTTTTCTGAGGTCTCAGATTTGCCAAATGAATTACTTTTTTACCCAATGTACCAGCTAAACTTGTTTGTGGTTCAATCTTATCCTGGATTGAAAAATTAGACAAAAAATCAACATTATCTATTTTCAAGTTCTTGATGCTCCATTGTTTTAAGACTTCGTTGACGGCAATCACGTGCGAGAAATATTTTGAACAGTACCTTAAAACCCCTGATTTTCTTTTATTAACAAACTCACTATTCCCATAATGGTCATGCCATATGATTTTTACTTTTGGCAATAAAAGCTTTATCAAAGTTGCCAAAAAAAAAGAAGTTGAATGTGCGTGGATAATATCAATTCGATCTGATTTCACAAACTTAAAAAGCGTCCTAATAGCCTGAATATCAAATGTACGTTTCTTATCTAAAAAAACATATTGAACGTTCTGGTTTAAGCCCGATTTAAGCAAGCCTTCTTTTCGAGTGGCACATAAAAAGGACACAGCGATACGCGTTGCCAATGCATTGGCTAAATTTACTGCAACCCTTTCGGCACCACCCGTTTCCAAAGAATCTATGAGTTGCAATACACGCATTACTGTCCTTTTAAAAGTTTTTTGATTTCTTGTTCAAAGGTTTCCAAAGTGAATTGTTGGGACCATTGGGATGCTAATTTAGCCATTTGCTTTAATTTATCGCTATCGGATAAATGGCTAATAATTTCGTCTGAAGCACTTGATGCGTTAGGTTCAATTAAAATTCCCCTTTCACCAAAACCTAACATGTACGGAACGCAGGACACTGTTGTCCCGATGGGAATTGAACCGAAAAACATCCCTTCTGCCAAAGCCTTTGGCCATCCCTCGGACTTGGATGGTAAAATAGAGAAATGGGCTCGCTTTAGTTTTTCCTTCAATATGGCAATAGGTTGATTGCCATGCATTGCTACAGCATCCTGCAAGTTACTATCCAAAATATATTTATGAATTTCATTTTTCATCGGGCCATCCCCATAAAAATCCAATCTAACTTCTACTCCTTTATGGCGAAGTTGTTCTATTATTTTTATTGTTAAAAGTGGCCGTTTCCCTGACACCAAACTTCCAGCAAAAACAAATTCCAATTTTCCATCATAATGACGCTCGGACCAACCTTCTTTTTCATTTTCCTTAAATGAAGCAGTAAAAAATGGTTGGATATTCCTTGATTGTTTCTCCCATTTACCATATACCAAAACTTTGATATTTCTGCTCAAAAAGGTATTGGACAATATCTTCTTTTGAAGCTGATAACTTAACGGTTGTTTGGATTTTGGATCCCAATTGCCAGCGTATTTTACAGTTTTGGTTTTTCCTGGAAAAAGGATTTGAACAAAACAACTAAGAAGTCCAATTGTGCCTGGACACCTCAAATGAATATGGTCTGCCCGGCCCATTGCCCTGAAAAGTGTAAAGGCAACAATTGGCAATCTTAGGACACTGAAAGCGCTTGACATAAAAGATGAAAAATGAATTGCAGGAATGGAAATCACTTTGGGCTGTTTCTTAAAGGCAGCCGTTAACAGATTGGAGCTGTATTTGGTGGGAGAAACAATGGTAGCCTGATCTGTATTGTTGAACCAAATATCCATTTCTACTACATAAGGAGCATAGGACGTCTGTCGTCCCTCCTCTAATAATGTTGGCGCATCCGTTATCACTAAAAATTGCATTAGATATAGCCTTTTGAAGTATTATTAGATACAATTTTGGCTGGCACACCAAGTATGGTAACATTAGCTTCAAAAGAAGAATTTGCCAGAGAATTAGCCCCAATCACACAATTATCGCCAATAGTAATACCCCCAACAACTACAGCGTTTGCACCTATATAAACATTATTTCCAATATTTGGAACACCTCGTTTTTCACCTCTGCCACTAACTCCAATGGTAACCCCCTGCGAAATATTACAATTTTCTCCAATAATAGCTGAAGCATTAATGATAATGCCTCCAAAATGACCTACATAAAATCCTTTTCCTATTTGTGCCGAATAGGCAATTGATATTCCAGTAAGTATTTCAATAAATTTTTGCCATACCACACAGAAAAATAGAAGTATTTTTTTTAGAATTTTCGGAAGCCTTTTATTAAAAATATAGTTTGAAAACCGATACACAAAAAGCGCCCACAAACCTTGATGCGACACCACTAGCACCCATCCCCGTTTATTGCCACTGTAAGCCTTGTATCTTTTAATATCCGATGAAAACCCAAACATGAGTGCTTATACTTTTTTCTTATTTTTCAAATTATAATATGCCTCTAAGAGTTCTGCATCTTTTCTTTGCCTGCCATCCTTTTTGAACAGCATACTAAAACCCATTGGCGCGTAAATCCGTCTGTATGTGGTTCTTTTTCTAAACAGATCCAAATATTTTATCCATCCAAACAAAAACCGGGAAATGAATACCATAACCATCCTGAGGTATCTGTTAGAAAACAAATCTACCAGAAATTGACTATTGAACACGGCTACCGCGCTCCCTTGGCCCTCAGAAACCTCGTAACGCTTTAATTCACAATTGGGAAACAAGCTTCTTAAACCCGTAAAAGTGAATCTAAAAAAATCATATGGCGGACTGTGGTATGGGAAATTAAATGGAATTTCTACTAGCAATAACCCATTATGTTTGACGCATCTTTGCATTTCTTTTGCCACTTCCCAGGGTCGAAAAGTATGTTCCAAAACCTGTCCGGCAATAATCAAATCAAACGTTTCGTCCTTAAAAGGAATTTGATGTGCATCAAAAACAATATCTGGACTAAACTGCAAATGCACATCCGAAGTGATTACCAATGCATCTGAAAAAAGTGCATTATAATCTTCAATTTTGGCACCAGCTCCAATGACAAGAACCTTTTTACCTCGAACCCCCATCGCTAATTTCTGGTAGCGCTTTTCAAAAGAAAAATCTTTGGACAATTGAGGCAAAATCGACTTCCGAACGCGGTTCTTCAAACTATTATTCCGATAACCTGAATCTTGAGTGATAGGGGCACTTTTAAGGACATCATCTACCCTAAAAATGCTTTTGGACTCATCAATCAAAACTGGAATACCGTTTAAAACTTCGACATCCTTACCGTCTTCAAAACGCATTTTATCCGCTTCAAAAGAAGCACAACCCCTCCCATTGAACGGGTGGATTACATTTGCCTTTAAAAACGCCGATTTGGTCATTCTACCTTGGGTTTATTGACCACCAAAGATAACAAACCTGCAAATCTTCCTGCGCATTCCGTGAAAGCTTCCTGCTTTTTGGGGCTATTAAATATATTAGTGCTTCGTAAAGCAGTTAACAACAAAACAGTTAGGTTCCACTTTAAACGATTTTTGAATGGAGGACTTGGGTATTTTACACGCCAGACATACCAACCGTTTCTCACCACCATTTTTCCATATTTAAAAGCATTGGGCCTGCCACTGGCTTCATGATAGTGCCCTAACCTTGCAGCCGTATTGACATATATCTTTCCAAGCTTAGCTACTCTGAAAGAAAAATCTAAATCCTCATATAATCCGTAGCCTTCAAAATATTCAGAAAATTTTAGTGTTTGAAACACTTTTCTTTTATAGCTCGCCACACCGCCCATCATCATTTCTATCGGATATATTTTACCTGAAGGTGGCAAAAAACTAATGGAACGACCATGTGAAAATGTTGGCATAAAACCGGGCGACCGGTCCGGTTGCAAACCAAAAAATTGCCGTATTCTAAATCTTGACGATTCTTTACGCATCCAACCATCAAAATAAAAATTATCTTTTGTTTTTGTACCACCTTCCCGCTCCCAATTGACTTCATTGGTGATATAACCACCGACGGCCACTGCATCAGAATATTTGTCGTAGGCGCTTATTAATTCTTTAAAGAAATCCTTTTCCAGAACCACATCATCATCTAAAAAACAGATGATTTCGGAGGTATGCGAGACTTTTTGAACTCCAAAATTACGTTGTCTTGTCAAGCCCCTATCTTGTTCTGCAACTTTAAAATACTTCAGATTTTCAAACGTATTTTCTTTCAGAACGCTGTCTGTTTTATCATCGGTTGAACCGTCGATTATTAAAATTTCATTTGGATATAAAGTCTGTCCCCTAACAGAATTTAATAATCGTAGCAACGCCTCGGCACGCATATAGGTACAAACGATAAGGGTAAACGGCTTAGGCATTGCTTTCATTATTTATAAATATATCGTGAATTTTCACAAAATACGAATGCCGTCGCAAATGGGTTTCCCAAAGTAGCCTATTGCTGTTTTGAATTCCAACAAGTTCATCATTCGTTTTTGAATTATGAAAATTGAGAATTTGGGTTTCAATTGGAGTATTACCTGAGGAATCTAATATTATGGCATGTTCCTCCCAATTTATCATTGCATCCAGAGGCAATCTGCAATCCGTATTTATTAAGATTGGAATCCTTCCAACTGCTAATGTTTCATAAAACCGTACTGAAAAATTCCCTAGCCCCCTGATACAGAAGGTGTACAGATTATCAAAGATATTCTGATAAAATTCCTTGGTTGTATTGACTTTCTCATTTTCGCCTGAAACACCAGCCCTATATTTATCTCTTAAAATGAAATTGGTTTTGAAATGGTTACCTCCCTGCAATTTCATCAAATATTGAAACCGCTTTTGGCCAGAAGGATAAAATGGCTGCATATCAAAATATGATGAATTTAGAGTATTTTTCAACCTTAATTTAAGATGGCTCAAATACGATTTCAAGTAATTGGTCATGCCTGTATTGGCATGTCCGACAAAACCGATTGTGGGCTTGATTTCTTTTGGCAGTGCTACAAACTGACCTTCTAAAACCGTTTCGTAAGGATCATTTACAAACGAAGGCAGTATAAAGGAGTTTTGGCTTAATTCGGAATGAAATCCCCCCAGCCTAAAAGTGGTGCTATTGGGAATATGAACTGTAAATCCAAAGTCACCAGCAGTATAAATCCAAATCGGTTTATGGGCAGTTTTTGCTTTACCGATTAAGGCGTCAAAAGCTTTTCTGTTTTTATAAAAAATTGAATAATCTACAGGAAACACAACAATATTCGCACTATATAAATCATCCGTTAGGCTATAATATTTTTGCAATGGCCCACTTTTTACATAATGCAAATCGAACAATACTGGAAAAACGTAGCCACGATATTGTTCGGTCAAAAAGCTTATATCTGTGTACAATTTAAGCATTGGCTCTTTCCATTAATTTATGTGCCCAAACCGTACTGACCTTCCAACTTTTTTTCATTAAACGCCAGTATCCAAATGGGTTTTTCTTATTCTGGTGCTTGTAAAACTTTAAGAAAAGTAAAAGCTTGTATGTATGCAACTGGGCTTTTGAAAAATACCTTAAATTGAAGAGCATGATTGCTGGGGATGGCTTGGGCAATATTGGTTCATCGGACCAAGGTTGTATCACTTTAACACGATAGCCACCAACAGGAGCTTTTAAATGCGTGATTTTTATATTGGGGCAAAAAATGACGTCTTCCCCCAAATGCCGCAATTGCATTCCAAAATCTGAATCCTCGCCATAATTGAATTCATAAGCCAAATCAAATTTTAAGTGTTTTAACATCTCTGATTTCACAAAACTATTGCCTCCCCCAAAAATTGAAGTCTGGGATGTTTTAAAGAAACTTTGTGTTTCATCGGGCTTAATATATACCGTGGAAATGGCTTTTGCTCCAATCTTTTCAATTTCATGGAACACCGACTCGATTAAATCGGACTCAAATCGGTTATCGTCATCGCCTAAAAATGTCCATTCGCTTTCTACCAAACCCATCCCAAGATTTCGGGCGTTGCAGACACCCGTTTGATGAATAAATTTATGCTTAACATGAAAAGGCCAGTCTTCATTCGTCAAATAATCCAACTCGGATTTTGAATTTTTATCAGGATCCTGCTCTACAATAATGACATTTTTGGGCAAAATTGTTTGCTTAGAAAGATCCTTCAAAACGTTATGCAAGTATGGTTTTCTACCGATAGTTGGAATAACAACATCAATTTCCTTCTTTTGGATTAGTTCTTTTGAAGAGACTATCAGTACTTCTGTAAAATCAAAATCACTAATATTTCTTTTATAAAACAAACTCCTCAACAATGATAAAAATGGGAATTGCTTCTCTTGCATAATCCTCTGAAAGAAAAGAACAAAAACCCAGACCAGCTTGTAATTTTCCCTGACAAATTTGAATAATTTAAAGCTGGAAATCTTTTTAACTTCTATGCCTTTATGGGGTTTCGAGGATAATAAACTCGGTACGGAATAGCAAAAGAGCCCTTGGGGCATGGCCTGTTTAGCTATGGTATTTAAGAAATAATCAAAATCCGAATACCTTTTGATACCTTCAAAAACTGTATTCAAAAGTTTTGCATGCATTCCTCCAATATCACTACTCATTATCCATGTTGGAAAGGTTACACTTCTATTAACCTTTATATAGACCGATTGGTCCACATAGCCAATAGCATCAGTGATGTAATACGTTTCATTTACGCCGAATGAGGCCATAATACGTTTATGATGAAAAATCTTAGGAATACTTTGAGTATTGATGAAATCCTGACATGCTTCATGTGACCAAATAATGAGTTCTTCAGGAAATCGTTCTGCCAATAAAAATAGGTTATCCGTTAAACCTAACTTAGTTTCGAAAGGCAGAGTCTGAAGATTTTCATCCAGTACTTCTTTCACCTTATTTTCCCCATGTATGATATAAATCATGGCAACAGCGACTTATAATAGCTAAGGTTGATATCTGCATTTTTATCAATGTCAAAACGTGCCTCAACCTTCTTTCTAGCTTCAACTCCTATACTTGAGCACAGGGGTTCATCCTCCAATAGCCCCAACAATCTTTGAGCATAAATATCAAGCTTTGAGGGGTGCACCAAATAGCCGTCAATACCATCATTAATCAATTCCTGAGCCCAACCTATACTCGTATTTACCACCGGTTTTTGCATTGCCATGGACTCGATAGTTACCATCCCCAAGGTTTCAGCATAGGAAGGAAAGGCACAAACATGCGCATCCATTATTTGTTGTTTTACCTCATTGTATGGAATCTTCCCCAAGTAATTGGCACGTACTTTAGCCGTGTCGGTAAAAATTTCTTCCATTAACTGGTAAGTGGATGATGCGCCAGTTTTAACATCAGGCGAATCACTTCCAATAAGCATCAACTCTGCTTTGGGATTTTCATCGACCACCTTGTTAAAGATTTCAGCCAACTCCAATACGCCTTTTTTTCGGATAATAGTTCCAATATACAATATTCGATTTCTGTGATACGCCTCTGGTGTTTTATTTTCAAAATTTTCCAGTTTTAAGCCATAGTGAATCGTTTTGATTTTGGATTTATCCAATCCGAAGATCTTTGCCGTTTCTTGGCCAGCATATGCTGTTGGGGCTATATAGGCCTTTGCTATTTTAAACGCATACTTTTCGAATACAAAATTTTTAAATTTTTGTTTTCTGCCCTCTAATTTGCAGAAATAGGCATCGCTACCGTGCATCCGAATTACTAAAGGCACTTTAAACTTCATAAATGCCGTAATTCCAGTCCAATCGGGTGCTTCTAAAATTTCGATATTCTTATTTCTGACTATGGTATTCACATAATTTTGAATATGTTTTCGGTAGAAGTACCATGTAAATAAAGAATATTTCTGCTTTTTAATCAAATGAATTTCTACTCCTTCATCCATGACAACTTCTGAGGTATTTTGATGATATACAAACACCGTAACCTCAACGCCTTTTTTCACCAAGGTAATGGCCAAGTTTTTTATACTTGTACCGATACCCGCCGCATGGCTTATTTTAGGATGTGGATATTCTGATGTTATATAACCTACTTTCATTGCAATATCCCAGAAATTGTATTCCAAATATTCTTTGAAGCTTCAGTTGGGGTTTCGCCTACCACAATTCTGTACCACTTTTTACATTCGTGAACATTTGATAATTGCCCGTCCAAAATTTGCTTTACCTGACTTTCCAAATCCTTTTTATCCGTGCAAAACACAACGGCCTCCTTGCTTGGCATACTTCTAAAGTGTACATATTTATAGTTTTGACCAATATCCCTGATACTCTTTTTCAGTTGTGGTTGTTCGTAATTATAATAAATACAGGGCTTGTCATGAGCCACAAAATCAAAAACCGTTGAGGAGCAAACGTTGGTTACAAACTCACTATGTTCGCAGACATTATAAAGCATTTTAAAATCTTCAGGAGTTGGCAACACCTGATTCCATTGGCTACCTACTTGCTTCCATATAGGGTCCAATACTTTAATAATATCATTATTGGCTTCTATTACGGCATTATATCTATCAGTAAAATCTACGGGGCATTTTCTATATATAATACCAAGGTTTTCGCCTTTTTCATTAAGCTTTCGTACGGCATTTGCCAAATCTTCCAAGTAGTACTGGTCTAAAGGCGAAGTGGTTTCATCATCACCTGAAAAACAGATATATTTCTTGGTTAAGTCTAAATCATACTTCTTAAAAAATGTTTCCCTCCTTTCAAATAGGGAAGCATCATAGTGGGGTTCAAACTGCGGTGTTCCCGTTACAAAAACCTGCTCTGGTTTTACAAAGGGATAATACTGCAACACTTGTGCCTTCATCAAATCGCTCCAAACGCAGTAATAATCAGTTTCCACCACCTGCATGGCCTTAGGCACATTATCCCATGAGTACACAAAAGCTACCGTAGGTATCCCCAAATCCTGAGCCGCCAATAAGGCACTAATGGACTGCGTGGCCCTTTGCGTAGTACAAAAAATTAAATCCGGCTTGTGTGCCTCTAATTGAGACCTGCAATAGGCATATTTTGAAGTTGAACGTTCCAATTTGTTAATTCGCTTTCTTAAATATTCAATACCCTTTTCAGAAGAATAAAGCCCAATTAGCACTTTAGTATAAATGGTACGAATTATATTCTTTAATCCCTTATAGCTAAATGGAAACTTATACGTTGGGTAGACGGCATCATTAAACTTATCTTTGGAAACATTTAACTCGGCTCTTTTTCTAGCCCGGGAATATATCGGCAATAGTGGATGACTGGATTGGTCTTCAATTTTCACTTCATTGAATCCTAAGTTGTCTTTAAGCGAAAAAATAGTGTTGTTCCAATATACCACCTCAAATCCCATTGCTTCTCCTACCGATTTAAAATCCGTAAAAGCAAAGTTTCTTAAGCCCACGCCATCTGGAAAGAATACAAACACTTTTTTCTTCATATATCTATTCTTTTTGATTGTTGAATGGGCAAACCTCCATTAACCCATTAAATAGCCTATCAATTACTTTTTTTTCGGGCAATACCTGTTTGTTTTTGAAAAGATTGAGCATCGTACTTTCCGACATCTCAGTATTCAAAATAGTTGATTCATAATTGGGTATACCAACAGATTCAAAATAGTCTCTATACTTAATATCATCACCAAATACACGATTGGAAAACTTTTGCCAAACAGCGGGTATACCGTAAGCATGGGACACTATAATACCATGAAGGGAAGATGATATTATCTTTTCACATTTAAGAAATTGATCTGTTGTTGTTTCAACATTATTTGTCATTAAATCAATGATGAGTATCGATCCGTCATTTTGGCAAAAGTCTTTCACTGCTTCAAAATCCGCATAATGAGGGACGATGCCCAATTTGTATTCCTTTTCAATTTGAGGGTTATAATACCTTGGCAAAAGAATGGCCGGATCGCCATATATCTCGGGAACTTCGTACCCCAAATCCAGCAAATGATTTCTTGTTTGCGGACCGCGCACAGCCAAAAATTTGGCGTTTTTAACAGGAAATTCTTTGGATACAATACCGCTTCCCCAAACTACGCATTTTGAATTGACATGGGTTAGAATGCTTCCTATGGTTACATAAATTGGACTGAAAAAATCAGAAAAAGAGAAAGCACTAGGCTTCGTCCAAACCACTTCCTTACCAGAAATTTTTTCTACTAAATATTTACCCAAAAGATCGCCGTAGTTCTCTTTGGATTTGCCTTGTAGTTCAATTTCATTCCACCAAAACAAGCGAATCTTCCTTGATGAAATCATTTGTGCACTTTTTGATTTTTTAGTTTATCGCGCTGTACTTTTTCAATGGGCAATATATCCTCATTTTTATAACTCAAGGAATGATAAACGGCCTTTAGGTCCCTTGATAACTTGCGAAGTCCCATGGGCTCCAATGATGCAGCATGGTCTGTACCTTTCCAGGTTCTATCCAATGTGTAGTGCCTTTCAATAATATTAGCTCCCAAAGTGTATGCGGCAACATCCACAGCAATACCTAAATGGTGTCCTGAAAATCCGATGTGTTTTATTTGCCCACCGTACTTTTCCTTTAACACATTAATGTCCAATAAGCACACGTCTTCAAAAGGCACAGGGTAACCCGAAGTACAATTATAAAGTACCAAGTCTTTATTTCTTCCAAAAGTTTTAAACAGATTTACAACTTCGTCGATCTCCTCTTTGGTAGTCATCCCTGTTGAAATATGAAGTTCGCCTTCATAATTTTTGCAGAGCCATTCCAGCATCATTGTATTGTTATTGCATGCCGAAGGTATTTTAATAAACTCCGGATTTAGGGATGCTATTTCCTTAGCAGATGTTAGATCCCAAACTGAAGTGGAATATGTAATTCCTACCTCTTCACAATACGACTTTAATTCTTGATGTTCCTTCAAGCTAAACTCCAGGTACTCACGATGATCTCCATAAGTTGCTCCGTAAGAATTGACAGGATTAGGATGGGGTTGATTGTACTGCTCCTCCGTTAACAACTCTTTATTATTACGCTTTTGGAATTTTACAGCATCCACATTGCAAAATATCTTTGCTACTTTGATAAGTTCTTTCGCAATTTCCATTTCACCTTTATGGTTGCACCCTATTTCAGCTATAACATATGGCTTTTTGTAACTATTCATAAGATTTTGGGACTTACATGAATCTTTTGTTATACTTCATTATAAATTGACAAGCTTCCCTGATAGCACCGGCTCCCGATTTTCTGGAAAGCACGATATCGGCATGTTGTTTAACCACATCTGTAGCATTATTTGGGGCCAAAGACCACCCGACACTACAAATATTGGTAAGGTCGTTAACATCGTCCCCAACGTAGGCCACATTACCCAAAGATATATTCTCCTGGTTCAATATTCGGTTCAATAAGGTAAACTTATCCTTTACACCTAAAAACACGTGCTCAATCTTTAATTTTTCCATGCGTTTGGCTACCAATTGAGAATTCTCCGAGGTCATAATCATCACTTTTACGTTGAATTGCCTTAAAATCTCAAGCCCCATACCATCTCTCATATCGAAACTTTTGGTATGCTCGCCATCTTTTGTATAAGTAATAGTGCCATCTGTAAATACGCCGTCAACATCCAAAACTATGTGTGTAATTTTCTTGGATATTTTCTCCTGTTTTTGTCGCTCCATCAATAAGTTTTCGACAGTCACCCAATCAGATTCGGTATCTATTTCTGAAAGTGATTCCTCGGGCATTTTCACTACTGCAGTTCTATCCCCTATTCGGTTGTTATGTTGCTTTAAAGCTTCTTTTGAAATAGTATAAACAGCACCATTTTCAACCAATACCCCCTCAAAATCTTGACGTCTTGGTCTTTTTTGGGGATTGTAGTTTAGTGCTTCCCCATTTTCATTCCATAAAAAACGATGGGTGTTTACCACGGTTAATGCCGAATCAAATTCAGTCCCGATTTTATCCAAACATGTATTAATATCCTCTTTTCTTGTGAAAGGAGATGTGGCCTGCATTAGGCAGAAAATATCAAAATCATAATTAATAGACTCGCAATATTCCAATATAGCAGATTCGGTAGAAGCTGTGTCTTCAGCACTTTCTTCACTTCGTTTCAAGGCTTTCACTTTTGAAGTCCAATGGTATTCTTTGGCAATAAAATCAATTATGGACTCGTCATCGGTATACACAACAATTTCATCAAGCTCTGAAAAAACAGCTTCACCAAGAACCCATGTAAACAATGGTCTACCTACCATCTTTCTTTTGTTCTTATTGGGAATCCCTTTAGAGCCTTTCCGCAACGGGATAAAACCTATCTTTTTCATTTTTGTGCTGCTATTAATATGAGTCAAAATGCTAAAATACAGTTTGTTTTTTAATCGACGCGTTTAAATTGAGTATTGATGGATGGAATTGTATTTTGAAATAACATCATTTGCAATTTTTGATCTTTCAAAAACGCCTTTCATTTGTTGATTAGCTTTAAAGGCGGTTTCCATAAGTTTTTTGTCTGAAACTGCCATTTTTATCAATTTGGAAATTTGATTATCATCTTCACAATCCTGAATCAGGAGCCCATTTTTGCCATGATTTATGACCTCGGCTGTAGCACCACCGGGATTGGATTGGATCGGGAAAGCCCCCATAATTATGGCCTCGAGCAATGTGTTCGGCATACCATCAGAATTGCTATTTCCTATATATATCAATGCTTGCCCCATTAGTTTCATAAGTTCAAAATGGTTTAAAAACTCAGATCTTTTATAGATGCGTAAATCCAAACTACGAAGCCCATGTTCACGCTCTATAAAATTTTCAACCTCCTCATTTACTCCAAAAATGGCAAATTGATATGTCCTTAATTCGGAATTCAAGTTAGCGATGGCCTTTAACACGGAAATGGCCCTACCCGAACGCCCTTGATAACCTTTAATAAGTATTAGATTTCTTTGGGAAGTAGACAGGACATGTGGCTCATACTTTTCAATGGGATACCCTCCACCGCCAGGAAAAATCCCTAAAACCCTACCCTTAAAGCCAAATTTTTCTGCCAGTGCAACATCTCTTTTGCAATCCGCAAACAAATAATTAACCCTTGGCAATACATTTTTTATATCACTGAGATACGACGGTTCATGTTGAAAATAGAACAAATCGCTACCCCAAGCAGAGTATATCCATTGTAGTTCCGGGTAATTGTTCATCACCTTCAAAATAGGTGAACAGGATACGTAGAGTGCAAAACTGTGCACTACATCGGGACGTATTTTCAGCAACGCGCTTTCAAATGCCTTTTCGGTACTGTTTTCAAATATAAAACCAAGTTTTTTATACAATTTGGGCAATCTTCTTTTTACGAACACTCTTCCCTTAAGTTTGGGATACTTGTATTTCCAACCGATAATTTGCTTTACCCAAGACAAATTTTCTGAATAGCTACCATCCCTAATATTGAACCAATGCACCTCATGGCCCGCATCCTGAAGCTGATTGGTCCAGCGTTCAAAGTGGATGGAATTCATGGATACCATTAAAATTTTCATTGGTGCAATAGGTTAAAGTTTGATGACTAGCGTTATTTCGTTTTTTTGAACGCTGTAACGGTAGCTATATGCTGCATTTCTTTTGTCTGCAATAATGGCTTCCAAAAGCAAGTCGTTCACTTCTTCTAAAGGTAAAAATTCCTTAGTTTTTTTATGGATCAACTTTTTAGCAGTCTGTTTGAGAGAATTATATTCGGAATGTTCCTTTATTTTAACACTAATAACTTGATGCGCATGGTCCAAAAACATGTTATGGATAAACCCTTTGACGTCGGCTAGTTCATTTGTGATCAAAAACTCCTGTTGTGGCGCTTCCAAAACCGAATAATCCGATGCATTATAATGCCCCCATTCAAAATTAGTGTTGGCAACAACTTTTTTTGTTTTCCTAGTAAATTCCAAATATTTATGATTGATGCTTTCAAGCTTAAAGTGAAATGGTTCAAAACTATCTTTACCCCTATATGCCTTGGGGTGCCACTGATGAAGCATTAAAATTTCCCTATCAAAATAAGCCACCTCAATATTGGCGTTTTCAAGTCTAACGTGAACATCGGTATCCTCTGCGCCCCAGCCATGGTAAAATTCGTCGTAACCATTAATAGACTTCAATATCTCAGTTTTGTATAAAGTCATGCCCGTGGCCTCTTCATTAGAGGGGAAGGCAATTTGATAATCCTCAAAATCCTTATCAGTATTTGACTCATTTTCGCTTAAAAACCCCACTTTAAAATAAACCACTTTATGTTTATCCTTAAGTATGTGAAGTTCTTCAATAAAATGCGGATGATATATCATATCAATGTCCCCTACGAAAAAATAAGTGGTATCGCACTGCTTTAATGCTAGATTTATAGCCCTGGATTTACACCACAATTGCTTTTGGGTACTACATAAAATTAATTCGAAATTTGCATGTTTATTGATCTCAGATTGAAGTAGTTTCTGATTTTGCGGATTTGAACCATAATCCACAACAATGCATTTGAAATTTTGATTATTCTGTCCGCGTAACGAGGCGAAGCATTTGGATATCAAGCTTAAACTTCTATTTCGGTTGGTCAGTACAATTGTTATCATCAGTTCCCTTTATTACCCAAAACTAAGTCTCTATACTTCTGGTTAAACGTACCAATATCAAAGTGCTTTCTCGCATAGTTAAAAGCATTCTTTGAAATTTTAGCTGTTAATCCTTTATCATTAATCAATTTATCAATAGTATCTATAAATTTTGTTACGATTTCATTTTCATCCTTATAGTTATCGATGAGCACCCCATTTTCAAAACTAATCAAATGTTCGCTAATCCCACCAACATTAGTTGAAATAGGTATCACCCCGTGTGCCATAGCCTCTGGGATGACCATAGGAAAGCCTTCCCTAGAAGACGTTGTCAAAATAAACGTCAGGGATTTATAAAAGGCATCCAACCTTTTTGCATCCGTAATTTCACCTAGAAATTGGACACCGCTCCTGTTAATTTCAGAAACATTACTTTTCATTCCAATACCTACCATTTCGAATTCCACCTCAGGTTTTATTTTTTTGATCTCCGATGCTATCTTAAGAAAAATTTCTGGGCGCTTTTCTTTGGACCATCTACCAACAAAGCCGATTCTTATCATGTCCCTTTCGGCCAGTGTATCATTTAAATCTATCGGAATGGCATTTTCAATAATTTTTATTTTGCTCAGAAATTCCTCTGAAATACTGTTGACTTTATAAATATGCGATACGTCATCAAAAGCCTTTTTATTGATTACGATTCTATGGGTGATATCTTCACTTGAATCCAAATAGTGTTGCTCTATGGCTGGGTTTTCTCCAGAAATGGCATGTATCAAATCCAATTTGTTGATGTTCTTTTTGATTTTAGGAAGCACTTCATAAAAGAAATTAGTATTGCTCCCGAAAACAGATGTTATTGACCGGCTTTGGTTTATCGATTTACAAATTACCTTTTTGAGGGACTGATTTATATGACTATTGTTTTTGGTGAGAATTGTATTCACTTCGATAATTTTGGCCAAATTCGAAAACTCATTTTTGAAATTTTCAGTTGCGGAATTATGGGTAAATAAGATACAAATACTTTTGTCCTGCAAGCTTTTAATGATATTAAGGTGCACGCGTTCCGCTCCTCCTGTTTGAAAATAGGGCAGAATAAAGAGTAAATCCGACCTTCGGATTTTAGATACTTCGAAAAGCCTAAACATCAAAAAATTATAAACGGCCTGTAATGATTTAATGGACTTTTTTATCCTTCTCTTTAGCATAGTCTATAAGACTTCCTTCCTTACCGCCTCGCAACAAATCATCATTCCGTTATTAAACAAGTACGTCTTCTCAACCTTAAGATCGGAGTATTTTTGAATTTGATTCTTAAGGGTATAAGGGCTATACCAGCAATTGTGATCTGGGTGCACCACTTCAATAAAATAATCCTTACCCCGATAGTTTCTATCCAAATGAATTGGGGTAAAACAATTTGGTGCAGTAATTAGAAATTTATCGGCTTTTACAGCAGATAAGTTGGCCAAAAACTCCCGTACATTGTCTACATGCTCAATGGTTTCTGGAATTAAACAGACATCATAATTAAAATCGGGTATATCGGAAAACTTTGAGAAGTATTCCTGATCTACATATTGCTTTAAATTTTCAATGCCCTCCAGATCAATATCAAAACCATGCAGTCTGGCGGTTACTTCTGATAACTGAATATGCAAATTCTTTTCCGGCCTAAATATGGGCCAGTCTGTACAGCCAAAGTGCAACACATTTTTTCCTTTGCACAGTTTAAGAAAAAAATCCAGTCTATCCTCGACATCTTCTACTTCTACCTTTTGCACCCAAAAATCATCAAATTTGTCGTAATTTTTCACCTTAAAATAGGCGGGAGATTTCTTTTTTTTCCTTAGAACACGTTTTATAATCTGTTTTATATTCATTAAACTGCTGACTGTTTTTAAGTTAATTTTTTCTTCAATTCTATCTTAGATTTAGAAATTGAAACATTTTTGTAACTCAGCGCTTTTTTCTCAATTAAATGCCAAGAACAAAACCCCAAAACAATTGAGATTATTACCGACCAAAACATGAGTTCATAGGTGCCAAGCTTGAAAAAGTAAACCAATGTTTGTTGCACTGGAAAACTATAAATATAAATACCATAGGACATATCTCCTATTTTCCCAAAAGTACTAAAAAATGGAAGCGGAATCTGCCCTAACAGCAAAATTACAACAGGCAGCAGTATGTGCTTAACGGAATGATACACTTCAAAATGCAATGCACCAATTAGTGTTAAAACAGACAAAACAAGCAACAACGGACTTTTAACTCTTTCAAAATTGAAGGCCGCCAAAACACTCCCACATACAAAAAAGGTTCCCAGATCCAAAATTTCATAGCCCAGCATCCCAAATATAGAGGAACCGGCAAACCGTCCCAATAAAAAATTGTAAATCACTAATAGAAATACCAAGGTAAGAAACAATACACCCCGTACTAATTTGTAATTGTTTTTGACGAAAAAGAGTAATGACAGAGCCACATAAAGTGAAAATTCATATCGAATTGTCCATAAGGAGCCATTAATAGAATGGTATGGATTATTGTCAAACACACCTTGAATTATTGACTGAAATCCATACAACGATAAATTGTTTGGCAAGTAGGTGTACACCTCTGGGTTTTCATACAGGGACACACCACCTTCATATACAAACGGTAGCAGCAAAACGGTCAATAAAAGCACTACAAAAAGTGCCGGAAACAGTCTTAAAAAACGCTTCCAAAAGTAAATGCTCAGTGATTTACTCCGTTTTAAACTTTTAAAAATAAAGAAGCCACTAATTATAAAAAAGCCACCCAAGCCTATCCGAGCCAATACAATTTGACCATTGGTGATTTGGTAAATCCACTGGTAAGTTTCACTGCTACCCGACAAAGGGTAGGAATGGGAAAGCACGACAAAAATTGCGAACAAAAATCTTAGAAAATCAAAGTTATTGTTCCGGTTCATGCTTTAGATTTATAGGCTTAAAACTTATTAGGTTTATTGAAAAGGAACTTTATGGTGTGCAAATATCGCAATATCACATACCAAATATCCACAAAAAAGCTTTTTAAAAGCCTCAACAAAGCCATCAAAAACCCCTTGGAAGCACTCCAAAAAGACACATCTTGATGCCACAATTGGTAATTGCCAATAAGGTCTCTTTTGAACCTAAAAAACAACTGTCCTTTGGATCGGGAAATTTGGTAGCAAAAAATGGCGGGAACCAACTCAATATCATAACCCTCCTTTAACATTCGAACGGTCCATTCCTTATCTTCAAAAGTAGCAACATCATTCCTAAATTGATGTTTTGTCCAAACTGACCGCCTAAATGCCGACCCTGAAAATATCAAGCCAGATTTGTTCGGGTCTTCTTTAGCCGAAACCTTATTGATGTAATTTCGATAGTCATTAGGGTTGTGCAAGCAACGTAACCCAGCTAAATTTGGATTGGCTTCAAATTTCTCTTTAATCAGTTTAAAAAAGTCATGGCTTACTGGATAGGAATGCGCACTAAACATCACCACAATTGGATGCTTGGCCTTTTCTGCCCCAAAATTGGCACTGCCTCCATAACTGAAATTTGTGATGGTTTCAAATCTCGCGCCATATTTTTCGGATATGGCTTGGCTACCGTCGGTTGAAAGATTGTCCACAACAATAATTTCCGCAATATCGTCGGCATAACGCCCCTCAAGGTTTTTTAGTAAAAACTCCAAGGCGTCTTCCTGGTTTTTATTTCTGATGACTACGGATATCAAAATGCTATGTCTCTATTTTTTCAAAAGAAAAGAAAACGGTTTGGTTAAAAGCTTTCCAATCTTATACTCTAAGGATGTTTTTAGTTTTACATTACTTGTGCGATAGGCCTTCAGGTCATGAAACAATACGGTCATACAGTTTTCAAAATCTTCAATATATAAATCGCTATGTTTTTTGAAAATATATGCTTTAATATCTTCAAAATGATAGTTTATCGTATCCGTTACCATGGATTGTTTTGCTCTTCTGTAGTAAAAAAGAAACTCATCCAAAACCTGATATTTCCAGCCATTTTTTGTTAAAGAGAGCCAAAATTCCCAGTCCTCAAAGCCATTTTTCATGTTTTCATCGTAGCCTCCAACCTGTTCCCAACATGTTTTTCTGAATAACGAAGTAGCAACTATTTGATTCAAATACAGCAGGTACTTATAAGTATTACCTTTAGGTCTCCATTCGTTAATGACGTTGGTGGTATCTCCAGTAAAATGTTTGCTATTGCAAGTCACAACGCCAACTTCATCCTTAGTTTGCAACACTGGCACTGTTTTTTTTAAAAAATCCTTATGTAAAAGATCATCAGCATCCAAAGGCAAAATATACTCACCTTTGCTTCTTTTTACACCCGTATTTCTGGCATTTGACAGTCCTCCATTTTTCTGGGAAATGTATTTGAAACGGGTGTCTTTTTTGCACCATTCTTTGGCAATTTCTTCAGTATTATCAGGGCTACCGTCGTTTACAATGATACATTCCCAATTAATGTACTCCTGGTTCAAAACAGACTCCAAGGTCTCTCCCAAAAGATGCGCATGATTATAGCAAGGTACAATAATTGAGACAAGGCTATTCATAGGGAATTCATTTTTGACTTTTAAATATATGTTTTACAAGCCTAAACGGCCTTAAAATCAAGTTTCCAAGCCTGTAGTCTATTGAATTCTTAATTTTTAATTGGGTCTGCTTCAATTTTGAATTTGAATAGATGATTTGACTTGCAAAGGCCTCAAAATTATCCATAAACACCTGTCTATGCTTTTTGAAAAGATAATCCCTCAATTCCACATCATGGTTTAAAAATGCGTTTTCATCCCTTGAGGACTTACTCTTTCTGTACAAAAAAAGTGGTTCTTCTTTAATATGCATTTGCCATCCATTTTTAAGAATGGATATCCAAAAATCCCAGTCCTCATAGCCTTTTCTCATGTTTTCATCATAACCTGACACCTCTTCCCAGCATTTTTTTCGAAATAGAGAACATCCCAATCCATTGTTTTTAACCAAGAAATTAGAGACGCCTCCGCCCAACGGTTTTACCACTTCATTTTGAATTTTTCCGCTTACCAATCTTCTGTAAAAACAGCCCACTATACCGACGTGGGAATCTTGACTTAAGATAGCTACAGCCTTTTCAATAAAGGTAGGCTCAAAATAGTCATCTGCATCTAAGGTGAGAATATAATCCGTTTTTGCCAAATCAATTGCAACGTTTCGAGCTTTGCAAACTCCTGAGTTATCTTGATAAACTACCTCAACACTATCATCATTTATACCTCCTAAAATATGTTTGGTATGGGTATCTGACCCGTCATCTACAATAATGATTTTTTCTGGTTTTAGGGTTTGATTTAGTACCGAATTCACCGCTTCCATGATGTACTCGCCATCATTAAAACAAGGTATTACCACAGTAACATTACTACCAGAATTCATTTTGCAAATTAATTTAACACCTTAGGGTTTAAACAAAAATGGGAAAAGTTTTTGTCTAAGCCTAACCACTGGGAAATATTTGATGCTCAAAGTAGAAAACAAGAGCCTTAAATCTTTGAAAAATAAAAAGCCCCAGTATTTTATATGAACAAGCAATTTGCTGTGTTCCTTATACTTTAGCAACCATATCCATTTTAGAAGCGTATCGATTCTCTTTCGTGAAATCCCATTATTTACACTCCAATAAATTAGGGATTCATACATTTTTATGGTGTACCCTTTATAGATATCCTTTCGGTCAAATACATTCTCTTCATGTACACCTCTAATTGCTAATGCCTTATCAATCACCCCAGTTTCCAGTCTTGAAGTTATCGCCATTTTCCAGAACATATCAGTGTCCTCGGCTACAACCAAAGCTTCGTTAAAAAGGCCTGTTCTATCAAAAACCGAACGCTTCACAGTTAATCCATTGATATGAAAATGGCTGTATTTACCGGATATTAAAGCCTCAAAAAGCATGTCGGGTTCTATCGTTTGAGAAACCGTATTTAAGGTTAATGTGCGTTTCTCCTCCTCACTTGCTTCACGGTAAAAATAAAATCCAACAGCATTGTAAACCCCATCTGCTTCCCGTTTCAATTTGAACAATTTTTTGTCTGATAAAAATCTGTTTTCCAAATAGTAATCATCAGCATCCAGAAAGGCGATAAAATTTCCAGTTGCCCTTTTAATACCTAAATTTCTACTAGCCGACCTTCCTCTATTAACACCATTTTTATGATGTAAGATTTTGACTTTTTTGTTTGATTTTTCAATTTTTTTTAAAATCGAAAGGGTTTCGTCCGTACTACCATCGTTAATTACAAGAACCTCAAAAACTTCAGGCTGAGACAAAGCTGAACGAATAGCCTTTTCAATAAAACGCTCACAATTATAGGCCGGTATGATGACTGACACTGAAAAATCCATCCTTATTTTTCTAAAAATTTACCTCTGTACATGCGCCTCAAAAATCGCATTCCGTCGTAAAAATGCCCCATTTTCAGAAACCCCCGCAATACCAACCAGATATTGCCAGCAGTCATTAGATTCTGCTCTTTTATCAAAACGCCATATTCAAACAGAAAAGCATTCTTTTGCGCATTCGTAAATGTATACTTTTTGTCGCTTATTATGTCTTTAAAGAATAATCTACGCGAAGTGTTTTTAATAGCCTCGTTATCTCTTTGTCCCGAAATATTTTCAGGCGACAACCTGAAACTAACCACCGCATCGTTGATAGTAAATACATTGCCCGAATCGGTAAAATCCAACCATGCCTTATCATCGGCATGCCATGCCAATGGGAAATCCGTGAAGCCATGGGTTTCATAACTTTTTCTTTGGAAGATATACTCAGAAAGAGAACTTCTTGACTCCCACGAAAAATGTTTAAAGTAGGAATCCGTCGTTTTTTCAATTTCTGGATGTTGATAAACTTTGGACAAATCCTTCCCTTCAGCATCTATGTTTTTGGAGGCATATCGAATTAGGTTTATGCCCTGGTCCAAAGCTTTATCCTTTTTTCTATAGAACATTTCCACCACATTTTCACCCAGTACATCGTCATCACCAAGTATCATCATCCAAGGCTCATCCTTGGTCAGGGCAATACACCTATCCCATTGTTTTGTTAAGGATTTGCCACCAAGATTTGTCTCAAATTTATGGTATTGAAAATCAAATTTTCCTTCGTATGTTTTTAGTAAAGCCATTGGGCTTTCAGGACTTGCATCATCACCAATGTACACCTTAAATCGCTTATCTGTTTGCCCTGATAGGGAATTGAGAGTTTTTTCGAAAAACACAAGTTTGTAATATGGAATGACGATGGCGAGCACTACGACAAAAAGGCTTTTAAAAATTTTAAATGGAACTTCGAAATCGGTTTTAAAAGGAAAATTTTAGACCATATTGCTAGTGCCTCCTTTTTCAAATTTAGTTCAAGCAACTTATAGGCCATCCAAATTCCGTTTTCAGTTTCCAACCGCATAATAGCCTTCTCTTCCATATTGCTATTCACCTTAAGTGGTAAAATATCACCGTACATCTTATGAATTTGGATAGTTGAAGCGTACCAGGACTTATTCAAAGTGCCAAAGGAAAAATGCTCGATCAATATCTTGTTTGTTGCCACTACCTTTTTGCCTTTTTTTATGGTCTCAAAAGACAGGTGCAAATCGTAATTATGAAAGCCTTTGAAACTCTCTTCAAATTTTATGGAATCATCTTTTTTGGCTACCATAAATACCCCATCAATTACGGCCACATCTACAAGACTATGCTTTTCAAAACCTGTATGCCAGTTTTCAACTTTACCTTTTTCGAGGTGCTGCATAATATGCAACACCTTTTCATCCTCGGGACAACTCCACCATGTGGAAGGCATTTTAGTTTTAACCCGAGTTCCGGTGACTCCGATTAACCCGATAGAGGGGTCTGATGAGAATAGCCCTCTTAAAATCTTCCCCCAGTTATTGGTGTGTACTTTTATATCATCGTGTACAAAGCACAGTATATCATAGTTACTTTGGGCTACTCCTAAGTTGTAGGCCTCGAAAATGGAATAGTTGTTCTCAGAATTATCAATGGCAATTACCTCATGTTCAATCCCAATGGTTTCTGTAATATTATTAAGAAAAGATGAGGGAGCTTTAGCTGATCTAGAGCAGGTTATTACCGAAATTCCATTCATGAACTTAATATACTTAACTAACTACAGATGTTTTTTGAAAATTTTCTTTAAGATTCTAATTGCTAAGTAAGGTCGTGTAAATATATATGCAAGTGCCTTGGTATACTGCTTTTTTTTCAGAAAAATATAAACAATCTCGAAATGCAGTACGCGCTTTCCTTTTACCCACTCTTTTTTTATATGAGTTATATTACTAAGGCTGGCCATTTTCAAATAAGAGATCATATAGTCGCGCAATTCCAGTTCCATATTTAATATTTTCAGTTTGCCACTTTCCCCATATGCCCTCCCTATTACGCTTGTATTATGGTACCGGAATGCATTTAACGGATTTGCACAAAAAGCTATTTTATGGTTGCAGACCAATTTCAGATAGTAAAACCAATCTGCATTGTACTTCATAAAAGGGTTAAAATCCAATGGCAACATTGCTTTTATGTTATCCTTTTTTATGAGTACGGCACTAGCATTGGGTATCACGTTTTTATGAATCAGATAATCCTGGATAAAACGATTACCTTCCAAAACAAAATCATTGGAAAAAATATTGGGTTCAAATTCCGCCGTGTGGGTGAGCCATGTTCCCACAACCTTACCCTCGCTATTTACCCTTAAAGACTGGCAAAAAGACAATACCACTTCATTATCTTCAACCATAGGAGCCACCACAGTTTCCAAAAAATTAGGTTCACAAAAATCATCGGTTTCCGCAATCCAAATATATTCTCCTTTGGCCAACGTTATCCCCTTGTTCCACTGTTTAAAGGTGCTTCCAGAGTTTTCTTCATTAATAATACAATGGCTGACATTTTTGTTATTGGCATATTCCAAAAATATTTCCCTGCTCTTGTCAGTGCTTTTATCGTCTAATATAATCACCTCAAAATTAGGATGGGTTTGCTCAAAAATACTATCCAAACGCTGCCTTAAGTAAGGCTCGTGATTGTAATTGGGAACTATTACAGATATTAAGGGTTGCATTTAAAAGATAACGATCAATTTCTACAATTTTTACTTATGATTTCAAATAATTGAGGGCAGATTTTTTCAGGTGAAAATTGACTAAAGGCTTCTTTATTTTTTTCGCCCTGCGCTATTTTTTCGGATTCATTTTCATAATAAAACAAAATGGCGCTAGCCATGGCCTCGATACTTAAATATGGCACGATCTTTCCGCCTCCGTTACCTAAAATTTCTTCTGTTCCCGTCGCACCCCCAAAACATATTATAGGCTTACCTAGCATGCCAAGCTCGATACATACCAATGGAAAAGGGTCCTCTCTTGAGGTCATTACGAAAACATCAAAAGCACGGTAATGCTCTAAGGGGTCCTCAATTTCGCCTATAAACTTTACCTTATCAATCAGCTCTAGTTTTAGCAAATCTTCATCTAAAATTATCTTTTCCAAAGCAGGAATATGCCCTACCCAAACAAACTGCATTTTAACATCTGGATAATTGGCGTGAATATAGCGTGCTACTTGAACAAAAACATCATGCCCCTTTCTCCAATGTACCGTTCCAGATGCCCCAACAATAAAGGTTGTGCTAGCTTTTAGTTGTGATGTTACTGGTTTTGTTTGGGAACATTCATAAACCACATCAATGGCCTCTTCTACCCCCCAATGGTCTTGTAAATTTGTTTTGACCAGATTAGAGGGCGCAATAAAATGATCTATAAAATTTATGTAATCTCTAAAATTCGGTAATGTCTGTTTTATAATTGCATTAAGCTCATGAACGTGCAGGATTAATCTACTTTTTTTATTCAGTTGAACCAATTGCTTTGCAAATGGAAGCGACAACACCGTATTACCATAAATGACATTGTAATTGTTGGCTGTTAGAGCCTCTTTCAATTCTTGATGGTAGTTCCTTGTTTTTAATATGTTCAGCTTTAACAATAATCGTTGCAGGAATGGTAGTTTATTCCCATTGTCCAAAACTTTATAATCATAATAGTTTCTAGATATCTTTTTGAAATCATCCTCAAGCCCTCCATTATGAAGCGCTAATACATCCACAATCACATCAGAGTGGTTCTTCCTGATCCATTGCAACAAATACAACAACACCATAGGCGCCCCAGTTCTGGACATTTCATGCGCTATGAAAAGGATTTTTTTCATTACAAATTATCTATTATAAAATTCACTAAGTTTTCACTTTCTCCAGATGGAATAAAATCAGCAACCATTTTTTGTTGATTGCCAATCATCAGATATAAATCTTCATTTGATATGGCAAAACACTTTTTTAGGCTATCAACTAATTCCTTATGGGATTTGCCAGAAAAAGAGGCTCCATATTCTATAAACGGCAAAACGGGCCTTGAATTCGCAAAATGTGCATGTACACAAGGTTTTCCATATACCAGTGCCTCTACCCCGGCGGTTGAATCTTCTGTAATGATAACATCACAATTTATGGCAAGGTGTTCAATGGTTTCCTCGCTTAGAACAACTTTTTCCCTTAAAGCTGGAAAACTATCCAAGGTTTCTGAATAGATTGCAGCATTATCCAATGGGTGGGATTTGATAATTAGCTTTAATTGGGAATTCAAAAGCATATAATCTAAAATCGCTTTTAAAATCGACGCGCCTTCATCATGACTTCTAGATGGCGAATAGCATTTAATAGGCTTATGCGGACGGGTAATAAATAGTATGTACTTTTGTCCATTTTTGCCTCTTTTGACCTTATGCGTCTCGCGTTTTATTTTACCGACAACTTCATAAGCCTTAGGTTCAAATGCTGAATGCTTAATATACCTAAGTTTTCGGTTCTCGCTCCAAACTGCGATATAATCTGCGAAACAATCATCCAGATAGTAATGCTCACAATCCAATCCATGCTGATACGTAAAAGATGGAATACCTATCTTTTTTGCTGCAAGTACATAATTAATAAATGGCGGATGGTTATCCGAATACACAAATAACGCGTTGGGTTTATATTTTAACAATTCCTGTTCGGCATAGTAGGATATTAAAAATGCTCCTTTTATCTGTTCCTTTAATAATCTCAAGTCCTGAGGCACCAATTCAAGAGCGTTAATTTTTAAAGCTTTTAGCACATTGTTGTATAATTCGATATACCAATGGTCATCAATTAGTTTTGCTTTTGTTGTAATAATACTTTTCTTTGGCAAACCAATATTGACATCCTTAGTAATGATTTTTACGTTTTTTATATCTGAAAACCCATTTACCAAATAGGAGGCTACGGCAAATGGAATAAAAACCAACTGTTCCCTTTTAAGAATTCTTTTCTTAAACTTTCCTTTTGAAATTACCGGTTCGTGGTAATAGGAAATTTTTCCCATATTGGGCTTGTAAATAGACAATTCACCGTTATCGACTTTGTATTTAATCCTAATAGCTCTTCCGATTTTATCCCATAAATAAAACCTTATAATCTGGCTAAAATCTATACCATGGTATACGGGATTAAAGCTTATGCTTTTGTACCAATTACAAGTAAGGTCATACGCCAATTTATCTAAGTTCCTCAAACCAGTTCTTATTTTCTACATAACCATACTCAATCAGGCTATCTCCAGCAATTTCGTGGAATAGCTTACCATCTTCATAAGTAAAATAATTTTTCCAATCTCCTGCTATACCTTTTCTAACATGGGCGTCGGCCTTTGCCTCACCTTGATTTCTACCCTTGGACATTTTTTTAAATTGCCCAGCTTCAACACACGGATTCACAAATTTGGGCTTACTTTTTACATTAAAAAAGGACAGGCATGCCTCAACAACATTGGTCGGGTCTTTCAGCATATCCTCATAACTGATAATTTTAACCTCATGGGTTTGCCTTGCCCTTTCAATTGTTTGGAGTGGCTCTTTCCATTCATTCGCCCATTGTTGTATCTCCTTGTCCTGAAAAAACCGATTGCCTTTAAAGGGTTTTGAGCTTTTAAAAGCATCTCTACGGTCTGATTCAAAATCGGTCAATTCGGTATTGGTCTGTTTCTTATTGAACCAATGGAACACCCCACTAGTAAAAACGTCTCGCCCGTCTCTGACAAGGTATATTATCTTCGATTTAGGAAAATAGGTATTTATTTGGTGCAATACATGTTCAGAAGTACCAAGATATGGAGTGATTTTATCGACAATTGTCTTTTTTTTGGATATGGCACGTTCCTCTTTAACCAAACTTTTAATCAGAGAACTCATTAAACGTTCCGTTTTACCTGGATGCAATCCATGGTGCAAAATAAGGCTGCTAACGTATTTATCTAAAGTGACCCTCAATCGAGATTGTACTTGACCATCATCCTGAACAAAGTCTGCATAATTACCGAATAGACGACGCTCAACACAAAATATATCCGGGTGCGCATTTAACATTTTGCTCATCCATGTGGTTCCGGAGCGAGGAGCCGCAATAATGAAATGGTTATTGGAAATATATGATTTAGAAATTTTCATGCTATTTAATGAACCTTCTTTTCAGCTTTTTCAACAGAGAATTATAATTCTTAGATTCGACTCCCTCTGGAAAGACAACATTATTTAAGAATCTATTCTTCTTACTTTCTATATGAGTAATGTCAGGATACTTTACTGGCAAATCATAAAATATCTTTCTACAGATGGCGGACATAGCTGGAGTTTTTGCCGGTAAGTTTTTGGTATATAATTTTAATACTTCAAATCCGCATTTCTCCAAAAGTAATTTAAGCGTAAGCGGATCAAAATAAAGGACGTGACCTATGTGAAGAGCTCCAATTCCTTTAACCCTATTATCTGCAATATTTGGAACTTCTATATAAAGAACACTTTCTTTATGCATAAAGCCTTTTAAAGTTAAAAGGAATTCTTTTGGATCCAAAATATGCTCTAATACATGGTTGCAGGTAAGAATATCAAAAGTGTCCTTTGGTTTGCTATGGACAAATTCCTGATAACTCCCAATAAATACATCACCTTTTAATTGTTCTTGTGCATATTTACCAAATTCTAAACTAGGTTCTAAACCGAAGGTTTTTAAATGGCTATATTTTTTTTCCACCAAGTGCAATAATGTTCCTTCTGCACAACCAAAATCGAATATTGAATCAGCTTTTTCTAAATAGGGCTTTAAAACGTCAATTACAAATTTTGCCCTTGGAATAAATGGGCCACTATTTATGTAATTTTTGTTAGGTCTTTCAACAGACTCATAAAATTTGCGATAGTGTTCTCGGTAAAAAACCGCCATTTCATCCTCTGTGGGCCTAGGGTTTATATATATTAGGCTACATTGACCACAAATAACCGTTTTTACTCCCATACCATAACGATCGTTGTCATATAGGGGAGTATTCTCTTCAAAGGCGCATAAGGGACATTCTACTGTCTCTTTCGCGAGGCTATCATAAAACTTATCCGCATCCTTTATCATACACCTCTCTTTAAAACCTTTATGGCTAGCTGATTTCCCGATTTTTTATATTTAGTTCTTTGGAAAGTATATCCAATATATTCGAATTCCACTTTATGTTTTTGAACAAATTCGTTCCAAGCTTTAAACTCACCATTCTTCCAATTAGGGTAATTAAAAAACTCATCAAAAACAATTACCGTCCCCTTAACTATTAAAGAATTTAACTCATTAAAAATTGTCTTGGCTGAAGAATACAAATCAGAATCTATATGAAGTAAACTAATCATAGCATCAGTATTAGAGGTAAAATCTGGTAATGTTTCGGAAAAAAAACCTTTCACCAATGTCACATTTTCAGGCACCGATGGCATAACTCCAGCAGCATCCGAAAAACCACCTTTGTTCATAAAAATCCATGGCTCCTTAAGCCCTTCAAAAGAATCAAATCCATATATCAATTTATTCTTATTAATATGATTCGCAATATGGTTAATTGTTTCTCCTTTATAAACTCCAAATTCAAGTACTAAACCATCTTCGACTTCAATATGTTTTATAGATTCAGTCAATAAATCGAATCTATCCTCAAAAGCTTTATTTATTGGAACATTCTCTTGAATCCAATTACAAGTTTCTTCGAGCGCCAACTTTTGCAAGCCATATTTTATATTATGCCTTTCTTCCTCAAAAATCTCAAGTACGGCTTGGCGCACTTTTGCTTCAATATATTTCTTTATTTTACCCTTTAAACTCATTGCTCTAAATCGATTTCTATTGAGACCATTCGGCTTTCATTAAACATGGGGCATGTGCATAATAGGAATTTCCTTTTACTTCGATACGTGCCACAGATCTTATAATGTGAAGAACTTCCCCTTCTTTATTCAAATCATTTATTTCATGTACGGCAAGATGTAAGTTATACGTACCAATATTTAGAAAAAAGTGCTCAAGGTCAATCTTTACCTCAAAATTATCAGAACTCAAAATATCAAATTGGTCATTCTTTGAACTGATTTGCGCTACTGGCTTTTCCTCTACATCAAAAAAGGTCAGCCTTATTGATACTCTTTCAATATTGGCATTACCTGATAATTGAACAATAACCGATAAGGGTTCATTGTAATTGGTTTCGAAAGTTTTTCCACTTTGCCTATTGATTAGGATATTTTCAATCTTTACTACTCCACTGCCAATTTCAGCAGTTTTGTTGTTTCCAACAATACCATAATATCCCTCAATTGCCGGACCTAAGTTTTGCTTTTCATAGACTTCTATTTCACCTTTATTCATCAAAATTAGCTCAGTACAAATACGCGCTATTTGAGGCATACTGTGCGATACTATAATCACCGCACACTTTTTTGTTAATTCTTCTATTGCATTAAAACATTTCGTTTTGAATCTTACATCCCCAACCGCCAAAACCTCATCAATAATCAACACATCGGGTTCCATTTGAGCTGCTACGGCAAAGCCTAAGCGTACTTTCATACCACTGCTGTAATTCTGTACCGGCATATCGATAAACTCCCGTATCTCTGCAAAATCAATAATATCTTCAACTTTATCATCTATTTCTTTTCTGGTAAAACCTAGTACCGCACCATTATTATAAATATTTTCTCGACCACTTAAGATAGGATTAAAGCCTGCTCCTAATTCGATCAAAGCACCTACCCTACCTTTCATTATTACTTTTCCTGCATCAGGATTAATCAATCCGTTTAGAATTTTTAACAAGGTAGATTTTCCAGCGCCATTGTGCCCAATTAGCCCCAAACACTCCCCTCTTCGCAATTCAAAACTAATGTCCTTCACGGCCCAAAATTCTTTAGACCTAAGCTTCCTTTCTCCTTTATTGCCTTTAATGTTGGACACTAAATCCTTTAGGCCATACCATAAACTGGTTTTTAGGTCCTTACAGAACTTTTTTGACAGTCCTTCCACTTTTACTAAAACCTCGTTATCCTTCATAAGTTACGCACTTAAACGTTCAACGATTATTGGAATTGAGATTCGGTAAAACAGCAGTCCAATAAAAAACAGGGCTGCGCTTATAGTAACTATCCAAAGGAAATAGCCTAAATATTCTAAAGGTGTACCCAAGACTAAACTTCTGGTAGTTAAAACCAATGGTGTAAACGGGTTTACTTCCATCATTGTTTTCATAATACCGGATTTTGGCATGGCGTACACCACCGGCGTAACGTACATCAACAAGCCCATACCAAGGTTTGTAATTTTTGCAACATCGGTATAAATTAAACCTATGGGGGTAATAAAAAGCCCTAACGTAATCCCAAACAAGATAGCGGCCAAAAGTGCCAAGGGAAATAAAAGTAAAGACGTATGGAAGGCCAATCCGAATACCAATATCAAAATGAACAGTAACAATATTTTTATAGCACTGTTAAACAACAATTTATAGACTCCAGAAAGTATCAATGCCTCTTTGGGAAAATTGATCTTTGTAAGTATGTTTCTTGCCGCATTGGTATTTTGAGTTGGCAAACTGATAGCATCTTTTATAATGGACCAAATCAAGGTACCAGAGAATACATAAATAGGATACGGCACACCGGTATCTGATAATTTTACGGTACCACTTATATTGAGGAATATCCAGACCAATGCCGACGTTACTGGTGTTATAAATGCCCAGACAATCCCCAGATAGGATTGCCTATATTGGGATTTTATATCCCGGGAAGCTAGTTGTTTTGCCAAAAAATGCGAGCCAAAAAAATCTCTAACACTATCTCTCAATAGCCTTCCGATCTTAAGGTTATTCTCCTTTTGGTAAATCTTGGTTTCCATCTGCATTTCTCAAATATACTGCGGAATTAGAGCTTACTTTTTAAAACCTTTAAAATTTTATCAACGGCCTGTTGTGGACTTTCCTTTACCGTTTCAATTACGACATCTGGTGCTTCAGGATTTTCGAAGGGCGCACTAATACCTGTAAAGTTTATTATTTCATTAGCTCTAGCTTTTTTATACAACCCTTTTACATCTCGTTGTTCACACACTTCCAAAGGTGTATTTACAAATACTTCTATGTAGTCTTCACTTCCCACGATACTTCGTATCTCATGGCGAATTTTATTGTATGGGGTAATAAAAGCAGCAATAACCACCAAACCGGCATCTACAAATAATTTGGCTACCTCGGCCGTACGCCTTAAATTTTCAAAACGGTCCTCCTTGGTGAATTTCAAATCCTTATTTAGCCCCCGTCTGAGATTATCACCATCCAAAGCATAGGTGTGAAAACCTTGAGAGTACAATTCTTTTTCCAACAAATTGGCAATTGTAGATTTTCCAGAACTGGACAATCCCGTTAACCATATAAGGCAAGAGCCATGGTCTTTGATATTAGCCCTATCACTTCTGCTAATGGTATAGTTTTGTTTTTTTATATTCTCCATTTGGGCTAATGCACGATAAAATAAGGGTTCAACAAATCGGCTTTATTGTATTGTAATTCCTCCTGGCTGTCTACTTGGCTAACACTGACGCCAACGGCATTGCAAATGGCATGGCCTGCTGCGGTATCCCATTCCATAGTTGGAGCGAATCTAGGATAAATGGATGCCAAGCCCTCAGCAACTATGCAAAATTTTAGCGAACTGCCTTTGGAAACCAACTGAATTTTATGTCCTTTGGATTCTAAGGCAGATATATAATTAAGCGTCGCTTCATTTTGATGGGAGCGACTACCGACTACCTTAATTTCAGGGTCGCTATTTTTCGCACGAAGGATCTCCGTACTATTTTCAAATAATTCTTTGGCAAACATATGCTGTTTCAAAATACATTTAAAAGCCTTTCCCTCTGAAACAATGGCATAATATAAGATTTTGGCAACCGGTACATATATAACACCGAGGACAGGTTTCCCATGTTGAATTAAGGCAATATTAACGGTAAATTCTCCATTACGCTTTATAAATTCCTTTGTGCCATCCAACGGATCTACAATCCAACATGTGTCCCATGTTTGTCTAACTTCAAAGGCATCTTGCTTATTTTCTTCACTAATTATTGGAAGCCCTGTAGACTTTAAAACCCCATCAATGAATTGATTTGCTTTTTGATCGGCGATAGTTAAAGGTGAATTATCAGATTTTAAGTAAACATCCACATCTGTATGGTAAGTGTCCATTATTTCAGCACCAGCACCTATGGCCGCTTTTATTGCATAGGAAAGCATCTCTTTCAGCATTATTTAAACTTTAGCAATCGTTTAAACTTCACTAAAACACCTTTATCTTTCATGTTCTCATTATGATAGCCGTTGGCATAACTTCCGTAACCATAGCCGTAGCCATAACCGTAGCCATAACCGTAGCCGTATTTAGCTTTTTGATCATAACCATTATAAAGAAAGCTAAGGTTCTTGATCTCTCCTTTTTCGTATTTCGAGTTGATAAGGCTAATCATCCCTTTCTTTGTATAATCTTGCCTTACCACATAAATAGAGGCATCCGCATATTCAGTCAGTTCAATAGCATCTGCCACCAACCCCACTGGTGGTGTGTCCAAAACAATAAAATCATAATGCCCTTTTAAATCCTCTATTAAATCGCTCATTCTGTCATTCATTAAAAGCTCCGAGGGGTTTGGTGGGATAGGCCCAGATGTAATAACATCCAAGTTTTTGACCATGGTTTTTTGAACCGTGTCCTTCCATTCTTTTTGTCCGATAAGATAGTTGACCACGCCAATATCGTTTTTAATATCAAAATCCCCGAATATTTTCGGTTTTCTCAAATCTAAGCCTAGCAGTAGGGTTTTCTTGCCACCCATGGCAAATACCGTTGCTATATTAATAGAACAGAATGTCTTCCCTTCACCACTTACTGAGGATGTGACCATTACGGTTTTAGCGCCTTCCGCCTTTTGCCTTTTGTACACATATTGAAGGCTAGACCTTACTGCTCTAAATGCCTCGGATAACGACGATTTTGGCTGTCTTTGTACGGCCAAATTATTATCTAAAGTATTTTTTCCAACTACTCCTAAAACGGGAATGGAAGACAGCCCTTCCAAATCTTGGGGATTGTGGATTTTTGTATCGAAAATAGTTACAAGAAATGCCAATAACAAAGGAATCAACAAAGCTCCAAACAGGACAAAAATATATCTAATTCCTAAATTTCTGCCTAATACTTGGGCACCTGTGTTCTTGGCCGAGTCCACAATTACGATATCCGACACGTTTGACGCTTTGATAATTTCGGCCTCTCCCCGTTTGGCCAAAAACACGTTATAGGTTTGTTGGCTCAAACTATATTGCCTTTGAATGGCCAACAGTTCCTGCTGTTCTTCCGGTAGTTTTACAAATTTGGCTTCAACAGAGTATAATTGGGACTTGGTATCTTCCAATTCTTTGTTCAAGATGTTAGTAACCGAACTAATATTCTCTAAAAGTACTTTTTTGAGTCCTTCAATCTCCCTATTTAAATCATCAAAAATTGTGGCATTCTCTCTTACTGAATATTGCAACTTCGACTTTTCAACGGAGAGTTCATTAATTTTTGAAATATTACTAAGGATGTTTCTATCATCAATCCCCGCAATGGAAGGTGCAGGTATTTCTGTAAAAGCATTGCTCGTTAATAAGTAGTTTTTCAGATTGTCATAGTAGCTTAATTGCCTATTTATGGCCACTTGCTGGTTATCCAGAGAAGTAAACTTTTCGTTCAGCATTTCGCTTTCGCTACTCATTCCGTATATTTTCTTCTTTCTTCTGTAATCGTTAAGTTCTGAAGCATTTTCCGAAAGCTCACCTTTAACCCTTGACAATTGCTTATCAATAAAGGCAATGGCATTGGTTGCATATTGGTTTTTCCTGTTGAGTTGGTCTTCGCTTAATACCTCTACCACTGTATTTAAATAATCTACTATTTTTTGGGTATTCTTATCAATAAGCGAAATATCCAAAATTGGAGAATTTCTAGTGTTGGCCACATCGGTCCTAGCCCTATAACTGGCCACAATCCCATTAAAGTTTCTAAATTGAATATAAAACGTGGAACCAGGGACTATCTTTCTGTGATCTACTTTAATTAAATCCCCTTTTAAAAATGGCAGATCAATGGAATCGTTGATTTTATACTGCGCCTTAAAAGGCCCCATGGGCACAGAAACCTGGTGCATACTTTTGTCAAAATAGTTTTGAACAGCAGCCATATTCGATTGAAAATCCACTTCCAAATCATATTTGGTGGAGTCTATAAAAGTAATCTTTATGGGAATATTCAATAACTGTGGAAAATCGTATTGGTGGTTGAACCTAAAAGGGGCCGCTTTATATATATCCTTTTTTCGAAACCTACCATCCTGCAAATAGCTTTTGTAAAATTCCAAACGCTCTACCACCTTTTCATGGTGCGATCTGGACTTTAAGGTTACAATCATGGTCTGCACCTTGGAGGTAACCCCGCCCCAATTAAAAGTTAAACTGGCGTTTGATGTAAACAAAGGGTTACTATCGTCTTCAACAGAAATTTTTGTACCCAAGCGAAATGAAAACTCCTCTCGAATGTTTTTTTGATACACTAGAAAAACTCCTATTATAAGCAATAAAAGGAATAACTTCCAATAGCTTAACGCCCTAAACAAAAACTTCTTAATATCAAAAGTTGAAGAGGAGGCTGTGGTAGATTCCAGTACGTCAAATTCGTCGCTCATAATCAGCTGTTAAAGGTTTTGAACTAAGAAATATGTTGAAACCAACACGGAAAAAATGGAAACCACAGTACGTAGAGTTTGCGTTGCCGTTTCCCCCGCTCCCAGTACTTTGCGCTTTAAAGGCTTAACCAAAATAATATCATTAGGCTGGATGAAATAATAAGGTGATTTCATGGCCGCAATATCTGTTAGATCAATATGATGGATCTTTTGCCCATCAGGATATTGCCTTATGACCAATACATCCGTTCTATCACCCGTTGTCCTAATATCCCCGGCATTGGCCAAAGCCTCAATGATATTAACTCTGTCCTGAAACAAGGTGTAAACTCCCGTGCCGCCTGTCTCTCCGGTAACTGTGTAACGCAATCCGGATAGTTTAACAGTTACAAATATTTCAGCCGTTTCCTTAAAATAGTTGTTCAATAGTTCGTTTTCAACCTTATCTTCAATTTCCTCAACAGTAAACCCCAAAACATTGATTTCGCCTAAAATAGGAAACTCAATATTTCCATGTAAATCTACCGTAAAACCGTTGAAATACAACCCCCCTTGACTAGTCCCTTGATTTGCGCCATCAACCGGATTAAAAATAGCCGTTAATTCATTGTCCAATGCTTTAACATTGATACTCAAAATATCATTAACCTGCACCCGGTAAGGTTTAACTAAAGCCTGAATTTGGGATGCATCATCTACCACAGTACCTTTATCTTGCAAATACACCACATCTTTATTGGTGATACATGAGGAGAATAACACGCCAAAAATTAGTAGGTTAAACCAAATAAATCGCTTCATTCCTAGGGGTTTGAGTTGAGCAAATATAACCTTTCATCGTGAATAATAAAACTTTAATCGGATTTTTTGGTTTTTTATCCGTTATTTGCAAAAAACTTTCTTTTGAACTTTTTAACGGTCGAAAACATATCAAAATCCTATGGAGAACTCACACTTTTTGAAAATATTTCATTTAGTGTGCATAAAGATCAAAAAATAGCTTTTATTGCTAAAAATGGCACTGGCAAAACTTCTATTTTAAATATCCTTTCTGGAGACGATACTGCAGATTCTGGCACCGTTATTTATCGCAAAAACATCAAAGTCGCCTTTTTGTCCCAAGACCCAAAGTTTGACAAATCCCTTACTGTTGAAGACACCATTTTAGCCAGTGATAATCCGGTTTTAAAAATTATTTCAGATTACGAGAAATCCCTCTTGAACCCAGAAGATACGGATGCCTACCAAAAGGCATTCGATGCAATGGAACAGCATCAGGCATGGGATTTTGAAACCCTCTACAAACAGATTCTTTTCAAATTAAAATTGGAGGACTTAAACCAAAAAGTGAGCACACTTTCTGGTGGACAAAAAAAGCGATTGGCTTTGGCCAATGCTCTTATCAATAAGCCCGACTTGCTGATTTTGGATGAGCCTACCAACCATTTGGATTTGGAAATGATAGAATGGCTGGAGGATTTCTTTGCCAAGGAAAACATAACGCTTTTTATGGTAACACACGACCGCTATTTTTTGGAGCGTGTCTGTAACGAAATTATTGAACTGGATAACGGGCAACTGTATAGTTATAAAGGAAACTACTCCTATTATCTCGAAAAAAAGGAGGAACGCAAAGAACGTGAGGAAGTGGAAGCCGGAAAAACAAAACAGCTTTTTAAAAAGGAATTGGAGTGGATGCGCCGACAGCCTAAAGCGCGTACCACAAAATCCAAATCCAGAATTGATGATTTCTTCGAAATCAAGCACAAAGCCCATCAGCGCAGGAAGGACCATCAAATGCAGTTGGAACTTAACATGGAACGTCTCGGGAGCAAGATTATCGAGTTCCATAAAGTTTCAAAAGCGTTTAAGGATAAAGTGATACTCAATAGTTTTGACTACACCTTTAAAAAAGGTGAGCGTGTTGGGATTATTGGAAAAAATGGCACTGGAAAAACCACCTTCCTAAACATACTTACCCAAACCGCAAAACCAGATGGTGGCAAAGTGGTCAAGGGTGATACTGTAAAATTTGGCTATTACACCCAAAGCGGTATTACTATAAAGCCTGAACAGAAGGTAATAGATGTCATTCGTGAGTTTGGGGATTTTATTCCATTGAAAAAAGGCAGGCAGATTAGTGCGCAACAATTGTTGGAACGCTTTCTGTTCAGCAGAAAAAAACAGTACGACTATGTTGAAAAACTGAGCGGTGGCGAACGAAAACGGTTGTATTTGTGTACTGTGTTGATTCAAAACCCAAACTTTTTGATTTTGGATGAGCCCACCAATGATTTAGATATTGTCACCTTGAATGTTTTGGAAAATTTCCTTTTGGACTTTCCAGGATGCATAATTGTGGTGTCCCATGACCGCTATTTTATGGACAAAATCGTGGACCATTTATTTGTGTTTAAAGGTGAAGGGGTGATTGAAGATTTTCCAGGGAATTATACGGATTATAGGATTTACGAAGACAGCCAACCTGTTGTTTCGAGTGATGCTTCAGAAGACAAAAAAAACAAAACTTCTTGGAAGGAAAACGAGGCCTCAAAATTGTCTTTTAATGAAGAAAAGGAATTGCGCAATATTGAAAGTAAGTTAAATTCGTTGGCATATGATAAAAAGGAGTTAGAGAATAAATTCAATAATCCGGATTTAACTCAAGACGAAATTAACAAGCTGTCTGAAGATCTCCAGAAAATTATTGATACGATTGAAGCCAAGGAAGAACGCTGGTTTGAGTTGTCGGCTAAATTGGAAGAATGATGTTTCTCGCAAAGTTGCGAAGGCGCAAAGGAAACGTGTAAAAATTCCAAAAACTAAATTCCAAATTCCAACTATAAAAATCATGTTTAAGCCACAAATTTGAAACCTGAAACTCGAAACTGAAATTGTACCAATTAATTCAATATATAAAGTTTTTATTCAAGTCCACCAATCAGCACGGTGTGCACTCCCCTTTTGTGTTTGATTTGGTAACACAATGTTTTTATGACAAAAAAGAGTATCCTTCTTACGGAAGTCTAGCGAAGTATAAATCTTCATTGCTTCGGACCGACAGGTTTATTAAAGTCCATGATTTGGGGCCGGGTTCAAAAAAAATGAAGCAATCCGAAAGGCACGTTACCAAAATCGCAAAAACATCGGGTACGCCTTTAAAACGGGCAAAATTATTGTTTCGTTTATCCGAATATTTCAAACCAAATCACATATTGGAACTCGGAACGTCTTTGGGTATAGGCACCCATGCTATGGGTATCGGACAACCAAATGCAAGAATCACAACAGTGGAAGGATGCCCAAATCTTCATAATTTTTCAAAAGATATTTTAAATCAAAATCTGTCCAATGAAATTGAATTTATCAATGCCGATTTCAACAAAGTTGTTGGAGAATTAGCAACTAATAAATTCGATTTAATCTTCTTTGACGGGAATCACCAAAAAGAAGCCACAATACGTTATTTTGAAACCTTATTGCCAACCGCCCATAACGATTCCGTATTTATTTTTGACGACATCTACTGGTCAAAAGGGATGACAGAAGCTTGGGAAATTATCAAACAGCACCCAAAAGTCACTGTTACCATTGACACCTTTCATTGGGGGTTTGTATTTTTTCGTAAAGAGCAGGGTAAGGAACATTTTAGAATTCGACTATAAAGCCAAAAAATCCGGAACCTACCCTATTTTTCTGTCTTTTTCTTGGGACAGCCACCATTATCAGGTGATCCATATTCCTTCGGACACTTATCAAGATGATCAGGAACACCATCCACATCCTTATCATAATAAGGACAGCCATTATTTTCAGCAGGCCCGGCGTCCTCAGGACACTTATCATCTTTGTCGGCAACACCATCTCCATCATAATCGCCTTTTTGGCTTCTTTTACTTTTAAAAGTTTTATTGCGAGATTGGTACAACGGAATTTTTAAGCCCGCATACACATCAGCCCCCATAGTTTCCTGATTCGTGAATGCCGAAATCAATGCCCCAGAGCCAACATATAGTGGGCCAGCACGCAACCCTGCCCCTACTTGAAACCCGTTATATTCAATATAGCTCAGTGGCACAAAAAAACTGAACCATTTGCTTTCAAACCTTGGGGTAAGCGTAACCGTATTTAAAATGCGATTGGCGTTTTCAGAGCCATTTGAAATTAGCGAATAATCCGCATTGGCGTTGATATAGAATTTTGGGCTTAAACTTAAATCCACATTCAAATGTGCCGCCATTGGCAAAGAAGCCTCGACACCCCTCTGGGTACCGGTCAAGGTATAAAAAGTGTTCAAAATATCATCGACGCTATCGGCATCCTCAAAATCTTCTTCGCTCACGTCACTATTAGTAATGTTGTACGTTTCGGCCAAACCGTCATCATAGCTTATCTTTCCAATATCGGTTAAGGAAAGTCCGACCTTCAACTTATATTTATTAGTGCCTTTTTCATTTGAACTGGAATTGGCATAATCAGGTCGCCATTCGTAAACAAACCCGATATCTCCCCCAATTCCTGTAGCATCGGGTAGTTCGTAATCGTAATTTTCAGCATCAAAGTCGTCATAGCGCCCATAGGTTATTTCCCCTGTGGAAGAAATACTACCAGTGGTCTCACCACCTCCTAAATCGGTACCGTCGGCATCATACGCAATCATAACGTTTCGTCCCATAGCGTAAACGCTCCCTGCGCCTTGAAGATATTTAACCGAGACGCCCCCTTTTAAGAAGTGCTGTCCGTTATCCATAAGGGTTCTGGCGTAAGTCGCCCCTACCTCAATCCAACCGTGACCAAACCCATAGAAATCACCTTCGTTCACATTGAAATCCTCGGTGGTTTTATCATCCAATGCATCGGCAGTTTCACCATTAATTTCATTAATATTCACAAAGGAGCGTGCTCTTGAAAATATAGCGATTGAGCTTTTTTGATTGAGATTCAGCATGAATGCAAGTCCCAGAACATCGGTATTCAACCCCAAATTATTATCCATGGAAGGCGACTTTTTGGCGTCTGCATCAAAATCATACTCGTCTTTGAACACATCCATCACATTGACACCATAATAATCATTCCCAACAAACGTGCTCACGCCAATTAGGTTGACATCCACTTTATAATTTGAATCCGAAATATTAGCGGGATTTGAAATTACACCGTGGATACCGCTGTAATTATCCGTAAGAAACCCGAGGTAAGATTGGGATTGAAGCCACTGAAAACCTAAAAGGAGCATGGCCAGCAAGGTAATTTTTTTCATAGCAATCTATTTGGTTACTTAAAGGTAAATGTTTGGTGAAAAAATCTAATTAATAATCGTTTAAATGCACAAAATGTTGATTCATTGATGGTTTCCTTCAAAATATCACTGAATATCAGGCAAAAAAATCCCGGAACATAAATGCCCCGGGATTTGTTAACCAGTTGTATTAATATTAATTAGATTTAATCAAATTGATCTCTACCCTTCTGTTCAGTGCCCTACCTTCTTTGGTGTCATTTGGAGCAATTGGCTTGGTCTCACCATAGCCTTTGGCCGTCAACCTTGATGGATTTACGCCATTGTCCACCAAAAACTTCAGCACAGAATTGGCTCTGTTTTCCGACAGCCTTTGGTTCCATCCGCTACTACTTGTGCTATCTGTATGCCCCTCAATCATAAATCTAGCATTTGGGTATTCTTTTAATATTTTAACGATGTCGTTCAATACCTCATAAGATTCTTGATTGATTACCGGCGTACCGTAATCAAACAGAATTACTTTAGCGTACTCGTTCAAATCCTTTTGAACCTTTTCAATAACTTTCTTCGGACAACCATTGTTTTCAGCATCGCCAGGGGTGTTGACACAAACGTCATCCTTATCAGGAATACCGTCCCCGTCAGTATCCGTCCATGGACATCCATTATTTTCGGCAGGTCCTTTTTCATCTGGACATTTGTCTTCGTTATCCAAAACATCATCTTTATCCTTATCGCCCCAAGGACAACCGTTATTTTCAACAGGACCAGGTTTTGAAGGACAATCGTCATATTTATCCAAGATGCCATCTCCATCTTTATCCTTGGAGTCTTTATGGAAGAACGGAATTTTTAAACCGGCATAAACATCCGCCTGTCGGTTGTTATCACTAGCAAACGCCGATATAATGGAACCAGAGCCCAAATACAATGGCCCTGCACGCAAGCCTGCACCAATTCTGAAACCGCTACCCTCAACCACGGTCAGTGGCAGATAAAACCCAAACCATTTGCTTTCATATCGTGGGGTGAGCGACACATTGTTCGCCACGCGGTTGGCTGTTTTTCTACTTTTTTTCATTACCGAAAAATCCGTATTCAGGTTTAAATAGAACTTACCATTAAAATTATAATCCGCGTTAAAATGCAATGCGGTCGGAAGATCGACATCATAGCCTACCCCAGCGTCCGTCTGCGTATAAAAGTTGTTCAAAAAATCCCCAATATCGTCAGCATTATCAAACTCGTCCTCGCTCACCCCTGTGTTGGTAATGTTGTAGCCTTCCTTGATGCCATCTTTATAGTTGATGGAACCAATATCGGTTATAGACAACCCTAATTTTAACTTGTATTTGTTTAAAGCACGTTCATTTTTGAAGGCACCGCCCGACCTGTAGTCATAGTAGTCTGGGCGCCATTCGTAAACAAATCCTACATCGAAAGCAAAACCAGAGGCATTATCCGGAACCTCATATTCGTAATTATCGTTGTCAAATTCGTCAAATCGGCCGTAGTTGATAAACCCCGTGGATGAAATACTTCCCGTCGTCTGTCCGCCACCGAGGTCGGTACCGTCTTCGTCGTAATTTATGGTAACATTATTGCCTACGCCATAAATACTCCCCATGCCTTTCAAATATTTGATTGAGGCACCCCCTTTTAAAAAGTTCTGACGGTCATCCCAAATCACTCTTGCATAGGTTATCCCAACTTCTGCCCATGCATTGGCTAGGAAATCAAAATTGCCCTCATTAATATTGAAATCAGCAACATCCTCATCATCCAACGATTCGATAGAATTTCCATTGAGCTCATTAGCGTTGAAAAAAAATCTTCCCCTAGTAAATACCGCAATGGAACTTTTCTCCGAAAGGCTGAACATTACCGACGGCCCCAGCACATCAATATTTCCAAGCCCATTATTGTCATTAGTAGGAGTTTTTTTGGGGTCGGTATTGAAACTGTAGGTATCCTTAAATGAATCAAAAATATTAATGCCATAATAATCGTTAGCCGCAAAGCCACTTGCTCCAGCCAAATTAATGTCCAGTTTTAGTCTGGAGTCCGCAATATTGGCCGGGTTTGAAATCAGGCCATGGACACCGCTGTAATTATCGGACAAATAGCCTATAAAGGACTGAGCGTCAACAAAACACGACAAAGAAATAAAAAATAAAAGTAAAGTAGTTTTTTTCATAAATTAGGAGTTATATCGTTTAGCTTTTAGATGAATTTGATGTTTCAACCAATAAATTACCTACAAAAAGCAACAGCATTTTTGCGGTATTCCTGAATTTATCAAGAAGATATTAACACTTCTGGGCTCAGAATACATTGTAAAACTCTTTGAAATGCAATAACTTCGCTATATGAAGATTTACACAAAAACAGGAGATAAAGGCACGACCGCACTTTTTGGAGGCACGCGTGTGCCAAAACACCATATTAGGATTGACAGTTATGGCACAGTGGACGAACTGAACTCCCACTTAGGAATGATTCGTGACCAGGATATCAACGAGCATTACAAAGAGTTGCTCATTACTGTTCAGGACAAACTATTTATCGTAGGGGCCATTTTGGCTACCGACCCAGAAAAAGCAGTTTTAAAAAGTGGCAAAGAGCGTTTGAATATTGAGAAAATCACCTCGAGCGACATTGAACTTTTGGAGCAGGAAATGGACCAAATGAATGAGGCTTTGCCCCCGATGACACACTTTGTGTTGCCTGGCGGACATCAAACCGTGTCATTCTGTCATATTGCCCGTTGCGTTTGTAGGCGTGCTGAGCGATTGGCTTCGGCATTGAATGAACTGGAACCCTTCGAACCCAATGCCCTAACTTACCTTAACCGCCTTTCTGACTACCTTTTTGTATTGGCACGGAAGTTGTCGTACGACTTGCAAGCAAATGAAATTAAATGGATTCCTGAGAAGAAGTAAAGCTGGAAGCGCGAAGCATGAAGTTTGAAGTTTGAAGTTTGAAGTTTAGTGCAACGGAATTTAAGCCCTTGGAATTCTTAAATAGCAGTTTCGAATTTACACTGATGCCCACTTTTTTAAGCAGAGTGGTGTTCCCCTCCCTGGAGGGGCGAGGGGTGGGTTCCGCGTTAGGGATTGAACGCTTCGACTGCGCTCAGCGCAGGCTATATGTTTGAGCTCCTCGGAGAGAGCGAGTAGTGAAAGCCCGCCCCTTGTGGTAACGCCCAAAATAAAATTCAGAAAAGCTGTTATGTTGCGCTATTATTAACATGGCAAAGATAATTTCAAATGTTTGAGTAGAGTAAGAGACGTTCTTTTTATTAATGATTTAAATATTTCATTTTTTTCTTGTCTGTTTGAACTAAAAAATTATTTTTGCAAAAAATTAAATGTACAAGAAATGTATTGGACTTTAGAACTAGCATCGTATTTAAGTGATGCGCCGTGGCCAGCGACAAAGGATGAATTGATTGATTATGCCATTAGAACTGGTGCGCCTTTGGAGGTGGTCGAGAATTTACAGTCTATCGAGGATGAAGGTGATTCTTATGATTCGATTGAGGAAATCTGGTCTGATTATCCAACGGATGAGGATTATCTTTGGAACGAAGATGAATATTAAACATAAAGCATAAAGATTAGTTAAAAAGTCTCGATTTGAGGCTTTTTTTGTATCCTTTTGGGAGCAAAACGCTTAACAAAATGTATCTTTGGATACGCTTTTGAGCACATAATTAAAGTAGATATAGCGCTAGGCAGAGCCTAGGATAACATAAAAATAAAATCACATGGGTTTATTAGATTCAGTCTTAAAAGTATTTGTTGGAGACAAATCGAAACAGGACGTAAAGGCCATTACACCGATAGTGGACCAAATTAAGACCTTTGAAAGCGGGCTTGAGGCTCTATCGCATGACGAATTAAGGGGAAAGACAGCCGAATTTAAGGCGAAAATAGCCGAAGCGACAAAGGAGATTAGCGATCGGATTGCCAGTCTTACCGAAGAAGCCGAAAACACTGAAGACATTGACGCCCGCGAGGATATTTATGAGCAGATTGACCAATTAAAAGATGATGCTTATAAGGTGACCGAAGGCGTGCTGAACGATATTTTGCCTGAGGCTTTTGCCGTAGTAAAGGAAACCGCAAAGCGTTTTGTAAATAATACCGAAATTACTGTGGCAGCCAATGAGTTTGACCGCAGTTTATCAGGTGAAAAGACTTATGTTACCTTAGATGGAGAAAGTGCTACTTGGGCCAATTCCTGGGATGCTGCCGGGAAACCAATTACTTGGGATATGGTGCATTATGACGTACAGCTAATTGGCGGTATTGCATTACATCAAGGAAAAATTGCGGAGATGCAAACGGGTGAAGGTAAAACATTGGTGGCTACATTACCTGTTTATTTGAATGCTCTAGCGGGAAAAGGTGTGCATTTGGTGACGGTAAACGACTATTTGGCTAAACGGGATAGCGCATGGATGGCACCGATTTTTGAGTTCCACGGATTGAGCGTGGATTGTATCGACTACCACCAACCCAATTCCGCTGCGCGTAAAAAAGCGTACAACGCAGATATCACTTACGGAACCAATAATGAATTTGGTTTTGATTACCTACGGGATAATATGTCGCACTCGCCAGATGATTTGGTACAACGTCCGCACCATTATGCAATTGTGGATGAAGTGGATTCTGTTTTGGTGGATGATGCCCGTACACCATTGATTATTTCGGGACCAATTCCAAAAGGAGACCACCATGAATTTACCGAATTAAAACCTAAGGTAGATGACATCGTTAGCGTACAGCGTAAATATTTAACTGGTGTTTTAGCCGAAGCAAAAAAGCTAATCAAAGAAGGCGACACTAAAGAAGGAGGCTTTCAATTGTTGCGCGTATATCGCGGGATTCCGAAGAACAAAGCCTTGATTAAGTTTTTATCTGAAGAAGGCGTAAAGCAATTGCTTCAAAAAACCGAGAACTTCTACATGCAGGACAACAACCGCGAAATGCCAAAAGTGGATGCGGAACTGTATTATGTGATCGATGAGAAAAACAATCAGATAGAGTTGACCGATAAAGGCGTGGATTACCTTTCTGGTAAGGACGATCCTGACTTTTTCGTAATGCCAGAAATTGGTATTGAAATTGCCAAAATCGAAGAAAAAGGACTTTCAAAAGAGGAAGAAGCGGCTCAAAAAGAAGAGCTATTTAAAGAGTTTGGTGTAAAATCCGAACGTATCCATACCCTGAACCAATTGCTGAAAGCTTATGCCCTGTTTGAAAAGGATACTCAATATGTGGTGATGGACAACAAGGTGATGATTGTGGACGAGCAAACTGGCCGTATCATGGATGGACGTCGTTACTCGGACGGATTGCACCAAGCCATCGAGGCCAAAGAAAATGTAAAGATTGAGGATGCCACACAAACCTTCGCTACGGTTACTTTACAGAATTACTTTAGAATGTACCGTAAGCTATCTGGTATGACGGGTACAGCAGTAACTGAGGCTGGTGAGTTTTGGGAGATCTACAAATTGGATGTTGTTGAAATCCCAACCAACAGACCTATTGCCCGTGATGATAGAGAGGATTTGGTATATAAAACAAAACGTGAAAAATATAATGCCGTAATTGACGAAGTAACCCAATTGTCCAATGCCGGTCGTCCGGTGTTGATTGGTACCACTTCGGTTGAGATTTCGGAATTGCTAGGAAAAATGTTGAGCATTCGTAAAATTCCGCACAACATTTTGAACGCAAAACAGCACAAAAAAGAAGCTGAAATTGTAGATGAGGCTGGTAGAAAAGGCCAAGTAACCATAGCCACCAACATGGCCGGTCGTGGTACTGATATTAAGTTGAGTGATGAAGTAAAAGCCGCTGGCGGTTTGGCCATTGTAGGTACGGAGCGTCACGATTCACGCCGTGTGGATAGACAGTTACGTGGTCGTGCTGGTCGTCAAGGGGATGTGGGTAGCTCCCAGTTTTATGTATCGCTTGAGGATAATTTGATGCGCTTGTTTGGTAGTGAGCGTATTGCGAAAATGATGGACCGCATGGGATTGAAAGAAGGCGAAGTGATTCAGCATTCCATGATTTCAAAATCTATTGAGCGAGCCCAAAAGAAGGTGGAGGAAAACAACTTTGGGGTACGTAAGCGTTTGTTGGAATATGATGATGTTATGAATGCGCAACGTGAAGTGGTGTACAAGCGTCGCCGTCATGCTTTACACGGGGAAAGACTTCGTGTAGATTTGGCGAATATGATTTTTGACACTTCGGAAGGCATTGCCCAAACTAATAAAGACGCGAACGACTTTAAGAATTTTGAGTTTGAATTGATCCGTTATTTCTCGATGAGTTCACCAATTTCCGAGGAGGAGTTTGGAAAACTATCCGCTCAGGAAATTACATCTACGATATACAAAACAGCATTTGAGCATTACCGCGAAAAAATGGAGCGCAATGCTGACTTGGCTTTCCCGGTGATTAAAAATGTATATGAAAACCAGGGTGATAAATTCAAACGTATCGTAGTGCCATTTACGGATGGGGTAAAGAGTTTGAATGTGGTCACCGATTTGGAAAAGGCTTACGAAACCCAAGGTAAACAGTTGATTACCGATTTTGAGAAAAATATCGCTTTAGCCATTATCGATGATGCTTGGAAAACCCATTTGCGCAAAATGGACGAATTAAAGCAGTCCGTGCAATTGGCGGTGCATGAGCAAAAAGACCCGTTGTTGATTTACAAGTTTGAAGCCTTTGAACTCTTTAAAGCGATGATTGACGACGTGAACAAGGATGTGATTTCCTTCCTATTTAAAGGGGAACTGCCACAGGAAACGCAAGACACGATTCAAGAAGCCAGAGCCAGAAAGCGCGAAAAAGTGGAAACCTCAAAAGAGGAAATCCCGAATTTGGACGAGCGCTCGGCACAAAACAGGGCCGCGGGGAATACCCAACGCCAACAACAGGTAGTGGAAACCATCGTACGCGACCGACCTAAAATTGGCCGTAACGACCGGGTTACCATCAAGCATGTATTAAACGGTGAAAACAAAACCTTAAAATACAAACAGGCCGAACCATTAATCGCCAAAGGCGATTGGGTTTTGGTGGAGGATTAAAAAATTCCTGCGCAAGCAGGAATCTTTGAAATATTATAATCCCGACAGTGATGCTGTTGGGATTTTTTGTTTCTAAAATTTATAGAATTTAGTATATTCCATTACGAAAGAAAAGTAGTGGTATTTATCGAAACTATCTTAATTATTTGGACTATTGAAATTAACTGCAGAGCAAATCAAAATAATCAATTCAACCGGCAATATAAAAATAAACGCCGTAGCGGGTTCTGGGAAAACAACCACATTAATAGAATATGCAAAAGCGCGTCCTCCAAGAAGTAAAATACTCTATCTAGCCTTTAATAAGTCGGTTAAATTGGAAGCCCTGAAAAAATTCCAAGAAAAAGGAGCCACAAACGTTACAATTGAAACCGCACACTCCTTGGCTTTCAAAAAAACAGTGCTCAAACATAATTATAAACTCAGACCCCAAGGCTTAAAGACCTACGAGGTAGCTGATATTCTGGAACTCAGGTCGGATGGAGAAAAACACATTCAGTACATTTTAGCCAATCACATAAACAAGTTTGCCTCATATTTTTGCAATAGCAATACACCCAAGATCAAAGACTTAAATTACCTCGATGTTGTTTTTGACGTTAAGGCTAGAAATTTTATCAATACTTTCTACAACTACATTGAAAAAAACACAAGGCTTTTATTGAGCAAAATGGATAGTGGGGAAATAGAAATAACACATGATTTTTACCTCAAAAAGTTCCAGCTCTCGAACCCAAAACTTGATTTTGACTACATCCTTTTCGATGAAGGACAGGATGCCTCCCCTGCAATGCTTGATGTTTTTCTAAAACAAAATGCAACCAAAGTCATTGTTGGTGATACCCATCAACAAATTTATGGGTGGCGACATGCCGTCAATTCTTTGGAAAATACCGATTTTAAAACTTATCAGTTATCGACAAGTTTTCGATTTAATCAAGACGTTGCAAACCTTTCTGTGGAAGTTTTGAAATGGAAAAAGCACATAAACAACAATATTGATTTTTCAATAAAGGGAAAAGGCAGTACCCAAATTCACAGTTCCAAAGCGATACTTGCACGAACAAATCTCGGCCTATTGCTCAAAGCAATTGAATATGCCACTGAGAAAAAGAAAATAAAGCACATCTATTTTGAAGGGAACATCAATTCATACACATATGCTGATGAAGGCGCTTCATTATATGACATTTTAAACCTATATAACAGGAGGTATAGACGCATCAAGGACAAGCTTATTAAACAAATGAAAAGCCTTGGTGAGCTGGAAAATTATATTGAAAAAACTGATGATGTTCAGTTAGGATTAATGTTGGAAATCGTTCGGAAATACGGAAATAAAATCCCGAACATTATAAAAAGAATAAAAGACAAACACATAGATGGTGATGACAAAAGTAAAGCTGAAATTATTTTCTCGACAGTACATAGGTGCAAAGGGATGGAATATGATGCTATTCAACTGGTAAACGATTTTATTACCGAGGACACGCTTGAAAAACTTAAGCTGGACATCAAAAAAGGCATTGTTGAAATTTCAAAAATAAATGAAGAAATCAACTTATTGTATGTTGCCATCACAAGAACGAAGAATAGTATTCACATACCCGAAACTTTAATGCCAAAAAATTTCCCCAGGTCTTCAAAAATTCACATCACACCCGTTAAAAGCGAAGAAGAAAAAGCCTTGGTCAAAAATACCAAAACTACAGTCCCTGAACAGGACATTTTTAGAGAAAAGGCATATTCGGTTGAAAAAATCAGAAAAAAACATCTGCAAGCATATCGACCTTGGACAAGTGACTTAGATGAAAAGTTAATAACAATGTATTATGATGGCATAAGCATCCGGGAGCTTTCACAACATTTTGGCAGGACAAATGGAGCAATTAGATCGCGAATCAAAAAACTTGAATTAAAAAGGATATAATAATTGCCAATTTATTTATGTTCGCCAGATTCATACGTTTAAAACTCATCGCACAAACCGCCCCGAGGTATTACCTCCCAAAATACCCTTTACCTCTTTCACTGTGGTGTGGTTAATATCCCCTTCGTAGGTATGTTTTAATGCGCAGGCGGCACTGGCAAATTCCATGGCATCATAATCACCGTAGTGTTGCAAGCCGTAAATTAGGCCAGCGGCAAAGGCATCGCCAGTACCGATGCGATCCACAACATGAGTGATATCCAGATCAGTAGTTTCCCTAAATTCAGATCCGTTCCACATTCGGGCACGTATTTTATGCCATGAGGAATTGACCGATGTCCGTATTTTATCAAACACCTTTTCAATGGATGGAAACTTTTCCATGAGCATTTTTGAGGCTTCAATAAAATCGTCGTTGGAATACGAAAAATCCGTTCCCAAAGCCTCGTTGATTTCATCCATACCACCAATAAAAATGGTAGAAAGGTGCAACAATTCGGTTAAGGCCTCTTTCGGGTTTTTACCATACTGCCACAAACCACTTCTATAGGTAGGGTCCGCAGAAACTACCATCCCTTTTTCCCGAGCCAATTTTAAACCCTGCAAAAGTGTCTCGAAGGCCCCTTTAGACAAAGCCGGGGTGATACCCGTCCAATGAAACCAACTACCCTTTCTTAACGCGTGGGGCCAATCGACCCTCTCTGGTACAATCTCCGAGAATGCTGAATGCGAGCGGTTGTAGGATATGCTACTTGGACGCATCACCGCACCCACTTCTAAAAAATACACGCCTAATGGCTGTTTGGATCTACCAATCGAAGTTGTAGAAACTCCAAATTTCTGAATATATGATAGTGCCGCATCCCCAATAAAATCCTCTGATACTAAACTGATATGCTTTACTTTACCCCCAAAATTGGCAATGGAAATGCCTACATTCAATTCGGTGCCTCCGAAGAAAAATTCCACCATATTGGATTGAATAAATTTTTTGTGTCCCCGGGGCGAGATGCGCATCAATACCTCCCCAAAGGTAATTACCTGTCCCATATAGTACTTTTGATTTAAAGTTGAGACAATTTACAAAAGTTGCATTTAATTCCGAAGCAATGTTTCCATCAATTACAGATTATCCAACTGATTACTGGTTTTTTCCTCACTGATGGTCCAAAAGAAGCCTACGAAAAAGAATTGGTCTAAAGCCGGCCTCAAAGCCCGTCGATTAAAATTACCGTTCATATCGGGAGTGTTGGCATATTGGTAGCCGTTGATATTTCGGAAGCCTAAAATGTTATTTACCGATGCATACAATATCTTTTGTGGACTGATTAAATAGGCCCAATTTACACTTAAACTATTGAAGGATTTTGTTTTATCGTTTAAGAACCCCGGGTTGTTGGGATTAGTGAATGTTCTTCCTGATGCAAAGGCATAACTAAAACCCACTTGGCTTTTCCAATCGTCAATCCAATATTTCGCTACTGCGGAAAAATTATGGGTATTGGCAAAATTGGGTTGGGCCTTTTCAGGAAAATTGCGGTCGTCCCGTTTGGTATCCAAGTAGGAATAACTTAACCAATAATCCACATTTTTAATGCTTTTACTATCCCTCCAAAAGAAATCTATACCCTTTGCAAACCCAGATCCATCATTGCTAAAATTGCTTTGAAAATTCGGGAAATCCGTATCATACTTAGCCAAATTATCATAGCTTTTGTAATAAGCCTCTGCCCTAAAAATCTTTCGGTCGGAGTTATATTGATAATTCAAAATATAGTGACTCGCATTTTGGGGTTTAAAATTCTGATTAAACTTCAAAACATTGCTGGCCGGGTTTTGATAAAAATCGCCATAAGCCAAAGACAATTGGCTTTTGTTTGAAACTTTATAGGCCACGGATACCCTAGGAGCCAAAGTAAAATTTTCAAAAAGTGCGCTATATTCGGTGCGTACCCCAGTTTTAAAAGCCAAGTTCTTTGAGATAAAAATATCGGCTTCGGCAAAAATTGCGGCAATATTGTTGTCAAACCCGTATTCAGCATTTGTGATGGTATCGTCATTGAATGTTTCATCAAAATCCGTTGCAAAATATTCCCCGCCAAAATAGAGCTTGAAGCGATTACTGATGCGGTTTTTGAACTTTAGCTTGGCATGAACCGAGTTTTCGGTATCACGGATATCTATTACACCAAAATTCGTTTTGTTTTTGGCATTGGTGTAGCTCAGCCCCGTTTGCATACTCCAAGTATCGTTTAACTTTCCGCTATACGATCCATTCAAATAAAAATTATTATTGTTCAATTTGATGTATTGCCCCTCGGGCATATTGATATCTTCCTGAACAATCTCAAAACTGCTGGTATCAAAAGCACCATAAAGTTTAAATAGACCAGAATTGGTTTTTCTGCGGAACACGGCTTCCCCCGAGGCAGTTTGAAAAGGCTTGATAAATTCATTTCTGTTAGGGAAAATGGCATTATAAGGCGCCAAATTAATATAAGATGCATTGACGCTGATGGAACTTTTTTTCCATTTTTGGGTATTCCCGAGGGTAGCGCCCACGCTCATAATGCCGATATCGGTTTTTTCCTGATCGGGCTCATCCACTGTATTTAACAGCAACACACTGGATAGGGCTTGTCCGAATTCCGCGGAGTATCCACCCGTGGAAAAGGTTATCCCGTCAAATAAAAATGGGGAATAGCGGCCTCGTGTTGGGGCATTGTTGGTGGTGGGCGTATAGGGCGTAAATACCCGGATACCATCAATAAAAATTTGGGTTTCGTTGGCATCGCCCCCACGTACAAATAAGCGTCCATCCTCAGCCACCGTGGTTGTTCCTGGCAAGGTTTGCAATGCGCCCACAAAATCACCCAAAGCACTGGCCGTAGTTACCACATCCAATGGTTTTAGCGCATTCACCTTGCTATTGTCGCCTGCAGAAAATGTACCGGCAGACAGCACCACGGCATCCAAGGTATTGACATCTTCTTTTAACTTGACCACAACATTTTTCATATAGGAAATATCCCCAACCATTCTAAACGTTTCATAAGACAAATAAGAAATTACCAAGGTTTGGGTCCCTGTTTCCGATGTTGAAAACGAAAAGGTTCCGTTTTCATCTGACGTGCTACCGTCGTATGTGCCCTCCAAATAGATATTTGCACCTTTTATGGGTAAGCCTTTAGTAGTGGTGACCGTGCCATTAATAACACTCTGTGCTTGCAATTGCAGACTTAAAACTGAGATAAGAATGGTTAGAAGATTTTTCATTTTTGATTGATTGTTACTTATTGACCCTTCGACTTACTTCGCCTTCGCTCAGTACAAGTCGCTCAGGGCAGGTTGATGATTACGTTGCAAAAATGCATCAGAAGTTTGAACTGGAAAACTTCAAGTAACCGAACCGTACTTTTTTTAAGACGAATTGTAACGAACCCAAATTTGGCAAAAACTTCCCATTTGGGAATAATGTTTAACTTTAAAATCATTAAACCAACAATTATGACTGACCATCAAGACATTAAAACCAAACAGACCGACGACCAAATGCTGATTTCCTACATGCTTCTTAGAAAGATCATTGGGGGATTAGCATTCCTATTGCCCGTGGTGCTTGCCATTGGCGGTATTTTTTATGCCAAATGTGATTTTATCGAAAATTCAATCAGTGACTATTACCACACCGAAATGCGAAATATTCTGGTGGGCACACTCTGCGCAGTGGCCATGTTTATGTTTGCTTATAACGGCCACGACCATAAGGATAGGAATGCGGGTATCGTGGCATGTTTAAGCGCTTTAGGTGTTGCTCTTTTCCCCACCAGTGTGGACAAACTTTCATCGTGCGCCACAAAATGTATCGAATACAATTGCTGGATTGGGATAATCCATCTGGGTTCCGCTCTAGTATTTTTTGTGACACTCATTTATTTCTCATTGAAACTGTTTCCGTTGCCAAGAGGAAAACATACCGAAATGAGTGCTCAAAAAATCAAAAGAAATCATGTTTATAAGATTACAGGTTGGGTAATGATAATTTGTGTTGCCCTGATTATTATCTATTTTTTGATTGACGACAAGTTTCCAAAATTGGCAGATTTAAAACCTGTTTTTGTTTTAGAATTTATTGCCCTTTGGGCCTTCGGAATTTCATGGCTGACCAAAGGACAATTCTTTTTTAAGGACAAATAAAAGTATCTCGTAGCAAACCTACGAGATATAAAATTCCAAAAGTGAAATACCCAAATCCCAAAAGATAAAAAACCAAATTTCAAAAGGAATTTATAGAGTAGGATTTTAATCGACTTTCAAAAGTTTTTTATGTGTTTTTTTGATGCATTATTTTCTGTATATTGGAACTCCAAAAGTCCCCAAATTCAGCAAAAATACGTTAAAAAACAACCATAGATTTTATTTATAGTTAATGTCCAATATACTGAATACGAATTACTTTAATAAACTTATATAAATAATAAATTTACGTATTGAAATTTAGCACCCTTTTCAACAAAAACACCTCCTATTCCGGTGAAACTTTAGTCAAAAATTTATTTTTAAATTCGTGTAACATTTCAAAACTAATAGCTACCAATAGTGTAACTAATCCATCAATTTTTTGACACAAACCCAAGAACATAACTTTGTAGAATTATTGGAAAAGCATCAAAATATTGTGCACAAAGTGTGCCGATTGTACACCAATAATTACGATGCGCACAATGACCTTTTTCAGGAAATTACCATTCAACTTTGGAGGGCCTACCCGAAGTTTCGAGGGGATGCAAAGTTCAGTACTTGGATGTATCGGGTAGCCTTAAATACGGCTATTACTTTATACAGAAAATCAAAACGCACGATAAAGACTCAAGATTTTGAAGGGGTATCGTTCAAGATGAAAGCGGAGGATTATGATGACACAGAAGAAGAACAGTTAAAAGTAATGTATAAGGCGATACATAAACTAAACGACATTGAAAAGGCACTGGTTTTTCTGTATTTGGAGGACAAGGATTACAGAGAAATCAGCGAGACTTTAGGAATCAGCGAGGTTAACGCCCGCGTGAAAATGAACAGGATAAAAACTAAACTAAGAACTATTTTAAATCCTTAAGGTTATGGACGGACTAGATTTACTAAAGAAGGATTGGAACAAGGCGTCTGCAGACAAAAAACTTTCGGCTCAGGATATTTACCCAATGTTGCACAAAAAATCGTCTTCCATTGTTAAGACTTTATTTTACATCAGTGTAGCCGAATTAGTGTTTTGGATATTGGTTAATTCCATACCCTATTTCGTTTCGGATGCATTTAGGGAGAAATTGGATTCGATTTACTCGGATGATTTGACCCTTGGCCTAACCATATTTAGCTACGCCGTAATTATTCTGTTTATTATTTTACTATTCAGATCCTATAAAACCATTTCGGTTACAGACAGCGCCAAACAACTTATGGCCAATATATTGAGAACCCGTAAAATCATCAAATACTACGTGCTCTACAATCTTATTATGGCAGGCGTGTCAATGGTTTTAGCCCTCTACCACTCGTTTCATTATGACCCCAACGCCAGACAAGTCATAGAAAATTTGGACACAAATGGCATAGCAATTTTTATTGCTTTTAGTATTTTGTTTACAGCTATATTAATTTTGATTATCTGGCTGTTTTACAGACTCATCTATGGCCTATTGCTGAAACGCTTAAACCGCAACTACAAGGAATTGGAGGAACTGGAAGCATAATAGGAATTTGGGTCTATACATCAAAACTCGCAACCTCCTTAACCTCACCAACATACATACGACCAAGAAGGATAGCCCCCACCCTAACCCGAACCAAACGCAACGTTGGAAAACCAACAGCTGAGGTCATTTTCCGAACCTGCCTAAATTTACCTTCACTCAATGTGATAGACACCCATGATACTGGCCCATGACGGGCGTCTCTTATCTTTTTTGAACGTTCAGGCAATTGCGGCGCTACTTTCAATTTAAAGGCCTTACAGGGCTTTGTTTTGTATTTTTTGCCATCGAAGCCAATTTCAACTCCTTTTTGAAGTTGCAAAATGGACTCTTCCGAAATATCACCGTCCACCAAGGCATAATATTCCTTTTCTACTTTTTGACTATTGATATAATCGCTCATTTTGCCATCGGTAGTCAGCAGCAGAAGCCCTTCCGACTTTTCATCCAACCTCCCAATAGCCATAATGCCTTCAGGAAAATCGTTTAAATCTCCTAAAAACCGTTTGGATTGCTGTTTGGAATCCCGACTTCCAAACTGGCTTAAATAGCCGTATGGTTTGTAGATGATGAAATGGTGGTGCTCGACAATCAACCTTAACTTTGAATAAAACTAATTATACTTTTTCAGCAAAAATGTCCGATAGTAAGACTTAAACAGCTTCATGCTTAGGTACAATCGCGTATTCTTAGCTTTCAATTTCCCCTTAAACCTTAAAGTTGATTTATTCAGGTAGTCGCTCACACTGTAAAACTTATGAATCCCATCTTCCCTGCACAATTGGTAGCAATGGTAACGTAAATAAGGTGCCAGGTTTTTGCCCCTAAACGATTCAAAAGTATACATGCCATAAAGGTAGGCCTCGTTGTCCTTTAGTGGAAATAACTTTCCCCTAAATTCGTGGCTATTTTTTTTTATAAACATAAAAGCGGCCACCTTGCCCTTTTTCCTCAACCCAACACAAATCTCTCCGTTTCTCAGGTTTTGAGCGTAATCCACATCACCGAGACCAGAGATGCTACTTTGCACTTTGGCTATGTCAGTATCGTCAAAAAAGGATACTTCAAACCCAGTGGCATCCCCCCTAATTTGTGGCGGATCAAATTCTTCCTGACCTTCAAGCACCCAATAATAGGGCATAAAATCAAGGCCAATTCTCGCTATACGGTTATTTACACCTTTTAAAAAAAGCCCATGGCGCAGAATGTTCCACATCCAGTTCAATCTGTAAAACCGCGTTGTATTTCCTTTTTCCATTTTAAATCTATAATTGCTTATGGACGCCCGTAGGCACCATTACCTTCCGCCAAATTCATTAATTTTCTAAACCTTTTCGGAGTCATCAATACTCTTTCATTGGCTTCAGCAATTACGTGTACTCTTTTTAGCAGTTCACTGTTCGTTGCTAATTTTGTCCGGGCAGTATCGTACCAGATGTTATCTTCCAGTCCCACGCGCACCCCTCCACCGAAAGCCAGCGACAGGGAATTCATCTTAAACTGTTCATTTCCAATGCCAGCCACACTCCAAAGCGAATTATCAGGTAAGTCGTTAATCATCACACCGGCATGCAACAAATTGGCCTGAGAGCAAGCAATATTGCCAAACAACAAATTAAAATAATAAGGCGGCTCAATCAGCTTTTTCCTTTCCAGATACTTGGCGTAATTGATCATCCCGATATCAAAGGCTTCCAACTCTGGGACAATCCCTCTTTCTTTCATAATTCTTGCAAGGTCCGCAATCATATCCGGAGCATTAACACTCGCCGTTTTATTGAAGTTTAATGAACTTAATGTTAAACTTCCCATATCCGGTTTTAGGTTACCATCTAATAAAAGCGGGTCGCTTCGCTGGTCCAATTCACCAAAATTCCTCCCACTTAAAGACAAGCAAACCACAAGTTCGGGGGCATACTTTCTAACACCCTCTACGATTTGGGCATACACCTCCTTCTTGTAAGTAGGCTCCTCGGTCACAGCATCCCGTGCATGCAAATGCACCATGGTAATCCCGATTTCTGAAGCTTTGTGCACATCTTCCACAATTTCGGACACGGAAATCGGCACGTGCGGGGTCATTTCCTTTGTTGGTATCATCCCCGTAGGCGTAAAGTTCAAGATAAATTCATTCTTCATAGGCATGGTTTTTAAGGTACACATCGCTCAGGATACGTCTTCAACATTTTTTGAATGAAGACAATTTAGAAGAATAGACCACTGATTCTCAAATATTTTCGACTAAAATGCGATAAAAAAGGTCTTTGGTCGGTTGTTGTCCATTTATCCGATGTCTGACAACATCAAAGCCTACTTTAAAGTCGCAACCCGATTTAAAATTGCTACAGCCATAAGCCGTCTTACCTTTTAGAATCGCCCCTGCCTTACATTTAGGACACACCAAAGTTTTAGTTTTTTCTTGTCTCGATGTTTTTTTCGGCTCAAGTTTCAGCTTGAAATTATCATCAAACCTCAGCAATCCTTCAACAACATCGCCCTCGACTTTGAAACCTTTTAGATTGACAGTGGAACCTTTTTTAAGCAATCTGACGAACTGTTTTTCCGAAATCTTTTTGTCTTTGAATTTGAAGGGCATTACAAAATCACAGCCCGTTTTAAAGGCACTACAGCCATAGGCCGATTTTCCTTTTAGGATATTACCGTTTTTGCATTTTGGACATTTCTCAGTTGTAATTCCAGGTTTTGCTTTTGACTTAACTTTCGCAGCTTTCTTTTTAACATTTGCCTCGTGTGATATATTTGCACGAACCGTTTCGCTCCTCACCTCATACACCAAGGCATCCACCATGCGCTTCATATTCTTGATAAAGGCATTGGCGCTAAACTCCCCTTTTTCAATATCCTTTAGCTGCTTTTCCCATTTCCCGGTGAGTTCTGCCGATTTCAGTAAATCGTTTTGAATGGTATCTATCAATTGAATGCCAGTTTCCGTGGGCAACACCTGCTTTTTATTACGCTTGATGTATTTTCTCTTGAAAAGGGTTTCGATGATATTGGCACGGGTAGACGGCCGACCGATACCGTTTTCCTTCATTAAATCCCGAAGCTCTTCATCATCTACTTGTTTTCCAGCGGTTTCCATGGCCCTGAGTAATGAAGCCTCCGTAAACTGATTGGGCGGTTTGGTCTGTTTTTCTAAAAACGAGGGTTCGTGTGGGCCTTTTTCCCCTTTTTCAAATTTGGGCAATACACCAGATTCTTTTTCTTTTTTTGGCACTTCGACTGCGCTCAGTGTGACACGCTCAAAGACTATGCGCCAGCCTTTTTCCAAAATTTCCTTTCCGGTGGTTTTAAAGACCACGTCGGATGCACTTCCAATAACTGTGGTATTGGCCACGATGCAATCATCGTAAAACACCGCAATGAAGCGCTTAACGATAATATCATAGACCTGTTGCTGTGCAGGATTTAACTGTGTTTGCATTCCTGTGGGAATGATGGCGTGGTGGTCCGTTACTTTTTTATCGTTAAAAACTTTGGTAGATTTTTTAATTTTCTTGCCCAAAAGTGGCTGGGTCAGTGCCTGGTAATCGGTCAGTTTTTTAAGAATGCCCGGGACTTTCGGATACATATCACTTGGCAAAAAAGTGGTATCTACCCTTGGATAGGTCACAACCTTTCGCTCATACAGAGTTTGCACAATTTTTAAGGTCTCATCTGCTGAAAACCCGAATTTGGTATTACAATATACCTGCAAGCCCGTGAGGTCGAACAGTTTTGGAGCGTATTCCTTGCCCTTCTTTTTGGTAATGGATTGGATTTCAAAATCACTTTCCTTGACTTTATTGGCCAAGGCCTCACCATCTTCCTTTTTTAAAAATCGACCTTCTTCATAACTAAAAAGTGTATCCCGGTATAAGGTCTGCAATTCCCAATAAGGTTGTGGTTTGAACTTTTCGATTTCCTTAAAACGGTTGACCACCATGGCCAAAGTGGGGGTTTGTACGCGCCCCACAGACAGTACCTGTTTATAGCCACCGTGTTTTACGGTGTACAGCCTAGTAGCATTGATGCCCAATAGCCAATCTCCAATAGCACGGGAATATCCGGCATAGAATAAGTTGTCGTATTCTGTGGCTGGTTTTAGATTTTCAAAACCTTCTTTGATAGCTTCTGTGGTCAATGATGAAATCCATAAGCGTTGCACAGGGCCTTTGTAATTGGCCTCGCCCATCACCCAACGTTGTATAAGCTCCCCCTCCTGCCCTGCATCCCCACAGTTGATGACCACCTCGGCTTTTTCAAAAAGACCTTTTACAATTTTGAACTGTTTTTGCACCCCAGAATTAGCTACTACCTTTACTCCAAACTTTTCGGGAAGCATGGGCAGATTGTTTAAATCCCAACTTTTCCAATAGGGCTTGTAGTCCACCGGCTCTTTTAGGGTGCACAGATGCCCGAAGGTATAGGTAACAGCATACCCATTGCCCTCAAAATAGCCATCACGTTTGGTATTTGCTCCCAAAACGGATGCAATTTCCCTAGCTACACTTGGTTTTTCGGCGATACAGACTTTCATTTTTACTATAAATTCCCGCCTACACTTCGACTCGGCTCAGTAACCGCGCGGGAATGACAGTTTCAGTTGATATTTCTACGCAAGAGCATAGAAAAGTTTTTTCAAAGCAACGCAAAATAGAAATTTATAGAGGTATTTAAAAAGGGAGTTGTTAGGAGTTATTAACGGATTGCAGAGACCGAATATTTCAATATCTTATCATGAAATATGCCTAATGTTTTCAGCTACACTTTAAACGGACCTCTACAGCATAGTGAATAAGTAAAGAATCACCCTTAAAAACAATGGCTCTTCAAAATAATTTTAAAATTTTATTATCAACTAAGAGCTATACATTTAAACGAAATCAGAAAAAAAGCATTGTTCTGAATGTTTCTTTTTAGAGGCGATTTGGGGCGCTTACTTTATGTTTCATTCAAAACATGCTTTTGATACATGTAGCTAAATGCTTGCTCAAATATAAGCAAAAATATAGATGAAATGTCATTTATAATCGATAAAATACAAAAATCATCGTTTAGGGATGTTTTTTAATATTTCCAAAACGAACCTCCAATACTTTTGAACAGATGAAATTTGGGCGCGTTCGTCAGGCGAATGTGCGCCTTTTATATTGGGTCCAAAACTTATCATTTCCATCTCTGGATAGTTCTGGCCTAAAATGCCACATTCCAGTCCGGCATGACAGGCTGCCACATGTGCCTTTTCACCGTTCAATTCTTCGTAAATCCTCGTCATCACTTTCAAGATTTTGGAATCCATATTAGGAGTCCAGCCTGGATACTCGCCTGCGAATGTCACCTCACAACCCGCCAGTTCAAATGTCGCCCTCAGCGCATTAGCCAAATCGATTTTTGAACTCTCCACCGAAGACCGCGTCAAACACTCCACTTTTATTTGGCCGTCCTTTACAATCACCTTCGCAATGTTATTTGAAGTTTCCACCAAATCAGGAATGTCTGCGCTCATTCTATACACACCATTTAGCGCTCCATATATCGCTTGAATGATTTGTTCTTGAGCCTCAGAATCCATAACTGAATTAGGGGTTTCAATTTTTCTAAAATTGATTTCCAAATCAGGCTCCATAGTTTTGAATTCCTTTTGTATGGCTTCGGAACGCACTTTCATTTCGGATAAAAAAACGTTTTCTTCATCCGCATCAATAGCAATCAAGGCAACACTTTCCCTAGGGATAGCATTGCGCAAACTCCCACCATCAATTTCTGAAATCCGTAGTCCAAAATTTTTAAAACCATCAAACAGCAAACGGTTCATAATCTTATTGGCGTTGCCCAAACCTTCATGGATTTGCATCCCGGAATGTCCACCTTGCAAACCTTTTACAGTAATTTCATAACCAATTTTACCACCTGGCGTTTGTTCTTTTTTGTAAACTCTAGTAGCCGTAATATCAATGCCACCGGCGCACCCTACCCCTATTTCGTCATCTTCCTCAGTATCCAAGTTCAACAAAATACCTCCTGAAAGCACATCGCCTTTTAATCCCATGGCGCCAGTCATCCCAGTTTCTTCATCAATGGTGAATAAGGCTTCAATTGCCGGGTGCGGGATATCGGTACTTTCTAAAATTGCCATAATAGTGGCTACTCCCAAACCATTATCTGCACCAAGGGTGGTGCCCTTGGCTTTTACCCAATCGCCTTCAATAAACATTTCAACGCCTTGGGAATCAAAATCGAAAACGGTGTCGTTGTTTTTTTGGTGTACCATATCCAAATGGGATTGCATCACTAAGGTTATTCTGTCCTCCATCCCTTGTGTTGCTGGCTTTTTTATGATGACGTTGCCTACCTCGTCCTCTAGGGTTTCAAGCCCTAAATTTTCGCCGAAGGATTTCATAAAAGCGATTACCCGCTCTTCTTTTTTTGAAGGTCGGGGTACGGCGTTTAAATCTGCAAATTTATTCCAAAGGGATTGTGGTTCTAATTGTCTTATTTCTGCGTTCATATAGATATTTTGATGAGTCACAAAGATAGAAAGACCTCTCAGGTTTTGAAAACCAAACCACTTTAAAATGTAAAACAATTTATTACTTTTGATCTATGCCTAAAACCAAAAAAAGAATCATTGCGCTTTCTATTATTCCCCAATTTTTAGCGGTGAAGTTACTTTCCAACTACCCCGATTTTGTGGAGCAACAGTATAGCAACGGACTTTACCAATGGCTTTCTAAAATATTTAGATTTGTTTTGGGCTGGTTGCCATTTTCATTTGGCGACATGGTATATGCCCTAGCGATTATTTACGGCTTACGATGGTTGTACAAAAACCGATGGCGATTGCAGAAAGACCTCAAAAACTGGTGTATTGATGTGCTTGCGGCCTTTTCTATTTTTTATTTTGCATTCCATCTGTTTTGGGGGATGAATTATCACCGCCTGCCCTTGCATACAAGTTTAGGCTTGGAAAAAGACTATACCACCGAGCAACTAATACAGGTTACAGAAACCCTCATTAATAAATCCAACGCTCTGCACAATAGCCTTTCGGAAAACGATACCCTAAAAGTGGAATTACCCTATTCAAAAAGTGAAATTCTGAAAATGGTGCCCGTAGGCTATCAAAATTTAAAGACAACGTTTCCACATTTGGAGTATCACCCCAAAAGCATTAAAAAATCACTTTTTAGCTACCCTTTGACTTATATGGGTTTTAGCGGCTACATGAACCCTTTTACCAATGAAGCGCATGTGGACGGGTTGATTCCCGTTTATAAATTCCCCACCACTGCCTCACATGAAGTAGCGCACCAATTGGGCTATGCTGCCGAAAACGAAGCCAACTTTATCGGCTTTATGGCGGCCACCCATCACGATGATGTTTACTTTAGATATGCAGGATATACTTTTGGATTACGGTTTTGTTTAAATGAAATTTATAGGCGAGACGAAGCTAAATATGAGGAAATAGTTGAAACAGTCAATGAGGGCATCTTGAAAAACTATAAAGAAGTCCGTGAATTTTGGGAATCCTATGAAAACCCAACAGAGCCTTTTTTCAAGATGTTTTATGGCAACTTTTTAAAGGCCAACCAACAAGCCAAAGGGATGCAAAGTTATAATTATGTGGTAGCCCTTTTGGTGAATTATTTTGAGGTGAACGGCAATTAAACGACCACGGGCTAAACAGATTTTAATTGCAGACGACGTAGCCAAGATTCCTGAAAACTACGAATCATTTTAAATTTGAAAACAAAAACCTAAAACTGCGGTAAGAATAATTATTCCACAACTATTGCATCCTCAGGCAACTTAAAAATATCAGGACTTGGCTCTTCCTTTGAAATCTTGATATCAGTAAACTTTAAATCGTTGCGTTTGGTGGTCGGTAAATTATTTTCATAATCGTACCAAGTCAAGGTTTCGGGCAATAGCAAACCTTCTACATTTTGCCAATTGCTGTATTTTATAAAGTGGAACTCTTTGCTTTTTTCATTCGAAAAGAACGTTACCGTATAACCTAACCATTCCATTTGGTACGTTTCCTTATCGTAATATAAAATATATTCATCTTCTGGCGACTCACCAATGCCCGCTTCATAAGAAATTTTAATTCCCGGATACAGTTCACCATCAAATTCCAAAGGTTGTGCATCCTCATAAATAATGCCGTCATCCCCCAAAATAAAAGGCATTGCATAAAAATAGAACATCAAATTATAATAGAATTTCGGGTTGCCTTTATATTGTACCGTGTCTTTTTGTTTCAACCAAACATTGCTACCGTCAAAACCGATGGTATGATTTGGCATGTCGATAAGCGACTTTCTATTTTTTAAATCCGTAGTAGTCACTTCGGCTCCATTTGGTTTTTGCATCGTAAATTCCAAGTTTCGCATCGTGTTCCATTTATCCAAACCACCGTGGGCTTCGAATACTTTGGTGATGTTTTCTGGATATATGCTGGTAGTAGCGTCCAATACTTCTTCAGAATAATCGGCAGTTTCTTTTTTGGGATTTTTGCAGGAAACAATGGCCACGATAGCAACTAAAAATAAAATCCGCCTCATATTTTGGTTTTAAAAGGTTTTTCCTTTGGACGAAGTTGAGCAAAATCCATTACAAAAAAACTCCAGAATTAACTGGAGTAGACTTTAAAAATTGTTAATGTTTATTGGACTATCAACTTTTTTGTTATTTCCGCAAAACCATCTTTAACGGCTAAAAAGTAAAAACCTTTTGATAGATTGGAAATATCAATGCTCATAAAGTTACCTGTATCTTCTTTAGTCGTACTTAAAACCATTTTCCCTTGGATATTGTAAATTTCGATATCAGCAGCACTCAAATTCTGATTAAATTGTAGCCACACAATATCTTTTGCTGGGTTTGGATACATCGAAAAGCCAACACCATTATAAACCTCATTTGAAAGTGTGGTAATAAACTCTGTTTCAAAGGTGTTGGTAATCACAGGGTCATTAAAATCAAAATAGATTTCTGCAGTATTTGGAATAATATCACCCACAGCATACCCTGCTTTCGGTTTGATTTTATAATACACATAGCCATGGCTGTTGGGTTCGTCCATGTCCTCACTTGGTAAATGGATGTTGTCAAATTGCCAATTGAGCTGGCTTCCCGTTCGTGTAAATACATTAGTGTGACTTGAACTTAGCATCTGAATGGTGGATGCGTCCAAATCCGCATTCAACGTATTATCAATGGACACATTAATAGCATCGGCTGTACCCACATTTTGAAATCTGATGGTGTAATACAGGTAATCATCCGACGTGAATTCGCTATGTACGATTTCCGGGCCGTGGGATTCCAAAATGTCATTGGGGTCGTAGGAGCCAATAACTACTTCAGATAAACTCGAAGTATTATTTTCCGAATTCAGATCAGTTACAGAATATGTAGCTGAGTTAGTTAGGATAGTTCCCAGTGGCGTTGGAACGGGCACATTCGTATCTATCGCAATCCTTTCATATCCATTCGGCGGAAGATTGACAAAATTTAAATTAAAACCCGTTGCAGTATTTGTAATTGAATTTCCCGAATCCACGCCAAAAACACCATTTAAGGTTAAATTCGAATCCATAATAAACTCAACTGTTCCAGAGGATACAGTATTTATAACTTTGTTTTTAACTACTAAATAATTGATATAATCAAAACCTGGTCGTGGTGGGGCATTAGAAACCAGATAAACCGCAATATCAGAACATTCAATAATTTTAGTTACGGGAAAATCATAGTTAACCGTATTTCCAACGGCAACGCTTATGTCCTCAAAAGTCGAAGTTGTTAAACTGTAGCAGGAATCAAATTCGGAATCAATAGTATAACTTATATCATAGGTATCATTTTCGTCATCACTAATAATATTAAATACTCCATTAGATGAATACAAATAATGCACTTGACCATCATTATTCTTTTCATAGGACAATACTCCATTTAAAAAGTTGATCTCATCGGTATCGAAAGTAGAATTTTGATTTTCATCATAAAAAGCATTGATTTCTATGACCCCTTTAGTGGAGCAATCCTGTACAATTAAATCTAAAGATGTAATGTAGACGCATCCTGAAGCATTTAATAACCGTACATATATAGTTTTAGAATTGGAATAATAATTTCTGTAATCCTCAATCCAATTTAGTGGATCGTCTTTTTTTTCAAAATAATTTAACTGCCAATTTTGCACACCTTCTTCCGTAGTTAAGATTTCATTTGTTTTTGAAAGCAAATCGAAAACCGCATAACCATCGTTATCGTCATCACAGACAATAACAGGCTCCGGATCCTCGACAATAGGAATATTGACTACGTTAATAGTAAATGAGGATGTAGCGCTACACCCCAATTCGTTTTCTACCTTAATATATATTTGTTGTGGGTTGGATATATTCGTGTACAATACGCTCTTATCAATGGGGATATTTAAATCCTCATCTTCATAATAAAAAACTTCATCATCTGTATTTCCATTAAAGAGTGCTTGGGCATCAACTACTGACAAATCAAACCCCACGAATCCATCATTATTATCATCACACATAAAAACAGCACCAATGTTTCCAATACTAACTTCTGAAACAACCAAGCTTAATTTAGCGGTTTCAAAATCCCCTGTATCTAAATTGTCTACTCTAACATAAACTGTTCTAGAATACGACTCATAGACAAATGGATTCACAATTGGATTATTTGATGCACTTGCATCATTTTGAGATTCGTAGTAGGAAACATTATAACTTGAAGGAGCTTCGGCACAAAAAAGATTACCCTCTATAACTGTTAAATCAAAAGTAGCCGATTCATCATTATCATCATCGCAAACCTCAATGGACAGGTCTTGAGAAAGGCTTGATAATTTAAGATTAACACTAGCATCTAATCGGTTAATCACAGCATTTGTATCAATAGTGTTTACCCTATAATGTATCGTCTGTGGATTTGTAAGCACAAAAGCTTCTGAGTTAAGAATTGCATTAGTTTCATTATCTAAATCTTCTGCAGTCAAATAATAACTAATTGAAGAATAATCTGCTTCATTAACAGACGCCCCAAAGGGCACACAAAAGCTACTGAATGGGTATAGTTCAGTTAAATCCAATTCTTCTAAACCATCCTCATTTGTATCACAAACAGAATCATCGTAAGTACAGAACCCCGCAGGTGGTGGTGGAACGGTTTGTCCATAAAATTGAAATTACAAAAACAAGAAAAAAGGGAGCAGAAGGTATTGTTTCATTTTTAAGTAAATTTGCGCAAACAAAGATAGTAAAGATTTGCCTACAAATATCATTTCCAGCACGCAAAACCCATTTATTCGACAACTTGTACAGTTACGGGACAAATCTCGTGAACGCAAAAAATCTAGAACGTTTTTAATTGAAGGCCAACGGGAAATTTCCTTGGCTATTAAGGGAGGACACCAGTTGGAAACCATTTTGTTTTATCCTGAATTATATCGAATAGAAGAACTAAACGACTTAACAACTAAACGAATAAACAGCATTGAGATTTCAAAAGAAGTCTATCAAAAACTGGCTTATCGGGATAGCACCGAAGGCGTTTTAGCTATTGCAAAAACTAAATCCCATAATCTATCCAACCTGAAACTCGAAACCAAAAACCCTCTAATTTTAGTCGCCGAAGCCCCCGAAAAGCCCGGGAATATAGGGGCATTATTACGTACTGCCGATGCGGCCAATGTGGACGCAGTCATCATTGCCAACCCAAAAACGGATTTGTACAATCCCAATATTATCCGCTCGAGCGTGGGATGTCTTTTTACCAATCAGATTGCCACGGGAACAACGACAGAAACCATCGATTTTCTTAAAAGCAAAAACATCAATATATATTGCGCGGCCTTGCAGGCATCTGTGGAGTACCATACCAAAGATTTTACACAGCCCACAGCAATTGTGGTGGGTACTGAAGCTATCGGATTAAGTAAAGAATGGTTGGCAAACGCTGACCAAAATATTATCATCCCCATGCAAGGGGAAATCGATTCTATGAATGTTTCGGTTGCCGCGGGAATTCTTATTTTTGAGGCGAAAAGACAGCGAAATTTTCTTTGAAAATTTCGCAATAACCAATTCCGATTACTATCGGGACTAAATTCCAAAACAAACTCATTTTTGGAATTTGGAGTTTAAAAATTGAAATTTATGAACTCGCAGAGCTTATTCTACATCATCATAGCCATCATCATCCTCAATTTTATAGTGGATAAAATTTTGGATGCGCTAAATGCGAAACATTTTTATGATAAATTGCCTGAGGAATTACAAGATGTTTATGATGAAGAAGCCTATAAAAAATCACAAAAGTACAAGGCTACAAAATATAAGTTCGGATTATTGACTTCCTCCTTTTCACTATTGTTGACTTTAGGTTTTTTATGGTTTGACGGGTTTGAGTTTATAGATAATTTGGCGAGAAACTTTAGTGACAATCCCATAATTATCGCTTTAATTTTCTTTGGAATTATTCTTTTTGGTAGCGATATTTTAACCACTCCATTTTCCTATTACAGCACCTTCGTCATCGAAGAAAAGTTTGGATTTAACAAAACCACGAAGAAAACTTTTGTGATGGACAAAATTAAAGGATGGCTAATGATGGCTGTTATCGGCGGGGGAATTCTAGCGTTGATTATCTGGTTTTATCAAGCTACGGGAAAACACTTTTGGCTATACGCTTGGGGTTTAATGGCTGTGTTCACCTTATTCATGAATATGTTTTATTCAAAACTGATTGTACCTCTGTTTAACAAACAAACCCCTTTGGAAGAAGGTACGTTACGAGACAAAATTTCGGCGTACGCAAAAACTGTTGGTTTTAAATTGGATAAGATTTTTGTGATTGATGGCTCAAAACGAAGCACCAAAGCCAATGCCTATTTTTCAGGTTTTGGAAGTGAAAAACGGGTGACGCTTTACGATACGTTAATCAATGATTTGGACGACGAGGAAATTGTAGCGGTCCTTGCTCATGAGGTGGGGCATTATAAAAAGAAGCATATTATTTTTAACCTGTTTGCTTCGATTTTGTTAACGGGATTGACGCTTTATATTTTATCCTTGTTTATATCAAATCCGTTGTTATCACAGGCTTTGGGAGTTGATATCGCGAGCTTTCACATTGGGCTGATTGCATTTGCCCTGCTCTACTCACCTATTTCTGAAATTACAGGATTGATAATGAATGTATTTTCCAGAAAATTTGAATACCAAGCGGACAATTATGCCAAAAACACCTATAAAGGGGACCCTTTAATTACATCGCTTAAAAAACTCTCAAAAAACAGTTTGAGTAATTTAACTCCACATCCGGCCTATGTATTTATGCACTATTCGCATCCTACACTTTTGGAACGAATTAAAAACTTGAGGAAGTCATAAATCTACTTGACTTTGTAAATATTTTCCACTACCTTCGTTTAACGTCGAATATAAGTCCTTAAAACGACGCATATCCTAAAGTTAGTGATAATAAACAAAATCAGAAGTAAACAATATGAAAAAAATCTACTTAACCATATGTCTAATTCTACTATTTATTTGTAGTCAAAACCTCAGTCAAGCTCAAGAACTAATATTTGCAAAAAGAATAGGAGGTGATAGCCCCTTTATCTCCTTAGAACGAGGGAATAGTATTGCCTTAGATGAAACAGGTAATTTGTATGTGACTGGTACCATTGGCGCAGGAACCTCAGGTGTTGTTTTTGGCGAAAACGAAGTAAATGAAACCACACTTAATATAAATGGATCTTTTCTCGCAAAATATAATAACATTCAGGAACTTCAGTGGGTTCAACAGATGGGGACTTCAAACAATAGTATTACGAGTTACGCAATTGACTCAGATGCAAGTGGAAATGTTTATGTTTCAGGTACTTTTGGTATAGAGGCCACTTTCGGAGTTGGACAAACAAATGAAACCACTCTTACTGGTACATTAGGAGAAATATTCATTGCAAAATATGATTCCAATGGAAATTTGCTCTGGGCAATTAACGAAGGAGGAGAGAATGATGATAATCCAGGAGGAAAAGCACTTATTGTAGACGATAGTGGCAATGTCTATTTGACTGGTACCTTTTGGGGTACAGTGACCTTTGGTGAAGGCGAAACTACTGAGACTACTTTTACATCTGAAAAATCGACTTTCTTTTTAGCCAAATATGACTCTAATGGGGCATTAATATGGGTGCAAAAGGTCGACAGCGGATCGAATTCCAGTGTTGGTAAAAACTTAGATTTAGATGAACAAGAAAACATATATGTCACTGGAAATTATTTTGATTCAGTTGTTTTTGGTGAAGGACTATCCAATGAAATCACACTCAATGATAATAATGTATCAGCATTTATTGCCAAATACGATAATGAAGGCAACTTTCTTTGGGCTATTGAACCATTTAAATCTGGTAAAGCAGATATTGGTAATGACCTTGCAATAGACAAACAGGGATCTGTTTTTTTTACTGGTAGTTTTACTGATAGTATAATACTCGGCGAGGGCACTGAAAACGAAACCCAACTATCAGGAGCAGGGTCAGATGAAATCATAGTAGCAAAATACAATTCCGAAGGAGAATTTATTTGGGGTAAAACAGCTGAAAGCACTGGTGGAGACCGTGGTATTGGATTGGCTGTAGATACAGCCTCTAATGTATTTATTACGGGATATTATGGCAGTCAAATTCAATTTGGTAAAAATGAAAATAATGATACCACAATCACAAACTCGGGATCAAGTGACATTTTTGTAGCAAAATTCTCTTCTTCTGGTGAATTTATTTGGGTTACACACGCTGGAGGAACAAACTGGGAACAAGGAACAGACATTCAAGTAGATGAGTCAGGAAACGCTTATGTTACTGGTTTTTACAGAAGCAATATCACCTTTGGAGAAGGTGAACCATTGGAAACTAGTCTTTCAATAGAAGGACTCAATGATATTTTCATCTCTAAATTTCAAAGATCCAACGAACCTCCACAAATTACTGCATACAATGGGGTAACATCCATTCTAAAAAATGAAACTCTAGTAATTGCATTGACTGACCTTGAAATATCAGACATAGATAATAGTTATCCAAATGACTTTACTTTTGTTGTACTCGAAGGTGACAACTATTTAGTGAATGGTAACTCCGTAACTCCTGATTCTGATTTTTCTGGCACCATTAGTATTTCAATCACAGTAAATGATGGAGAACTGGATAGTGAGGAGTTCGTAATACCGATTGAAGTTGTTGAAACACTTGGGATAGATGATTTACTTAATAAAGACCAGTTTGATTTCTATCCTAACCCTGCTTCTAATTTAATTAATTTGATTTTTGATCAACAGAGTCAGTGCCAAATAAATATATTCAGTATTAAAGGTGATTTGGTGCACTCATCAATCATTGGTAAGATTTCGGAAAAATCGATTGACATAACTCATTTAAAGACTGGAGTGTATTTACTTACAATTACTACAGATAGTAAATATGAAATCATGAAAATGATAAAAAAATAAGGAAAGCACTATCACTAACACATATATAATTTATTGCTAGTTCTAGCCTAGTTACGAAAATCCTCAAGGATTTTCTATTCGGTTTGTATTTGCAAAATTAGTTGATCAAACACGTAACGAAATCATACACTTTACCGTTAAACGAAATTCCCAAAAATACCTTAAAAAGGTTAAGCCTTTTAGCCTGCAAGCACACCCGCGTTAGGGATTGAACGACCTGTTTGAAATCCCCGACGGAGGAGGGATTGAGTAGTGAAAGCCTGACCCGAAGGGTAACGCCCAACTTCTCGATAGTTCTGCTGAGCTTAGTCGAACTAAAATTCCGATGAATCCGATTGCTATCAGGGCAGAATCATTGGAAGGAGCCCATCGCATTTTTTCGACTTAAAACTTTAAACCTGTAACTTTAAACTTTTACGTATCTTTGCGCCTTGAATTCCTCAGGGTGAGGATGTGTTACGGGAAGTTTTAGGTTAAATATGTCGATTTGCTTCTTTATGTAACACCACATAAAAAATCGCATATTACTAATAATGAACACATTCCACGATTTGGGTCTGAATGAAGACCTATTGCATGCTATTACTGATTTAGGTTTTGAAACACCGAGCGAGGTGCAGAACAAGGCCATTCCAATTTTATTGAATTCCGAAACCGATTTAGTGGCCTTGGCCCAGACCGGAACTGGAAAAACGGCGGCCTTCGGCTTCCCGATGCTTCAAAAAATTGACATCAATAGCCGCACCACTCAGGGCTTGATTTTATCGCCAACACGGGAACTTTGCCTACAAATTGCAAGCGAAATGAAACTGTATGGCAAGTACTGCAAAGGACTGAACGTAGTACCCGTTTACGGTGGCGCGAGCATTACGGAACAAGCACGCGAAATAAAACGCGGCGCACAAATTATTGTGGCTACCCCCGGCCGTATGAAGGATATGATCGGGAGACGTTTAGTAGATATTTCTAAAATTGAATATTCGGTTTTGGACGAGGCCGACGAGATGCTGAACATGGGCTTTAAGGAGGATATCACGGATATTTTGTCGCACACGCCGGATGATAAAAGTACTTGGTTATTTTCGGCAACCATGCCCAAGGAAGTCGCGTCGATTGCCAAAAACTTCATGTACCAACCACAGGAAATCACTGTTGGGCGTAAAAACGAAAGCACAAATCAAGTATCTCACGAATACTATTTGGTGAATGCTCGAGATCGTTATCAAGCTTTGAAACGTTTGGCCGATGCCAATCCTGATATTTTTTCTGTAGTGTTTTGCCGTACTAAAAGGGATACTCAAAAAGTGGCAGAACGCCTAATAGAAGATGGTTATAATGCTGGAGCACTACACGGGGATTTGAGCCAAAACCAGCGCGATTTGGTAATGAAGTCCTTTAGAAACAACCAAATACAGATGTTGGTGGCGACGGATGTTGCGGCTCGTGGTATTGATGTGGAGGACATTACCCATGTTATCAACTATCAATTGCCCGATGAAATAGAAACCTATACGCACCGCTCTGGACGCACTGGGCGTGCTGGGAAAACTGGAGTATCCATGGTTATTGTCTCCAAAAGTGAGGTGCGCAAGATTAAAAGCATTGAACGCATTATTAAAAAACAGTTTGAAAAGAAGGACATTCCTAATGGAATGGAAATCTGTGAGGTACAATTGATGTCTTTGGCTAAAAAGGTTCACAATACAGAAGTAAACCATGATATTGACGCATATTTAGGAGATATCAATGCCCTCTTTGAAGATACCACCAAGGACGAACTGATCAAGAAATTCTTTTCCGTTGAATTTTCAAGGTTCTATAATTACTATCAGAAAGCATTGGATTTAAATATTTCGGCATCTAATGATGACCATAAAGATTCCGGAGATTCGGTACGCTATTTTATAAACGTTGGGAAGAAAGATGGTTTTGACTGGATGAGCTTGAAAGACTTTTTAAGGGAAGTACTGGAGCTTGGACAAGATGACTTATTTAAGGTCGAAGCAAAGGACACCTTTTCATTTTTTAATACTGAAAAAGAGCAACAGGAGAAAGTACTTGGATTCTTTACCGACTTTAAATACAATGGCCGTTTTGTTAATGTTGAAGTGTCTGAAAACCGTAAAAGTGGCAGAAGACGAGACAGAAACCGAGGTGGTAAACGTAGGGACGAGCGCAAAGGAAAAGGGGGTTCGGAAAGAAGAGGTCGCAGAAGTGAAGGGAAATCAAAATCTAGGCGTTCAAAGTCTGGGGATTTTGGGAGTTCTAGACCGAGACGTTCTAGGCGATAACTTCGGTTTGTAGCCGTCTTGTTTGAATTTGAACCGTCACCCTATATTTGTTTTAGACTGAAACAAAGGTTAATCATAATAAACAAGGAAAAGTATAAGCCATATCTTGTCATTCCTGCGTAGGCAGGAATCTAAAATTAACATTATGGAACTTTTTATGTGGATTCCTGCCTTCGCAGGAATGACAAATCGACGAGATTTAGGTACACTTTTTGTTAATTTTAAGTCAAATTAAAACAATAACGCCCGAAACTTAGTGTTTTGTTTAGTACTTTTATGTTCAGATTAAGTTTGCTATGAAAAGTTATATGCTCATTTTACTTGTTATGTTTGCGTCTGCACATGTTTTTGGGCAGGACGACACGAGTGTTTTGGGTGTGGTAACCAATGCGGCAACCGACAAACCGTTGGAAAGCGTAAATATCGTTAACTTAAATCAAGTCATCGGAACGACAACCAATGCCAAAGGTGAATTTGAAATTTCTGCAAAAGTCAATGACACCCTTCATTTTTCGTATCTGGGATTCAAATCCATTCGTGTGCGTGTTACCAATGACTGGATAAAATTCGGAAGTTCTACTATCGAATTAACTGAGTTGGCCCTGGCACTTGAAGAAGTGGTCGTCAACCAATTAAAATTAACTGGGTATTTAGAAGTGGACATCAAGCAAGTCCCTTCCATCAACAATAATTACCGCTATAGTATTTCAGGATTATCAAGTACTGGTTATGAAGCCAGTAAGCCTTCGGGGCTTAACAATGTAATTGGTTCTATTTTTAATCCAGCTGATTTTCTGCATCGTATGTTTGGCAAAAAACCCAATGAGCTTCGGAAGTTGAAAAAGATGAAGCAGGATGATGAAATTAGAAATCTTCTAGCCTCTCGTTTTGACCGTGAAATGTTGACCGCTTTGTTGAATGTGGACCGTGTCGATTTAGATGAAATTGTCAGCCAATGCAACTATTCTAAAGGGTTTATTCAAACCGCTAATGATTTGCAAATTTTGGATGCTATTAGCGAATGCTACGAAGAATACAAACTTTTAAGTCGTGGCCGTTCTAGAAGGATTTAATACAACTTTATTTTTTAGAATGCAATGCCACACGATTGCCTTCCGTATCAATAAACACGCCCATGCAACCATGCTCCGGTGAAATTTCGGTTTTGGGCTGATATATTTTACCTCCGGCACCTTCCACGCGATCCAGTTCATTTTGAACATCTTCGCTCATAAAATACACTAAAGTCCCTTCCTGACTGGGAATATAGGATTCCTGTTTTATCAAAGTACCCGCCGCACCTTCCTTTCCTTCTGCAAAAGGAAACCAGCCCATCAATAGTCCTCCAAAATTTTGAACATCTAATTTCACTTGAAAAACAGTCTCATAAAAGGCTTTGGCCCTATCCATATCCGATACCGGAATTTCAAACCAGCCTACCATGTTTTTTTCCATAGCCTTTATTTCTCTAAAATTGTTTTTAGACTTAACAGCCCCTCTTCAAAGTCCTTACCGACCGCTTTATCCATATTGAAAAACATGAAAAACACATTTGAAGGTGGCTTGCTTTCTCCCTTAAATCCCCAAATGACTTTGGTTCGCTTGTGGCCAATACTTTCTAGTTTCAAATAGGCATCCGATTCTGATTTCCATGGTTTAAAAAACCGAAGCCGAGATTCAATTACTTCATTCTCGGTAATTTTGGTGATTTGCTGTTCGCCTTCGCCAACATCCTTGTTGCCTTCCCATTTGGCCAAAAAACCCACTTCGCCATCCGTGCCCACATATTCCTGTTTCATCTTTGGATCTTTCTTTTTCCATGGCGACCATTCATCCTGATTTTTGATAAATTTCAAATAGTCAAATACCTCAGGAGTGGGTTTATCGACAAGAATACTTCGTTTGACATCAAATTTCTTTGGCGCCACGAGCATCAGAATTATAAAAATAAGGACAAGAGCTATCAGAAGATAAAGAAGAATCATCATGATGTGGAGGTTTTGTAGTCAGCCCTATAAAGATAGTTATTTTTTGGATTGATAAAAACGGTTTACAATATCATCATAACTTTTTATTGTTTTTTTGCACCAGTCCAAACGCTTTTCAAGCATTTCATTTTCAGGTAATTGCCAATCGAAATCAGATTGTCTCAGCTTAGCAGTCACATGTTGTAAAATGATAGCGGCAGAAACTGAAATGTTTAAACTTTCGGTAAAGCCCACCATTGGAATTTTTAAAAAACAATTGGCTGCATTTAAAACCTCTTCCGAAAGGCCTTCGGTTTCCCTTCCGAAGAAAAAGCAGGATTTTTTTGAAATATCAAAATCGTCCAAATCGCAGTCTTTTTGATGCGGGGTGGTGGCTACAATTTGATAGCCTTTGTCTTTTAAATCACCGATACACGCTTTTACGGAATGAAACCGATTGAGGTCCACCCACTTTTGTGCGCCCATCGCAATTTCTCTGTCTATGCGTTTAGAGTTCCGTTCCTCAACGATGCTAACTTCTTGAATACCGAAAACATCACAACTTCTGATTACGGCACTGGTGTTGTGCAACTGATACACATCCTCAGTAGCCACCGTAAAATGCTTGGTGCGTTGCGACAATACCCGCTGAAATTTTTCTCGTCTTGCCTCGGTTAAATAGGATTCTAAATACTCCAAAAGATTTTTATCGACCATAAGGCCAAAGTTAGTATTTTTAAAGTATGAAAAAGCATATTGTTGTACTTACTGGAGCTGTAAACAAATTTGTGTAAAACAAAAATTTAAATAGCTATCTTTATCCAAACAAAAGTTTAGTTATATATGGCGCAGTTAGCGATATACTGTCGTAAATCACAAGAAAATAAAGATAGGGATTCTACATCTATTGACGAACAGGAAAAAGAAGGAAGAATTAAAGCTAAGGAACTTGATTTAGAACCATTGCTATTTATTGAAGATACCAGTTCAGGTAAACTTGATTTACAAGATAGACCTGTGTTAATGGATATGCTTCAAAAGATAAATGCAAAAGACTCCAATATTAAAGCTGTTTTTGCTTATGACACAAGTAGGCTGTATCGTAATATTGAAACTCAAAGTAAGTTCTTAGCTATCGTCAAAAGAAAAAATGTTGAACTTTATTTCAAATCAGGTAGATTTGATTGGACTGACCCTCACTCAAAACTTTTGCATAATATTTTATCTGCTACCGATGAATTTTTTGTGGACTTAACTTCGATTAAAATAAAAGGGACTCTTAGGTCTAAAGCAGAAGAAGGAAAAGTAAATGGAGCGGTACTACCTTATGGCTACACAAAAGATAAAAACAACTATCTAAAAATTGATAATGAAGAGTCTGAAATAGTTAAGAAAATCTTTGATGATTTTATTGATGGAAAAACATCTACAGAGATTAGAAATTGGCTTATTGATAATGATATTCCTACCAGATATAACAAAATTGGGGGGACTAATAAGATTATTCATAAAGGAAGAAATGAAACCAGAATTTATGATAAAGCTAATTCTACTTGGACTACTGGCACTATCTTACAAATTATAAGAAACCCAATCTATAAAGGAAAAAGACGATGGGGAGATGAATTTTTTGATGCTCCCATAGTCGTTGACCCAATAACATGGGAAAAAGCTAATAATAGTTATATCAATAGAAATAAAGGTTCTCTAAGAGGGAAAAGTACAGACCACAAATATCTTCTAACTCCTTTATTGCAATGTGGATGCGGACAATCTTTAAATGGACGTTCTAATAAACTTGAAAATTATTATGGATGCGCAGGAAAAAGGTACAAGGAAAAAAAGTGTAATTCTAAATACATTCCAGTTAATGTACTTGATTCAATAATAACTAAATTAATATATGGAAATCTCTACAGTACAGTTAAGGAATCATTTTCTGATAATAATTCAGATAAACGAGAAGAACTCCAAACAAGAATTAAAAGTCTCGAAGCTGACTTAAAAAACATAGAAAATAACAAGTTAAGTGTAGAAAACTACCTTGCAGACCGCACTTATAATAAAGTACAATATTTCAGACAAGTTAAAAGGTTAGATAGTAAAGCAAATGAGATTAAAATAAAGAAAGCTAATATCGAAGAAAGCTTGAAATCGCTTAAAGGAGATACAAATATTTTAAGAGAAATTGAAGAACTAACAAGCATCGCTCATTCATATATAGATTACCCTTTTGAAGATACACACCCTGATTTTATGAAGAATTACACCGACGCTGTTTTTAAGGGGTATCTCGCTTTAAAATTACCTTTTTTAGAAAGACAAAAAACATTTAGAAAGTTTATAAAGAACATACTGGTAAAATGGAAGCCCGAAAGTAAACTGTTTGAAATTACAATTAGTTACAAATTACCTATTGAGGATGAATTGTATTTAATGGATAGCTTAACATTGCATGTTGTAGATGCTAAAAAAAGGCAAACACAATGGGCGAATACAATTAAAATGGAAAAGCATAGAAAAATAACAATAGATGATGTGCAGGTAAGGTTACAAAACTATGCTTTATAAATTATTTTGTTTTGAAAACGAATATTATTCAACTCATTAAAAGGAAGTCTGTTATTTAGTTACAGGTAAAATGTTTTGGAAACACTCTTTATTTACATAATTATTTTAAAATAATATTGATTGCAATACTAAATAGACTCAAAATGCCTTTTGCACAACCATTGCATGATTAAATTTTTACCTTTGCTGTGATGAAATCTTTAAGCCTCATATTAGCCATAACAATATTTGCTTTATCTGCAATGCCATGTTCTGATGGACAAAATCTCGAAGATGAGCAACACGAGGAAATTAGTGTTCAACACAATCATCAAGAAGATACGGACGATTCTTGTCCTGTAACCTGTATTTGTAATTGTTGTGGTATGTCAATTACCTATGAGCCTTTAGTTTCTTATGACTTTATCTTACAATTAACTATTTCTACCGAATTAATTTTCACATATCAACCTATATATAGGTTTGATTTACATTCCAATATCTGGCAACCGCCACAAGTCATTAGCTAAAATAACACGATTTTAAATCAAATATTTAGTTAATCACAATTATAATTTCAATGAATAAATACATATTGAGCATAAAGCTCATTTTAATACTTTGCCTATCATTAAAGGCACAAACATCAGACATACAAATAAAAGTCATTATAGAGGCTGAAAACGTGCCTCTAATGGGTGCTACAGTTTACTTTGAAGCATTAGAAAAAGGAGCTGTAACCAATTTTGATGGTATTGTCAAATTTACAGAAATACCAGACGGTCAGCACCAAATAATAATTTCCTTTTTGGGTTTTGAAACATTGGAAACCACAATTCAGGCTCCAAGCAAAACAGAATTAATATTTAAACTAAAAGAAAGAGGTAATGAATTGGATGAAGTTGTACTTCAATCTACAAGAAGTACAAGAACAGTTAGGAAGATACCAACACGTATCGAGTTTATTGGTGCAGAGGAATTAGGGGAAAAAGCAATAATGAATCCTACCAATATCTCTATGGTACTTCGAGAAAGCACAGGAATACAGATGCAACAAACCTCATTAAGTAGTGGGAGTACCAATATCCGTATTCAAGGCTTAGATGGTAAGTACACTCAACTTTTAAGGGATGGTTTTCCCTTATACAGTGGTTTTTCAAGTGGATTAAGTATTCTACAAATACCACCTTTAGACCTAAAGCAATTTGAGATTATCAAAGGAAGTTCATCAACGCTTTATGGAGGTGGTGCAATAGCAGGATTGGTAAATATGGTATCTAAAACACCAGATGAAGAACCTGCATTAGATATAATGCTCACGCAGACACAAGCGTTAGGAAGTACAGCCAATGTGTTTTATAGCAAACGAAATAAAAAATTTGGTTTTTCACTTTATGGCTCTGGTCATTATCAAAAAGCATACGACCCAGAAGATGATGGCTTTAGTAACCTACCAAAAACAACATCAATTTCTTTTAATCCTAAACTGTTTTATTATCCATCAGATAAAACAACACTTTGGTTTGGGTTAAACGGTACGTATGACGATAGAATTGGTGGAGATATTACCAAAATTGAAAATGGTCAAGATGGCATCCATCAATATACAGAAGAGAACAATTCAAAACGATTAAGCAGTCAATTTGTATATGAAACCCAATTAGATTCTGTTAGCTCATTACAATTTAAAAATAGTGTGTCTTTTTTCGATAGAAATTTAACTGTTCCTAATTTCAATTTTGATGGTAAACAGACTAATACCTTTACTGAAATCACATATAGCAAAGCGTCAGAAAAAACAGATTGGATTATTGGAGCTAATTTATATACTTCAAACTTTGATGAAAATGATAATACACCATTACAGCGAGACCAAAAAGATGTGACCTTTGGAGCATTTGCAAATAATATCTACGACATATCTGATAATTGGATATTGGAAACAGGATTAAGAGCAGATTACAATAATGATTTCGGTTTTTTTCCACTACCAAGAGTTTCGTTGCTATATAAAAATGATAATGGATTTTCAAGTCGTATTGGAGGTGGTTTAGGTTATAAAATTCCAGATATTTTTACAGAGGAAGCGGAGTATATCAATTTTGAAAATGTGCTTGCTATAGACAAATCTACAGTAGATGCAGAACGTTCTTATGGTGTTAATTTTGATGTGAATTACAAAACACGCTTATCTGATGAGATTGGTTTTTCTGTGAATCAATTATTCTATGTTACAGCAATAAATGATGGATTGCTTTTAAATTCAACCGACAATGGTTTGTTTCAGTTTGAAAATGCACCAGATAAAATTTTTAGTAAAGGAGCAGAGACAAATATTAAATTTACTTACAAAGACTTTCGATGGTTTTTAAACTATGCCTTTATTGATACTAAACTTAATTACTTGCCTGGTAATCCTCAAAAGCCATTAACAGCAAAACATAATGCAGGTAGTGTATTAATGTACGAGTCAGATAAGTGGCGAATTGGTTATGAAACCTATTACACAGGCAAACAGTTTTTATCTAATGGAACAGAGACTACAGATTTTGTTACTATGGGTTTACTATTAATGCGTAACTTTAAACTGGGAAGTGTTTTTGTGAATTTTGAAAATTTTACGGATAGAAGACAAAGTAGGTTTTCGCCTTTAGTATTACCCCCACACGAAAACCCTGTTTTTCCAGAAATATATGCACCTACAGATGGTTTTATTTTTAGTGTAGGACTTATTATTAAACCCTTTGGAAACGAAGACCACGATTAGTTATGAAAACAATAGAACAATTATTAGAATCAAAAAATATTCGTGTAACAGCAATGCGTTTATTGATATATAAGTTTCTTGCAGAAAAAAAGGTAGCAGTAACTTTGAGTGATATAGAAAACGCATTTGAAAAAGCAGATAGAACAACTTTATACAGGACTATTAAAACATTTGAAGAAAAAGTTATTGTTCATCAAATTGATGATGGCACAGGAATTACGAAATATGCACTATGTGAAGAAGGATGTAATTGCGATATAAAAAACGATTTACACTTACATTTTCATTGTAATAATTGTAATGAAACCACTTGTTTGACCGACCATAAAATTCCACAAATAAAAGTGCCAGAGGGCTTTATTTCAGAAAATGTAAATTTGGTTGTAAAAGGTATTTGTGATAAATGTAGCAGCTAAAAATGCACTTCCATTGCACTCTTTTTAATTGCATTTTTGTACTCAATGAATTAAAGAAATTATGAAAAATAAATTAGCGGTTACAAGTATCTTAACAGCTATTACTGCTTCATTATGTTGTATAACACCTGTTTTGGCTTTAATAGCAGGAACAAGCGGTGTAGCTTCAACATTTTCTTGGATAGAACCATTTAGACCTTATTTAATAGGGCTAACCATATTAGTTCTTCTTTTTGCTTGGTATCAAAAATTGAAGCCAGAAAAAGAAATAGACTGCGAATGTGAAACGGATGAAAAACCAAAATTCATTCAATCGAAAACCTTTTTAGGAGTTGTAGCAGTATTCGCAGTTATTATGTTGGCGTTTCCATATTATTCAGGTGTTTTTTATCCAAGCACCAAAAAACAAGTCATAGTAGTTGATAAATCAAATATAAAAACAACAGAGTATAAAATAAGTGGAATGACCTGTGCGAGTTGTGAAACACACATAAACCACGAAGTAAATAAACTCAACGGAATTGTAAACTCAAAAACATTATACGAAAATGGTAGTGCAATCATTGAGTTTGACATTACCAAAACAAATGAATTAGAAATTGAGAAAGCAATTAATTCTACAGGATATAAAGTAACTGATAAAAAAGAAAACTAATGCAAACTATATTAAAATCAGAAATCACTTGTCCAAACTGCGGTAATAAAAAAGTAGAAGACATGCCAACAAATGCCTGTCAATTCTTTTATGAGTGTGAAAATTGTAAAACGGTTTTGAAACCAAAGGAGGGAGATTGTTGTGTTTATTGTTCTTACGGGAATGTACCTTGTCCACCAATTCAAGAAAATAAAAGTTGTTGTTAAATTACACAAGTAATGTGTTTAAATTAAGGTATTAAACTTCTGTTAATTAAAACTGTATTTGTTAAAATTTTCTACCTTTGTATCAGATATGAAACAAGTATTCCATAAAATAATGTCATTCTTAATGGCTTTTGTAGTCTTATTTTCTACAATGTCGTTTACAATAGATATGCATTATTGTGGAGACACTTTGGTTGAGACTGCTGTATTCCATAAAGCAAAAGGTTGTGGCATGGAAATGCAAAATCCTTCAAGTTCTGATTGTAGTGTTACAAAAAAGAATTGTTGCACAGATGAGCAAATTACTATTGAAGGTCAGGATGAGTTAAAAATATCTTTTGATAAATTAACTTTCGACCAACAAGTATTTATAGCTTCATTTATATCTACTTATATTGATCTTTTTGAAGGTTTAAATGAAAATGTATCTTCTTACGAAGAATACAAACCGCCACTCGTTATAAGGCAACTCTACAAAATTGACGAGACTTATTTAATTTGATTTTTAAACAATAGACTGTTTATCCTATAGCACATGCTATAAGGATAATTTGCTGTATTCGATGTTGTCGCAACATCAATGTCTAACTGTTTAATTATCATATATAATGCTAAATAAAAGCATAAAATTTTTAATAGAAAATAAGCTTGTAGCGGTTTTATTGCTTGTTCTTTTTATAGGATGGGGAACTGTAAACGCTCCTTTTAATTGGGATACTGGTTTCTTACCAAGTAACCCTGTAGCTGTTGATGCCATTCCAGATATAGGAGAAAATCAACAAATTGTTTTCACAAAATGGGATGGTCGCTCCCCACAAGATATTGAAGACCAAATTACATACCCATTAACAACATCTTTATTAGGGATACCAGGAGTAAAAACCATTCGTAGTTCATCTATGTTTGGCTTTTCCAGTATCTATATCATTTTTGAAGAAGATGTAGAGTTTTACTGGAGTCGTAGTAGGATTCTTGAAAAACTAAACTCACTACCAAGTGGATTACTTCCAGAAGGAGTAAATCCAGCTTTGGGTCCAGATGCTACTGGCTTAGGTCAAATATTTTGGTACACTCTCGAAGGAAGGGATGAAAACGGAAATGTAACTGGTGGATGGGATTTGCATGAATTAAGAAGTATTCAAGATTACTATGTAAAGTATGCTTTGTCATCAGCAAGTGGTGTTTCAGAAGTTGCTTCAATAGGTGGATATGTTCAAGAATATCAAGTAGATGTTAACCCAGAATTAATGCGACAATACAATATTGGTTTGCATCATATTGTAAAGGCAGTAAAGGAAAGCAATAAAGATATAGGCGCACAAACCTTAGAGATTAACCAAGCAGAATATTTGGTTAGGGGTTTAGGCTATATAAAATCCATCGCAGATATAGAAAATGCTGTTGTGGTTTCTGAAGACTTTACAGCAATTAGAATTAAAGATATTGGAAAAGTGTCTTTAGGTGCTGCAACAAGAAGGGGTATTTTAGACAAAGAAGGTGCTGAAGTTGTTGGAGCAGCAGTTGTGGCTCGTTATGGGGCAAACCCAATGGAGGTTATAACAAATGTAAAAGAAAAAATAAGTGAGTTAAGTTCAGGGTTACCTTCAAAAGTATTGAGTGATGGAAGAACGTCCCAACTCACTATTGTGCCTTTTTATGACCGAACAGAATTGATTCAAGAAACGTTAGGAACACTTAATGAAGCTTTAACTTTAGAGATATTGATAACAATTTTGGTCATCATTATTATGGTTTTCAATTTACGAGCTTCAGTTCTTATTTCTGGGTTATTACCTGTTGCTGTTTTAATGGTGTTTATTGCAATGAAACTCTTTGGAGTTGATGCAAATATTGTTGCCTTGTCTGGTATTGCTATTGCTATTGGTACAATGGTAGATGTTGGTGTTATTCTTTCTGAAAATATTATAAGACACTTAGATGAAAGTGAAAATAAGTTACCAATAAATACTATTGTGTATAATGCTACTGCTGAAGTTTCAGGTGCTATCGTTACCGCAGTAATGACCACTATAATTAGTTTTATTCCTGTATTTACAATGATTGGCGCAGAGGGGAAACTGTTTAGACCTTTGGCATTTACAAAAACCTTTGCATTAACGGCTTCAATAATAGTTGCCTTATTCTTAATACCGCCATTTGCAGCATTTTTATTTAAAAAGAAGAACTTAAAAAAGACATCCAGTTATGTAATAAATGGTCTTTTAGTTGTAATGGGTTTCGTAGCTATAATATCTGGATATTGGCTCGGTCTTATATTAATAGCATTTGGTATTACGGCTTTATTAAAATTTAATAAGCAACTTTCAGAAAAAAGAACAAACCTTATAAATATTGTTATTTCGGTAGTAACAATCGTCTTTCTTCTTGCTGAATATTGGAGACCTTTAGGGGTTGATAAAAGCATTTTTTGGAATCTCATTTTTGTAGGGTTAATATGCTTTGGCTTATTAGGTGTGTTTACATTATTCAGAAGGTACTATACTCGTATTTTACAATGGGCTTTAGCAAATAAGTTTTTGTTTCTATCAATCCCGACACTTATAGTAATTGGAGGATTCTTCATAATGAAAAGTACAGGAAAAGAATTTATGCCATCATTAAACGAAGGGTCTTTTCTGTTGATGCCAACTTCCATGCCACATTCAGGGGTGGAAGAAAACAAACGAGTGCTTCAGCAATTAGATATGGCTGTTGCAAGCATTCCAGAGATAAAGACAGTCGTTGGGAAAGCAGGTCGTACACAATCTGCTTTAGACCCTGCTCCATTATCAATGTATGAAAACATGATTCAATATAAACCTGAATATATGTTGAATCCTAATGGAGAGCGTCAACGTTATAAGGTTAACGAAGAGGGTTTATTTGAATTGAAAGATGGAAGTTTTGTAGCAAACCCCAATAGCTCTGATAAAAACGTTGTACTAAATTCTGATATAGTTAGAGAACAGCTAATTGAAGATAATAACGGAGAGTTTTATAGAAACTGGAGACCAGAAATAAAGAATCCTAATGACATTTGGAAAGAAATTGTACGTGTAACCAAGTTACCAGGAGTTACATCAGCCCCTAAGTTACAACCCATAGAAACACGTTTGGTTATGCTACAAACAGGCATGCGTGCACCAATGGGAATAAAGGTTAAAGGACAAGATTTAAAGCAAATTGAAGCTTTTGGGGTTGAGTTAGAAGATATTTTAAAACAAGCAGAAGGTGTTAAGGTTGAAGCAGTATTTGCTGATAGAATTGTAGGTAAGCCATACTTATTGATTGATATAGATAGAGAAAAAATAGTACGCTATGGTATCTCTATAGAAGATATTCAAAGCGTTTTAAAGGTTGCTGTGGGCGGTATGGTATTAACTCAAACTGTTGAAGGTAGAGAACGTTACGGAGTAAGAGTGCGTTATCCAAGAGAGTTACGAGGTAATCCTTCAGATTTAAAAAACATTTATATCCCAATTGAAAAAGGAAGTCCAGTTCCATTGAGTGAATTAGCCACGATTCGTTACGAACAAGGCGCACAGGTCATCAAGAGCGAGGATACTTTTTTAGTAGGTTATGTATTGTTCGATAAATTAGATGGGTATGCGGAAGTTAATGTTGTTGAAAGCGCACAAGCCTTAATTCAGCAAAATATTGATTCAGGAGCATTAGTAGTTCCAAAAGGGATTAACTATCAATTTACTGGAACTTATGAAAATCAATTACGAGCAGAAAAAACCTTATCAGTTGTCGTGCCGTTGGCATTGTTCATTATTTTCTTAATCCTATATTTTCAGTTCCGTTCAGTTGCAACATCTTTTATGGTGTTTACTGGTATAGCGGTTGCCTTTGCAGGAGGTTTTATCATGATTTGGTTATATGGTCAAAACTGGTTTTTAAACTTCAATTTCTTTGGCGAAAACCTAAGAGACTTGTTTCAGATGCATCCTATTAATTTAAGTGTAGCTGTTTGGGTTGGTTTTATTGCCCTTTTTGGTATCGCAACTGATGATGGGGTAGTTATGGCAACTTATCTCACGCAAATATTTGATAGAAATAAACCCACTAACAAGAAAGCTGTAAGAGCTTCTGTAGTAGAAGCAGGAGAAAAGCGTATTAGACCTTGTTTAATGACTACTGCAACTACCATATTGGCATTATTACCTGTATTGACATCAACAGGGCGAGGTAGTGATATTATGATTCCTATGGCAATTCCAAGTTTTGGAGGTATGCTTATTGCCTTAATCACACTATTTGTTGTTCCAGTTTTATACAGTTGGAAAGCAGAATTACAACTTAAAAAAGTAGCAAAATGAAAAGATTAATTTTTATACTTATTGGTCTAATGACATTCAGTTTTTCAAATGGACAACAGTTGGAGATATTAATAAATGAAGCATTAGCGAATAATCCAGAGATTCAAAAATTTGAATTACAATATAGTATTGCTTCAGAAAAAGTAAATGAGGTTAATACCATTCCAAATACCGAATTTGGAGTGGGCTATTTTGTAAGTGAACCTGAGACAAGAACTGGTGCGCAACGTTTTAAAATTTCTGCAAAACAGATGATGCCCTGGTTTGGTTCTATAACTGCCAGAGAAAATTATGTTAGCTCGTTAGCAGATGCTAAATATGAAGATATTACGATTGCAAAACGAAAATTGGTAGCTTCTGTATCTCAATCTTACTATAACCTTTATGCACTTAAAACAAAACAAAGAGTTTTTGATGAGAATATAGCTCTACTTAAAACCTACGAAACGTTGGCTTTAACATCTCTTGAAGTTGCTAAGGCTTCGGCGGTTGATGTATTAAGGTTGCAAATGAGACAGAACGAGTTAGAACAATCTAAACAAGTTTTGGTGCAGATGTATTTAGCAGAACAAACAACCTTTAACAAGCTTTTAAATAGAGAAAAGTCTATTGAAATTGATTTAGTAAATGAATTAATTATACCACTAAACGATGCCTTAAATGAAACAGAAAATTTAGCATTACATCCAGAATTGACAAAGTATGATAAATTGTTTCAATCTGTAGAACAATCCGAATTATTAAATCAAAAAGACAGTCAGCCCATGATTGGTTTTGGGTTGGATTATGTTTCGGTTTCAGAACGCCCAAATATGAATTTTAGTGATAATGGAAAAGATATTGTTATGCCAATGGTATCGCTTTCAATTCCAATTTTCAATAAGAAAAACAAGTCACAAACCAGACAGAATGCTTTAAAGCAACAAGAGATTACATTTAAGAAGCAGGAGCGAGAAAACGTTTTAGAAACAGCCTTATCTAAAGCGATTAATAATAGAATAGCTGCACGAATTAGTAATAACACCCAAACTAAAAATTTAAAACAGGCAAAAGATGCAGAAGAAATTTTGATAAAGAGTTATGAAACAGGAACGATTGATTTTAATGATGTATTAGACATTCAAGAATTGCAATTAAAGTTTCAAATCAATCAAATAGAATCTGTGAAGAACTATTATGTTCAATCAACAATTATTAATTACTTAACTATATAAAAAATGAAACATACATATAATTTACAAGGTATGACTTGTGGAAACTGTAAAGCTTCAGTTGAGAAGTCTTTAAGTGAAATAAATAATGTGACAGATGTTATTGTAAACCTTGAAAAGGGAGAAGCTGAAATAATGATGAGTAGTCATATAGATACTAACGTATTTCAAAAAGCTTTGCCAGAAAAATATATACTTACAGAAAAAAATGTATTTGCTTCAGCAGAAGCTTTAAGCTATGAAATAGAAAAGGAAAAAAGCAAATTACAACAATTAAAGCCGTTACTGCTTATTATCTTTTATATAGTATCAACAAGTATTTTATTACATTATAAAAACTGGTCTTGGGTCTCTTTTATGCTCGACTTTATGGGATTGTTCTATATCGTATTTAGTTTCTTTAAAATGCTCGATTTAAAAGGGTTTCCAGAATCGTTTAGAATGTACGATCCATTAGCTAAGAAAGTACCTGTTTATGGTAAAGTTTATCCGTTTATAGAAACAGTTTTGGGTCTAATGTTCTTAATGCGATTTGAAGTAAGTATTGCTTTAATTGTTACACTTATTGTTTTAGGAATAACAACTGTTGGGGTTACTAAAACTCTATTGGATAAAAAATCTATTAAATGTGCTTGTTTGGGAACAGCATTAAAATTACCCATGACAGAAGCTACGTTTATTGAAAATGCTATTATGATTGTAATGGCGGTACTAATGCTATTAAACATATTTTAAAATGAAAAAATATATAATTTATATCGGAATATTAGTTGTAGGGCTTCTGTTAGGATGGTTTCTTTTTGGTAATGCCTCCAATGAAGAAACAGTACATAATCATAACGAAGCAGTAGAAAAAAATCAAATGTGGACATGTTCTATGCATCCACAAATTATGCAACCAGAAGCAGGAGATTGTCCAATATGTGGCATGGATTTAATTCCTGCTGAAGCTGGAGCCGATGGATTAACAGCAGACCAATTTAAACTGACTAAAAATGCAATGGCATTGGCTAACATTCAAACATCTATTATTGGTCATAGTAAAGCCGAAGGTAATACTGTAAAGCTTTCAGGGAAAATAATTGAAAATGAAGAATCAAACGTAGTTCAAGTCAGTTACTTTTCTGGTAGAATAGAAAAATTAAATATCAGTTACACAGGCGAAAAGGTAAGAAAGGGGCAATTGTTAGCAACTATTTATTCTCCAGAATTATTTGCAGCCCAACAAGAGCTTATTACAGCATCTTCTTTAAAAGAATCTCAACCAGAATTGTATAAAGCAGTTCGTAATAAGTTAAAACTTTGGAAACTATCAGAAACCCAAATAAATCAAATTGAAGCATCTGGTAAAGTAAAGGATAACGTTTCTGTTTACGCTACTGTATCTGGAACGGTATCAGAAAAATTAGTTGAACAAGGTAGTTATATAAAGCAAGGGCAACCGTTGTTAAAAATAGCCAATCTAAACACTGTTTGGGCAAATTTTGATGTCTATGAAAATCAAATAGACATGTTTAGGAAAGGACAGGAAGTATCTTTTAAAACTAATGCATATCCTAATAAAGCTTTCAAAGCTAAAGTTTCATTTATAGATCCTACGCTTGATGTTAAAACAAGGACTATCAAGTTAAGAGCTGTTTTAGATAATAGAAAGGATTTGTTTAAACCAGGCATGTTTATAGAAGGTAACATAGAGCTTACTAACGCAATTAAAGGGGATATATCTGTAATACCTTCAAGTGCTGTTTTATGGACAGGAAAACGCTCTGTAGTGTATCTAAAGAAGAGCCTTAACGAACCTGTTTTTGAACTCCAAGAAGTAGTATTGGGTAGCAGAATTGGAGAAAATTATGAAGTATTAGAAGGAGTTAATAATGGAGATGAAATTGTAACTAATGGCACATTTACTGTAGATGCTGCTGCGCAATTACAAGGTAAAAAGTCCATGATGAATAAAGAAGGTGGTAAGGTAATGACTGGTCATGAAGGACATCTTGGTATGGATTCAAAACCTTCGAATACAACTAAAAATCACTCCAATATGAATGAAAGAATAGAAGTGTCAGAAGATTTTCAAAATCAATTAAAAACCGTTTTTAATGATTACATCAAATTGAAAGATGCTTTGGTAAACGAGGATTCTAAAGAAGTGATTGAATATGCAAAATCGTTTCTATCTAATTTAGGAAAGGTTGATATGAAATTGTTAACTGATAATGCACATAGTCATTGGATGACCTTAGAAAAAGAATTAAAAACTTCAGCAAATTCAATTTCAAACATATCAAATATTAAAGAACAAAGAAATCATTTTAAACATTTGTCATCGCATTTGGTAAAGGCTCTTCAGTTATTCGGTATAAACGAAAAGGTTTATTATCAATTCTGTCCGATGGCAGACAGTAATAATGGAGCATTTTGGTTGAGTAAAGAAGAAAAAGTAATCAATCCGTATTTTGGGGAAGCCATGCTTACCTGCGGAGAAGTGAAACAAGTAATAGAATAATAACAATTAAATATTAAAACAATGAAAAAAGTAATTTTAAGTGCGGCTGTAATTGCAGTCATAAGTTTAGTAAGCTGCAAAAGTGAGACAAAGCAAAAAGCAGAAACAACCACCGAAGTTTCTCATGAAATGGCAATGACAAACTTGTCTTTTGGAGTAAGAGGAAATTGCGGGATGTGCAAAAAGACTATTGAAAAAGCAGCCAAAGGTGTAGATGGGGTTGCTAAGGCAACATGGGATGTAGATAAAAAGAAAATAGATGTGACATTTGATGATTCTAAAACTGATGCAATGGCTATTCACAACGCTATTGCAGCTTCAGGTTATGATACCGAAAAAGTTTCTGGTAGTGAAGACGCATATAAGGATTTGCCTGGTTGTTGTCAGTATGACCAAGGAATGGAAATGAATCAATAAATCGAAATCAAAGAGGATAATCATTAAGCAAGAATGTAAAAGACGTTCTATATATTGATTAAGTTATAAACAACTCTCTTTGTTTAAGTAAGTTGAGAGGGTTGTTTCAATTCGTAATATAATAATTTGATAAATTTTATAAAGTATTTTAAAGGTGCTAAAGTTTTAATTCAATAATGATAATTAATTATTTTTGATAATTTCTATACAAAATAGTATTGAAATTTATCTATTTTCCTTGCTATAGAAGGAAAGGACATTGGCTTAGATTCTAATTTTATACATATATCTTTTAAATCCAATAAGGTTGAATTGATATAGTATAGGTCATGCTCATTATTGTCAAGTGGTTTTCTACATTTTTCTAACTCTTCAATAAGTTGTTTACACACTTCTGGGGAATTGTTTTGAGCAATAGCATTAATTGATTCAACAATAAACCTTATAGGGTTACTATACTCATCGAATTTAAACTCATTTTTTTCATAATAAGTTTTAATTAATTCAATTATATATGGGATTGATTTTGGGTTGTTATGCTTAGGGAAGTCCTCTGTACGTAAACTGTTTTTTGTCCTTCTTGTAAATATCTTTTGCTCTTTAATCCAATTATTAAAATATAGGAACGCCTTTTCGTAATTAGATTTAATGAGATATTTAATAGTGATTAACTCTTTTAAGTGTTCATCATTTGCATTATAGTAATACAGTATTTTTTCTATAATGAAATCACTTTGGTTATTTTCAATTAGAATGTCAAAAATTGTCCATACTATATCATCTGTAATCTCTTCTTGCATATTTTTGTTTGCGATTTTTTTAAGTAAATCGACAGAAGGGTTAATTTGATAGTATTTCTTTAAGATTTCTTTTCTAAAGTAATGGTTTTGATTATTATCTAATAAGTAATCTTCTATTTTAGGATAAGCCTTTCTTAAACGATTATCAATAGCATAGATAAAGTGGTTTTTTCTTATTTGCTCAACATTAATACCTTTTTCAATATTTCGAATAATCCTGTCATCAACAGTTGATTTATCTAATATTTCACATATATAGCCAATACCATGATGCTGTCCGTTAAAATTCATTGTGCCATCAACCTCCAATAATTCTAAAAGGATTTCATCAGGATACTTTAAATTAAGTAGATTTCTAAAATACCAGAGAAAATCACATTCCTCTTTATCTAATAAAGATTCTGATTCAAGTTTTATGGATTTAATCGATTCTTGGCACCAATTATTGATAAAATCATATTGCTCTTTTGTAATCTTTATGGGCTTGTTTAGTCTGTTGTTGCGCTTAGAATGTATTTCTTCTTTAATTTTCTTTATTAGGTATAATTTCCTGTTGACTAATTTAAGAACATCATCACATGCAACATGTTTAGAATCAGAAAGGCGTAATGTCTCATGGACAATATTAATGACTAATTGAGGAATGGACTTTTGTAATTCAAGAGTCTCCCAATATATTTTCTCAAATTCATGAAGACTCTCCCAACTTGTTTTTTCTGATTGAAGGTTTTCAAATAAAACTTTTACTAATTCTATTAATTTGTCTTTATCAAATAATAAATTAAAATTCAACATTTCTTTGGTTTCATGGAGTTGCTTCCATTCACTTCTCTTTTTTTTCTCTAAAATATCTCCTTTAAAATCATAGTTTGACTCCTTTAAAATAAGATTTTGAAACTCTACTGCCAATTCAAAATTTCTCCAACTCAAATTATTTCTAAAATGCAGTACAGATATATCATTAATGTTATTTTTTTTGTATTCTTTTGATAAAAATTCAATACACTTTTCAGTAGCTATATCAGACATAAATCGCATTCCAATTTTATTTCGTAAATCATAAAATTTCAAAAAGGCTTCATGTTGTGTATTTGTGATTTTGAAAAACTCTGAAAAACTCTTTTCAAAATCAAAAAGGTATTGTCTTTTTTCAATTCCAGCATAAATAAAATTCACTACTTTATCTAAAACCTTTTTATCGGTAGAGTACATTGCAGATAGTTTTTTAACTGAATCTGTAATTTCACTTTCGTTAAGATGATAATTATCTTTTCTTATTAGAAGAAAATCTAAAGCAAATAAAAATGAATCTATATCACGAAATTGTAAAAGGACATTATTCAAATTTTGTCTTTCATTAGAAGAAATATTCCTGTCTTTAGGATATTTTCGCTCTATTTTACCACTTATTACTTTAGCTACTTTCTTAATGTAATCGATATGATTATTAGGGTCAACGGATTTTTCATTAATAAATAACTCTTTTTGAAAACACTCTAATATGGAAGTAAATGTTCTGTAATAATCATTTTCTTGAATCTTAGATAATAGTTTTGTGAAAAACTCTTCATCTAAATGATATTCTAATCGTTTTACAAACCTCAATAAATCTGATTTACCATCTAAATCAAAATCCTCATTATTATCATCTAAATATTTTAAGATTAAAGCTTTTATTTCTTTTTCTCTTTCATTCAAATTCATGTGAGACAATAAATCAAAAGCAGATATTCTTGTTCTTCTATGGTTTGTTATGTCATTTATTTCAGAGATTAAAAAATCAATATTTTTAACGTCGTCTCCAAACTTGGCAATTTTTATTGTTTCACTATCATTAGTCCTTATCCATAAAGTATTAACCTTACATCTTTTAATAAAATAATCTTGAAAAACATCTGATCTTATGTCTTTAGATATTCTGTCTGAATCAGATTTAAATAGAACTTCTGAATCGTATTTTTTAAGCCATTCAGTTAAATTCATGTAAGTTTCATCAGTTGATTCTAAATCATTAATCAAATAGGATATTGAATTTAACCATGAAGGGTGTGTTTTATTATTATCAGAATTAAGACAAATAAAGCTAATGATTTCATTAAATGGAAGCTTCATCAAAGCTTTTGCGACAAAATACTCTTGAAGGTTTTTATGCTCAAATTGCCATTTATCTGTGTTGTAAACTTTTTCGATAAAACAAGAATTAATTAGTTCTGCCTTATGATTTGGAATTAACATTGTTAGTTCGGAATCTTCAATCACTCTTGATTGCATTGCCTCTATGGTTAATGCAGTTTTTTTACATGCGGAAAATATTATAGACTTATCATATTCTTTATTCTGAAACTTTCTAACCCTGTCTTCCTCTAATCTTTTATCAACGTATTTTTCAATTAGGTCAGTTTTGTTTTTTGGTAAACTGGAATTTTCCGAATAGTATTCTCCGAAAAGGTTTAAATAAAAGGGGTTTTCTAAAAACTCTCTTTGGTCTTCATTAACATGTAAGCCTAAAATTACTTTACGGGGAAATTTGAATGCCGACTGTAAATGATTTATTGCACTTTGATAACTTATACTATCAAGAAAAAAGCATTCAAATTTTGGTATTCCTTTTACAATATTTTCATAAATGTTGGTTCTACAACTAAGAACAAAATAAATATTCTGAAATTCATCTTTGCTATCAGAAATGAAGTTTTGAAGTTTAGCCTTGAACTCATTTATATATGATATTTCATCCAAGCCATCCAAAACAATCAAAAGGTTAGGTATTTTATCCCAGTCTTTTGGCAGAAAATCACTTATTTTACTATCAACAGTAAAACTGTTTATTACCCTGTAAAAAGGAATAGTATTCGTTTCTTCTCTATTCTCCCAAAAGTAATGTGCCAGTTCAGCTAATTCTACAGATTTACCTAAGCCTGGATTGCCTAACAATGCCAACCCGTCATTTTTTGAGTTTAAAATATTGTTATTAACTATTGAGATTAGATTATCTGAATCATCTTCTTCGTAATATAAATATCTATGAGACTTCTTAGCTTTTCTTTCCTTAATTAAACTTCGAGGAATATAATTTGAACATTTTTTGGCATTTGAAATAAATTTTTCTTTATCCTCTTCACTAACTATGATTTTCCTAAAATTTCCTCTTGAAAGAATGATGCTCTTAAACTTTTCAATTTCCTCGTTTTCATTTATTTTGAGACTACATTCACGTTTGTAAATTTCTTTATATATGTCTTTATTAAGAGCGAATAAGTTTTCTACTCCATTTGCTTGGTCTAAAAGTCTTGTTGTAAAAGAGAATTTGTCAAATACAGGTTCAGTCTTTTCGGCATTTCTATTATTACGAAAATTAGCTCTTGGGCTAATAAATAATACTAAATCATTTTTGTTAAATTTATAGTTTGACTCTAAATCAATAGCTTTAGCATAAATAGGTCCAAACTTTAAATCTGTTGAATAGTCTTTACATTCAATATAAATTGACCTCTCTTTTAAATTTTCACTAATAACAAATTGAACATCAAAACCGTCTTGTGTTCCACTAAATTGAATACGCTCTTTATGGATTATATAGCCTAACTTGTTGAATAGGTAAGAGAAGAACTCTTTGGTTAATTTTTCAAAATTTTTACCATCATTTTTCATTAATTAATGTTACATAATTTATGTGGGAAAAGCAATATATTTGAATGAGAAAAAACAAAAAAATAATCTTGATTAAGAATCAGGTATTTAATTACTAATATTTGATATTTTTAGAAAAGAAAATAATAATTATGAGTCTTCCAATTCAGAGTTTAAAAAGCTACAAAAATCCAAAAGAAATAAAACTTCCTTACAATACTGCTTATTATAATTTCGGATTATTAAGTGAGCTTGACTTCATAATTGGAGGCTATGGAAAGGCTGACCATAAGTTTATATTTAATTTAAATACTTTTGTTGAAGCCTTTGTTCTGAATGAAGTTTTTTTGGTTTCAAAGCAAGAATGGGATCATCATTTTTGTATTGCTAAGGAAGTGTTTAAAGACGGAAGACCTATAACTAACTTGGTACTGACAAACCCAAAAGGAGTCACGCTAATAGGATGGCCAGTTTGGATTGACAAAGGAGTAGTGAAATTTGTAAAAGACATGAATAACCCCGAAGACAAAAAGGAGGAGTCTAATATTCTTGTTGAATTTCAAAAACAAAATTCAGAATATATAAACGACAAATACTTTAAAGAGGCATACTTTAAAGGACAGACTGAAAAATATTCTTATTTGTGGCATGGTATCTCTGAGGTTAACGGAGAAAAGAAAAGGTTAGCAGTATTTGAAACTGAAACTACTTTTCCAAAACTTTTGAATGGAATGTATAATACTTTGTCTCACTCTATCTTTCAAACAGCTTTACCCTTTAGAGGTTTTAAATCGGATATTGAAGTTAATAAATCACTTGGCGTTCCTAACAAGACGTATGATATTCTTGCAAAAACATATAATGAGAAGTTGGGTAGTTTGAATCAATATGTTGGATATAAAAAAATACCAATACCACCTCTTGTGGCTATTTTGCTTTCAAAATGTAAAACCAAAGAGGAAATTCCTGAAAAATTAATTGAATTAAGAAATGATTTTACAGAATTAAGAAAGTCATTTGTTGATATTGAAAAAAGGTTAGATGAATGTGATAGTGTAAGGGAACAAATGAAAATAAATGATGAGTTTCAATCTTTTTGGAAAGCATTTAGTAAAAAGTATAAAACAACTTCAAATAGATTGGCATTTCATTTTTGGGATTTAAAAGATAAATCAAATTTAAATAAAGCTGTAGAAAATATTTTGGACGGAAATAAAATTGAGGATTTCACAAAGGATTTGAATGTTACTAACTTTTCAACTTCTATTTTATCCAAGTTCTATGACTTGTATAAAGATAGAAAAGCATTAAATAGATTCAAGGGAGTTACTAATTTGTGGGAATTATTTTTAGATACTCCAACATTAGAAAGACAAGCTTTAGATATAGAAAGATTGTTTGGTTTCAAAGTAAATAGAGATGAATTAATAAAACTTGCTAATTCAATCCAGAAATAATGAAATTGATAGTAACATTTAAGCAGTTAAACTCTGATTTTAGCCAGAAATATGCTAATGCATATAATGCAGGAAAAGAAAGTAATGGAAATATGAAATACCATTGGTCGAGAGGCTATGAAGTGAGTGTTGATATAGATAAAGTTATATTAAAAGTAGGTTCTTTAGTTGTTGATAACCTATTAATCAATGAAGAAAAAGTTGAGTTAAATCTGCCTAACATGAAAATCCTCGAATGTGTTTCAAGAAATGAAGTTGTAAATAATTTTGCTGTATCAAAGGCTCTTTTGAAAAAGACACAAAAGACTTATAATGAAAAGTATGATATTATACGATTTTATTTTTATTTAAACTCAAATGAGGATTATGTGCAACTTGGCAATAAAATATATTTACATGAACCCGATATTCCTGAACAATTAATGGAATTTAAATAATTCTTTCATTTCTACTTCAAGAGCTTCTGAGATTTTTAACAAGGTAGTTGTGGTAGGGTTCGTTCTACCTGATTCAATACGCCTTAGAGACCCATCATCCATATCAAGAATGTCGGATAGTTCTTTTTGACTAATTTCTTTCTCATCTCTTATATAGACGATACGCTTACCAAGTTTTTTTAAATATTCTTTTTCTTTTTTGGTTAATGACATGATTAGTTGAATGAATCACAAATTATATTTTTGGTTTCATTAACCAGAGGGCTTATATGCCCTGTATGAAATATTATTTATATATTTGAATTTAAGCTTATGGTTATCTCTAAGATGAATTGTTGCTTAGACATTATATAAACCTCAAAACCTACCAATGAAAAAAAATCTATTATTATTAGTTATAGTAATTACTATAATTTTAAGCTGTTCAACTACGTCCGATAATAATACAGATTCAAATAATGATTCTACTTTAAATCCACCAGAGTGGATAAGAGGCGTATGGTTAGCAAGTACTTGGATAGATGCAGGATATGAATTTTCTACTGATGACTTCTGTTTTATTGAATTATGTGATAAATCTTGTATGGGAGATGAAGCAGGAAGCTTTAATATCAGTTATGAAGAAGAAATAACCGATAGTTATTACTCTTTTGCCATAATTAGGTCAAATTCGGATAATACTTCGGCAACAAGAACAGAATATGAGTTTGAAAAGGTTTCAGATACAGAAATCAAAAGGATAAACCAAAGTGCTGTTTATACTAAACAGCAAGATGATTGGGTAAATTGTAGCCTATTTGATGTAAACACTATTTATCCTCTGAACAACGAGGATGCCTGGTTTGTTATTAGTGTGGGCAATGCACCTGCGCAAGCTATAGTTAAATTGGAAATACACTTTGAAGATGGTACAATAGAAACAGATGAATCAGATCCAAACTCATATATCCAAAAGGCAATTAGGATAGACAAAGAAGCAACAAAAGCAGTATTGACTGTTAAAGATTTAGACAATTTAAGTGGTATCGATTATACCATAATAGGTAGATTATATAATTCTGATTATAGTAGCCAATACTTTGTTATATACGAGGAAGATATAAGAGGTGTAGTTAAAACAATTCTCTTTGAGTAACTAATAAAGTGATAATGATAAAAGTGTATTTATGGCATTTGTATATATTGGAATAGCGGTAGTTGTATTTATAATAATATTTAATATTTCCGACAAGGCAGTTAACAAAACAAAGCCAAAGTCTCATATCAACAGAGTAACAATGGATAGCGTTAAAAATGTTATGAACAAACAGCAAAAAGCAATGGACGATTTGCAAAAACTTGCAGAGGATAGATTATATAGAGCATTAACTTTAGGATTAGAAAAAGCTTCAACTGAAATTAGAGAGAACCCAGATTATCTTAAAAGGTTTATGAAAGTGCTAATTGAGAATCAAAAAAAGGAAATAACTAAAACTGTCTATGAAACTTCCAACCCAAATATTCTATTAAGTAATGAACAAATCAAATATTCTATCGAACAAGCTGTTATAAAGGTTTCTAATCACGCAGAAAGATTAAATAACGAAAGAAAATAATTTTAATAACTCAATAAGCTATAATTTATTCTATGACAAATAAAGATTTGGCAACCGAATATGCAAAGGCATTTAATAATTTAGATATTGCATATATAGAAATACATTTAGCAGAAGATTTTAAATATACCTCTCAGAAGGTCTTTAGCCAAATGGAGTCCAAAGCAGAATATTTGGATTATTTAAAAGGCAAATTTTCAACTATAAGAAATTCACAATCAAAAGTAGTTGCCAGATTGGGTTTGTTTAGAAATGAAAACTGTATCGCACTTTATCAAATTGATTTGATTAAAAAAAGTAAAACTGAAACAGCCACCCTTTTAATGGAGTATGGAAATAGCAAAATTAAGAGTGTTTATATGTGTATGATACCAAGTATTAATGAAATTGAATTACTGGATGAATTGCCTTGTTGAAAATTGCCATTTCCATAAAAAAAGATTTTTTTTCATAAATAAACTTCATAATTTTATTGTCAAAAGGATTATTATCAAAAACTTTTTTATAATTCAATTAGACACTTCATTTTAATCGAAAAAATTGGACTTTTTAGTAATAATTATGCTCTTTTGTGAGGATGCACCCTGAAAACCGTGATTTAGCTTGTTTTTACCACTAAATTTATAACTGATATTGAACAACTTTAAATTTTAAACATCTTATAATTTTGCTTTAAAAATGCTTGAACTCCTTGATATAGTTGGATTTTTATTGATTTAATAAATTTGATTTATAAATTACCTTGTATGGTTTTTTGTAGGTCTTTAATAATCATCAAAAAAATGCCTTTTTAAGCAAAAACACCTTGATAACCCCCTTTTTGCCCAAAATGCCATTTTTTGCCCAAAATCCACGTTCAGAACAAAATAACTTTAATATTTAAAATTGGATAATTTTAAAATTTCCAATTCTTCGAATCGCTTATTATATGTGAGATTGAAGAAGTTTTATTTATTTCATTTTTTGAATTTTTCAAAATTTCTTTATATGGTTTTTTGTGGGGTAATGTCGGTTCAAAAAAATTGCATATTTGCCCCTGTCTGTACCGACAATCCCCCATATCAAAATCTTGTATTAAATCTTTTTGAATACCCCCTGCATAACCAAATTCAACATTTTAAAACAGCTTGAAATTTGGAATATTTTTCCATAATAAAAATCTTAATAAATATAATATTGTCATAAAATAATTAACGTACTATTTTTAGATTATAGTCTAAACGCAGTATAATAAATAATATGAATTGAACACTATCTAAGGGATTAAAATATATCATTTATAACCATCCTAAAATTGGCATAGTAAATTAATATTTCGTATATTTAACTTAAATAAAAAAGCCTTGAAGTACTACGAATACGACAAGGCAAATCAATAAATGTTTAACGCAAATTAAAATTTAAAGACATGACAAATGTACAAATTTATGTGGGTACTTATGCAAAGTACAACAATGGAAGTATTTATGGGGCTTGGCTCAAATTAGAAGACTATTCAGATTATGAAGATTTGAAAAAAGCAATGCGAGAACTTCACAAAGATGAAGATGACCCAGAGTTTATGATTCAAGATTATGAATGCTCTGAAATTATAAAAGGTTTAGACCTAATAAGTGAGTCTTATATTTCAGAAGATATTTTTAACATAATTGAAGTGATAGAAAGTTGCAGTTATGAGGACGAAGTAGTCGAAGCTTATATTTATTGCTTAGGCGGTTCTAATGATATTCAAGAAATTTTAGATAAAGTAAGTGAAAGTTATTGCGGGGAATATTCAAACGACCAAGAATTTACACAAGAACTACTCGAAGAAACGGGCGACCTTAGTTCCAATTTACCATCATATATTCATATTGATTGGGATAGAACGGCAAATGACATTATGATGGATTATACCAGTCATAACAACCAATATTTTAGATTAATGTAAAACATTCAAGCCCTCATAACGGGGGCTTTCAAAACTTTAAAGAAATGAAAGCAAGATATATAAGGGTAAGTACCAGTAATCAAAAGACTGAGAGGCAACTTGTAAAAAAGCATAAGGATGAATCATTATTTATAGATGTTATAAGTGGTGCTATTCCTTTTAAAGACAGACCTAAAGGAAAAAAACTGTTAACGGAAATTGAAAATAGTAACATTAATTACATATCAGTACATAGTATTGATAGGCTTGGCAGAAATTTATTTGATATACTATCTACCTTAGAAATACTTAACGATAAGAAAGTAACCTTAAAAGTGGATAACTTAGGTATAGAAAGTTTAGTAAAAGACAAGCCTAACCATGCTTTTAAATTAATCATTTCCGTAATGGCTAATATTGCCGAAATGGAAAGAGAATCTCTTTTAGAAAGACAACGAGAGGGTATTTCTATTGCTAAAGCTAAAGGCGTTTACAAAGGGAGAGTTAAAGGTTCTGTTGAATCTGACAACGTGGTGTTACAAAGATATAAAAACGTTGTAAAACACCTTAAAAAGGGTCAGTCTTTGAGAAATACTGCTAAGTTATGCAATGTGTCTTTGGGAACTGTACAAAAGGTAAAGTCTATTATAAAAAATCAATAAATCGACAATGGAAGGTTTGTTAAGCAGCAATCAGAAAATCTTGTTCTTGATTATAAAATTCTATAATTGATTTCCAACGCCTTTTAATTGTACTAAGGCTCATTTTACTTTTTTCTTGTAGCTCTTTTTGTGTCATTCCTTTGGTATAAATTTCTATTAATATTTTTAGATTCTTATTTAGTAATTCTTTACCTCTGTATTTATTAAATAAATCTGTTTTTTCCTGTGATGTTAAATTGTAATCTGGGTTCCAAAAAATAGTTTCATACTTTTTTCGCCCGTTAAATGCATAGGGTGTAGCAATAACATCGTTTATTATATCTTCAATCTTACGGAATGAATCTATTCGTTCTTGGGTCTGTCTAAATACATGTATAATCGGTGCATAATAGTGATATATTTGATTGGCTAATGCAGTCAAACAATTTTTATCGGCTTTGGTACAAACTCGATAGCCATTTAGAATACCCTTTAAAACAGGATAGAACTTGTACATAGATTTTATTCTATATTCTGGAAGTAATACTTGCATATACTCAAATTGACCTCTTAAAAATGGTTCTCCATTAAAATCTTGATTTTGTAAAACATGATGCCTGTTTGTAGTAAGTACATTGCCAAAAGGTTTATGGTATATCTTTTTATTTTTAACTTCTGGATAAGTTATTTTAACACCAGATAAGGGCGTGCCATTATTAAATAATTCATTTAATTCTTCTAAACTATTGCGTTTTGTGAGTGTTATTTTGCTTTCCATATTCCTTTAGGCGTTCAATTAATCCAGTGCGTAAAATTATTTTATTTTGAGTTTTCTGGCAATTCGGTCACAAAAAGACAAAGTTTCCCTACTAAATCAGTAGGGATTAGGGCTTGGATTTTCTTTATATTATTATATATATACTGTGTGACACCTTTATTTTTAGGACATTTTTCAACACAAACCATTCATTAAAAGACACTTAGAGGCTAACCTTCGGTTGTATAGTAAAAAGTAAGATAAAACATAGGTGCAATCCAGAAGTGCCAAGGCACCATGAACTACCACCTATTTAATTTTTTTGTAGAGAAATTTGTGCCATCTAACCTTTCTAAGATTATTGCAATGAAAATATTAAGACGAAACGGCACGTGATGAGCTTTATCTTTTATATCCTATCTCCATTAAATAGGTTTACCAAAATATGATAGGATTGACTAAACGGGCGCATAGCATTTAGTTTTTATAAAGTATATATAGAATAGAAACTAAACCGCCCATAAACTAAACCTATCAAATCAGACTAATTAGAATTGAACAAGTCAATTAAACCTTTGTTTAAGCCCCGTCAAAGCCCAGTAACATTGAAAGATTTAAAAAATTATTTAAAAACAATAAATTAGTTGCCAACAAATAGTTTTACTGCAGGAATGAGTGCGGAAAGCGGGATTAAAACCTTTAGGGATGCCGATGGACTTTGGGAAGGGCACGACGTTATGGAAGTAGCTACTCCAGAGGGTTTTAGAGCTAATCCCGAGTTGGTTTTGGATTTTTATAACCAACGCAGACGACAACTTTTTGAGGTGGAACCTAATTCAGCGCATCATGATTTGGCCTCATTGGAAAAGGATTTTAAAGTGAGCATCATTACCCAAAATGTAGATGATTTGCACGAGCGTGCAGGAAGCACCAATGTTGTGCATTTGCATGGCGAATTGCTAAAGGTTCGAAGTACTTATGACGCCAATGATATACAAGAATGGAAAACCGATTTGGTACTGGGCGATGTCTGCCAAAAGGGCCATCAATTAAGACCACATATTGTTTGGTTTGGTGAGGATGTCCCGATGGTTCAAAAAGCCATGGAAATTTGCGAAACGGCCGATATTTTGATAATTATTGGTACGTCAATGCAGGTATATCCAGCGGCGGGATTGATGCATTATGTGCCAGATCATACGCCTACCTATTTTATTGACCCAAAACCAAATATTGAGAGCAAAAAAAATTTAACGGTTTTTGCAGAACCTGCCACCGTTGGTGTAAAAATTGCACTAAATTTAATTAAGAACGATATTAGTCATCCTTAGCAAGTACTGTTAATGGTAAATCCTCAGTACCCGCATAAAACACCACAATTTCAACTGGTCTGTTACCCTCATTTATGCCGTAGTGAATTTTATTTACTAACTCCACGATGACATCACCTTCTTTTAGATAAAGCGTATTTTCATCCGCATCCACAACTGTTAATTTTCCTTTTAGCATGATACCAGAATTGATTACCGGGTGGTAATGCCTATGCAATTTTGTTTTTGGAGGAATTGTAATTTTTAAGACCGTTATTTTAGGCTGTCCTTCAGGGTATTTTGGCAAGGTATCCCCATTCCAGCTTTTTATAGTTTCGGCAAGTTTTTCAACCTTGATTTCGCTGATTTTTGTGGTTTTGCAAGCACATAACGTAACTAAAAACAGAAATACTGTTATTATTCTGCTATTCATTTTTAATGATTCTAAAAGTGAGATTAATTCTTGATCCAATATCCTTTTTCGTTTTTGGAATTCTGTGTTTCCAAAAATGTTGCGTGCTGTCTTTCATTAAGAGCATACTCCCATGGGATAATGGTATATCTACCCTTTTTAAATCATTTCGCTCGATATGCTTCAATTGAAAAGGTCTGGTTTCACCAAAGGACACCGAAGCAATAATGGGGTTTCTGCCCAGTTCCTTTTCATTATCTTGATGCCAACTATTACTGTCGTTTCCTGTTCTGTAATAATTCAAAAGGCATGTAGAAAATTCAACCTTTGCCTCTTTTTCAATGCGCTTTTTTATAAACAACAAATCTTCATTCCATGGATGTGGTTGCATCAATATACCAGAATATTTGTAGGTTTTATGGGTATTGCCGTATAGAGCAGTAAGCCTTGGGACATCATATATTTTGCCGAAAAACTTAATCTGATCTTGTTGCCAATTGATATTTTCAGCTAAGCTTATATATAAGCTATCGCTTTCTTCTTTTGAAAAAAAACTGTTGAAAAGACTTATCTCGGCATCGGGCAAATCATAGATAGTCTTACTGTTGTTCATGTCAACCAAAATATAGCCCTTTAAGTTTGGGCAAAAGCGCACTATGAGGATCCAAAACTAAAGAAATTATTTTTTGCGCAATTATCTGTAAAATCTCATTTTGTAGGCATTAACACAGCGCACATCGCTAACATTGGAATTATTAACTACTTCAACATTGTTAAAAGAAGCAACCAATATCTCAACTTGGCCGTTATCGTTTAATACAAGATTGTCAATAACTAAATTTGATGGATTAGTATCGGAACTGATATATTGAACCCCTCCAACAATATAAAAAACATAGGCTGTTCCAACCTGTCCACTTGACCCATCGATAGTATAATTTGTCCTTTCTGTATCGTTAGGATCGAAAAACATATTGAATCCCAAATCCGTAGTTTCATCGAGGGTACTATGTCCTCCTGTTTGAACAGACGGAACTCCAAAATCCGCATCGGCTCTATAACCATAAACATTGTGGTCAAAGTCTTCAAAATTAATCGTACTGGTACAATTTTCGTCAAAAGAAATTGCGGCCTCTAGCTCTGATAGAATAACGATGGCATTGGGGTTACTTTCCTTGGTGCTACAATTCAGAAAGAAAAGGAGCACAAAAACAAGTACAAGGAGTTTTGATAGTGTTTCCATTATAATAATGTATTGTTTAACAGCTAATTAAAGATACTGAAAAAAACATCTTTTTTAACGGCTAACCACTTTTTTTTTATCTATTCATCTCCTCAATCCCTTTACCCAATTATTTTATGACTTGTTGTTAATGTCCGTTGTTTTTCCCTTTAGTTCTTTTCAGAAATGTTCAGGGGCTTCTTTAACACTTGCACTTTTAATCGATTAAAAAAATACCATTGGCCGCCGTAATGCAAAACTTCTGATAAATTACTCCTTTGTGTAGGTTAAAGTCACATCTTCCCTGGTGCTTACCACCTCTGTACCGTTATAAACCTCTACTTCAAAAAAGTCGGTTAAAGTGGCGGTAACGGTATTTCCAGAAAAAACCCCAACAATATCCTGAGAGCCATTTTCAATCGTAATGGTATTCCCGTCCTGTGTCCAGGTAGATTCTCTATCAAAACCGCTAAGGCATTCGTGAAACGGGTTAAAATTGTCATCTACGGAAATAAAAGTGAGCCCGCTAACTATCCTTACCGTTCCATCCTCTTTTATTTGTATAAAATCATTTTCGTAGCAATCTGTTTCAACGAACATATTCCTAGAGGCCTGTCCATCTGAATTAAAATCGAAGGAACTTTCAATACTTAAGGATGTAAGCAACCAACTTCCAGCCGGTGCAGAGATGGGTGCGTCACCATCCGAAGAACATGAAAATAAAGCGATTGTAAATGCCGTTAGGGTAAGTAAGTTCAAAATTTTGGTTTTCATAATGTGATAATTTTAAGTTTTAACATTTACCATCACATCGAAGTCTTACAAAAACATCATCATTTATTTTTCTCCTCAATCCACTTACTGAGGTATTTTGAACTCTTAAGCAAATGATATTGAAGCATTTGTCCTACGAAATTTTTTTCTCTATGAGATTTTAAATTGTGAAGTACTTCTCTAATCTTCAATAAAAGTTCATGCTGATACTTTTTCTTTTGAAAGCGATAATTAATCACTTTAAAGCCATTGTTTTGAAATGAAGTCCAAAGCGTATTGTTCCAGTAAAGTTCAACTGCACTTTTTACAAAAGGTTCTGGTTCGTCCCGTACAAAGCCATTGGGCACCTGTTCACCGAACATGCCCTCAGCACCGATGCTACTCATTATGCATGGAGTTCCATTTTGCATAGCATCCACCAACTTTCCTTTCAAACCCGCCCCAAAACGCAATGGCGCCAAACAGACTTTTGCTTTTTGCATCACTTGGTTCACATCTTCGGTAAAACCTTTGATTAAAAATCCCTGCTTTTCACTATGAAGTTGATTTACCTTTTCAGATGCATAAGCACCATAAATGTGTAATTCAGTATTGGGCAATTGCTTTCGAATCAACGGCCAAATAGTCTGCTTTAAGTAAAGGACAGTATCAAAATTAGGGGCATGCAAAAAGTTTCCAATGGTAATAAAATGGTTGCGCTCCTCAAACTTCGGCAAACTTTTAATATGAGCTTCATCAATATAATCCAACATAAATGGCAAATACATCAAAAGCGACGCATCAACCTTAAAATCATTTTGAAGCAGTTCCATTTCTGCTTCTGAAATAATCAAACTCAAATCGCATCGGTAAATACTTGCGATTTCGCGTTTTGCGGTTTCGCTGAATAAATATTTATTACCAGAAGGAATTCCATCTTTCAAAGCCTGATGCCGACCCTTTCGCAAACAGTGCAAATCCTCAGTATCCAAAACCCGCAATGCATTTGGACAATTTTCGGAAACCCTCCACCCAAATTGCTCCTCCATCATAAAACGGTCAAACAAAACTACATCTGGATTGAGTTGTTTAATGAAACTGTCAAAACTGGAATTGTTTAGCGCAATGGATTTTTGAGATACACCAATCAAATTTAAATCGAAAGCATTCTCGGTTTTAGCGCAGGGACTTGCGAAAGTGATGTCGTAGCCACCCAACAGAAAAGCTTCAATGAGCTGGAGCATCCTACTTCCCGCCGCTGAACTCTTTGGCTCCGGCCAAACATAGCCGATAATCAATAAATTTTTTTCTGCCACGAATTCATAAATATTCCTAGGTTCTACCTACTGCTAACTGAGACTGCGACTGGGGACTATTGGGGCTCCGCCTCCAAGCTATATTTAAACCGCACCTGCTTGGCCCAATCCACCAAAGCCATTATTTGCTCCTCCGAAAGTTTAGCATCACCATGGGTCCAAGTATAAGAATTTAAAGGCATTTTGCCTTCCTCTACTTCTTCTATCAGCTCTTCAAACTTATGGTCTTTTCGTTTTATGGAATTGCCTTCCCATTTCGATACATTAAAATGCTCTTTCCCTTCTTCAACATGATGATTCAACCAGTAATTCACTGGAGTAATACTATTATACCAAGGGTAACGTGTTACATCACTATGGCAATCATAACAGGCTTGTTTTAGAATCAGTTTAACATCCTCTGGCGGATTAGTCTCAGATTCAAAAGCATCAATAGTAGCCAAATCACCCTCATTCTTTTCGGGGCCAAAAAATTGAGCAATTAACAGCACTACCAGTAAAATCAGTCCTATTTTTTTTAGTATTTTCATCTGTATAAATTTAAAGCCTAAAAGTAATAAACCTTTTGACCACTGCCGAACTTTACGACGAATTAAATTACGTAAACCACTCCCGAGAAAAGCGTCTCTATTATGCCAATATGGTGATGGACAATCCCGATTTGATTCCAAAACTGTTGGACATCCTATTTATGGTAGATGATAAAATTTCGCCTCGTGCGGCTTGGGTATTAGAATTTATGTGTAGCAAGAAAATAGAAGCCATCATCCCTTTCTTAGACCGATTTACCGAAAACATGAGTAAAGTTCATCTGGATTCGGCCGTACGTCCCGTTGCAAAAATTTGTGAGCTTTTGATTAAAGCCACAAGCCCTAGCATTGAAAAGGCCCTAACCGTAACCCACAAGGAAAGGGTTATCGAAAACTGTTTCGACTATATGATTAACGACGAGAAAGTGGCCCCAAAAGCCTACGCGATGAGCACACTGTTTATTTTGGGAAAGGAATTTGATTGGGTTCATCCTGAGTTGCAACTAATTTTAGAACGCGATTTCCACCAACAAAGTGCTGCATTTAAAGCGAGGGCAAGGCATATTCTAAAAAAATTGAAGAAGGACAGATGACGGATGACTGATGACAGTTGACGGATTACCGCAACTGAGTAGTGTAAACCAAACACTGCCTACCGCACACTGCACACAGCATACCGAAGAAAACTTCGGACTTCAGGCTTCCGTCTTCTGTCTAAATAAGCTATCTTTGCATCCTTTAAAATTAAACATCCATGTCATTATCTCCCTTAAACGCCATTTCACCAATTGACGGGCGTTATCGCAGTAAAGTCAGTGAATTGGCTTCTTATTTTTCTGAAGAAGCTTTAATCAAATATCGCGTTCGTGTTGAAATTGAATATTTTATTGCTTTATGTGAAATCCCTTTGCCTCAATTGAAACAGGTGGACCATTCCGTTTTTGATAGTTTAAAGGCTATCTATCAGGATTTTTCTTCTGAAGATGCGCAAGCGATAAAGGACATTGAGGGTGTGACCAATCACGATGTGAAGGCAGTTGAATATTTCATCAAAGAGAAATTTGACGCTTTGGGATTATCCGAATTCAAGGAGTTTATCCATTTCGGATTGACTTCTCAAGACATAAATAATACAGCCATTCCGTTAAGCATCAAGGAGGCAATGAACGATGTGTATGTACCTGAATATTTCAAGGTATTGGAGAAATTGAAAACCTTGGTTGAGGAATGGAAAAACGTACCCATGCTTGCCCGAACCCATGGACAGCCTGCCTCCCCTACCCGATTGGGCAAGGAAATTGAGGTTTTTGTAGTCAGATTGGAAGAGCAGTTCAATCTATTGAACGATGTGCCGAGTGCGGCAAAATTTGGAGGTGCTACTGGTAATTTTAATGCACATTTCGTGGCCTATCCAGAAATTAACTGGAAAACCTTTGGCAATCTTTTTGTGCAGAAAAAACTGGGTTTACAACATTCTTTCCCAACTACGCAGATTGAGCATTACGACCACATGGCTGCTTTGTTTGACACCCTAAAACGTATCAACACGATTTTAATCGATTTGGACAGGGACATTTGGACCTATGTTTCCATGGATTATTTCAAACAGAAAATAAAAAAGGGCGAAGTTGGAAGTTCAGCCATGCCGCATAAAGTAAACCCAATTGATTTTGAAAATTCAGAAGGGAACCTCGGTATTGCCAATGCCATTTTTGAACACCTTTCGGCTAAATTACCGATTTCAAGATTGCAAAGAGATTTGACCGACAGTACGGTTTTAAGAAATGCCGGCGTACCTTTTGGGCATACTTTGATTGGTTTTAAATCTACTTTAAAAGGATTGAACAAGTTGTTGTTAAACGAAAGTAAGTTTGCTGAAGATTTAGAAAACAACTGGGCAGTAGTTGCGGAAGCCATCCAAACCATTTTAAGGCGAGAAGGCTATCCAAACCCCTACGAGGCGTTAAAGGGGCTTACAAGGACCAATGAAAAAATTAATATGGCCTCCATTTCAAATTTTATTGATACCTTAGAGGTTTCTGACGAAATTAAGGAAGAACTAAAACAAATTACGCCAAGTAATTACACTGGAATATAGCGCGCCATCATGTTGAATAGCAAGCAGACTTTAATTTTAACGGGCCTATTAGTAGCTGGCATTTTTGTATGCGGAATTTTGGATATTCTAGATAACTTTATCATCCTAACCATTTTGACACTGACTTTTTTTGCTATTATTCTGAACGTATTTTATTCAAATTCTAAATACAACGCTCCGCAGGAACAGGAAGTAGAAAACGATTAAAATAAAAAAAGGCTTCCATTTCGGAAGCCTTTTTCTCTGTTAACATAACTATAATTAATTTGCGAGAATCTTGTTTAAGGATTCGAAGCGTCACTTCGAGTGTCACGCGAAGGCGTGATGTATCGAGAAGCTTTTTTTGTCGAAAATTTATTTGTTTTCGATACGATCCCGACAACTATCGGGATCACTCAAACTGACATAAATTTTCTTAACTTAATTCCCGTCAATTAAAGAAATCTGTCATTTCCTTAAACTGCGACGCATCCATGCCCGAATGGCGCATGGCCTCAACCAGAGCGTACATTTTTTCCGGTTGCATATCATTTCCTAATAAACGAACTACGCCAAAACCAATTTCCTTTGAACTGCCCAATACAATCACTTCATCTGCCTCATCATCATCACCCACATATTTAATGACAAATTTGTTGCCCCTATCCTGAAACTCCATAAGATCCTGGTATTGCTCTTGTCTTAAAATATCCTTTACCTCCTGCAACTTAGTATTGTATGTCTCCTGATTATTTTCATCAGCCTTAAAACCAATGAAATTCAATCGTCTTACAGATTTATAAGCCTCCTTCTGTTCATCCGTCAATTTGGCTTCGTCCAACTCCAGCATAGAAATTGGGATGTCCTGTGATATAAAATCTGTAGTTTCTTGGTTGTCCACAAAATAACGCTGTAAACTGGGTTCGCTTTTGCAATTAAACATGACTGCACATAGCAATACAATCGCAAAAATTTTAGCTGTTCGATTCATTTGATTGATTTTAAAAATTAATTGAACAAAGTGATTGCACCTTTTTTATCGATGCAATCACTTCGCTTTTTTTTGACCCTTCGACTACGCTCAGGGCAGGTTGATGAATGGATGTGTTATGATTTCTTTTTATCCAGGTGCTGACCGCCAGGTATGTTCATTTTATTGGTCAACTTTGAAATCTCGTTCAAATCGATATCGCCTGTCATCGAAACCACAACGGTTTCAATTTTACGTTCTTTGCCATTGATTTCGACTTTCTCTTCCATTTTCTTATCGATTCCCGTCACAAAAATCAGCAACTCTTTCACATGGTCGGCATCCCTACCTTCCTTCACATAAAATTTCACCTCGGTACCGTCATCGCGCACTTCCATTAATTCTTCCAAGCTTCCTGAACGGGATCTTACCCATTTAGTAATATCTGCCGAAATGGCTTTGCTGTCGGTAACGATGGTTTTAAAACTGGTAATGCTTTTTACCATGTCCATAAACGCCTTTGCCTCGGGATCACTTTCGTCTACGCCAACTTTGGCAATCATCTGGAACATCTTTGGCTTAATATTCACATAAGTTACATCAGGGCTATCGCTATACTTATCGAATACCGAACTCTGTGCCATACCAACTACTGGCAATAGTAATACTGCCATCACAAATACTATTAATCTCTTTTTCATCTTACTTGTTTTTATTGCATTTAAAGTTTTCATCTTTTCTTAAGGTTTTTTAAAAATTATACTGGTTGAATTTTCAATTTCATTGAGATATCCAATCGCAGAAGTGCCTTTATTCACTTCATCCAGATACCCAATGGTTGAAGTACCTTTATTCATATGATTTGAAATCATAGCTAGCGTTTTTGATACTTCGTTAAACGCATCTTCCGGCTCACAAAACGTTCCCACTAAGTTTTCCTCACATTGGTCTGCACCAATGAACGGGTCCGTAAAGTAAACCCCCAACATAATAACTGCAACCGCTGCGACCGACATCCACTTGTAATTGAATTTTCTCTTAGGTTTTAATGGCAGGTCTTTAGTGAACCGTTCCTGTTGGTTTCCTAAAAAATACACAAACATGGGTTTGTAGTGCTCTAAGTGTGGCGCAACGTCGTCTCCAGAAAAATAGTTTTTTAACACTTGCTCTTCCTTAAGGCTCGTCTCCCCGTTCTCGTACTTTTCAAGTAATTTTTCTATACTATTTAATACCATAATTATGCGTATTAGTTAATCGTTCTCTTATCGTTTTTCTCGCTCTTGAGAGGGCCACCCTTACCGCCGTATTGTTCATCCCCAGCATTTTGGCAATCTCATCAAAATCGTATTCCTCTATATCCCTTAATTGGATAATCATCCGTTGTTGCTCAGGCAACTCCTCAATAATCCGCTCCACCCAACTCACACTGTCGTTCAGCTCCACTTGCCTCTGTAATGGCGTATTCTTTTCCTCATAATTGCTATGTACAATCTTCAAGTTTTGCGCCTGTTTCGATTTCAACTTGTCCAAACAAAAATTCTTTGTCATCGTCATTGAAAATGCCTCCACATTCTTGTACTCCTCAATCTTTTCCTTGTTCCGCCATAATTTCAAAAGCACCTCCTGCGTTGCATCTTCAGCTTCTTCTGTTGAAATTAGTAGTCGCTTGGCCATTCGGAACAACTTATCCTTAAAAGGCATTACAATATTCAAAAACTCACTTTGAGTCATATTCAGGTTTGGTTTTCAGAAAACAGCTGGTTTAAGGCCATTTGTAGTTACGACGAACGAGGATTTGTTTTGTTACACCACAATTAAAAAAATATGTGTTATTTGGGCGTTTCCCTTCCCGATAGCTATCGGGTGGGTCGGGCTTTCGGCAGTCGCTCCCTCCTACCGTCGGGGAGCTTCAACAAATGCCTCAATCCCTAACGCGGGCAAGCCTGCCATAGCCATTTCATAACAATTAGCTTAAATTTAAGCTCTCCACACTTCGGTCATCCGTCTTCTGACATCTGTCTTCCGGCTTTCCCCCACACTTCCTCGATAAAATTTTTTATTATACAATAATGTAAGTAAATTTAGGGTTTTATAGACTACTATATTAAAATTGCTTGTATGAAAAAGTTAAGAGCCCTAAGCCTGATTCTATGTGCCTTTATTTTAACGGGTTGCTTTGAGGACGGTGACGACATTCCTATCCAAACCGACGAAATCAACGACTTTGTTTGGAAAGGCATGAACCTGTTCTATCTGTATAAATCTGATGTACCGCAACTTTCCAACAACGAATTCGGTTTAAACGCTATCGATGACAGATATGGCAGAAACGAAGTTTACAACAGCTACCTTGAAAACTTCAGTTCACCCCGAGAGCTCTTCGAAAGCTTAATCCATCAACGAAATACGGTGGACCAGTTTAGCTGGATCGTTGATGACTATATTGAATTGCAGCGCAATTTTAGTGGCATTTCTGTTACCAACGGCATGGAGTTTTTCCGATTCCGCTCCCCAAATACGACTGATGGACTTATAGGTGTGGTGCATGTAGTACAACCCAACACAAGTGCAGCGGCCAACGGAGTAAAACGCGGCGATATTTTTTATGCTATCGACGGTATCCCTTTAAATGACAATAATTATTTCGGGCTCATTAACCAGAACTCATATACCATTAATTTAGGCACTTATAATGACCAAGGTACACCTGATAATTCGGATGACACCATAGACCCAGGGACCGAAAGCATCACCCTCACCAAAGCTGAGTACACTGAAAACCCAATTTATATTGCTAAAACACTGGATGTCAGCGGTAAGAAAGTCGGCTATTTAATGTATAACGGATTTATTCGTGGCTCCGAAGTAGGTTTAAATAGCGTATTTGCTGATTTTAAATCTGAAAATATAGATGAATTGGTATTAGACCTTCGTTACAATCCTGGTGGCAATGTAGAAACAACTACATTTTTGGCCAGCATGATTACAGGACAATTTACAGGTGAGGTTTTTGAGCGCATTATTTATAATTCTGAATTACAGTCTAACAATACAGATTACCTATTTGCAAACAAAATTGGGGAAAATACTGTTATTAACAGTTTAAACCTCAATCAAATATATGTGCTTACTAGTGGTAGATCTGCATCTGCAAGTGAGGGGCTGATAAATGGATTGAAGCCCTACATTAATGTCATCCATGTAGGCACCAATACTAGAGGAAAAACCCAAGGCTCCATCACGATATATGACTCTCCAAAGTTTAATCGAGAAGGCATCAATCCAAGACACACCTATGCCATGCAACCCTTAGTTGCCAATGGAACCAACAGAAATAATGAGTTTGTACCCAGTACTGGTCTTGTGCCGACTACAGGCTTTGAATATCAGGAAAGACAAAGCAACTACGGAGTTTTAGGGGATGTAAATGAGCCTTTGTTGGCGATGGCCTTAGCGGACATTGAAGGTTCAACCAGTAAATCCCAAAGGCTAAAATCTAAACAAGTCCCCCCTTTACAATCAGTTTTAACGGAATACGATTTTAAGCCATTTGAAGGTGGTATGGTGATTGACTAACGACTGAAATTGAAAAAACACAAAACCTATTTCAACTGGAGTTCCGGCAAAGATTCGGCTCTAGCACTATACCATTTATTCAAGGATGAGCGTTACTCGGTTGAGGAATTAATTACAACAGTAAATTCACATTACAATCGCGTGTCTATGCATGGCCTGAGAAAGGAGTTATTGATTGCGCAAACCAATGCTTTAAAAATTCCTGTAAGTTTTATTGAGCTACCCGAAATGCCAAGTATGGCGGTTTATGAGCAAAAAATGAGCGCAACGGTTTCCAGATTAAAATCCGAAGGTTTCACCCATTCAGCTTTTGGCGATATTTTTTTGGAAGACTTACGAACATATCGTGAAGATCAATTAGCCAAACACCATTTTAAAGCTGTATTCCCCATTTGGAAAAGAGACACCAAAGAACTTTTAAATGAGTTTCTAGATTTAGGTTTCAAAACCATAATTGTCTGTGCCAATTCAAAATACTTTGATGAAGGTTTTGTTGGAACAGTAATCGATAAAAGTTTTATTGACAATCTACCAGAAGACGTTGACCCTTGTGGTGAGAATGGCGAATTTCACACCTTTTGTTTTGATGGCCCCATTTTTAAGACCCCTATAGAATTTAAAATTGGCGAAAAAGTGTACCGCGAATACGACACACCAAAAACTGATGATTCTGTGTGCACAATTGAAGAAAAGTATGGTGTTTGGTACTGTGATTTGATTTCATAAAAAAGCCACTTCTCAGTGGCTTTTTATATAACTAAGAACTACCCTACTTTCCCTTCCAAAGCAATAAAATGAGTTTTATTATTATCCCTGCTATATAACGGAAAAATCTTTACCTCACATTCATAAGGCTCTCCACTCTTTTTATAATTGGTGATAATTTCTCTAAAAGGTACATCCAAAGCAATTTTCTTTTTGATATTTCTTCTAGCAGTTATGGAGGTTTCAGCGCCTTGCAACATCTTAGGAGTTTTATGCAAAACCTCATTTTTAGCATAACCCGTCATTTTTGAAAACCCTTTGTTCACCCACACAATGTTTTGATTTAAATCCGTAATAATTATCGCCTGAAACACTTCGTTTTCAAAAATCGAATCCATGGTGTTTTTCCAATTCAAATGTTTGGCATAAGACTTCACTTTAGCTATATCTTGAAGTCTCTCAGACTCGTTTAACGTATCAATATAACCCTGGCTGTAAACGTCCCAGCTCATCAGGGGCGTCATCACCTTAGAGGTATTGGATATCTCGGCCGAAACAGCTTTATATTCAGATTTACTCAATGACGACAAATAGATATCTAGTCCCATCATTTTATACAGATTGTGTTTCATACTTCAAAATTTTCAGATGCAAGGCCATTCATACTCAAAACAAGTCGCTCGTTCATCAATTAAAATAAATCCCACCTGGAATAATATTCACTGTAGTAGAATTAATCTCAGTATTCGTTGACAAATCATAAGAGGTCAAGGCTCCTTCACTTGCAAAGTCTTTGGCATCCACAGCGTACAATACACCTCCATGTACGGTCATATTGTAGAAACTAAGACCCGTAATTTCCGCATTGGAAGGCAAGGTTGTGGAGGCCGTACTCATTTTATAAACACTTCCTCCTAAATAATAGTACAAAATCCCGTTTTCAATAGTTAGAAAATTCGGGTGCTCTGTTGCTGCAAAGTCTATTGATGTGGTGGTATTATCCCCTGTATTCACTTTAAATAATTGTCCGCTGGTTTCATCTCCGGTCCAAGATGGTTTTCCTCCGCATAATACCCATAAATTTCCAGAATTATCCAACTGCAAGGAGTTTGGAACATCACCAACAGTAATTGTTGTTGAAACCGTATCGCTAGAACCGTTGATTACAGAAACTTTATTGTTTTGACTCCAGCCTCCTTGATGCGCCACATAAATATTACTGCCGTTAGAAATGATTTCCTCTGGGCCTTCTTCAACAGAAATGGTAGTACCGTTTAAAGTATTCGTGCTTAAATCTATAATCGCCAAATAATCATCCGAGGCATTCGAGCCATCACCCCAATTGGTCACATACCCTTTTCCATTAAGAAATGCTATAAATCTCGGATTGTTCAGTCCTGTTTTTATTGTTCCAACCGATTCAAAAGTATATCGATTAACGATTTCTATTTTATTGGAAACATTCAAAACGATGTATGCCAAATCCCCATTAAACGCAATACTCTGTGCTGTATCACCCAATAACTCACTATTCACATTATTAAACACATCATTTTCAACAGCATTTAAATCATAGGACACAAAGGACACGGAAGCATTTCCCATACCAAAATTCCCTTCATGTGAAATTAATATACCATTTTCGTAATCGCCTTTTGGTATTATTATAGTGTCCTCGTCATTGCTACATGATGTATAAAACAGACCTATCGAAAGGGCCAATATCAGTAATTTGTTAAGTTTCATTGTTTAAAATTTAATTGTTGTTAATATTTGATAGTTCCTATTGGGCATCGGTCTCAACGCCACGTTTTGATAATTTTTATTGTATAGATTGTTTACTCTAAAGTTGATGTCGTATTGAACATTACCACTCGAATTTAGCAGATACCCCACTCCAATATTGCCCACATTAAAGCCATCCAGTTCGTCCTCAATGATGAATACATCACCATTAAATAAATGCTGATAAAATGCAGAAAAGGCTTTTCGGCTGTAAGCAACAGAAACATTTCCCTTATGAAACGGCACATAAATCAACTGTCTTTTAGTTTCCAAATTTTCTGAAACCGTATAGGAATAATGCCCACCAAAACTGAATTGATGTTCATTTATTTTGAAAGCAGTACGCGCTTCCATTTCAGCACCATGACTATGGGATTTTGCAACATTTATTGGCCTCCAATCTCCACCATTATCGGGCCGCCATTGAATCAAGTCTTTAGTATTAATGTAATAAGTGTTTAATATGACATTAAAATGTTTAAAACGAAAGTTTTGACCCAAATCCACTTGATAGGATTCTTCCGGATCTAAATCCAAATTACCCCCAGATTGCCAAAACAAATCGTTAAAGGTTGGAATTCGAAAGTTTTTGGAGCCGTTCAATTGAATAGTGTAAACGTCTGAAACCTTGTATGCCCCATCCACAGAAAACAACAAAGGGTTTTCAAAATCTGAAGTATAATCCTTTCTGATATTGAGATTGTACTCAAAGCACTTCGAAGGTTTGTGGTTCATTAAAACTGTTGCCGAAAAAGCAGTGCGCTTGGGGTCTCCAAAACTACTGCCTCCTCCATCAAAATGATTGAGCTCTAGAATACTTCGAAACTGTAGAGCATCTGACACACGTAGGTTAAGATTATGGTTGGCGATAAACGTATTTACCTTTCCAAAGGAAAAAATAGCATTATCCTTATTTTCAAAATATTTGAATTTCTCATTTAGATGGACCGCTTTCAATTTTGAAGTAATACTTCCAGAAATCCGAGTCCATTCCAGCATTGTCCTAAAGTTCTCATCTTCATATTTACTCCTCCCTATCGCAACCAAGGTTCCAGAAAAATGACGCTTCCCATCATAACTTTGGTGATATAGCTTTAAAACATCCTTTTCAGATAAAACATATCCCAAATTGACATCCAAATTCAAGTTGTTGAATTCTCCGTTTTCATTGACCATATCGGTTCCCAGATACTTATAATCATTATCCGAGTCGACATAGGCTATTCCAATATTTGCAGAGAATTTAGAGTTCCCGAAAGAAGATGACACATTCGTCATTTTAGTATTAAAACTCCCACAAAACAAGCGCACACTAGTATCGAAATGAGAATCAAACTCCAGATTATTATTTAGGTGAATACTGCCCCCAATGGCACCACTACCATATTGCACACTGCCTCCTCCGCTTCGTATATCTATCGCATCAAAACTAGTGGTATTTATAGTGTTAAAATCGGTTTGCCCATTAAGTTGGGAATTGATATTGATGCCATTCCAAACCACCGCCGTTTGGGAGGCATTGGTTCCCCTGAAAGAAGGTGAGGACACCATCCCAAAGCCATTTTCCTTAAAGTATAAATTGGAATTAAACGCCAATAATCCTGTTAAGGATACTGGGTTTTTATCAATGATGGAATCATTAAGTTTTTCTACCTTAATACCAGAAGTATATTCTACAAGTTTGCTATCACTCAAAAAAACTTCATCCAGCTTTTGGATGGAGTCTAATTGCGCCTGGGCAAGACTGCCAAAACCAATAACAAATAATATAAAAATGTGTTGTCTCATAATCTGCAAAACTCTTTACCCGAGAGTTTATATTAGATGATGAACATGGCAGGTCTCCTGACTTGCGTCTTCATGTTGGTCTTCCCATCAAAATGACAGTGACATCGAAGTTGAACATGAAGCTTGATAGCTTACAGTTGCGGGAACAGTTCTGGACTTTAACCAGATTCCCTTTTAATTGATACTTGTGAGATCCTGAATCAAGTTCAGGATGACAAAAATGTCAAACCAAATTCTTTGCAAAAGTAAACATTAAGTTGAATCTTTTACTTAAAACATTAAATAATATTACTTTTGAAGCGGTTAAAAATTGAATTTTGAGAAAGCTTATATTTCTTTTCTGTGCCTCACTATGTATTGGCTGTAAAAGCGAACCGGAAAAAAAAACTAGAGAGGTTTTACTTGGTGATGCCATGGGCCTTAAATATGCAAAAGGCTTCACTGTAAAGGATTTTGAAAATTATAAAATTCTTGAAATAAATAAACCTTGGCCCGAAACTAAGAAGAGTTATAGATTTGCTTTATTAAAACAGAATTATGACAGTGAATTTTGGTTTAAAGAAAAGTCAAGATTTGATGCCGTAATAGAATTGCCTATCAATAGACTGGTTGCGACATCAACAACCCATCTTCCTGCATTAGAACTATTAAATGTCGAAAAAAAATTAGTTGGTTTTCCTGGAACAGATTATGTCTCTTCAGAAAAAATCAAAACTCAAATTGACAATGGAAATATCAGGGAATTAGGCAAAAATGAAGGCTTAAATACTGAAGTTCTGCTGGAGCTCAATCCTGATGTAGTTGTTGCTTTTGGGATTGAGGGTGGTAACCGCTCATTGGAAACCATTCAAAAATCTGGCATTCCAGTAATTTTTAATGGTGATTGGGTGGAAAGTTCACCTTTGGCCAAAGCGGAATGGATAAAGTTTTTTAGTGTGCTTTTCGGCAAAGAAAAAGAGGCAGATTCTATTTTTAATCAAATTGAAAAAGACTATTTAGGGGCTAAAGCATTGGCTCAAAATGTAAAATCTAAGCCTAAGGTATTGAGTGGTGCCATGCATAGTGATGTTTGGTATTTACCCAACGGCACAAGTACCGAAGCACAATTATTGAAAGATGCCAATGTGAATTACCTGTGGAGCAACACCGAAGGGTCTGGAAGTTTAAAATTGAATTTTGAATCGGTTTTTGTAAAAGCTAAAACTGCTGATATTTGGTTGAGTCCATCCAACTACACCAGCTACCGGAGCCTAAAAAATGGTAATGAAAACCATAGCATGTTTGATGCGTTTCAAAATAAAAACATCTATTCCTTTACGAACACAACGGGTGCTACCGGAGGTGTTTTATACTATGAATTAGGTATGACACGGCCAGATTTGGTTTTAAAGGATATCATCAAAATATGCCACCCAGAATTACTAAAAGAGTATTCACCCTATTTTTTTAAACCCTTACCCTAATTGGAATCTGGCAAAACATATAGCATATCTTTTGTAATTCTCATTGCAATTCTACTGTTATGTTTTTTTGTGAATATAAGTTTGGGTTCGGTTTCCATCCCCATAAAGGATATTTTTAATAGTCTAATTGGAAACCCCACTTCTCAGGAAACCTGGCAACACATTGTTCAAAATTATCGATTGCCAAAAGCACTAACAGCCATTATTGTCGGTTCCGGTTTAGGCATTTCGGGACTGTTGATGCAAACGTTATTTAGGAACCCTCTAGCCGGCCCTTTTGTTTTGGGCATTAGTTCCGGAGCGAGTTTGGGTGTAGCTTTGGTTATTTTAGGCTCAAGTATTTTCGGAGGGGTTTTGGCTTCCCTTTTCATTTCAAAATGGGGTATCGTGATTTCTGCAAGTTTAGGGAGTTTTTTGGTATTGCTTGCCGTTTTAGCTGTTTCACTAAAAGTTAGGGATACCATGGCCATTTTAATTATCGGGCTGATGTTTGCGAGTATTACTTCCGCCATTGTTAGCGTATTATCCTATTTTGGATCGGCAGAACAATTGCAACAATACATTTTTTGGGGCTTTGGGAGTTTAGGAAATCTATCTTGGGAAGACATTTGGGTTTTATTACTGATTTACGCCATTGGAATTGTATTATCAGTCTTTTCAATAAAATCCTTGAATACCTTGCTTTTGGGTGAAAATTATGCCAAAAGCTTAGGATTAAATATCAAACAAAGTCGATTTATTATCATCATTGCTACCAGTTTGTTAGCAGGTACGATTACTGCCTTTACAGGGCCAATCGCATTTATCGGATTGGCTATTCCACATATGACACGACAAGTCTTCAGTACTTCAAATCACAAAGTATTGTTACCGGCTGTATTTTTATTTGGTGCCATCGTCATGTTGGTTTGCGATAGTATCTCGCAATTACCAACTAGCGATTTTACGCTACCGATTAACGCGATTACTTCGTTAGTTGGCGCTCCAGTTGTGATTTGGTTATTAGTTAGAAAACGAAAAATGGTATTTTAACAGATCAGAAAATGCAGAAAGAGAATGAAAATATCGTTTTAAAAACCACTAAGCTATCGATTGGTTATGCTTCCAAAAAGTCAAAGACCGTTGTTGTGTCTGATATTAATATTGAATTGAAACAAGGAAAATTAATTGGTCTAATTGGCGCCAATGGGATTGGAAAATCAACTCTTTTACGCACTTTAACAAAAGTTCAAAACTCTCTTGAGGGCGATATCTTAATAAATAATATCAACCTAAAAAATTACTCGTCTCTTGATTTAGCAAAAGCGATGAGTTTGGTTTTGACCGAACCCATAGCTTCTAAAAACCTATCCGTTTTTGAACTTGTTGCTCTTGGTCGACAACCCTATACCAATTGGGTTGGTAACCTTTCAAAAGAAGATATTGAAATTACCCATTATGCCATTTCCCAAGTAAATATTGAGCATTTAAAGGACAAAAAATGTTTTGAGCTCAGTGATGGACAACTACAAAATGTGATGATTGCCCGAGCATTAGCTCAGGATACGGACATCATTATTTTAGATGAACCTACGACGCATCTGGATATGTACCACAAAGCCTATATTTTGAAACTGCTTCAAAAACTGTCGAAAGAAACGGGAAAGACCATTCTATTTTCATCACATGAAATAGATTTAGCGATTCAACTTTGTGATACGCTCATCGTAATGACTGAAAACGAAGTCGTGGCCGACCAACCATGCAATCTTATTTCCAAAGGGGTTTTTAAACAATTGTTCCCGAAAGATCTGATTGCTTTTGATGAGAAAACTGGGAGTTTTAGGGTGAAAAAATAGTTTTCAGTCGCAGTCTCAGTTTTCAGTGAGAAAGAACACACTACAAATTTAGCAATGTTCGTACTTTGCACCTTTGCGTCTTTGCGCAAGGTCATAAATCAATTATATTTGAAAATATTCTTTTCCAAAACATGAACGACAACCTAATCCTAATTATAGCCATATTATTTTCCGCAGGTATCAGTGCATATTTGGGGATGCTTTTTGCCAAACTCAAGAATAAAAGTGAGCAAAGCGCCCTTGAAGAACGCCAAAACCAAATGCAATTCACCATTGAGGAACTGAAATCAAATCTTTCCAAAATTGAAAATGAACGCGAAGATATTCGGAAAGAAAAGGAATTTTTAAGTACAGAATTGGCACGAAGAAATTCTGAATACGAGAACCTTCAAGAGCAAAATCTCAAACGCGATAAAGAATTGGAGGAACGCCAAGAGCAATTGCGCAAGGATTTTGAATTGTTAGCCAATAAAATCCTCGAAGAAAAGTCCAATAAGTTCACAGAGCAAAACAAAGAGAACATCAAAAACATTTTAAATCCGCTTCAGGAAAAAATCCAAGGGTTTGAGAGGAAGGTGGAAGAAACACAGTTTAAAAGTGTACGCATGCATTCCGCCTTGGAAGAACAGCTCAAAGGTTTAAAGGATTTAAATCAACAAATGACTAAAGAAGCTACCAACTTAACACGAGCTTTAAAAGGCGATAGCAAAATGCAAGGAAATTGGGGCGAATTGGTTTTAGAGCGTGTTTTAGAAAAATCTGGACTGGAAAAGGATCGCGAGTATTTTGTACAGCAAAGTTTTACACGTGATGATAATTCCCGGGTAATGCCCGATGTGGTATTGCATCTCCCCGATGGTAAAAAAATGATTATCGACTCAAAGGTATCCTTAACCGATTATGAACGGATGGTAAATGCTGATGAAGAGAGTAGACCGCAATTTTTAAAGGCTCACGTTAATTCCATCAGAAAACATGTGGAACAACTTTCGGCCAAAAACTATCAGGATTTATACGATATTGAATCACCAGATTTTGTACTCATGTTTATACCTATTGAACCGGCCTTTGCAGTTGTAGTGAACGAGGACAATGCTATTTACAACAAAGCTTTTGAAAAAAACATTGTGATTGTAACCCCCTCCACCCTTTTGGCAACGCTCCGTACGATTGACACTATGTGGAATAACGAAAAACAACAACGTAACGCTATTGAAATTGCACGACAAGCTGGAGCACTTTATGATAAATTTGAAGGCCTTGTTAGTGATTTAACGGGCGTAGGCAAAAAGATTGATTCTGCTAAAAGCGATTATTCATCTGCGATGAACAAATTGGTTCATGGTCGGGGCAACCTTATCACAAGTGTTGAAAAACTCAAAAAAATGGGAGCCAAAGCTAAGAAATCCCTGCCCGAAGCCATTATTAAACGTGCCGAAGAGGACGAATAATTTGCTTTTCACGAAAAAACATGATATATTTGAATATTCCCTAATTAAGGAATATTTTATTTTATGCTTTATTTAAGGAATAATTTAAATTAATTCCCTTTTGAAGGAATAAAAATATAAATATGACAAGTATCATCACAGGCGATATCATAAAATCCCGTCATCAAAAAAATCCTGAAGTTTGGATGAGGGCCCTAAAATCGGCACTATCCCACCTAAACCCCGACAAATCTCAATGGGAAATTTTTCGTGGCGATAGCTTTCAAATTGAAATAAATGATATTTCCGAAAGCTTTATCAGTGCCGTTTACATCAAAGCCTGCATCAAGATGTTGCTTTTGGACGTACGCCTTGCTATCGGAATTGGAAACACTTCATACCAAGCTGAAAACATTAGTGAATCCAATGGGGAAGCATATATTTATTCCGGCGAAACTTTGGAAGCCCTGAAAAAGGAAAAAATCAATTTAAGGATCAAAACATCAAATGACACCTTAAACGAAGAACTCAATCTTTATTTCAAGCTTGCACTAGCCATTATGGACCACTGGACAACGGGTTCGGCAGAAATTGTAAAGCTGGGCATAGAGCATCCCGACGCACTACAACAAGAACTGGCAAACATGATCGGTACCAAACAGGATGCCATCAGCAAACGCCAAAAGCGTGCAGAAATGGAACTCATATTGGAAACGGACAGCATGTTCCGAAAAAAAATAATGGCATTATCATGATTTTAACCAAACTTTTACTGGCACACCTCATCGGCGATTTTATTCTTCAACCTCAAAGTTGGGTTTTGGAAAAAGAAAAAAAGAAACTAAAATCTTTTAAACTGTACTTTCACGTCTTAATCCATATTGCCATAACCACTCTGATTTTGTGGGATGCATCACTGTGGCCTGTTATTCTAATAATAGGCGGGTCACATTTAATTATAGACGGCTTAAAACTTACATTTCAGACCAAAAAAACAAAACGACTGCTGTTTTTCATCGATCAGCTACTTCATGTTTTGGTGATTTTAGGATGTTATTTCTTTTTAGTTGACAACCGATTATATTTTGATTCCTTTTTCAAAGAAGAACATCTTTTATTGCTTACCTGCTTATTGTTTTTAACAATTCCTGTGTCCATAATTATGAAAACCATTTTTTTAAAGTGGAATATTTCAGAACTCGTTAAAAATAATCGGTCCCTAGCTGATGCAGGGAAATATATTGGTATTTTAGAGCGCATTTTAGTGTTTATTTTTATCATTTCGGACCACTGGGAAGCCGTAGGTTTTCTGATTACGGCCAAATCTGTTTTTAGGTTTGGGGATTTGAAGGAATCAAAATCCATGCAATTGACGGAATACATTTTAATTGGCACTTTAATAAGTTTTGGCATTGCCATTATTACAGGAATAGCGTACACTTATTTAACCTAAAACCATGTTTAAGCATCCAAAAGAATCAAGGGTAACCATTACACAATTGATGTTGCCGTCCCACTCCAATTTTAGTGGAAAAATCCATGGGGGCCATATTTTAAATTTGATGGATCAAATTGCATTTGCCTGCGCCTCAAAACATTCGGGGTACTATTGTGTTACGGCATCGGTAAATCGTGTAGATTTTTTAAATCCCATTGAAGTTGGTGAATTGGTCACCTTAAAGGCTTCTGTAAACTATACAGGACGCACCTCTATGGTTGTTGGGCTGAGGGTGGAATCCGAAAATATTCAAACAGGAAAAATCAAGCATTGTAATTCTTCCTATTTTACAATGGTGGCCAAGGATGACAACGGAAAAAACGCAAAAGTTCCAGGGATTATTTTGGATTCTGAACAAGCAATAAGAAGATTTGCCCGAAGTATTGTCCGACAAGAACAGGCCAGACACCGCTCGACAAAGTTTAAGTCTTCCGAGTTTAAAATCGAAGAACATATCGACACCATCAAACAGCACAACGCCAAAATAGAGTTTGGTTTAAAATGATAATCTCAGTAGTGCATTTGGGGTAATTCCCAATGAGTTTTGAATGGTGTTAATAACGGCATCATTATTTACCCTATGAAAATTATTGATTTCGTTTTCCCTATCCAAAAGATTCCAAATAGACACTCCTAGGTTTGTTTTTGCCTTCTTACCTATAGTAAAATCATATATTGCAGAAACATCCAGCCTAAAGTAATTTTTTAGACTATCCGAATTTGGGGTTTGATAGTTTATTGAATTATTCGTGAATTCATTACCAAGAATGGGATTGGTCGTTGGCCTACCAGTGTGCCAGTTGACTCCCACTGAAAGTTTTAGATTTTTCAGCTTTAGGACACTTCCAAATGTCACCAAATGGGAAATATCGAAATTACTTGGAAACCGCTCCTCAAAAAGGGCATCAAAAGTATATTTATTGTTCATATAAGCATAGCTTAACCATGAATTAAAATTGCCAATAGCCTTCCGCAAAAGCACATCAAAGCCTGTAACCGTATAGCTTCCCGTTTCCCTTGAAAATTCAAATTGATTTTGGAACCCCTGACTTTGGGATGTAATCCCTTTAACCTCTTTCAGGTATCCATCTAAACTAAATAACCATCCATTTTTGTTCAATGTCAGCCCCGAGGACAACTGCCTACTCGTAATTACAGGAACGTTTTTGTCATTGGATAACTGCCAGCGTCGTTTTTCCACGCCTAAGAAATCATTTTGAAAATTGATGACTTGGGATGTGCTTTGATGTTTAAATTCACCTAAAACCTCCCAGGTAATGTCTGTGGACAACTTATGGCTAAAACTCAATCTTGGCTCCCAAAGCTGTCTTTTAAATTTGGAAAGATAGTTAAATCGCAATCCAAAATTTAAATTGGTTTTTTTGTCATTGGACGCATATCCGATTTGCGAAAAAACACCATGAGTCCTTAACACTTCGGATATCAAATCCCTAAAGATTGGGTCATCCACATCATCCAGGTTGGTCACTTTGGTTTCAACCAGATGGTAACCTCCCAAAAACTCGAGCCTACTGTTAATTCTATGATTGACACTAAGTTTTGTACTGGTTTCCGACACTTTGTTTTCCTGTAAAAACCTTTGTCCCTCAAAAATATTAGCGTTGATGGACTTTAATTCATAATCCGTATTATATATTTCAAATGCCGTTTTTAATTTGTTGTTCCACGTTCGCTCATAATGCATTGCACCTGCAATACTAAACTGAGACAAACTGCTCCTTCTTGATTCTGGCAGATTATTTACCATTGCATTTTCATCAAAAACCAATTCGTTGAATACAGTAATAAAATTTAACCTCAACTTATCTTTATCACTTAACTGATACAACCATCTCAATGATGCGTCGTAAAAATCAAATGATTGGTTTGAGTTAATGATATCCATTTGGTTATGTGCTACCTCGGTATTTTGTGAAATTCTGTCGAAAAAAGAACTATAAGTGGGTGTTTCCACAACAGGGCTGAGTGCTTTTCTACCCGCCACTTGAATTGAAGATTTACTACCCAAAGGCACATCCGCAAAACCATTAACACTCAATAAATTGGCACCAACCACTCCTTTGAATTTTGAATTCAGGTTTTGGCTGGTCCGCATGTCTATGGTGCCCGAAACACCATCTGTTAAAGTCACACTACTCCCATTTTTTCTTAAGGACACCTGTTGGGTAATTTCAGGGTTATACATTGAAATCAGCCCAAAAAAATGACCGGATTGGTACATTTTTATACCATCCCAGCGGATGAGATTTTGATCATGGGTACCTCCCCTAATATTTATATTGGATACCGTTTCGTTGATACTCTGAATTCCCGGCAGACCCTGAACAGATTGCAGTACATCGCTTTCTATCAAACCGGGTAGAATGTCGAAATCATTGAAATCAATTTCAAAAGATGCGTTCTTTAGTTTGTTGATGCCGTTTACTAAATAATTCGAAATTAAAACCTCCGATAGTTGTTGAAAGTTGGGAACTAGTTTGATCGTAGCACAATTATCAATCTCAAAAACACTATCTATTTCCAAAGTTTCATATCCAGAATATTGTATAGTAATTGGGTAAGAGATTTGGTTTGGATCAATCTCAAAATAGCCTTTTTCATCGCTCTTTATACTTTCCTTTAAAAATGTTATTGTGGCCGCTACAATTGGAAGTTGGGTATCGGCATCCTTTAAATAACCACAATAAAAACGCTGTGGTTTTGCCTTAATTAAAACAATTCTAGAATCGAGTGCACCGAACAAGAGCCCTGTAGATTTTTGAAGATAGTCCAGTGTTTCGGTTAACGAAAGTGAATCAGCCGGGATTTTACAAGAAATATTCCTTACAAGATCTTCCGAATAGTTGAATTGAATCTCAAACCGAGTTTCTAAATTCGAAATAATATCGACCAAAGGTTTAGTGGCACGCTCCTCTTGTGCATAGGCTCCATAATTAAGAATTAGAACGAATAAGAAGATAAATTTCCTAATCCTTTTTTTCATGAATTTCTATGAGATTTGAAGCTTTAATTTCATAGGTCAAATTCATGGGTTCCACAATGGAAATCAGGGCATTTTCCAGATTGTTGTGAACAAAAGCTCCTGAAAAGAGTCTGGAAGCATCAATATCATGAGTAATCTCTATCTGATACTGCCGTTTTAATTCTGCCAAAACCTCATGAACCGGAGTAGCATCAAAGATACTCATATTTTTTGTCCACGCAGGAATCTTTTGACTGGTATGCCCTTCTTCATATTTATTTTTAGACAATTTAAATGTTTGCCCCCCAATCAATATATGGTTTTTATAATCGTGAACTACCTCTACTTTCCCTTCAAAACAGGCTACTTGAAAGAAACCCGGTCGCGCTTTAACGCTAAATTCAGTCCCCAAAACCTTTACCATACCTTCATCAGTGGTGACTTGAAAAGTAGATCCTTTATTCACCTTAAAGTAAGCTTCACCATCAAGTTGTAGTGTTCTTTTTTCTTCCCAATCCTCAGCTTTAAATTCTATTTCTGAAACGGCATTTAAGGTAACAATAGAGTTATCAGGCAAACTAACAGTCCTTTTCTCACCAATGTCAGTTTCAATAGTTGTGGCTGGATTGAAGACAATACTGTAATAAATTCCAAGGGACAATATCACCATTGCCGCAACTCTAAGCGCAGATTTCCAACCGATTGCGTTTTCTGGATTTTTACCTCTTGTTTTGTAAGCTTTATTAAAACGTTCAAAACCTGATGGCCTTGAAAAATTTGAGGATTTAAAACGGGCCGATGCGTCCACAATAAATTGTTTATATTCGGCGTCTTCCAAATCATTGAATTGTCGCTTTTCATCTTCTGAAAGCGTATTGTTCAACCATTTCTTCTCTAATTCTTCAGCATTCATCTGTTGCTCCATTTTCTATATAACAACTAAAACTTTAAATCTCCTGATTATTTTATGTAAAAACCTTCCAACTCTTTTTTCAAAATGCTAAAAGCACTGTAAATTCTATATTCCACGGTTTTTTGGGTAACTCCTAAAATTTCAGCTATTTCTTTGTGTTTCTTACCTTCAGCTTTACTTAACAGGAAAGCTACACGTTGCTCTTCGGTTAATTTTGACAGCACTTTTTGATACCGTTCAAAAAATTGTTCTTTTTCTAAAATAAACTCTGGCGATTCGAAATTCTGTTTGTTGGGGGCCTCAATTCTATATTTTAAAACAACTTTTTGATGTTTGATATCGTTCAACACCATATTATTGGCCACAGTAAAAAGAAACGATTTTGCCTTCCCAAAGGACACCTTCTTACAATTGTCCCAAAGCTTCATAAACGCCTCCTGCATCTTATCGTCTGGGTTAATCTGTGCACCGAATTTATAATATAAAAAATCATGTAAATCCTGTGAATACTTTTTGTAGATGCTTTCAAACACCTTGTCCTCACATATTTTATTTTTAATCTCTTTTGGCAAAATCGGTTTTTAAAATCAACTACCCAGACAAGGTTGCTAAGCATTCAAGGGCATGGATTCCAAAATTTTAAACACAAGTGTCGTAGCATTGAAATCTTGATTACAGAGTAAATATAAATATTCACTGCGGATTCAAAAGGAAATTGAATTCAAAAAAAAATCCAAAAAAATTTCAGGAGTTTTTAAAGTTGAGTTGTCTAATAAGAAAGAACGCTAATTTTTTCAATTGGAATGATGCGCATTTTTGCCAAGTACTTATTAACTATTTCATTGCTCATGGTAGTTTTACATTCTTGTAGAAAAGAAGAACTGGAAACTATTCGGACTCCCGAAGAAGATGTTGTTACGGTGAATTCAGCCATATTTAACCTTATGCAAAATACTTCGAGCAATGATGGTTCAGAGGATAATATTTTGGACAAATCAAACTGCTTCAAAGTGAAATTGCCTGTAGAAGTGACCGCCAATGGCGAAACCGTAATGGTGAATTCTGAAAATGATTATAAAGTAGTAGAATACATTTTTGACGATGAGGATGACGACACGGATATTTTAAATATGACCTATCCCGTTACAATTGCCATGGAGGATTACAGCGAAGTTACGGTAGAAAATGAATCGGAAATGCTAAACTTTTCCAATTCATGCAATGGAGAAAACGAGTATGACGACGATATTGAATGCATTGATTTCCAGTACCCTATTTCTGCCTCAATATTTAACCAAAGACTGGAATTTATTGATAAAAAAACATTGAATTCCGACAGTACTCTGAACGCTTTCTTAAGGAACATGAGAGCTGATGATATAGTTGCTATTGCCTTCCCCATTACAGTTACCATATTTGATGGTACAGTACTGCCAATAAACAACCTCAGCCAGCTTCAATCTACCATCAACACCTACAAAGACAGTTGTGATGAAGACGATGATTTCGATCACAACGATGATGATTGTGACGACTGCAATATTGAGGAATTGACCTCTATTTTGACCGACTGTTCCGAATGGACTGTTGATAAATTGACTCGGGATAACAATAACCATGATGATGTCTATGAAGGGTATAAGTTTAGTTTTTATAAAAACGGTAGATTAAGGGTGTATTGGTCCGGCAACTCAGTATCTGGAGATTGGGTGGCATCTGGTAACAAAAATAATATAACAGTAACCATAGACGTCCCAGGTCTGCCACTTTGTAATAATGACTGGAGATTGCATGAAATCTCAGAATACACTAAAAAAAGAATCGATTTACGCGTTGACGGGGTTGACCGGTTGCGCTACAACAATATTTGCAATTAAAAATATTAGCTAGTAATTGAATACAGTTCTATGAAAAAGAAAATGTCAATTTCTCCAAGAAATCTACTTGGAACTAGCAACTCTGCTTCGGCCTAAACACCGGAGCAGAGTTTAAAAAACTAAACCAAACAACATATGAAGAAGTGGGGGTTAATTCTACTCGTTATTCTTATTGGCGGGATTATAGGCTATAATTACATCTATCAGGACCATCGGGACATCGAAACCGAAAAGCCCTCATTCGTATTAACATCCGATTCATTAATTGATGAATTTTCCAAAAATACAACTGATTCTGAACAGAAATATCTCAATAAAACCATTGAGGTCTCTGGAAAAGTGACCGAAATAAATGTTGAACATTTGGTTTTAAACGGCTCTATTTTTTGTCAGTTTCTAGGCCCTATTCCAAATTCAATAAATAACGACCAACCCATTCGCATAAAAGGAAGATGCATCGGCTATGACGACCTCCTTGAAGAAATAAAACTAGATCAATCAACAATTATTAATCACTAAAAATCGAACTATGAAAACAACATTATTCTCAGCCGTTTTGGCATTATTATTCTCCTATTCCGTGTCTTCCCAAATTGTGGGAGGACAAGTGAATGATTTTCAAGACGGTACAGTACAATCCTGGTCTGAAGGAGGGCCAACAACCAACCCACCTATCAACATAGCTACTGGCGGACCTGCAGGAGCGGGCGACAGATACTTACAAAATGATTCCAGCGGCGGAGGTGGAGGTGGCAGCAAAATGGTTATGTTTAATCCAAATATAGACTGGGGCGGAAACTATACCTCTGCCGGAATAATAGCAATTACATGCGATGTAAGAGTCTCTACTAACACTTTAAACTTACGTGTTGCAATGGAGGGTTCCGGCGGACGAATTTCTTCTGCAAATTCGGTAGATGTAGCTCCTAGCAGTTCTTGGTCCAGTATAGTCCTTCCCATTACAGTGAGCGACATGGCATTGGCTGGAGGAACTGACATTGCGGCTACACTCGCTAATGTTACAGAATTAAGAATATTAAGCAATACCTCCCCTAATTGGCGCGGTGCTTCTATTGATGCTAGATTGGAAATTGATAACATCACGGCAGTAACAACTTTGAGTACGGACGATTTTACCTCAAACAGTTTCAAAATATATCCTAATCCGGCACATTCTGAATTGCGTCTTGAATTGTCTTCAAATCGAAATAATGCCGAAATTGAAGTTTTTGACATTTTAGGTAAAAAGGTGTTAGCCCAATCGATAAGTAATTTAAATTCAACAATTGATGTCTCTCAATTGAATGGCGGTGCCTACATTTTACGTGCAACCATTGAAGGACAATCGCAATCCCAACGTTTTATAAAGTTATAATTCAGGATGAAATACTTTTTTGTTTTTGTATTACTGGTGGCTCCAATTCTAATATTTCCTCAACAGGATTTGCTTGATGAAATTGATAACGATTCGGTTGGAGAGCAATATGTAAGTGCAGCTTTTAAAGGATTAAAAATTGTAAACTTTGAATCCACCAAATTAGTAGCGAAAAAGGAACTTACCTTTATTGTTTACCACAGGTTTAGCACCCTTAAAAATGGCTTTGATACCTTTTTTGGTCTCGACGATGCCGTAACACGTCTGAATTTTGTTTACGGGGTAACGGATAACATTAATATTGGGGTTTCTAGAAGTTCGTTTATGAAAATTTATGATGTCACCATTAAATATCGCCTTGCCCGCCAAAAAGAAAATGGGTTCCCATTTACGATTGTAGGGTTCAATGCGCTGTTAATCAATACGGGAATGGACAAGGATGTTTTTCCCCTAATTGAGTTTAAACACAGATTGGGATACACTGCCCAGGTGCTGGTGTCCAGAAAAGTAAATTCTGATTTAACTTTACAATTGGCTCCTACATTTTTTCATGATAATTATGTGGTTTTCGACCCCCAAGCTAATTCCCAAATGGCTCTGGGGTTAGGTGGTCGCTATAAATTAGGAAAAAGGTGGTCCATCAACGCAGATTACGGATTACACCTAAACAGGGTGGAAAATTCACCATTTAAAAACCCATTATCCATTGGTTTCGATTTAGAGACTGGAGGACATGTATTTCAAATGCATTTTTCCAACGCGCAGCCTATGAATACTAATGGCTTTTTAGGACAAGCCACTGGTGATTGGGGGGACGGTGATATCTACTTTGGCTTTAACTTAAGTAGAAGATTCTAGAAGAACTATAAATAACATTAATTTTAAATAATTACAGCTATGAAATTCAAAAATTTGTTTGCCAGCTTGGCAATTATGGCCTTAATATTCAATTGTTCGAGCAATGGTGGTGACGACTTAAACGGCCCAGACCCAGACCCCGATCCAGATCCGATGGCAAAAGTTACTTACAATGATGATATAAAACGTATTATTGATGCTAATTGTGTTCGGTGTCATGGAAATCCCCCTGTCAATAATGCTCCTTTCCCATTGACAACATTTACACAGGTAAGGGACAGAGTAGATCGCATTATTAGCAGAACAAATAACTCCAGTAGTCCAATGCCACCCAGTGGCCTGATGGCACAAAATTTGAGAGCCTTAATCCAGCAATGGAAGGATGACGGTTTACTAGAAAATTAAAAAAATGAAGTATATAATAGTTTTGGTCGGCCTTATTAGCGTCAACGTTTTTGCGCAATCAAAATATTTTACAAAAACTGGGACAGTAGAATTTGAGGCCTCAGTACCCTCTTTTGAAGAGGTAAAAGCAAAAAACACCACCGTTACTGCAATTCTCAATACTGACAATGGAGAGTTTGCATCCCTGGTTTTAGTAAAAGGGTTTCGGTTTAAAAATGCGCTTATGGAGGAGCATTTTAATGAAAATTATGCCGAATCTGACGAATATCCTAAAGCAACTTTCAAAGGAAAGATCAATGATTTCTCAATAGAAAAATTAAGGGATGCTGCAGAATTCAAAATTGATGGTGAATTGACTTTTCATGGAGTAACCAAAAAGTTCAATGGTATTCTTATTAATCTGCTCAATAAGGAGGACACAATAATATTAGAGGGAAACTTTGTTGCCCTAGCTTCTGATTTCGATATAAAGATTCCAAAAATTGTGAGTAATAAAATTGCAGAAGACATTGAAGTCAGCTTTACATTCAATATGAAGAAAAAATAAAATGCCGCTTAAAGCGGCATTATATTTTTATTGAATAATTATCTTTTTAGTAATTTGGGATTGTTCGGCCTTTATATTGGCAAAATAAACGCCGGCCGGAATTCTTGCTAAGTCAATTTCCTTTTCGCCATTGAAATTCCTCAGATTACTAGTCCAAACTTTTTTACCAACGATATTATATATATCTACTTGTTCTAAGTTTAATACTCCTGAGTACTTCAAGGTAAGTTCACCATTACTTGGATTGGGCAAAAGCAGAAGCGCATCAGATAATGAATTATCCTCAACTCCCAAGGTAGAATTAATTATTACTGAAAAGTCTTCTACCTGGCCATGCACTGGAGAGTAGTTTGGGCCAGAAATCGTATTCGGGAAAAAATCACTTACAACTCGAACCCATAAGGTTGTATTTGCAAGTACATTTGATGAAATGGCTGGCACAGTAAAACTTCCCGAATGCGTTCTTGCGTTAGTATTACTAAAGACTTCTTCTCCAGAATCCTCAAAATCTCCGTCATTATTATAATCTATATATACTTTAACATCTTCATCATTTGCGGGTCCCGTGGATACTTGAATATTGTAGGTTGTGCTACTACTTAGTTCAAATCTGCTACAAGAATTGACATGATAACCGTTTTCGTCTTCCGCATCCTCGGAAAAATAACTTGTTGCCCCCATTGAAAGGCTATGTACTCCAATACCCGAATTGGTCGCAATACTTTGAGTTGCAGGGGTAGAAACCAATGAGGAAGATGGCAAAGCTGTGGGAGCCAGTCCACCAGGATAGTTTATTAAAGACAATCGAGTTGTTTCCAAAGCTGCTCTAGCTCTATCCCTTTGATCGTCGGAAAATTTAACTTGACAACTTTCACTTGAATAAGCCATAAAATTAGTAACAACATCGGCTAAATTGGTTCCAGCTCCTGTACAGGTATTTCCTGAATCGCCACAATTTCCGTCATCCCTTCTATGAGGATCAGTATCTGCACATAGGTCTCCGTCAAGAGTAGGATCGGTATTTACAGGGCACTGGTCGGCGGTACCATCATTATCGCCGTCATCTCCTTCAAAAGTATGCCTTAAGTTAAGTCCATGCCCAAGTTCATGTATGGCCGTAACATTTTCGTTGGTATAAGATTTCAAATTATAGCCCAATGCGCCCGTAGGATCATAACCAAAGGCATTGTAAACAATTACGGAACCATCCACAGCGGAGGATGCTCCGGGGTAATAGGCATACCCTTGCGTACCAGAACCTGCATTATTATCATTAATTTCACTTACAATCCAAATATTGTAAAACTTATCATTTGGATACTTACTTAGATTCTTTATTTGTACTTCATTATCACTTCCGGAATCGTCCGTAATTCCCGCCGTTGCGTAGTCTGACGTTCCTGAACCATCTACCCTTTCAATACCAGTTGAGGGATTACAATCTCCGTCCCTTTTAGCTAGAACAAAATCAATATTCATATTTGTGATATAGGATCCGGAACCCGAATAAGCCACGTTCATATGATCTATGGCACTTTGTATCTGGGCATCGCTGATATTGGTTCCTGTTCCAACAGCTTCACCCAAATGAATAACATGGACTACAACTGGAATAGTATATTGAGTTGTACTAAGACTTTTGCTGGCCTTTTTGGATTGTATTTTGTTTCTTATTTTTAGCTCATTATCTGCAAAGATTTGTCTGTAGGCTTCATCTGTTTCCAATAATGTCTTGTGAGCGAAGTCGGTTCCACAAGATCGGGAATTTATAACCTCTTGGTTTGAATCGATTTGGGTATTAGAATGATTTGAGTTTTGAATATGCCTCCGATTTTGCGAATATGCGCTAAAAGCTAGAGCGAAAACAAAACATATTAAAAAGTAACTTTGTTTCATTTTTAACAGTTTTAGTTGATAAACAGCGTTAAATATATGGTTTAAAATTTAATTTAAACCTACTAAAAGCATAAAAATTCGATAAATTGTATTATTTATCAGAAATAACCTATGTTTTTATTAAGTATAGAAATAAAAAAAGCCACCCAAAATTGAGTGGCCCGTATTATAAAAATGCTTAATTTTTACTTACTCAAATACATCTTTCTTCGTGAATACAAATCGTAAAACTCATCATCCTTTAGACTGTCAATAAACAAGATACTTTCACCCGTACTTTTCATTTCCGGCCCCAGTGTTTTGTCTACATTGGGGAATTTATTGAATGAGAAAACGGGTTGCTTAATGGCATAGCCTTCCAACTCTGGTTTAAAATTGAAATCCTTGATCATATTCTCTCGGAGCATTAGTTTGGTTGCGTAATTCACATATGGCTCTCCATAAGCTTTTGCAATAAACGGCACAGTTCTCGATGCCCTTGGATTCGCTTCTATAATATAGACCTTATCGTCTTTTATGGCGAATTGAATGTTAATCAATCCAACCGTATTTAAAGCCAAGGCAATCTTTTTGGTATGATCTTTAATTTGTTGCATGACGAATTCACCCAAATTGAAAGGTGGCAAAGTTGAGTTACTATCCCCCGAATGGATACCACAAGGCTCGATATGCTCCATGATACCAATAATGTAAACTTCTTCCCCATCACATATAGCATCTGCCTCTGCTTCAATAGCGCCTTCCAAGTAGTGGTCTAGCAGCAATTTATTGTTAGGAATTTTATTTAATAGATCTATAACATGCTCTTCCAATTCCTTTTCGTTGATAACGATTTTCATCCCTTGGCCGCCAAGTACATATGATGGTCTCACCAAGATAGGAAAATCCAATTCTTTGGCCACTGCCAAAGCTTCATCAGCAGTTTCAGCGGTATCAAACTGAGGATACGGAATATTGTTATCTTTCAACAAGGTCGAAAAACTACCTCTATCTTCTGCCAAATCCAAGGATTGGAAACTGGTGCCGATAATTTTGACACCATATCTATCCAGTTTTTCGGCAAGCTTTAAAGCGGTTTGCCCGCCCAATTGAACAATAACACCTTCAGGCTTCTCATGTTTGATAATATCATATATGTGCTCCCAAAAAACGGGTTCAAAATAAAGTTTGTCTGCTGTATCAAAATCAGTAGAAACCGTTTCAGGGTTACAGTTAATCATTATGGTTTCATAGCCACACTCTTTGGCCGCATAAACACCATGCACACAACAGTAATCAAACTCAATACCCTGCCCAATTCTATTTGGACCCGAACCTAAAACGATGATCTTCTTTTTATCAGAAACAATACTTTCATTATCCGAATAGCGCTTTCCGTCAGCAGTTTCCATATCGCTCTCAAAGGTAGAGTAGTAATAGGGTGTTTTCGCTTCAAACTCCGCGGCACAAGTATCCACCAATTTATAGACCCTGTTGATACCCATCTCCTCACGCTTGTTGTAAACTTGGCTTTCCAAACATCCAAGCATGTGTGCAATCTGTCTGTCCCCGTAGCCTTTTTGTTTCGCCTCAAGTAATAATTCTTTATCAATGGTATCAATATTGAATGTGGATATCTCTTTTTCCAAGAAATACAGCTCTTCATATTGCTTTAAGAACCACATATCTATCTTGGTAATTTCGAAAATTCTGCTTAAAGGAATACCCATTTTTATAGCATCATAGATGGTAAATACACGATCCCAAGAGGCGTGTGTTAACTTATCTATGACCTCATCATAATTGGTATTTTCTTTACCATCAGCTCCTAAACCATTTCGCTTGATTTCTAGGGATTGCGTTGCCTTATGCAAAGCTTCCTGGAAGGAACGCCCAATACCCATTACCTCTCCAACAGCTTTCATTTGCAACCCTAAAGTCCTGTCGGAACCTTCAAACTTATCAAAATTCCAACGCGGAATTTTTACGATGACATAATCCAAAGTTGGCTCAAATAAGGCAGACGTAGATTTAGTAATTTGATTACTTAATTCATCCAAACTATAGCCCAAAGCCAATTTAGCGGCAATTTTCGCAATTGGATATCCCGTAGCCTTACTTGCCAATGCCGAAGAACGGGATACCCGTGGGTTGATTTCGATAGCGATAATATCTTCTTGATCATCAGGACTTACGGCAAACTGTACGTTACATCCCCCTGCAAAATCACCTATACTGCGCATCATCAAAATAGCCATATCACGCATTTTTTGATATGTTCTATCACTCAATGTCATAGCCGGCGCAACCGTAATGGAATCCCCCGTATGGATGCCCATTGGATCCATATTTTCAATGGAACAGATAATCACCACATTTCCATTGGAATCCCTAAGTAACTCTAACTCATATTCTTTCCACCCCAAAAGCGCTTTATCAATCATCACCTCGTGGATAGGCGAAATTTCCAATCCGCGACGCAATAGCTTATCAAAATCTGCTTCATCGTAAACTATCGCCGCTCCAGCACCCCCTAAAGTAAAGGAAGAACGAATACACAAAGGAAAACCAAACTCTTGGGCAATTTCTTTTCCTTTTAAGAAAGAAGAAGCCGTAGCCTGAGGTGCCATACCCACGCCTATTTTCCCCATCAATTCTCTAAACTGCTCTCGGTCTTCGGTAATATTGATAGCATCAATATTTACCCCAATCATATCAACTCCAAAATCTTCCCAGATTCCTTTTTCATCAGCTTCTATGGCCAGATTCAATGCGGTTTGACCACCCATGGTAGGCAATACGGCATCAATCTGGGGATGTTCCTTTAAAATCTTAACGATAGATTTGGTATTCAACGGCAACAGATATATATGATCGGCCATGGACGGGTCGGTCATAATTGTTGCTGGATTCGAGTTGATCAAAATAGTCTCAATTCCATCTTCTCTCAACGATCTCAGGGCTTGGGAGCCCGAATAATCAAATTCACACGCTTGCCCAATGATAATAGGGCCAGAACCAATAATTAGGATAGATTTTAATTTCGGATTTTTCGGCATTTTTACTATGTTCTAGTTTTAATAAATCAGTTTGCTAAATTATGTAATAACAAAACATAAAAAAAGGCGTTACACTTAAGCAACACCTTTAAAATATCAACAATTGTTAATCATTATTTTTTATGTCTTGGTTCAGATGATACAGACAATTTTTTTCTTCCTTTTGCTCTTCTACTAGCAAGCACCTTTCTGCCATTAGCAGAGGCCATTCTTTCCCTGAAACCGTGCTTGTTCCTTCTTTTTCTTTTTGAAGGCTGAAACGTTCTTTTACTCATCGTCTTATATCTTTAAAATCTGAATTGTATTTTTCTGAAAAGTTTACCCTTTGGCAAAACTGGGGGCAAATATACAAAGCTTTTTGGTTTCACAAACCTATTTTAAAAATATTTTTTCCATAAAAATTTAGTTTCTTTGCATTTCAAAATAAAAATGGTGTTTCAAACCTTTAAAAGCACCTAAAAATTGTATTAAAACATCAAAAATGTACAATAAAATTATAAAACTCATCATTGCTATAGGAATATTGGCTTATGCCGTTTATCAATTTACTGAAGGCTATATAGGTAATGGGATTGCGCTGATTTTTTTAGCTGGTGTTTTCGTATTCCTTTATTTTAAAAATGAGTTTATACTACTGGCCTTTTTAAGATTGCGGAAGCAGGATTTTGATGGCGCCAAAAAATGGTTGAGCAAGATTAAAAATCCTGAAGCGGCTTTGGTAAAAAAGCAACAAGGGTATTATAGTTATTTGCACGGTATTATGACAATGCAGGATAACATGAACGAATCTGAAAAGCACTTTAAAAAAGCCGTTTCACTTGGCCTTTCCATGAAACACGATTTGGCCATGGCAAAATTGAACCTTGCTGGAATCGCCTTCTCAAAACGTCGTAAAAGAGAAGCACAACAATTATTACAAGAAGCTCAAAAATTGGATAAACACGGCATGTTGACTGAGCAAATCAAAATGATGAAGCAAAATATGAAGCAGGCTGTTGGCCCTAATCAGCACTACGGGGCTGGGGGTTCTGTTAGGGCGCAGAAAAGAAGAGGCCGATAATTATACGCTAACTTTTATTAGCGGATTAGCTTTTTGAAGCATTCCTATAAAATCAGTTCTATTTTCTGGTGATATTACTATTGTACCATATGTCCCATAACTAATTTGTATCCGTTTGGTAATCGAAGCAGCGGGAGATGATATCAACGAATTCGTCTTTTTAATAGATTTTATGGTATCTACTGATATCTGTTTTCTGTACAAAAAACCACAAACTACCTTTAAATAACCCTCTGAAATGGTATATTTTATACTATGAAATACATACCAAAGAAATAGAATTGTAACAAGGTTAATGGAGTATACAGTGACAATTGTACTGCTAGGAGCACTTCCCAAGCTGGTCAAATAACTGATTCCAAACAAAAAGACAGCCAAACCAAAAATAAACCCATAGCTGATTTCTGATTTGAATACTTTCATCAAAAATTAGTTTACATCATAATACCCTTCATTCGGTATTTCAATCTCGTAAAGCTTCCCAGATTTGTTATTTAAATGAGGCTCCCTCAACCAAGGGTTGTGTAGTTTCAATATCTTATAGTTGATGCCAAACTTTTCGGCAAATTGGGTAAAATCCGTTACGGCAGTGTCCACTTCAACCTTAAAAGTTGGTACACCGGCATACAAATCCTTTTCCCTAAAGTTAAACCCATACTTATCGGGATGGGACAAAATTTCCTTTAGTGCCACAATCCTAAATAGATATCGGCCAGTTTCCTCACCCAAAAGCAAATCGTAGTAATCGGTAACGTTCTGTTCCTTTAAACGTCTTGAAACGCCTGCATTTCCCGCATTATAGGCCGCAGCGGCCAACGTCCAAGATCCTAACTTTTCTTTTGCTCTCAATAAATATTTACAGGCTACCTCTGTGGCTTTTTCCAAATGGTAACGCTCGTCCACATTGCTGTTGACTTCCAATCCGTTTTCTCGGCCCGTAGTTTTCATAATTTGCCAAACGCCTCTTGCCCCAGCCGGAGAAACAGCGTTGGTCAAACCACTTTCAATTACCGCTAAATATTTAAAATCGTCCGGCACTCCATGCTTAGCCAAAATCGGTTCAATTACAGGGAAGTATTTTTTAGCACGTTTAAACATCAACAAACCATTGCTCTGCCAATAGGTATTCACCAAAAGCTCCCTGTCCATCCGCTCAAGAATATCCGGATTATTCAGAGGAACTTGTTCACCGGCAAATGACAAATCCTCAGGGACCTGTAAGGCATAAACATTGTAATCGTTGATTATTTTCTTTTCGAAATTTTCATCAGTAGGCGCATCTTGGAGGGCATTAATAAATAGTGCACATAAACTTAATAATCCAACATACGCCAATAGTCGTTCTATTGTCTTCATCATTAAAAAGTTTGTTTAAAGGTATAATATTTTTTAGTCTTCTAAAATTAAACGGGGCAAATTCTCGTTAAACCATTTATATTTATAGATGATCATCGCGTGGGTGCCATTTTTGACGATGATACAATCGGAAATATTCCTAATTGGAAATATAGGATCCTTATCCCCGTGGATGTGAATAATGTCCGAAATACAGCCCTCTGGATTCCATTCCATCATCTGCTCCAAAGCCCAATCCAAATAGGTTTTATCACTTACGGACAAATACATTTTATACAAATTGAGCCTCTTTTTGATTTTATGGCCGTATGCATATTTTGCCAAAACATCTACCCGACTTGCCAAACTCGTCGGCACCAATTTATATGCTTTTGTGGATTTTGCAAAGTGCATCCGTTTGGGCAGTTCCGAAGGCGATTTAACGCTGGATACGATGATCAGTTTCCTGACCTTTAAATATTGACACATTTCCTGAACCAAGACCCCGCCAAAAGACACGCCCAACAAAACAATATTCTCGTGCTTGATATGCTGTGCCATTCGTTGTGCATAATTGCTTAAGGACTCATTTTTCACAGGAAGAAACCACTCCAAAAGATGTATCTCAAACTGATTTTCAGGCAACCTGATATGCTCAAAAATCAATGGGCTAGCCGCCATCCCCGGCATCAAATACACATGTATTACCTCTTGACTCATAAGGAATTAACTCTTAAATTTCTTTAGGGTTCCGATTTTTTTTCGTAATTTTGCACGATAAATTTAGAGAAATAGTTGTCATTTTTTCTCAAGAATTCCTTTTTTAATTTAAATATAACACACTATGGTTGAAACTGCTGAACTGATAGATAATGATTTTTTACGCCAATTTGAAATTAAGATTGACGACCATTTAGCCAAAATTGAGTACTCTTTACAGGAGCGAAAGATTTTTTTAACCAAAATGATAATCCCCGAAGAAATTGAAGACGAAGGCTTTAGAAAAGAGTTTCTTTCAGCTGTTTTTGAACAAATTGGAGATCGAAATTTAAGTGTAGTACCAACCAGCCCAGAAATTGCAAAATTTGTTAGAAGCAACAGAAAATATAAAAGAATGTTGCCTGTTGGCGTTAGGATATAGTTGAAGACGGAAGACGGAAGACGGAAGACGGAAGACGGAAGACGGAAGACGGAAGACGGAAGACGGAAGTTAAGAAAAAATAAAATCTGGAGCTTATTTAGCCTCGGATTTTTTTGTGCAATGCTTCAAAATTCAAATCGAAAAATATAAACTATCTTGGATGAGATCCTGAAACGAGACTTCGACTGCGCTCAGTCTGACAGTTCAGGATGACGGAGAAACTCAAACCGCACCAATCCATCTTCACCTATATTGGTGAGTTCCACCTTATGGAGTGTGTTTATCAATTCAGGGTTCCAAGGTGCTTTTACTTTCACGTAGTTTTCCGTAAATCCATGGATATAGCCTTCCTTGTTTTCACTTTCAAATAAAACCGTTCGAGTGGTTCCTATTTGGCTTTCGTAAAAAGCACGACGCTTTTTTACCGATAATCCGCGCAACATTTTACTACGTTTACTTCTAACTTTTTTAGGTACAACGCCATCCATTTCAAAGGCTTCCGTATTATCCCTCTCGGAATAAGTGAAGACGTGGAGGTAAGAGATATCAAGTGTGTTCAGGAAATTATAAGTTTCTAAAAAATGTGCGTCTGTTTCACCCGGAAACCCAACAATCACATCTACCCCAATACAAGCATGGGGCATCACAGATTTTATTTTTGAAACCCTATCCACATACAATTCTTTCAAGTAGCGACGCTTCATTTTTTTAAGAATGTCGTTGCTTCCCGATTGCAAAGGCACATGGAAATGAGGCACAAATGCTCGGGATTTTGACACCAAATCAATGGTTTCATTTTTTAACAAATTTGGCTCGATGGAGGAGATTCTCAAACGCTCGACACCTTCAACTTTATCCAATTCTGTAACCAAATCCAAAAAGGTGTGTTCGTGCTTTTTATTCCCGAATTCGCCTTTTCCGTAGTCGCCAATATTGACGCCAGTCAAAACTATTTCCTTGATATTCTGTTTTGTAATCTCGCGTGCATTCTTCAAAACATTGTCCATTGTATCGCTTCGGGAAATCCCTCTGGCCAATGGAATCGTGCAGTACGTACATTTATAATCACAACCATCCTGAACTTTCAAAAATGCCCGTGTTCGATCCCCAATCGAATAAGAGCCCACGTAAAAATCAGCATCTTCAATTTCACAGGAATGCACCTCGCCAAAATCGTTTTTGGAAAGGTCGTTGAGATAATCAGTAATCTTGAATTTCTCTGTGGCGCCCAATACCAAATCCACGCCATTCACATCAGCCAATTCCCGTGGTTTTAGTTGGGCATAACAGCCCACGGCAGTAATAAACGCATCTGGGTTGGCCCTTTGGGCCTGCTTTACAATGGTCTTAAAACGTTTGTCTGCATTTTCGGTAACCGAACAGGTGTTAATCACATAGATATCCGCCTTCTTGGAAAAATCTACCCTATCGAAGCCTTCGTTTGTAAAACTTCGGGCAATCGTCGAGGTTTCCGAAAAATTCAGCTTGCAACCTAAGGTGTAAAATGCGACTTTTTTGTTCATTACTTATTATGTCATTCTGAACTTGTTTCAGAATCTTTTAAAACTTACTTTTACTTTTCACAAAGAGCGCACTTCGACTACGCTCAGTGTGACAATCCAATAAAAGATTGCAAATTTACAACTAATCGCTTAAATGATAAAACGCCTAAAGCCACTATTAACTTATTATTTTTCAATCAGTTGTACAGCACTTTTATTTACCGCCTGTGGTAAGAGCTCCAATGCCAAAAGGGATCATTTGGTTTTTCGTTATAACGAATATGCCAATATCAACACTTTAGATCCAGCATTTTCTAGAACGCTACAGGATAATTCCGTTTGCAACCAACTGTTTAACAGCTTGGTGCAGTTTGATGACAACCTCAATATTTTGCCTTCTATTGCAAAGGACTGGACCATTTCAGAAGATGGATTAACGTATCAATTTTCCTTGCGGAATGATGTCTATTTCCATAAACACGAATTATTTGGTAAGGATTCAACCCGAACGGTGGTTGCCGATGATTTCACCTATAGTTTTAATCGGCTAAGGGATGAAAAACTGGCGCCTCCTGGTAGTTGGGTTTTAAATAAAGTTGATGATTTTAAAGCCATTAACGATACTCTTTTTGAAATTAAATTAACACAACCTTTCCCAGCATTTATCGGACTATTGACCATGAAATATTGTTCTGTGGTGCCCAAGGAAATTGTAGAGCATTATGGCACGGAATTCCGTTCCCACCCTATTGGCACAGGCCCATTTAAACTCAAACGATGGGAAGAAAATATCAAACTCGTTTTTAGACGGAATGAGAACTATTTTGAAAGAGATAGTTTAGGCAATCAACTCCCTTATTTGGAGGCAGTTTCATTAACATTTTTACCTGATAAGCAGAGTGAGTTTTTACAGTTTGCCCAAGGCAACATTGACTTTTTAAGAAGTCTGGATGCTTCCTATAAGGACGAATTATTAACTGCAGATGGCCAACTACGAGACAAATACGCTAAAACCGTTAATATGATTCGTGGGCCGTATTTGAATACGGAATATCTCGGATTTTATTTAGATTCTGAAACTCCTGAAATACAGTCTGTTCTCTTAAGAAAAGCGATCAATTACGGATTTGACCGAAAGAAAATGATGGTGTATTTACGAAACGGCATAGGTAATCCCGCTAATGGTGGCTTTATCCCGATTGGGCTTCCGGGGTATAATCAATCCATCGGTTTTTCCTATCAACCTAAAAAGGCAAAGCAATTAGTAAAGCAATTTATAAAAGAAACGGGGATTCAAAATCCAGAAATCACTTTGGTGACCACCAGTAATTATTTAAGCTTTTGCGAATTCATCCAGCGTGAACTGGAAAAAACAGGCCTAAAAATCAATGTGGACGTGATGCCCGAAGCCACTTTGCGCTCCGCTCGGTCGAACGGAAAGGTGGATATGTTCCGAAGCTCGTGGGTGGCCGATTATCTGGATGCAGAAAATTATTTGTCTATTTTTTACAGCAAGAATTTTGCCCCAGGGGGTTCTAATTATTTTCATTTTAAGGACCAATTATTCGATAGTCTTTACAATACCGCCTTTTCTGTAACAGACATTGAAAAACGAAAACTTCTATATACCCAAATGGATTCCTTGGCCATGGAATATGCAATTATGGTGCCTCTATTTTATGACGAAGTGGTGCGCTTTACACAAAAGAACGTTAAAGGCCTGGGCATCAATCCTATTGATTTGTTGGATTTGAGGTATGTTAAAAAGAAAAAGAAGTTAGAAAATTAATTTTGAGGACTTCTTCCAATTTCGTCAATTTCATCCTTTGGCACCACCACTGATTTTTTCCATCTGCGGTTTAAATAGAAATAAACTAGTACGGCTAAGGATACTCCAAAACTAAAAGCGATAATCATTAGGTTTATCCTGCTCTCAAAGTTTATTCCTAAATCGAACAAATCATCAGCAAGCGCAACTAAAACACCACCAATTGCTGAACCAGCATAATACACAACAATCCCCAAAATGCCATACCCCCACCGATGTTTGTAATATTCTTGAGCCAGCTCGTAATAATACTTACCAATAAAATAAAGAAGAACGATGCTTAACATAAAGGTTATTATTTCATTTGAAAATAATAAATATCATCATCACCTTTTCCTTTAAGGCGTTTTGATACCACATAGCCAGTATTATCCCCAAACATCACCAGAGATAAATCATCCTTTTTACTGTTGATTGGCTCGGGCATCTTTTCTGCTTTAGAATATGTACCATCCGCATTCAATTGGCTTTTATAAATATCATAGCCCCCAAACCCACTGGATCTATTCGATGCAAAAAACAGTGTTTTGTCCGGGCCAATAGTTGGAAACATTTCCCGGCTATAGGAATTCACTTTGCTTCCTAAATTCTGCAACTCCCCAAATTTATCATGACCTAATATCGGGGCCATAAAAATGTCCGAACCTCCTTTTGTGGTTTGCTTCCCCCCTCTTTGATTCGAAGTAAAATAAATGGTTTTACCATCAGAACTTAAAGCCGGATGCGCATAGGAATAACGGGGTCTACAAAAAGGCAACACCTTGAAATTGGTGTACCCCACCCCAGATTTAAGCTCTCCTACTTCGATATGGTAATTATCTTTTTTAAAATCGCCTTTTGGTCTGTTTTTATTGGTATAAGTAGTCGTTATATAAATGTATTTTCTATCCAAACTTAAAACAGCACTTGTTACCTGGCCCATTTCGGCATTAGGGTCAATTTTAATTTCTTCAATACCTACGATACCCCCATCTTTATTAGGAGTCCCTTTGTATATGCCCAAAATACCTTCGCCGTCAAAATTGATACGCACCCTACCTTTTTTGTTCAATTGATAGGAAATAAAAATGACTTCATTATTACCAACAGGCATAATTCCAAAGTGGGGAAACTCATTGTTAATGTTTACATTTTTTACCTGATAAGTAGCCTCTTGTGAAAATCCGAGAGACACTATTGAGAGAAAAAGAAGTAACGTTTTGAACATACTGAGGGATTTGCACTACAAATATACAAATCTTTCATTGCAAGCATGTTACCTAATTGTTACTGACGGCGATATTTTTTGGTCTCTTCAAAGACGTGTTCCAAAATAGCCTTGTCCGCATCAGAAAAGTCCATTCCTCTTCTTCCCATGACTACTTCAGCCACCTCAAAAGCCTTTTTAGTGAGATAGGTAGTAAAACCACCGCTACCACCCCAACTAAAACTGGGGACAAAATTCCGTGGAAATCCACTACCAAAGATGTTGGCACTAACGCCAACTACAGTACCTGTGTTGAACATTGTGTTGATACCGCACTTGCTGTGATCACCCATCATCAACCCACAAAATTGCAGACCAGTTCTTGCAAAACCTTCGGTTTGATAGTCCCAAAGACGTACTTCGGCATAATTATTTTTTAAGTTAGAGTTATTGGTATCAGCTCCTAGATTGCACCACTCCCCCAATACAGAATTCCCTAAATAACCGTCATGGCCTTTATTCGAGTTACCAAAAATAACCGAGTTATTTATTTCGCCACCAACCTTACTAGAGGGACCTATTGTGGTAGGCCCGTAAATTTTAGCCGCCATTTTTACTGTGGCATGGTCACACAAGGCAAAAGGTCCACGAATCATACTGCCCTCCATAATTTCGGAATCCCGCCCAATGTAAATTGGACCATTAGTAGCATTCAATGAACATAATGGCAATTTAGCACCCGGTTCAATAAAAATGTTTTCAGAATGAAAGGCCACTGTCGTTTCAGGAATTGGCTGGGATTTTCGGTCTTTGGTTATCAAATTAAAATCCTCTTGAATCGCCTCTCCATTCTTCGAAAAAATATCCCAAGTATGCTCAATTCTGATACAATCTCCATTAAACTCAATCGCCTCAAACGATTCAAAATCAATATTTTCCTCGCCCTCTTTCGCATGGAAGGCCAAAACGTCTTCGTCTTTAAAAATGGCTTGGTTATCTTTCAAATCTTTCACCATTTCAACTAATTCTAAATTTGGCAAATAAGATGCATTTATCATTATATTTTCCTCCATTTCCACCATTGGGAATTTTTCCGAGAGGTAATCTTCGGTAACCGTGGTTGTGGTGGTATCTAAATAGGTTTCCCACTTTTCACGAATCGTTAAAATCCCAACACGGATATCGGCTACAGGTCTTGTATAAGTAAACGGAAGCAGGTTATTTCTTGAAGGGCCGTCGAAAAGAATGTAGTTCATAATGAGTTTAAAGTTTAGAGTTTAAAGTTTAAAGTTGTCTCTCAAACTTAAAACTAAATGATGCTTCACGAAATTCTAAGTGATAAAAATAAAAAAGCCTTTCTTTAGTAGAAAGGCTTTTGCTAAATATATTTTGCGCAAGTTTACTTTTTAAACTTGGCGTACTTGTTTTTGAATTTATCGATACGTCCGGCAGTATCCACCAATTTGGATTTACCAGTATAATATGGATGCGATGTTCTGGAGATTTCCATTTTCACCAATGGGTATTCCACACCGTCAACCTCAATCGTTTCATTTGTATTAGCTGTAGATTTTGTTAAAAACACATCATCATTGGACATATCTTTAAATGCTACAAGTCTATAATTTTCTGGATGTATCCCTTTTTTCATCGCCTTACGCTTTAAATCTTAATTTTTTAGAGGTGCAAATTTAAGTATTTTTTATAAATCTACAATCTTTTTTTATGTTTTTTAATCCCATCCAATGTGTAACGTTTTACTATCTTTGTTTACTAACTATCCATATAACCAATAACAACAAAAATTTATGGAAGCTAAAGAATTATCCCCAGGTAAATTCGCGCTAAACTATGGCCTTATTTTGGGGCTTATTATGGTAATTATTTCAGTAGGCATGTACACTTCGGGTATGATGCTGGAGGGCAAGCAATGGCCCATTTATATTTACTACCTTATATATCCGCTATTTATTATTTACACCATCAGCCAATATAGAAAAAGGAATGGGCAAATACTAGCGCTTACTGATGCTTTAAAAGTTGGTGTAGCCACAGGAGTTGTTAGCGGACTGGTTTACGCGGTGTACAGCATTATTTTCAACTATGTTATCGATCCTGAGTTTATGGGCAAGATGATGGAGGTTGCTAGGGAAAAACTTTATGAAAACCCTAAGATGACTGAAGAAATGATAGATAAATCAATGGAGTACGTTGAAAAGTTTTCTAACCCCCTTCTCGGCTCAGCAATTTGGATAGGTATGAGCACCTTATTCGGACTTATTTATGCTTTGGTTGGCGGTTTGATACTCAAAAAAGAAGCTTAGTTAATGAACATATCCGTAGTTATACCACTACTCAACGAAGAAGAATCTTTAAACGAATTACATGATTGGATTGTACAAGTGATGCAGTCCAATCATTTTTCTTATGAAGTCATTTTTATTGATGATGGGAGTACGGACAATTCCTGGAAAATCATTGCTTCACTTTCTGAAAGTAACGATAATGTAAAAGGTATAAGATTTCTTCGGAATTTTGGAAAATCCCAAGCCCTGCACGCTGGTTTTGAAAAGGCCAATGGCGATGTGGTCATAACGATGGATGCTGATTTACAGGATAACCCTGAAGAAATTCCTGAACTATACGACCTGGTGAAAAAACAGGGGTACCATCTAATTTCTGGTTGGAAAAAGAAACGATACGATTCTGTTATTGCTAAAAACCTCCCCTCAAAACTGTTCAATTGGGCGGCACGGAAAACATCAGGTGTCAAATTGCACGACTTTAATTGTGGGCTCAAAGCCTATCGGAATGATGTTGTGAAAAACATCGACGTTAATGGTGAAATGCACCGCTATATTCCTGTTTTGGCAAAAAGTGCGGGGTTTGGTAAAATTGGCGAAAAAGTAGTAAAACACCAGGCCAGGAAATATGGTGAGACCAAATTTGGTATGGATCGATTTATTAATGGTTTTTTAGACCTTATTACTATATGGTTTCTATCCCGTTTTGGAAAAAGGCCTATGCACCTTTTTGGGGCTCTTGGAGTAATTATGTTTGCTATTGGTTTTGGATTTGCCACTTATCTTGGCATCGATAAATTATTCATCAACCCAATGGGAAGACTTATTACCCAACGTCCACAATTCTATATTGCGCTTTCTACTATGATTATTGGCACCCAGTTTTTTGTCGCGGGTTTTTTAGGCGAAATTATTTTGCGCAGTAAAACGGGCAAAAAACGCTATCTTGTAAAGGATGAAATTAATTTCTAAATTGTCCAAGTTCTATTGCCCTTCATTTCTATGGAAATAGTAAATTTATCATAGCTATAATTACCCAAATGTTTAATTTTGTAAACTATCCAATAATTCAATTATGATACACATCGAACCAAAAATTTTAGACCGAATCAATACCTGGTTGACCCCAACTTTTGACAACGAAACCCAAGAGACTATCAAGCATAGTATCGCGAATAATCCAAAGGATATTCAAGAAAGTTTTTACAAGGATCTGGAATTTGGTACCGGGGGTATGCGGGGTATTATGGGCGTTGGCACCAACCGTATCAACAAATATACCCTTGGAAAAAGTACCCAAGGCCTAAGCGATTATTTGCATAAACAGTTTCCTGGCGAAACCCCAAAGGCTGTAATTGCTTATGATTGTAGACATAATAGCAAAACATTGGCCAAGGTAGTAGCGGATGTGTTTTCCGCTAACGGTATTGAGGTATATCTATTTGAGGACCTGCGCCCAACGCCAGAATTATCATTTGCTGTTAGGCATTTAAATTGTCATTGCGGTATTGTGTTAACAGCTTCGCATAATCCACCAGAATATAACGGTTATAAAGTGTATTGGGGAGATGGAGGCCAGGTGGTACCGCCACACGACGGTGCAATCATTGATACCATCAATAATCTGGATTATTCCGATATAAAATTTGAGGCCAATGATAGTTTAATCCATAATATATCGACAGATGTGGACAATGCTTTTATAGACGCCTCCGTTGAAAATGGATCGGTAGGTGCAACACAGGCCGCCAAAGACAACCTGACCGTTGTATTCACCTCGTTGCACGGTACGTCCATCACGGCTGTGCCGGAAACCTTAAAACGTGCAGGCTATAAAAACGTCCATATTGTAAAACAACAGGAGCAACCCGACGGAGGGTTTCCCACAGTAAAATCACCGAACCCAGAGGAACCGGCTGCCCTAAAAATGGCACTTGAACTTGCCGAAAAGGAAGGAGCGGATATTGTAATAGGCACAGATCCAGACTGTGACAGATTGGGGGTCGCGGTTCGAAATTCCGAAGGGAATATGCAGTTGCTTAATGGCAACCAAACGATGGTAATGATGACCGATTTTCTATTAAAAAAATGGAAGGCCGAAGGCAAAATAAAAGGAAAGGAGTTTATAGCTACAACTATTGTATCAACGCCCATGCTACACAAATTGGCAAATGCTTATGGAGTTGCCAACAAAGTGGTTTTGACCGGATTCAAATGGATTGCAAAATTGATTAAGGACAACCCTGGGTTGAATTTTATTGGAGGTGGAGAAGAAAGCTTCGGCTATATGGTTGGCGATTTTGTACGCGATAAAGATGCTGTAACTTCTACTTTATTAGCATGTGAAATTGCGGCGATAACAAAATCCAAAGGCAGTTCCTTTTATGATGAACTGATAAAGCTTTATGTGGAACACGGCTGTTTTAAAGAAAAACTGGTATCATTGACTAAAAAAGGAATCGAAGGTGCTGAAGAAATCAAACAAATGATGACCGATGCGCGCCAAAATCCTGTGAAAGAAGTAAATGGCGTAAAAGTAGCGAGAATTGAGGATTATGAATCCTCCACGTCCAAAAATTTGCTAACTGGGAAAGAGACGTCCATTGATATCCCAAAATCCAATGTAATTATGTATTATTTGGAGGATGGTAGCCAAGTAGCCCTTAGGCCAAGTGGCACGGAACCGAAAATAAAGTTTTATGTAAGCGTAAATACCCCGATAAGTTCAGTAGATGGTTTCAAATCAACAGAAGCCCAACTTGATGCTAAAGCTGAAACCATTCTGAAAGGAATGAACCTAATTTAATGGAGTACTTTAAGCAAATACTTCGGTTTGCGAAGCCTTATAAAAGCTATGCAATTCTGAATATTATAAGCAATATTTTTTATGCATTATTTGGTACGCTGGCAATGGTTTCTTTGTTTCCAATGCTTAATGTTTTATTTGACAAAACAAAACAGCTAAACACCAAACCTACTTGGAACGGGATTGCTAACGCAAAGGAGTATTTGGAAAGTTCCCTCAATTTCTTCGTGACCCAAAAGGTTAACCAAGGACATGATGATGTATTAATCTTTATGGTAGTTTTGGTAATAAGCATGTTTTTACTAAAAAACATGTTTAGCTACCTTGCCATGTATTTTATAACCTTCTTAAGAAATGGAGTCTTAATGGATGTTAGAAATGCGCTTTACGAAAAAATAACGCATTTGCCACTAGCATTTTTTTCAGAAAAACGAAAAGGAGATACAATTGCACGAATAACTACTGATGTTCAGGAAATACAAGGATCTTTCCTTTCCATATTAGAGCTTATAGTTAGAGAGCCACTTATGATTCTGTTTACTATTATTACAATGTTTTTAATAAGCACGAAACTCACACTATTTGTCTTTATTTTTATCCCGGTTTCAGGTTTTATTATTTCTAGAATAGGGAAAAGCTTAAAAAAACATTCTGATAAAGTACAAAAGGAACAGGGACAATTCTTATCCATAATTGAAGAAACATTAGGAGGGCTAAAAGTCATTAAAGGATTTAATGCACAAACTATATTTGGAAGCAAGTTTCGCAACTCGACTTCTCAATTCAATAAGTTTTCAAACCAGTTACTAAACCGGCAAAACTTGGCGTCTCCGACAAGTGAGTTCTTGGGTATTTTGGTAATTGCTATCTTATTGTGGTACGGTGGTAGAATGGTTTTGAATGAAAAAAGCCTAGAAGCAGGACTTTTTATAGTCTATATGGGGCTTGCTTATAATATTTTAACACCTGCAAAAGCAATAAGTAAAGCGAGTTATAGTGTGAAAAAAGGAAATGCAGCAGCGGAACGCGTATTAGAAATATTAAGTACAACATCTCCATTGGAGGATAAGCCAGACGCTAAAACCAAATCCAATTTTACAAAATCCATCTCATTGAATGATGTTTCCTTCAGATACGAAGAGGATTTAGTTTTGAAGAACTTCTCGATATCGGTTCCTAAAGGAAAAAGCGTTGCGCTTGTAGGTCAATCCGGTAGCGGCAAAAGTACCATTGCCAATTTGGTGACACGCTTTTACGATGTTAGCGAGGGCAGTATTACCATTGACGATGAAGATATAAGGGATATTACCAAACATTCATTGCGCAGTTTAATGGGATTGGTTACCCAGGATTCCATTCTTTTTAATGATACCGTAAGGAACAATATACTCATAGGAAAAGAGGATGCCTCTGAAGAAGAAATTATTGAAGCCTTAAAAATTGCCAATGCTTGGGAATTTGTAAAGGACTTGCCCAATGGCATCGACACCAACATTGGGGACTCCGGAAACAAACTTTCAGGTGGACAAAAACAACGATTAAGTATTGCACGCGCCGTATTGAAAAATCCTCCAATTATGATTCTCGATGAAGCCACCTCAGCTTTGGATACCGAAAGTGAACGCCTGGTACAGTTGGCCTTGGAAAATATGATGAAAAATAGAACTTCCATCGTCATTGCACATAGACTTTCCACCATCCAAAATGCTGACGAAATTGTGGTTTTGAGTAAAGGTGAAATCGTGGAACAGGGCAAGCACAAAGACCTTTTAGCCAAAAAAGGAGTTTACCAAAAACTCGTTGAAATGCAGAGTTTCGATTAGTACTTTTCAGAAATTAAAAAAGGTAATAAAAAGTAAAAAAGGATAGAGATTTGGGGGTTCTATCCTTTTCTGTTCATTGTTAGACTTGGGGACGACTAACAATAGTAAGTAGGTTTCTGAAGCAAACTTATAATAAATCTAATTACAAACCAAGAAAAAAATGCATTTTATCGAATTTATTTACACTTAATCGATATTATTTAATATAACTATTTGATTATCAAACTCTTAAAAAACACCTGAAATAACAAATAATTGAATTTAAACTTTCTTTATATTTAGTAGTCAAATAATTAAAGATTATTTGTGATTGACGACACAGAATTAGTAGCACAATTGCAGTCAGACAGGCAAAAAGAACAAGCCTTTAGAGAACTGGTGAAGCTCTACAAGGAACGCTTGTATTGGCATATACGGAACATAGTGAAATCGCATGACGATGCTGACGATGTGCTTCAGAATACATTCATAAAGGTTTATAAAAACATTCATAATTTTAAAGGGGATAGTAAATTATTTTCGTGGATGTACCGTATCGCTACCAATGAATCCATCACCTTTATCAATAAAAATGCCAAAAGGTTACAAATTTCAAATGAGGAAGTACAGCAATTGGCCATAAAAAATTTAGCGTCCGATGTGTATTTTGAAGGTGATGCCATTCAACTTAAACTTCAAAAAGCGATTGCAACGTTGCCTGAGAAACAGCAATTGGTGTTCAATATGAAATATTTTGAGGATTTAAAGTACAAGGAAATGTCTGATATTTTAGAAACCAGTGAAGGTGCATTAAAGGCTTCCTACCACATTGCAGTTAAAAAAATTGAAGCCTATTTAACTGACGATTAAACCTTTTAAATTATAGTGAGTCAAACAGTTAAGACTGAAAAAGGATGAAAGACAAAAAATTACATAACATTAAATCAACGGGATTTAAAGTGCCAAAGGATTATTTTGACTCATTTGAAGCCTCGATGTTGGATAAAATCCAAAATGAAAGGCATTTAAACGACATAAGTTCTGCTGGTTTTAAGACACCTCAAAATTATTTTGACACTTTGGAATCCAAGGTTTTTAAAAAACTTTCAGAAGAAAAAGACACCAAGGTTGTTAAATTTAACTTTAGGCAAACGATGATTTATATCTCGGGTGTAGCAGCCGCTGTTTTGATTATTTTGAATCTTCCTATTTTTGAAAGTAATCCATCTTTTGATAATTTAGAAACAGAAACTGTTGAAAATTATATCATTGATGAAAATATTAGCTCTTACGAGATTGCCTCATTAATGTCTGATGAGGAATTAAATGAAAATGATTTTGTAAATTATAATTTAGATAAAGAAAACATAGAAGAATACCTATTAAACAACGCAGACCTAGAATCGTTGATGATAGAATAATAAATATGAAAGATGAAAAAGTTACTGTTTATAGCCGCGCTTCTACTATGCCTATCGGCTGCGGCACAAAAAGGCAAATGGGAAAGAATAAAAGCGCTTAAAATTGCCTTTATTACCGAAAAGTTGGATTTAAGCGAAAAAGAGTCCCAACAGTTTTGGCCAGTGTATAATGCCTTTGAGGAAAAGACCAATAATATCCGCCATAAGGAAATGAAGAGCCTTCGGAAAGAAATTCGTGCAAACACGGACACCATGTCCGACAATGAAGCCTTGGTTTTAATAGAGCGTTTCCGAAAAGCGGAAAACGAAATGCATAAATTACGAATTGAGTTTTCCGAAAAATTATCAAAAATTATTCCTCCTAAAAAAATCATTAAGCTGAGATTGGCAGAGGAAGATTTCAGACAGCAAATGTTTGAAGAATATAAAAAGCGTAGAAAAGAGAGAGGTTAATACTTCCCCCATTTTTTTATGTTAAGATTAATTTTTAGGCTGAAAATCCGGATGTCCTGCTTGCCAATAGAAAAAGGCAAAAATACCAGCAAATTCGTCAATAGTATCACTCAGTTTTGTACGCCCACCATGACCACCTTTAAAATTAGTTAGAAATAGGACGGGTTTATCAGAAGCGGTAGCCACCTGCATCTTAGCCGCAAATTTTGCGGGTTCCCATGCTGTAACCCTCGGATCATTGATTCCTGAAGTTATGAGCATTGCCGGATAGTTTACACCTTTCCTGATGTTATGATAAGCATCCATTTCTAGTAGCCACTTGAACTCCCCGGGATTCTTTGAAGTACCAAATTCTGGAGTATTCACTGGGCCATTGGGTGACTCCTCGGATCTCACTGCATTCATAGAACCCACTAAGGGAGCCGCGGCAGAAAATAAGTCTGGACGTTCTGTTATTGCTCTTCCAACGAGGATACCCCCTGCACTGCCTCCAAAAATTGATAGTTTCCCAGGTGAGGTATATCCTTCTCTAATCATATATTCCGCCGTTGCAATAGCATCTTTCCATGTATTGGGTTTGGTTTCCTTTTTTCCAGCGTTATGCCAGGCCTCACCTAGTTCGCCTCCGCCTCTCACGTGGGGCACTACTAAAATACCATTAAAAATCGTGTAGCCCAATACGACAGTGCTAAAAGTGGGAGCCATCGAAATACCATAGGAACCATATCCATATAGTGTTACAGGGTTTTTTCCATTTAATTCTAAGTTTTTGTTGTGAATTATAGACACAGGTACCATTACCCCATCATGAGACTCAACCATTACCTCTTTGGCAACCAAATCATCTAATTCTGGATATTCCACTACTGCAGAAAGCTGTTGTAGCTTAAAGGAATCCTCTCTAGGATTGTATAAATAACGTTTATCGGGTGATGTCCACCCTGAAATGGTAATCCAAATCTCAGAAGACTCAATATTTTTGCCTCGCAAGGTAGCTTCGCCTGCAGTAAAAGGCAAGTCAAGTTTTCTGGGGGAGTTTGCATCATTTGCCAAAAAATACACGCTCGCCTCAACACCGTTTCTCATTGTAATGTAGTACAGTCCATCTTTGGTCAACTCAAACCCTTTAATAGTCTCTTCATCATATTCCCCGACAAAGGTCTTGGCATTAGCTACCGAAGGCCTGCCAATTGAAGTCCTTAAAATTTTATATTTCGGGGCTTCCTTGGAAGATAAATAATATACGAACTCCTTACTGGCTTTAACATCCACCACATTATCTTCCCGTGTAGTTAAGGTCTTCCATTTTTCACTATTATCGGTTAATGGTGACTTATAAAATAAGTCCATATTGTTATCGACTGTACTCAAAAATAAAACATCTAAATCTGCCTCTTCAGAATAGAAAATAAAGGGGATTTCCAAATCCTTAATTTTAAGATCAGGGTATAATTCTTTAGAAAAAACTACAGAATCTGATTTTTGATCGGTTCCAACCTCATGCTTGTAAACCTTAGTGAAAATTTGCCTGTTCAAGTCTGTTACATCTGCGGAATTATACTTATTGTAATAAAACGCATTTCCAGATTTAAGCCATGATATACCAGTTGGCAAATGCAATACTTCGGGATACTTTTCGCCATTTGCTTTGAAAATAATAATTTCTGGGTTTTCGGAACCATCTGGAGAAACCCCCACCACAATTTTATCACCTTGAAAGTTCGGCGAAATTGATGAAATGGTATACGTCCTTTCTGCATCACTATTGTAGGTTTCAGGGTCAAAAAACAATACTTCTTCACCACTAAAGCCCTGCCTTTTATAAATTTTAGCAATATCCTCTCCCGGTTTTCTTTTTAAATAGTAATAGGCATCATCTTTAGTAATAGATAGCGCATAAATGGATTCTGAACTTCTATTTATTAGTTCCATAATAGCATCAAATAACTTCTGCTTTCCGGGGATGTTGTTTAAAACTGATTTGGCATAATCCGCATTGTCCTTCATCCACTTTATGACCTCTTCGTTGCTCAAATCTTCCATATATCTATAAGGGTCCTCCAATTCAACCCCATGATAATTGTCTACGACCATTTTAACAGGGGCAAGACCGGGCTTAGAAATTTCCTGGGCCGTAAGAGTGCAAAACGTTGTGAACAAGAATAATATAAGTAGGTTTTTCATAATAGTTTCAATAGATTATTTGATGCCTTATTAACATTTAAAATTGAGAGATTTAAGATACGAAAAAGAATCTAGTGCTCTCGGATCTTCTTTGCCTCATCTTTAATTAAACAAAAAGCTCCGCAAATTTTCGCGGAGCTTTAAAAAAAACCTATCAATCAAATCATACCTCCCTTTTCAAAATTTCTATATGCCGTTTTAATCGTTCTACATCAATGGGCAAGGTGCCGTTATACACGCCTCGGATATAACCTTGTTTATCTACAAGAATAAAATTTTCAGTATGAATAAAATTGTTTTCGTCTTGGGTTTTTGCGAAATCTTCATCCGCAAAATAACCTATTCTTGCAATATTGTACAGCTGATCTTTATCCCCAGTGACTAAGTGCCATTTATCTACGTTTACCTGATGCTTTTCAGCATATTCCTTTAACAAAGGAATGGAATCTCGCCAGGGCATTACCGTATGGGACAGCAACATAATATCAGTTTCATCTTTATAAGTATCCTGAATATCTGCCATATTTTTGGTGAGTTTCGGACAAATGCCTGGGCAACTTGTAAAAAAGAAATCCGCGATATAAATTTTTCCCTTGTACGTTTGATTGGTAACCTCTACCCCAATCTGATTTACAAACGAAAACTCTGGGATTTTGTGTTTGGGCGTATCCCATTCTGGAGTAAAATCTGCAGAATTGAAATAAGGTAATTTTGTGATTTCGACCGAAACTGCTTCTTTTGATTGATTTTTGCATGAAAAAAAGCAGGATATCAAAAGTAATAACAACAGATATATTCTATTTAATTTCATCTTGATTTACCGTTACGGTATAACATTTTTTTAAACCTATCAACCCAAATCGTTCCCCATTTAAAACTTCGTAGTTCGCTTTAATACTACCATCAGGTTTCCAAAGTCTTTGTGGACCCACTTCTTTTCCATTTTCATAATTAAAGACTCTCAGAGGTTGTCCTGACTGGTACCATTCTTTCATTGGACCATGATGCATACCTTTGTCATTAAAATGGTATTCAAATTTTAGATGACCTTTTTCCCACCAAGATTTGTGAATTCCTGTTTTAAAACCATTAGTATAAAAGCGCTCCAACACTTTATCCCCATTTTCATTCCATTTAATTTCGGTACCATGTTTTTTTCCGTCGGTGTATTCCATTTCAGACCTTATCCCTCCCGAATCATATTTTAATATCACCGCACCATTAAATGGGGAATGGTCGTGAAACAAGATTCCATTGTTTAAGCTCAAATTTTTGTCGGAAACATCAATGGTGATTTTATTTGATGGTGAATGACATCCACAAATCAGCCAAAACACAAAAACGCTATTTAAAATACTGTACTTCAATTATCCAATTATCGTGAAATATTCCCCGGAGTGCCGAAATACCCATTCCCATTCAAATAAGGATCCTCACTGGTAATATGATAGTGATAAATCCCATTAGGGAAATCGTTATTTTCATGCTTATGCCCATGATAGTCATCTAAATCTGAATTTGTAATGATCGAACCATCTTCCATAGGCCCATACACGGGAAAACCATCCGCTAAAAGCCCTAAGAAGGCATCATCTCCAAACTCCTGGGTGAGGTAAGTTGGCTCTATATGATAATGATAATTATCTTGTCCGGCTGGGTGTCCCAAGTATTGATCAAAAGAATTAATCTCGTTAGTAAGAGGCGAACCTCCCGCGGCATATTGATTAAAAAATACTACACCATTTCTTGCTATGCCAATGGGTCCCATTTCTGTAGCCTGCTTATTTGTGGCCTCTGAAGGGTTTAAGGTTATGGTAAAAACAATGTTTTGCTCTGCTATTTCATTTGGGTTTTGCCGCCAGTTAGGGTTTGTACCGTTATAAGCTTCATGAAGTGGATTGTTAACCGGCCAATATGGGCTGTTATGATTTGGCAAATCCGCAGTAGTAAAGGTTACCGTATTTCCATTTACGGCATAAGACAACCCTGTCCCTTCAAACATCGAAAGGATACCTCTAATGTCATACATGGTATCTTCGACCATTTCCTCCTCTTGTTCCTCTTCTTTCGGAGTTGTAGTATCGTCGGTATTGCTACATGCCAAGAGAGTGACGAATAATAAAAGACAAAGGGCAGATACCCATAATTTAGTTGATAAAAAGGTTTTCATAGTATTTTTAATTTGAGTTTGTTTCTGTATTTATTGTTGCCGTTTCTGAAATAGTATTGTTCTTCTTGTGCATACACAATCCAATCATTACAATATTCAGGATTAGTATCGCAACCGTTACAACAACCAAAATGGTCAACAATTTGTTTCGTTTAGAGTCCATTGATTTGGGTATGGTTCTTGTATTTAGATGTCGGCTTTTTAAAAAACTTGCGCTATTATCAAAAAAATTATCCTCTTCGTCTTAGATTCCGGTTTGGACGCGGTATATTATCCATTTCAGATTTGACTAAAACGCCATCACTATTTTTATCTAGGGTATCAAAATGAGTGGCCAATGGACCTTTAGCTTCTGCCTTCGAAATTTGTCCATCTCCATTCTCGTCCATCCTGGAGAACAACTCTTCTTTATTAGGTCTTCTTCGTTGTTCATTATGTGACACTTCACCCATCAAACATCTACTGACATAAGGAAATTCAATGGTAACCAAATAGATGTATTTGCCGTCAATTTCAATCCCGTTGCATTCATCCAAATCGCCTGAACCTTCAACAAATTCAAAATCTGAAGTGTAAGTACCGTCATGATGTCCGCCAACATCCACTTTTCTTGTGTTACGCCTCATATCATAGGTGCAGTCTTCACCTTCCCGGGTACCATCAATTAGCTTATAGCTCGATTTATATTGCCTACTTTTTGAATAATATATTGGAAAACCGTCGTGGGCGAAACCCACATGTACTAAATCTTCACTTGTATCAAACTTTTCAACAACAGATGTTGGTGCCCCGTGATAATGATAAGCTCCTGTGGGCTGAACATGCGCATTGTTGAAATCCAACCCCAAATTCACGAAATCCTGAAAAGCTTCGATGCGGTAGTTTTCACCTGTATCACATTCAACCACTTCAGCGGTACCAGGCTCAAACTTCACCCCATTTAAAGCCACTCCGGGTTCTCTTACCCAAGTTGGTTCTCCTTTATATTTGGGGTTTAAAGGAAATGCATATTGCTTATTTTGCTCAGAAATGGTATTCGGGTTTCCAGGACCTGGAAATTGTCCCGTTTTGTGATTTGGTAATGCATTGGTTACCATTTTCCTTGTGCTTCCTTTTAAGGTTACAGTCGTTTTGGCGCCATGCTCTTCATCGTGCAATTCATAGGACCCAAAATAATTGGTATGGCTATGAAAATCTTGTCCATCGTGACTGTGCGTTTTATTTTGGGCCACTCCCATACTCAAACCTAAAAATATGAGTACTGCACCAACTGCTATTTTTAAATTTCCCATGACGTCAATTTTTGTTATAAAAGTTTAGATGCGGTAACTTTTTTAAACTTGTGGACTACCTTGTTAAAAAAGAGACAAATAAAAAAGACGTTCAAAAACTGAACGTCTATTTTAAATCCTATTGATGCCTCGCAGGCGGTGGCCTGTTTCCATCCCGATGCTCAGGCAGTGGCGGTCTGTCACCGTTCGGTCTTCCATTACGTGGAGGCCCCTGTCTCATAGCACCTTTATGTAGGGCATCCTTAATGATTTTACTGAACTTGGCCTTCTGGTTATCATCGCACAACTCCTGAACCTGCTTGAAGTGCAGATAGGTTTCCATATCCTTTCTTGCTTCTAAATCCCCTATCAAAGAAGCAACCGAATCCCTATTTATACTTACCGCTTCATCAGACAAACCACTAAAAAACAAGTCTTTCAACTCCCGGATGTCATCCGAAATACCTCTCATTTTTTGCCTGTGCTCACGTGTCAAAGCCCTAAAAGCTTCTTTTTGGCCTTCATCAAAGTCAAGTTCCTTCATCAAAAAAGCTCCTGGTGGCCTGCGTTCTTCCTGTTCATTTTCATTTTCACCGCTTCCCAAATAATTGTAGAGAAAAAACCCATTCACTACTATAAGGAAAAGTAACAAAATATATAAGGGTAAATTTTTCTTCATCTCGGTTAATTATTTAAAATTGAATTTTCATCACTGGTCAATAACCCATAAGACTCCGCAAATTCCGCCAAATTCTCATCGTAGTCCGATATACTCTCTAGCCTGGTAAACGCAATCACATTCAAAATAACCACACAAACTAAAGTTGCCAATTGTAATTTAGGGGTAAACCAGGCCCATACCGATGGCACCTCCTCCTCTTTTTTGGCAAATAAAAGGTTCATCGTTTTGTCCTTAAAAAAAGGCGATACGTTCACTTCGGAAATACTGTCCAAAACATTTAAAGTCTCGTCAATTTGTTGTTGTAGGTTGCTATGTGTATCCATATCAATTATTTAGATGCCCAAAGTTTTAAAAACTTGCGCTATTTTTTATTTTTATAAAAATTCTCTAAAAGTTTCTGTAAATTCTTCTTTGCCCGAAACATCAACGATTCCACCGACGACACGCTTTTCTCAGTAATATCACTAATTTCCTGATAACTTTTCCCATCTACTTTATGCAGTGTGAACACCACTTTTTGGGCTTCAGGTAATTGATTAATCGCATAAAAAAGCGTCTCGCTCCGTTCCTTGTTTTCCAAAATAACCCCGGGATGGCTCATCTCGGTAAAGTAGCTGGTTTTATCCACCGGAATGGCATTACCCAAAATCGATTGCATGAAACCAAACCGCTTTTTCGTATTCCGTTTCCTGATAAATTCCAAACATTTATTAGTGGTTATCCGGTAGATCCAAGTCGACAATTTCGAGTTACCCTTAAACTTCCCAATGCTGTTAAACACCTCCAAAAACACCTCCTGAGCAATATCCTCCGCATCCTCTTTGTTGGGCACAAACGACAAGCAAGTTCCAAACACCTTCTGCTGAAAATCATCCAACAACTTGCCATACGCATTGGCGCTATGGCTTTTAAGTCCCGCTATAAAATCGTTTTCCGTCAAATACAAAAATTAAACTCAGATTCCCGCCTCCGCGAGAATGACAATTTCAATTGAAACATCAAAGCTACGCTTTGATGAAAGTTTTTTCAGTTCAGATGCTTAAAAAAAATGAAACTTGCGCTGTTCTAAATATTTTTTTGGGCGTTACCCTACGGGTCGGGCTTTCCGTTCCAAGTCCTCGCTCCGTCCCGATAGTTATCGGGACTCCGCTGTGGGCTTTCCTCTACAATCCCTAACGCTGTCCAACCCGCCAAAGCCAGTAACCTCCCCAAATTAAAACCTACCGGCAAACAAACACCAATTTAAAGAATAAAAACAAACCACAGCAAAAAAGTCAACACCCAAATCAATTCGCAGAATTGAACCACCAAGGCGCAGAATAGATGCAGAAAAGCTCCGAGAACAGTAGGACGATAGTCCGACGCGGAGTTTACAAATCGGTTTTTATTCCACCAAAGCGGAATTAAAAATGCCCCTGGCTTGGTAGTGATTTTTTGGTTTGTTTTGCATCATGGCAAAATGAACAGAGAAAAACAACCAAAATAATAAGATGTCTCCTACCGTCGACATGACAAACGGTGCTCACTTCTAAACAATTAAACAAATCCACAATTCAACAATTTAAACGTACCTTTGCCATCAATTTTTTAACCCGTTCAATTTCCGTTTGAGTAAGCACTGCAAACTGCAACTGAACACTGAGAACTTAAAAGATGCGATTACACCGAAACCTCTGCTTCGCCGTAATAGACGGATTAACCCAAATCTTCAATGAGAACCAATACGCCGACAAAGTCATTCAGCAACTGTTAAAGCGCGACAAACGTTGGGGTGCCCGGGATAGAGGTTTTGTTGCTGAAACCACATACGACATTGTGCGATGGAAACGATTATACGCAGAAATAGCAGAGGTAAAGGAGCCCTTCGATCGTGACAATCTGTGGCGTATGTTTGCTGTTTGGGCAACCTTAAAAGGTATAAAATTACCAGATTGGAAATACTTTGAAGGCACACCAACACGAAAAATAAAAGGCCGTTTTGACGAACTCTCAAAAACTAGAAAGTTCAGAGAATCCATTCCCGATTGGATAGATGAAGTTGGTTTGGAAGAATTAGGGGAAGCCAAATGGACCAAGGAAATAGCCATGCAAAACGAGCAGGCCGATGTTATTTTAAGAGTCAATACCCTGAAAACTTCGAAAGAAAAATTACAGAATATCCTATCCGATGAAAACAACATTGAAACAGAATTCATAAAAGGCTACCCATCTGCTTTAAAATTAACCGAACGTGCCAATGTTTTCGTAACCGATGCCTTTAAAAATGGACTTTTTGAAGTACAGGATGCCTCATCTCAACTAGTAGCCGAATTTCTAGATGTTGCTCCCGGCATGAAAGTGGTAGATACTTGTGCCGGAGCGGGCGGCAAAACACTGCACATTGCCTCATTGATGCAAAATAAAGGACAAATTGTAGCGATGGACATCTACGAAAGCAAACTCAAAAAGTTGAAAATAAGAGCACGCAGAAACGGGGTGCACAACGTAGATTTAAAAGTGATCGATTCTACAAAACCTATTAAAAAACTATACAACAAAGCCGACCGTGTTTTAATTGACGCACCATGTTCCGGATTAGGGGTATTGCGCCGAAATCCAGATGCCAAATGGAAGCTGGAACCTGAGTTTTTGGATAGCATCAGAGGCGTACAGCAAGACGTGTTACAACAATACTCAAAAATGGTAAAACCTGGAGGGAAATTGGTTTATGCCACATGTTCCGTATTACCTTCTGAAAATCAAAACCAAGTTGATGCCTTCTTAAAATCAGAGGCAGGGGAAAATTTCGATCTTTTAAAGGACAAAAAAATACTGGCCCACGAATCTGGATTTGATGGGTTTTATATGGCGCTTTTGGAGCGAAAAGCTTAATTTTATATCTTTGGATAAAGCCCAACATATGGATCTGCAAACACGAAAACTAGAGTTTATTAAAGAGTTTCTCAAAATTCAAAGTGAGGAGGTTATAGAACGTTTAGAAAAGTTATTGAAAAAAGAGAGTATACCAAATTACGCCGAAAATGAAGCTTCAATGACGTCTGAGGAATTGAATAACCGTGTTGCAGAATCTGAGTCAAATTTTGAAAATGGTCATTACAAAAAAAGTGCTGACCTTCTTTCCAAATACAAGTAATGACGTATCAAATAATTTGGTCTCGATTTGCCGAAACCCGATTGGACGCAATTTTCGAGTACTACCAAAAAGAAGCAGGTCTCAATATTGCAAAAAAAATTGCTTAAAGCAATTATTGAAGAACCCAATAAACTAATTGATTCACCATACATTGGTCAAGAAGAACCACTTCTTAAAGAAAGAAGAATTCAATATCGATACTTGGTTTACAAAAATTACAAAATGATTTATTCAGTTGACGAATCTGATAAATTCATTAAGATTGTAGACGTTTTTGATACGAGGCAAAATCCACCGAAAATTAAAAGAGGTACATAGTACTTGAAAAACAAGCGACGTTTGTCATTCTTTACTGTCAGACGGAGTGCAGTCAAAGTCTTGTTTCAGAACCTCATCTTGCCTATCTTACATCAATGAAAAATATCGTATTTCTGGGCAAAAGCATCGACAACTACATCGCTGGTAAAAATGGCGAATTGGATTGGCTAGACATGATTCCAAATCCCGACCAATTGGATATGGGCTACAACACTTTGATGAATGAAGTTGATGCCATCTTGATGGGTAAAACGTCTTTTGAAACCGTGTTGGGTTTTGATATCGAATGGCCATACCAAAAACATGTGTTTGTCTTGAGTCGTTCCTTGAAAAACATACCTGTAAAGCTTCAGGATAAGGTCTCAGTATTGCAGGGTAATGAAAAAGAAATTCTAAAATCCATTCATAACAAGGGATATCTCAATCTTTATATTGACGGCGGCAAAGTGGTTCAAAACTTTTTAAAACAAGATTTAATAGATGAACTGAGATTAACCACAATTCCTATTGTTTTGGGCGAAGGTATTCCTTTGTTTGATGTGTTACCAAAACGTTTGGAGTTTGAACATGTAAAAACGGAAGTGTTTTGCAATCAGATTGTACAGAGTTGTTATAAACGTAAAAGGTAGATGACATAAAATGCTCGATAGTCTAAAACACCACTTATCAGAATTACTAAAGGAATCCATAACAAACGTTAATTCGGTTAGTGGTGGCGACATCTCCCAAGCTTATAAAATTTCAACCTCAAACGTCGATTATTTTTTAAAGGTGAACAATGCCCCTGAGGCGTTAACCATGTTTCAAACGGAAGCGTACGGTTTACAAGCCATTTACAAAACCAACACCATAAAAACACCAAAAATTATTGCTTGTGACTGGTTTGAAGGCTCCGCATTTTTGTTATTGGAATTCATCGAATCAAAACCGCCTTTATCCAAGGGTTTTAAAACCCTTGGAAAACAGTTAGCCAACTTACACAAATGCACTTCTGAATATTTTGGTTTAAGTCAAGATAACTTTATTGGGCGCCTGCCCCAAAGCAATACCAAACACCAAAATTGGACAGACTTTTATACCTATGAACGTCTAACGCCACAACTGGAAATGGCAAAACAAAACCGCTTGCTTCAAGATTCGGAATGCCCAAATGCGGAATATATAAAAAACCGATTGCACCCACTTTTTGAAAGTGTAAAACCATCCCTACTTCATGGGGATTTATGGAGCGGGAACTATTTAATTTCAAAAGATGGCGAACCTTATTTGATTGACCCTGCTGTATATTACGGCCATAGCGAAGTTGATATTGCCATGAGTAAATTGTTTGGTGGGTTTGGTGAAGCGTTTTATGAGGCTTATTTTTCAATGTTGCCATCTGATGAACATACATCGGCTAGAATTGAGATATACCAATTGTATTATTTGTTAGTACACCTGAATATGTTCGGAAGGTCTTATTATTGCTCGGTAACATCAATTATCCAAAAGTACTTTTAAATTTCTGTCATTCCAGCACTGTCCAACTGAGCGCAGTCGAAGTGTGATGCGGAATCCACAAAAAAATTGAGATGTCTCAATCGTACCTCATTTCGACATGACACCGGATTCTCATCGATATGTCTTTGCAGGAATGACAGAACTTAATGATTAAATACTGGCGTTCGCAAAGATGTGGGTTAGGGATTGAACGGCATGTTTGAGCTCCTCGAAGAGAGCGAGTAGTGAAAGCCCGACCCGAACTTGATGGTTTCATGAAACTTTCGAATGTGGCATCGAGGGGAACGCCAAAAAAAATAAAAAAAGCCCATCAACTTTTGTTGACGGGCTCTTAATCAAAGAAAAAATTTGAGTTAGTCTTACTTCTTTTTTCCTTCTAATTTTTTGACGCTGTCGTACATAATCGGCGTTGCGATGAACAGCGATGAGTATGTACCGACGATAACACCAACGATTAGCGCGAACATAAACCCGCGGATGGAATCGCCACCAAAAATGAAGATGGACAGCAATACGACCAAGGTAGTAAGCGAGGTGTTTAGGGTTCTACTTAAAGTACTGCTCAATGAGGAGTTTACCACACGATCGAACTCCCAACTGGTGTGCTCATTAAAGAATTCACGAATCCTATCGAATACTACAACGGTATCGTTCAATGAGTAACCGATTACGGTCAAGATAGCCGCAATAAAGGCTTGGTCGATTTCCATATTGAACGGCATGAACTTATAGGTCAACGAGAAGATTCCTAATACAATCAATACGTCATGGAATACCGCTGCAACAGCACCTAAGGAATACTGCCACTTTTTAAAACGCAACAAAATATAGAGGAACACCACGATTAACGACCCCAAAATAGCCCAGAACGATGCTTTTTTGATATCATCCGCAATGGTAGGACTTACTTTGTCGCTACGCATTAGTCCGATGGTTTTATCTTCGGCATCGCTGATAAACTCTTCGTAGGTCATCCCTTCAAAATACGGTTGCAGGGCATTAAACAATGTCGATCTAATCTCTTCATCAACAGCTGCTCCTGTTTCGTTTACCTTATATTTTGTGGTTATTTTTAACTGGTTGGCATCCCCGAATGTCTTGGCATTTGCGCTAGAGAATACAGCTGGGTCTGAAAGTACATTGGTAACCTCAGAAGCATTCATGTCTTGGGCAAAACGCACTTGATAAGTTCTACCTCCCACAAAATCAACACCTTCATCCAATCCATTGGTGAATAATGAACTTAATCCGATAGCAATTAAAATCCCTGAAATGATGTAAGCAATTTTACGCTTCTTCAAAAATTCGATATTGATGTTTCTGAATAGATTTTTGGTAATCGGTGTAGAGAATGTCAACTTCCCTCCTCTTTCGGTGTACCAATCTACCAATAATCTGGTGATAAAAATTGCCGTAAATAATGAGGTTGCGATACCAATCAATAAAGTAGTAGCGAATCCTTTAATAGGTCCTGTTCCGAAAATAAATAAGATTAATGCCGTTAAACCTGTGGTAATGTTGGCATCCAAAATAGAGGACAATGCATTACTAAATCCATCTTTAATGGCATCTTTTTGACCTTTACCTTTGGCCAATTCTTCACGGACACGTTCGAAGATCAGTACGTTGGCATCCACAGACATACCGATGGTCAATACAATACCGGCAATACCTGGTAATGTTAATACAGCGCCCAATCCTGAAAGAATTCCGAAAATCAATAAAATGTTTAGCAGCATCGCGATATCCGCAAAACCACCTACTTTTCCGTAGTAGAAAATCATCCAAAGCAATACCAATACCAATGCAATTAAAAATGACATGGTACCACTATCAATGGCTTCTTGACCCAAAGATGGCCCTACTACTTCACTTTGAATAATATCAGCAGAGGCAGGTAATTTACCAGCGCGTAATACGTTGGCCAAGTCAATCGCTTCGTTTAAGGTGAAATTTCCAGAAATGGATGAGTTACCTCCGGCAATTGGTCCAGAAGTAACACCTGGTGCAGAATACACTACGTTGTCCAAAACAATAGCGATTTGGCTACCTTGTTGGTAAGCTCTTCCGGTCATTTCTTCCCAGATTTTGGCCCCCTTGCTGTTCATTTGCATGGATACCTCAGGCTTTCCTGTTTGTCCGAATGTATGTCTTGCATCTGTAACTACTGCACCGCTCAGCTCAGGAATATTATCACGGTTCCCTTTAAGGGCATACAAATCAGTAATCTCGCTATTCTTTTCTGGCTTACTGAAGGCAAACTTTACATAGCGCAATTCAGATGGCAATAAAGATCTTACCTGTGGCATATTTAAATACTCCATTACCTGATCTTTATCTTTTATTTCGAAAGAAGCTACGACAGGACCTCCACGATATCCGAAACCTCTAATTAGGCTTTGTAATGGGTTTACGGTTTCAACAGTGGTAGAATCCGTAACAGCATCCCCCAATAAATCATCAATTTTTGCATCGGTGGCATCTTCTTCGTCTTGAGGTTCAGCTTCATCTGCATCTTCTTCAACCTCAACAATGTCTTTTAATACTTGATCAGCCTGAAATAAAAATTGTTGGAATTGCTCTCCCGGATACACATCCCAGAATTCCAATTGCGCAGTACTCTGTAACAAACTTGTAGCACGCTCGATATCCTTAACGCCTGGCAATTCTACCAAAATACGTCCAGAGTTCCCTAAACGTTGGATGTTTGGCTGGGTTACCCCAAATTCATCGATACGCTTACGCAATACTTCGAATGCCGAAACGATAGACTCATCGATTTTGGTTTCTATAATACCTTTGACTTCTTCATCAGTCATACTACCGTCAATTTCCCCATCCAATGCTTTGGTATAGAAAATATCTGGCGAAGCTAATTTTTGGTCTCCTTTTATGGCGTCAAACGCAATGAAGAAATCCTCTAAATAGGTATTCTGGCTATCCTTTTGAAGTTCGGATGCGTTGTCCAAAGCTGTATTAAAAACAGGGTCTTTGGTGTTGTTGGCCAAGCCTTTTAAGATGTCTTTTACGGACACTTGAAGAATCACGTTTAATCCTCCTTTTAAGTCCAAACCAAGGTTCATAGCTTTTTGCTTTACCTCGTTATAGGTGAATTTCGCAATACCTAAGTTGTAAACTGTATCGGTGGCGATACCATCTAAATAATTGACTTCCTCCAAACTTCTTTTAGCACGGTAGTCGTCTTCTGTTTCTGGAAATTTGTTGATGGCGATTTCCTCAGCTTCCTTCTGGACTTGGTTCGCCTTAAATGTGAACGATAATTGGTAAATACTTACCAAACCGAACAAAATAGCAAATAGTTTTACTAATCCTTTATTTTGCATTATTGTAATTTTTTAATAATTGAATACTATAGATTGGAGCCCTTCGCAAAGCGAAATTCGCTCCTAATAATTCATGGGTGTAATTCCCCATGTGTAATTTTTATTTGGAAAGTATGGGATAGATGCCATTGACTAAAAAACCGAGCACCTAAATTTTATTTCCCACTAGGAAATAGGGCCTGCCCTGACTTCTGGGATTACACCAAGATTGGTATCGAAAGTCAACGTGATGCCGTTGACCCATTTGAATTTTGAATGGTCATCCTCAACTTTAGAAGACTTATAAAATGTTAAAGACGAATATACTTTGGGTTTGAAAAGGCGGTCTGCCTTCACCTCAACTTCTAAAACATGAATCCCGTTTACATCGGAATCGCCATCACCAGAACTTTGAAGTTCGTAAACATCAATGTTATAGGCAGTGGCTTCACTTTCAACAGGAATGCTGAACGGTGCATCCTCGTCATCATCAGTATTACCCAATTCGGCACGGATACGCTTTGAAAGCATCCGTTTGATGACGTCAACATCCGCATCGCTATAATAGCTTATTTTGAGTTTGCCGTTGTCATTCTCCTTAACTTGAATATTACTTACGCCTGCTTGCTGTAGCTCCCTTTTAACTAAGGCAACTGTTGCGTGGCTATTGGCGTGCGAGGATTCGGTATTTTTAAAATGAAGCACAATTTCCTGATTGGGCAACGTAGACTGTCCATGCTGTACCACACCCAAGACGGATAGGATAATAATTAAAGTACCGACGTACCACTTCATTTTCATGCGCCAAATATAAAAAAATAAACTTGTTTAAGTAATGCCTAGGAATTATCTGTTTGAAACTAAGCTATACTCTATTAATTTCAACTTTGGAATCATTTGTCCCGACGACAAAACAATGGCTAAATCCTGGGCTTCCTCAGCTGTAAAATTTCCAGAAACCGAAGACCTTCCTCCTTTAATGGGACCGACTGTAACTCCGGGAGCAGAATACACTACATTATTCAGTGTTATGGCTATGGAAGTGCCTTTTTGAAATGCGCTTGCCGTTAAGCGCTCCCATATTAGGGCTCCATCTCGATTCATTTGTATGGATATTTCTGGTCTCCCTGTTGGGCCGAAAGTATTGTTTGCCTTTGTAACCACTTCTCCTGTCAAAGGTGCTTTGTTATCCTTATTAGATCGAATAGCGTATATCGGCAAACGTCCATTTTCTTCAATACCCAATAAAAATTTCACATTTTTAAATTCCGAAGGAAGGTTTAACTTAGATGCTTGGCTATTCAATAAATTTAAAACAGTTTCGGAATCATCCTTTTTGACATGGATAACTATCGGACCTCCTTTATAACCTGGAGATAGATCGAATTTTGAAGTCACTTTCAAGCTGTCCGATGTATTGCTTTCTTCAATAGTGTAAAGCGCTTCGCCTATATAGGACAAAAACTCTTCTCCTTTGTATAACTCCCAAAATTCTAATTTACCCTGATTTATAATCAATTGATCAAGACGCTGAACGTCCAATTGAGTTGCCTTTACCAATACTTCCAAATGCTTTTCGCCAAAACGTTTCACTTCATTTTGAACCCCAACACCATTTAACCTTGTTTTTATAACCTCAATTGTTTTTAGCTGTTCAGATTTGGACAAATCGCTCTCATTTTCAAAAGCGTACACAAATCTATGTTCCTCTTTCTGCTTAAAAACATCGCAAGAAAACAGTATTGCGATAACCGTTAGTAAAAGAATTTTTTTCATAAATAGAGACTTACAAAAAAGGCTATCAAAAATTGATAGCCAAATGTTATATATTAAAAAATGGAAATGCTATTATAATTCCAATAATCCATTTGTTTTTGAAACCCCTTCAGCACTGGCCTTCATATGGTCTTTTTCGGCATCGCTCAATGGGATATCCACAATCTTTTCAATCCCGTTTCGTCCTAAAATCACGGGCACACCGATACAAATATCTTTTAATCCGTATTCGCCTTCCAATAATGTAGAACATGGGAATAGCTTCTTCTGATCGCAAGCAATGGCTTGAACCAAAGCACTTACCGCCGCACCCGGCGCGTACCAGGCAGACGTACCTAATAATTTAGTCAAAGTAGCACCACCAACTTTGGTATCTTCTTTTACTTGGTTTAGGCGCTCCTCACTTAAAAATTCAGAAACTTTTACACTATTTCTTGTAGCATGACTTGTTAATGGTACCATTCCCGTATCACTATGGCCTCCAATAACCATACCGTCGATATCGCTAATTGGGGCTTCCATCGCCTCTGCCAATCTGTACTTAAAGCGTGCAGAATCTAAAGCACCGCCCATACCGATGATTTTATTTTTTGGTAAATCTGTGGTTTTATGAACTAAATAGGTCATCGTGTCCATCGGATTGCTCACCACAATAATGATGGTATCAGGGGAATGTTCAATCAAGCTTGAAGATACCGATTTTACGATACCTGCATTGATACCAATCAATTCCTCACGGGTCATTCCGGGTTTACGAGGAATTCCTGAGGTAATCACACAAATTGAACTTCCCGCTGTTTTAGAATAGTCGTTGGTAATCCCGGTGATTTTTGTGTCAAAACCGTTTAAGGAAGCGGTTTGCATTAAATCCATGGCTTTCCCTTCGGCATATCCCTCCTTGATATCTAGCAATACAACTTCTGATGCAAAATCCTTGATAGCTATATATTCGGCACAACTTGCGCCTACTGCTCCTGCTCCAACTACTGTAACTTTCATAATACTGTTTTTAGGTTGTTTTTTATGTTGAATTTAATTGTTTTTCCTATGGAAATTTTGACTTTGCAAAGATAGAATTGACACGAATTCTTTTCTATGATTTAAGTCATGCAATATTACTAATTATTCGGCTGTAAACGAAAAAAGTGCATGATTAAATCATGCACTTTTCGAAATTAAATTAAATAAAAAACTAACTAAAAAAACTAAACAATTATATGAAAATACACTATAATTCTCTTTTATATTTTTACCTGAAACCAAAATTTAGGCCAACTGAGAAGGCATTAAATTCAGACAGGTGATATTCTGCATTCAATCTAAAAAATCCTACTTTCAACTTTGTACCGATCGTAGCCCTAACATCAGAAACTTCGCTGGACACTGAAAACGGATCAATATAAGATTCTGTTACAAAAGGACCGGAAGTAACGGTGTACGTTCCCAGCACATCAGATTCTGATTTCCCTTTGATATAACCCACACCTCCATAAAAGTTGATTACAGGGAGTTTGGTAGATACAATAGCTTGGAACAACCAAGTACTCGTATCGTTTTCTAACCTTTGATCGCTTCCTGAAACTCCAGAAGTACCTGAAATATCATAAGACCCATTCAAATTGGTATAGGCCACTAATCCAGAGATTGCGATAGGCAATAATTTATCTGCTGGCAACCATTTTGTAACTTCAAATTGCACACCGGCACCGAACATGCCTAGTTCAACATCATCTGTCTTAATTTTGGGTACAAATCGAGCTTTAAGTTCAATACCCTGGCTAATGCCCAACGCACCCTGTATAAATGCTGTAGGCAATAAATTGGCACTGGCATCACCCAACCCAGAGGGTAACGTAATCCTCTCGTTTATATTAGGAAAATCTCTATTTCTTACAATAATATCGATATCAGGATTGTTTTCTCCTAAGGCAGTGGCCACATTTCTTGCTCTAACACTGGAATCGGTAAACTCAAATGTGACTTCTTCATTATCATAGGTATCTAAATCCAGCAAAAACATTTTGTGCTCATCCTTTACCATTGAAGCATTTGCTATAATGGATATTTCAAATCCACCAAGGGGTTTGGCATCGGCCGTGTTGAACCATCCGGCATTCATGCTGTGCATCAATCCGTTAGTGGCTGGTCTTAAATAATCGCTTGTGAAACGTTCGGCACTTTCCTCTCCTGCAGCAAACAATGCATCCAGGTCCTGTGCTTTTGAAGTAATCGTAATTAAACTGAAAAGGGCAAAAAGGGCTAACTTTTTCATTATGGTTAATAGATTTGGGTGAGACAAATGTATAAAAAAAAAGTCACAAAACAACATTTAATCGAAAAAAAATGCTTTTTATCGATATTTTTTATCAGAAATTACCTCAAAAACAACACCTATAAGCCACAAACTCTACATGAATTTCATAAAAAAAACCGCTTATTCCTAAGCGGTTTCCAATCTTATATTAAGTTTAAGTTACGCATCAATATTAGCATAAATCGCGTTCTTTTCAATAAAATCCCTACGCGGAGGCACTTCATCGCCCATTAGCATGGAGAATATACGATCTGCCTCAGAACCATTGTCAATATTAACTTGACGCAATGTTCTAAACTCAGGGTTCATTGTCGTGTCCCACAATTGCTCTGCGTTCATTTCCCCAAGACCTTTATATCGTTGAATTTTTGAGCCATCACCAAAGTCAGAGATAATTTCGTCCCGCTCCTTATCGTTCCAAGCATACTGTTTTTTAGCACCTTTTTTAACCAAATACAATGGTGGTGTTGCGATATACACGTGACCATTTTCAATTAATTCTTTCATATATCTAAAGAAGAAGGTCAAAATCAATGTTGCAATGTGGCTACCATCAATATCGGCATCACACATGATCACGATTTTATGATAGCGCAATTTTGAAAGGTTCAACGCTTTACTATCCTCTTCCGTACCAATGGTTACACCAAGCGCGGTAAAAATATTCTTGATTTCTTCATTTTCGAATACTTTGTGCTGCATGGCTTTTTCCACATTCAATATTTTACCCCGAAGCGGTAAAATCGCCTGAAAATTTCTATCACGGCCTTGTTTTGCAGTGCCGCCCGCAGAATCTCCCTCAACTAAAAACACCTCGCATTTCGTAGGATCTTGCTCAGAACAATCACTTAATTTACCGGGTAAACCACCAATACTCATAGGCGATTTACGTTGCACCATTTCACGAGCCTTTTGAGCCGCATGACGTGCTTGCGCCGCCAAAATAACTTTTTGAACAATGGTTTTGGCATCATCAGGATGTTCCTCCAAATAATCGGTCAACATTTCAGAAACCGCTTGACTTACAGAAGCGGAAACTTCGCGGTTACCCAATTTGGTTTTAGTTTGTCCTTCAAATTGAGGTTCTGCAACTTTTACAGAAATAATTGCTGTTAAGCCCTCACGAAAATCATCACCTGCAATATCAAATTTTAACTTATCAGTCAATCCCGAAGAATCTGCATATTTCTTTAAGGTATGGGTCAAACCACGCCTAAAACCTGATAAGTGTGTACCTCCTTCGTGTGTATTGATGTTGTTTACATACGAATGCAAATTTTCTGCATAAGAGGTATTGTAAATCATCGCCACTTCAACAGGAATATCATTTTTCTCACCTTCAAAGGCAATTACATCCTTCATCAAAGGTTCTCTAGTAGCATCCAAATATTTTACAAATTCGGTCAAACCTTCATCAGAATGAAAGGTCTCACCTTCAAAAGAACCGTCTTCCTTTGTATTTCTTTTATCAATTAAATGTACCGTAATACCCTTGTTCAAAAACGCCAATTCTCGTAGCCTACTAGCTAAAGTATCGTAGCTATATTCAAGCGTTTGCGTAAAAATAGTAGGGTCTGGCCTAAAGGTTACAACGGTTCCACTTTTATCGGAATCACCAACGGTTTTTACGGGATAAAGGGGCTTTCCTCGCTCATACTCCTGCTCCCAAATTTTACCTTCACGGTGTACGGTAGCCTTTAAATGTTCGGATAATGCATTAACACAACTCACCCCAACACCGTGTAATCCACCAGAAACCTTATAAGAATCCTTGTCGAATTTACCACCAGCACCAATTTTGGTCATCACCACTTCAAGCGCCGAAACGCCTTCTTTTTTATGAAGGCCTACTGGAATACCACGTCCGTCATCCTCAGTGGTAATAGAATTGTCCTCGTTAATCGTAACGGTTATATTATTACAATGTCCGGCAAGAGCTTCATCTATGGAGTTATCCACCACCTCGTATACCAAGTGGTGCAATCCTCTAACCCCCACATCTCCAATATACATGGAGGGACGCATACGCACATGCTCCATACCCTCCAACGCCTGAATACTATCCGCCGAATAATTGTGTTTTTTAGCTTCGTCGCTCATAAAATCCTTGTTTAATTTGATTTATTTAAATTAAAGATCCCGCATTTTGCGGAATTAATTCAGTTAACTATTTTTCCTTCAACTCCGTCTTGGAAAAATAGGACTTCATTAACACAAAAAAATGACGCATTTAGCATCATTTTCAAGCCTAACAAATATACGAAATAATAAAGGTGTTAGAAAGCATTTTAACGACTTTATACAATAATTATCAACAATTGTTAATTACCTAAAACGCCCTTAAATCGCTTAAAAAGTATCTTAAAATGGATTTTTGATCGTTTTTAGTGTTTGACAGAATTAAGAAAACACAAGAATGCTTCAGATGCCAAAGTATTGCTTTTTCAGCTCTTTAGTTTTGACATAAAATTGAACCTTTTTGTAGTTAAATTAGTAAAAAAAAGTCTGCCCTTTTTTGTTTATTTTTTGGCTACTGCAAAAATATCATGCCCAAATATGATACATGTCACTTTTTTGCCCATAAGTTCATTTTAATTTTGTCCAGAACTTTACAAGTAAATATTTATGATACTTAAAAAAAGAGGGCTTAAATTATGGCTGATTGCTATAGCTTTTACCTTTCCACTTTTAGTCACCAGTCAAACAGAAGACAAACCTAAGCCAAAAATCAATTGGAATATTACGTCGCAAATTTGGATGCGCTATTCTGAGCTAAACGAAGGCTCTTTGATACAAGAGGAACCAACATCAGAATTCTTTGATATATCGATACGAAGGTTGCGTATTCCTGTAAACTGTCAAGTAACCCCCAAAATCTTCCTCTACGCTATTTTTGGTGGGAATAATTTTAATTTTAAAAGAAAAGACCTACCATTAGAAATTCTTGACCTTTATGCCGAATATAGCTTTGGCAAATACTTTGAAGTTGGTGTAGGTAAGTCTGGTTGGCAAGGATTAAGCCGTTGGAACATCCGTTCGAACAAAACTTTAATGGGTTTAGATTCGCCTTTATTCACACTAAACTCAGTTGAAAAAAACGATGACATAGGTCGTTTATTTGGCGCATGGATTAAAGGACAGATTGGTAAATTTGACTACCGCATGGCGTTTAACAGACCCTTTTTTGTTACAACTATTCCAGATGGTGAAGTTAATTTTGCCAACAACAAACCAAGAGTAAAGACTTCGGCTTACGTCAAATACCAGTTTTTTGAGCATGAATCCAATAAATCTGCTTACCAAACAGGGACGTATATGCAGAACAAAAAAGTCTTTAACGTCGGCGTAGGTTTTCAATATCAACCGGAAGCTATGAGTGACGGGGATGCCATGCTAGCTACTACCACATTTTACGACATGACCCATTTTGCGGCGGACTCATTTTTAAACTTACCGCTGGTTAATGGGGATGCCATTACTGCATACCTTGGTTTTTACGATTACGATTTTGGAAAAGATTACATAAGAAATGTTGGTGCCAACAACCCGACATCTGGAGGGGGCACGGATTTTAATGGTGCCGGTGTTGCTTTCCCGATGATTGGTACAGGAACCACCTGGTATGGCCAATTTGGATATGCGTTTAAGGAAACCAATGTCTTGAGCCAAAAAGTAGTTATACAGCCTAATATTGCGGTACAGCACTCTGATTGGGATAGACTGGCAGATAAAATGACAGTTTATGATTTTACCGTAAACTTTTATGTGGACGGCTCTCATGGCAATAAAGTGAGCTTGGGATACCAACATAGACCAATTTTTGATGCGGTTACTTTAGAGCAAAAAGATTATAAGGGCATGGTTGTACTACAGTATCAAATTGCGTTGAAGCAATAGTTTAGCTAGAATTTTCATGAGAGCAATTTAGCCCCAGAGCCAAAACCTCTGGGGTAAAGAATTGTGCCATCTTGAAATGTTACGCCTGAAGCAATATCGCTTGCCAAAAGCATTGCCCCATCCGCATCTATGTAATCCAACAGCGGGGCCAGTTGTACCAAATTTGAGATACCAATAGTGGATTCGGTCATACAGCCTAACATGACTTTTTGCCCAAACACCCTCGCTTTTTGAATCATCTTTAAGGCCGGGGTGAGGCCTCCGCATTTCATCAATTTGATATTTATACCGTCAAATACTTCAGCGCATTTTTCAACATCTTCCAATGTTTGGCAACTTTCATCGGCAATGATGTCCAATGCGCTTTCTTTTTTAAGGCGTTTCATGTCCTCCCAATTATCGGCTTCTAAGGGCTGTTCGATAAATTCGACACCCAAACTTTTTAGCTCTTTTGATTTTTGAATAGCTTCATCCACATTCCAAGCGCAATTGGCATCAATTATAAAAACGGCATCAGTAACGTTTCTTAAAGCTTTTACAATTTCTAAATCATTTTTTACACCCAATTTGATTTTATAAATCGGCCAAGGTTTTTGCTTGACTTTTTCGGTCATCACAGGAATTTCATCGATGCCAATGGTGTAATTAGTTTTTGGTAAACCGCTTTCCCCGTTGCTCCAAAAACTTCTTAGGGTTCGTTTATTTTTTCTGGCGAAATAATCCCAATAGGCACAATCGATGGCACAAAGGGCGAAATAATCATGTCTCAATTTAGGCTCCAAATGGTGCCAAAGGGTTTCGGGATGTGCTCCCTTTTGGGATTCTATTTCCGCCTTTACACTTTGGACTGATGCTTTTAATTTTTGAATGGTTATCCCGTAATATGGGTTGACTGTAGCTTCGCCGTAGCCGGTTATTGTTCCATCAGAAATTGAAACAATCAGAGTATCCTGCACATTCACCGTATGCCTTGAAATGGTAAACGGATATTTTAACGGTAATTGATAGTGGCCGGCGGTCAGTTTGAAGTTCATGCTTTAAAGATAAGGTAAAAAGCCTCTCCTAGCCTCCCCATGTGGAGAGGAATGGATGAGACGGGGTGTTAAAAAAATAGAATACAGCTGTGGGCTGTTATTGCTTGCACATGGGTATGTCTTCTCCTCCTGCGCCTCGGCTAAAGCTTTGGCGACAAGCGGACGGTGGGGTTAGGGGTTGGTTTTAAAAGCATGAGTGGCGCGTTAGGGATTAAACGGCATGTTGGAGCTCCTCGCAGAGAGCGACTAGTGAAAGCGCGACCCGCAGGGTAACGCCCAAATAATAGTTTTTAAGATATTACTGCTCCGGCACCAGCTTTATGAGCCTGCCCGGGCCTTCCACCAAAATGTACAGATAGCCATCGTGGCCCATGTGCACATCGCGTACACGGCCGATATCATCCAACAGTTCTTCATGGCCCACCACGACGTTGCCGTTCATTTTAAGACGGTGCAGGTATCTGAATTTTAGGGAGCCCACAAACAAATCGTTTTGCCAACTGCCGTAAAAATTGCCGGACATAAAATCCATACCACACGGCGCAATGGAAGGCACCCAATAATGAACGGGTTGCTCCATGCCTGGCATTTCGGTTTGGTCAGTAATTGGGGTACCGTTATAATTGACGCCATACGTAATCACGGGCCAACCATAGTTATTTCCGGAGCTTACGATATTTATTTCGTCGCCCCCTCGTGGACCGTGTTCGCCTTCCCAAATGGCACCAGTAATGGGGTGTTTGGCCAAACCCTGTGGGTTTCTGACACCATAACCGAAAACAGACCATTCGTGGTCTTGCATATTGTAGAATGGGTTATCGGAGGGTATGGTGCCGTCATCCATAATCCTGTGAATTTTGCCAACGCCGTTATTTAATAGCTGCGGATAGGTGTCTCTATTGCCACGATCTCCAACGGTAACATACAGATATCCGTTATTATCAAATACCAACCTGGAGCCATAATGATTGGTTGTGGTGAGGTATGGCGATGCCAAAAAAATATCGCTGGTGGCCTCCAAAGTATTGCCAGACAATCGCCCGCGGGCTACTGCTGTGGTTTTTTGATTGGCATTACTGGGATTTGGACTGGAGTAGGACAAATACACATAGGCATTGTTTTCGAAATCGGAATGCAACGTTACATCCAATAAACCGCCTTGGCCTTGGGCCACCACGTTGGGGACACCGTTAATTTCGAATATTGTGCCATCACTGGTTATCTTAAATAGTTTTCCCTCACGCTGGGTCACTAAAAAGTCGCCATTTGGCAATTGCACCATGCCCCAAGGTACACCGCTAATTTGATTGGTTACGGTTTCTAATCTAAAATCGAGGTCCTCAGAAGTTATTATTCCTGAAAGGTTTGGATTTTCTGTTTCGATATCGGCCTTGGTTTTCCCTTCAATTTCTTGAAGGATGTAATCGGCCAAATCTTTTATTTCTTGCGTAGTAAATGCATTTTCATAAGAAGGCATGCCGTTGGATTCATAGCCAGAAGTAATGGAGTTTGCGATGTCCTCGGAGGTACTGCCATAGGCCCAATCTCTTTCGATGAACGATTCAAACTTTTGGCCGTGACAGCCACCACAATGGTTCGTGTAATTTAGGGCCGCTTTTGCTAAATCGGCCATTTCTTCTTCCTCTTCTTCTACTTCATTTTGATTATTGGATTCTGTTGATTCCGAACAACTCAAAATCAAAGCGAGGATAAAAAGATGTAATACCGCAATTTTTAAGGTGTTACGATTTTTCATAGCATTTTAGATTTGGTGCCGCCATTCTCCGTCATTGCAAATCTTGATATCTAAGTTGGCGCAAACGGCTGTATGACAATTTTAGAGTACCAATTTAACGAAATTAATTGTTAAATTATTGTCAATCAAATTAGTATAAATCTTTTTACTCTGGAAAGCACAGGAATGGAGTAACATTTGGTTTTTCCGCGATTCAGACTTCCACTATAGATTTAAATTCCCGCCTACAATTCATCTTACTTCGACTACGCTCAGTACTAGTCGCTCAGTGAACACGTGGGAATAACAGATTCAACTAAAATTTTAATGCATAGACCTAGAAAGGAATTTTTTAAGCCTGCATAATGGTATTTGAGTCTCTTTTTAAATAGGGAGTTGTTAACGGGTTTTCATTATAAATAAATCTTGACATTGTCAGAAAAAATAACGAACTTCGTTTAACATTCGATAAACTTCATTAAAAACGCAAGCTTATCTCGGTGTTAACTGCAATTAAAAGAAACTAAATGATAATAGGGATATTTACAAGACATTATAAAGTTTATAAAGGAGCAAAATATATCCCTTTTGGATTGAAAAACGTTGAAAGATTTAATCTTTTCATTGGTCATAACGGTGCAGGAAAAAGCTCAATACTAGAGGCTTTAGATACTTTTTTTAATGGGAGAGAATTTACCGTCAATAATGGGGAAAAGAGAGATGAATGTTTTGTGGCTCCTTTATTCTTAATAAAAAAAGAGGATATAGGGAAATACTCGAAGAGTTCCCAGCAAATTATGCCTATAATTAGTGAATTCTTTTTTGAATTTAACTCAGCTCACTCAAATTATAAGAATTATCAGCAATTCTTTGAGCAAAGAAATGGTCTTAACGATTATCAAGATACACACTTTCTAATATTGGCTGGAAAATCATATTACAATCAAAATGAGAATTTTCTAATAACCTTTTCAAACTTAATTGAGAAGAAAATATCGAGTGTTTTAGGGGAGGAATTTAAAACCCAAAAAGCCTTAAATACTCTAAAGCAAGACCTTCTTTTTCATCATACTTACATTTATATTCCAGTCGAAACGTCAATACAAGATTTTTTAAGACTTGAAGCTAGAGGTATGCAAGACTTGATGAGTCAAAGTATCAGGAACAAGATTGAAGAGACATTAAATAAAAAGATTGATACAAAGTCTATTTCATCTGGGAGAACAAAAAAGCTCAGTGCTCTTGATATCATCAACAATGACTTGGAGCACTTTATTGAAAAAGTTGAGGAAACAATTCAAACCATTGATTCACATTATGATTTTCAACTTGAATTTAAATCCAAAAAGAAACTTACAGCTAATCACTTAACGGATGTAATTATTGATTCTTTTTTCTCTAAAAGGAGATTACGGAAAAGTGAAAAAGTAATTAGTAGCCTTTCTGCTGGTGAGAGAAAAAAAGCTTTGATAGATATTGCATATTCATTCCTTTCTCAAGAAGAACAAAGTAAAAATGATATAATTCTGGCTATTGATGAACCAGAAGCATCTTTACATATTTCAATGTGTTATGACCAATTTGAAAGACTTCAGAGGCTTAGCGATCTTTATAATCATCAGCTTTTAATTACAACGCATTGGTATGGCTCATTACCGATTTTAGAAAACGGAAACCTTTATCATATTGAACCGATACAAAATTTTGCCCCGAGTATAAAAGAATTTTCGTTTAGAAACTACTTTGAGGAAAGAGGAGAGCATCCAGAGGATATTCAATTCAAAAGCTTTTTTGACTTAGCTTCTGCGATTATCAGTTCAATGCGTTCGAATTCAAACAATTGGATAATTGTGGAAAGTGAAGAAGACAAAAATTATATAAACGAATATTTGGGAGATACTTCAAGTATCAAAATATTACCAGTAGGTGGATGCACTATAGTTAAACTACTCTATGAGTATTTGTACCTTCCAATCTCACAAAAGTCAGACAGCAAAGACCTTACAGGTAGAATTTTTTGTCTTACTGATACGGATATGCAAGGAATAAAAATGGATATACCTGAGGAATCAAAAAATGGTATTTTAAAAATCAGAAGGTTACAGGTAAACACAACTGGGGAAGTAGATTTAGTTAGAATTAACGATAACACGAGTTACCCGACAGAAATAGAAGAGGTTTTGAATCCAACAAGATTTTATAAAACATTGAATCAGATAATATCAGCCGAAGACGTTGAAAGTGAAATTTTTAAAACGTGGCAACTGTTCGAGTTTGATTCAGGAGTTAAAACAAGTTTTATTAAGGGTGATAGTTCAATTATTTATCAAAAGACTCAGAATGAAAAATCTACTCGAGAGAATAAAGACGTTATAAATACATTTATTGATTTGAATAAAAAGAAAATTTGTGAAGTGTATTGTTCACTTGAAAAAGAAGAAGTCCCAAGCTGGATTCAAAAAATTGAAGAATTCATAAATAAAAGCAGTTAACACTGTATATGAAATCATAGCATCCTTTGGGATGCTACGCTTCATATACTAACCGTTAAACGAACCTCCCAAATAAACCCTATCCTTTAAGCATAAAACTGAAACTAACAAACACACCCGCGTTAGGGATTGCAGTGGCATCCTTTTTAAAATACTGAGGAAAGCTAAATTTTATAAAGAACCGCGATTATTGAGATTGCGACGTCGTTCCTCCTCGCAATGACATGCTGTTTTAAAAAGATATAACCTTTCGACTACGCTCAAGATAAACTCCTAGCCCGACCCGAGGACGGAATGGGGTTTTGACTTTCAAAGTTTTAATCGAGGGGAACGCCCAAAGTTTTAAAATATCAAATATAATTATTACGAATTAGGTTGCCTTAATCTTCAACCTTCCAATATCGTTTTTTGTTGAGCGCCTCTTGGGCTTCTATTTCGGCCTGCGGAATAACTTTTAAAAATGAGGGGTGCTGCTCGATAGCGAATTCAATTTTCTTGACGATTTCATCCGTGGTTTCGTTGTCGTAGTCAATCTCTAGGGGTTGCTTGATTTCCATGGTCTGAAGAATATTTTTCTTTTTGACCCGGATGCCTTTTTTATCGAAAGAGCGACGGAAACCATCAATGACGATAGGTACAACAATGGGTTTATAACGTTTGATGATATGTGCCGTACCTTTTCTAATAGGCTTAAACGGTGTAGTTGTCCCCTGCGGAAAAGTGATGACCCAACCATCTTCCAGCGCAATGCCTATATTAGAAATATCGCTCATACGAACTTGCCGGTTAACATCCTTTCCCTCCGAACGCCAAGTGCGCTCAATACTTATCGATCCCGCGTAGGCCAATAATTTGGGCAAAAACCCGGCCTTCATAGTTTCTTTTGCCGCTACGTAATAAATATTGAGTTTGGGATTCCACAAGTAGCCGATATTTTTGATCGAATCTCCCCTACCACTTAAACTAGCATTAAACACATGAAACATGGCCACCACATCGGCAAAATAGGTCTGGTGGTTAGAAATGAACAGTACATTTGTATCAGGCAGGTCCTTTATAATTTCGGAACCGTCTATCTGGAGCTCATTAAAACCACGGAAACGCCTATGGGTCATCGCACCCATAATTCGGATGAGCCATTTTTTTAAAAACAATATGTGTCCAAAAGGATTCTTTTTAAATAGTCCCATATATTTTTTGGTCTGGTTGGTGGGGGCAAAGTTAACAATTCCAACGGCTATTCATAGCTTTGGAGCAGATCCTTGATTTCGCTAAGCATCATGGCCGTGGCACCCCATACCGTAAAGCCGTTCAATTTAAATGCAGGTACTTCAATATCAATTTTATAAGAAGCTGTTACTCTTTTCATTGCTAAACTTGATGCATCGAGCAAATCGGCTAATTCCACTTCAATCAATTGTTCTACCTCGGCCTCCTCCTTTATAAATTTAGGCCTATTTTTTGAAATCCCAATAAAGGGCTGTACATAAAAATTACTCGGCGGGATATAAACTTGCGAAATAGGTTTAATGACTTCAATATCTTTTTCTGGTACGCCAACCTCCTCAAAGGTCTCCCTCACCGCCGTGTATTCCAAACTTTTGTCGCCTTTTTCCAATTTGCCTCCAGGAAAGGATACCTGGGCAGAATGCACTCCTTTATAGGTGTTTCTCAGGATTAAAATAAAATGGGTTTTATTGTCGTCCTTGGGATAAAACAAGGCCATTACCCCTGCTTGTTTTGCATTTTTTATGGCTTCTTCCTGCCTTTTCAACAGTTCCCTGCGGAATGGTGGCATCATTTTAAAATGGGATGTTTCGGCAGGTAGTGGTATATTTTTTATTTTTGAAAGCAGTTTTAAAAAATCATCAAAATCCATAGTATATGCGGGCAATCCTCTTTTTGAGCTTTTTCTTTTTGTTTCTGAATTGTGAAGATAAGCAATCCCAGAAAAAATCGAGTCCGGTATCTATCGAAAAGGCCCCTAAAGAAAATATTGAAACACCCAAAGCTAAGTCCAAAAAAGCTAAAGAACCCGAATTCCCCGTTTTAGATACCAAAAATGCGATGGAGTTTTTTTTGCAATATGAAAAGGAACACAAGGAAAACAAAGTACGAATGACGACCGATTTTGGGGATATTGAAATTTTGTTGTTCAACGAAACCAAGTTCCACAGAGCAAATTTTATTTATTTGACCAAACGCAAATATTTCAACAATACCCAGTTTTACAGGGTAATCGACAATTTTATGGTGCAGGCCGGCAATAGCGATGACCGAAAAACGGCAAGAAAACGAAAAAAGATTGGCAAATATCTATTGCCGAAAGATACCAATAGAGGATTTAAACACGATAGAGGGGTCATTTCAATGCCCAGCAGTGAAATTGATAATCCGCATAAACTAGCCTCACCCTATGAGTTCTTCATTGTACAGCAAACTCCCGGAGCTTACTTTTTGGACGGCGATTATACCATTTTTGGCCGGGTTACAAAAGGCATGGATGTGATTGATAAAATTGCCGGAGTTAAAACGGATGAAGCCGATTGGCCCTTAAGAAATATCTATATTAAGAATGTGGATATTATTGAGTGAGGATAGATGACAGGTGACGGATAACGGAAGATGGGCTAAATATCGAACGCTCTAAATTCCAAAATTAAAACTACCCTTTCACACTTTTTCCTTTGAATAAATTGTAGGAAGCGATATCTTGAATTTTACCGCCAACAAACGAATAACGATGACAACAAGGCCTGCAATAATAAAAACGATATTATTTTTTATCGGGAATTGGCTTAATACAAAATAGATGACACCCCCTAAAATACAGGCCGTAGCATAAATTTCCTTTCTGAAAATCACTGGAATTTCATTGCACAATATATCCCGGATGACACCGCCAAAACTAGCGGTTATCGTTCCCAAAGCAATACAGATGATGGGATGCAGTTCTGCATTCAACCCTTTTTGAATTCCCACGACGGTATATAAGCCGATACCAATGGTATCGAACAAAAACAGCGAGGTTCTTAGATAATTGATTTTATTTCTGAAGATAATTGCAAATACGGCCGACACCAAAATCACGTAGGTATAGGTAATATCACGCATCCAACTAACGGGAGTATTTCCTATGAGTAAATCGCGAAGCGTGCCTCCTCCCACGGCCGTAACAAAGGCGATGATCAAAATACCAAACAGATCCATTCTTTTATGAATGGCTACCAAAACGCCCGAAATGGCGAAAGCTATTGTGCCTAAAATATCTAAAGCGTAGAACATAGATTTTGGTTTTTAAAAGAGGCTGTCTAACAGTTATATTGTTGTCAATCTGAACTTGTTTCAGATTCTAATCTATTCATTGGGATACTTCGACTGCGCTCAGCATAAGCGATTCACACGAATTTCGTTTAGGAGAAATTCGGTTCTCTGCTTACATATCCTGAGTATAATAATTATAATCTTTTAAAATGACATCGATAAACTCTATATCACTTTTCTGCTTCACTTCTTTTATACCGACTACTTCAATCAGCTTATCCCTTAATTTAATCAACGTGTTATAGTCCTTCGCATCTCTCGCCCTTGTAAAGGTGTCTTTTATAATTCTCGCATCGTTATCGGACAGTTTGATCACATTGGGGTAGGTTGGTTTATAATCGGTTTTTAACTGCTCTAAAATGGTGTGGCTGATGTTCACAGTGTCTTTAAGTGTAATAACTCCTGTACCCGCCGCCATATCACCAATGCGTTGCTGTTTCTTGCTAAAAATGATGGCAAAAAATCCTATTCCGAATAGATAAATATCCACTATCCGAAAAAACCACCGCACCACATAATCCGAAAAGGTGGCCTGAAATCCGTCAAGTTTTACCACCCTTATTTTTAGAGCACGTTTACCAAGGGTCTGTCCATCTAAAAAAGATTCCAAAGCCAAAGTATAAAACATCACAGGGAAACTCAAAACGGTATTGATTCCGATTTGAGACCATTCGTCCATGCCCTCAAATACACCAAACATTTTGTTCAAAATTAACATATAGCCAACTTTAATGGCGTTATCGATGATAAACGCAATCAGTCGCTCTCCCACTCCAGCCGCTCTAAAATTTATTTTTACGTTTTGCGTCGTGTTAATTTGTAACTCTGACATTTTATAATTTAATTTAACCTGTAATGAGAGAGGTTGCATTTATCAAGCAAAATAAAGAAAAATGGCTGAGTTTTGAGAGGGCTATTTTTAATAATGATTTTGAAGACCCAGACGAACTGGCTTCGCAATACATACATGTAGTCAATGATTTGGCCTATGCGCAAACCTATTACCCTAAAAGCAAGGTCATTGCCTATTTAAATCAGCTTGCTGCAAAGGCATATCAAAAAATTTACAAAACCAAACGACAGGACACCAATAGGATTATCGGATTTTGGAAAACCGAAGTGCCATTGATTTGCTATCAGTACCGCAAATTTATTTATGTGGCCTTTATCATCTTTTTTGCATTTACGTTTATCGGAGCCATTTCAGCTGCCAATGAAGGAGAATTTGTGCGATCTATTTTAGGTGATGAATATGTGAATATGACTTTGGATAACATTGAGGCTGGTGATCCTGTAGCGGTTTATAAAAGTGGAAGCAATTGGGGGAGCTTTATCGGTATTACCATTAATAATCTGAAAGTGGGCATAATTGCTTTTGTATTAGGTGTATTCGGTGGTATTGGCACCCTGTGGGTTATGTTTAAAAACTGCATTATGCTTGGCTCTTTTCAGTATTTCTTTCATGAAAAAGGAGTGCTTTGGGAAAGTGTTCGGGGCATCTGGATACACGGCGCAATGGAAATATTTGCCATTGTTATTGAATGTGCAGCTGGCCTGGTTATGGGTGCGAGTATTCTTTTTCCAGCAACTTATTCCAGATATACTTCTTTTAAACTGGGCGCAAAAACGGGTATTAAAATTTTGATAAGTACATTCCCGTTTACCTTTTCCGCTGGGTTTTTGGAAGGGTTTATTACCCGATATTCCAACATTATGCCCAATTGGCTGTCGGTTGGTATCATTTTGTCCACCTTGGCCCTCATCAGCTATTATTATTTGATATATCCTTATAAAGTTCAAAAACAAATCACCCAAATTCCTGATCCTGTACTTGCATAAATGACGAAAAAGCCCCTATATACCTTTTGTTTTTTGATGCTCTTTTTAAGTTATATGCAGACTTCTTTGGGTTTCACTCCAGTGCAGGTACCTGAAGTACATCGTGGATTTGATTCAAATTTTAAGGAGAAGTATTCGGGTGACAAATTCGACTATGAAGGGAAAAAGGTAGTCAACAGAACTCGAAGAGGATCTGGGGATTACAAAGACTACGAGAACAGGGATGTCAAGGTTAAAGAGCGAGACAATGAAAATGAACTTAACATTAATTTTGGGGCTTTGGGTTGGCTATTTTATCTTATCCTTTTCGGTGCAGTGGGCTATTTGGCCTATGTATTGCTGAATGAAGGTGGCACTGGATTATTTTCTTCAAAACGAAACCGAAGTCTGAAACAATATCAGGATATCACTGCCGAAAATATTGAACATGCCGACATCCACGCCCTCATCAAACAAGCCGAATCCAACAAGGACTACCGATTAGCCATTCGTTATTATTACCTGCTTGTCCTAAAAATGCTCAGTATCAATAATCACATCAAATTTGAAGATGACAAAACCAATGCTGAATATTTGAATGAGCTCCACGAAAAGCCATTTAGCAAAGCATTTGCCTATGCTTCGTATCTGTACAATTATATATGGTATGGAAAGTTTAACCTAGACGATTCGCAATACCAAAAGGCGAAACAGAATTTTACAACGCTAATCAATGAAGTTGGATAAATGAAAAAGGTACTTCCCATTATATTGGTTGTTGTTGCTGTAATTTTTACGGCCATTTTCGGTTTGGGTATTAAGCGCACCAAAACCGTGGATTGGGAAGAATCCTTTAATGAACGGAGCAACAAACCCTATGGGGTAAGCGTATTTTACAGAGAATTGCCCAATCTATTTCAAGATTCTAAAATACGTACGGTCTATCATCAACCCTCAAGTTATCTCACCGCGAATTCGGAATATGGCTATGGCGACCACGAAGCCAAGGGTAACTTTATAATTATAGGAAATTCAGATTATTTAACGGGTTTTTCGGTGGATAAACTTTTGGAATTTGTAAATGCGGGCAACACACTTTTTATTTCTGATTATTACTATGCCCAGGCACTGCATGATACTTTAGACATTGATATTGATTTTGAATATAATCCTAAAAAGGACAGCATTTCAAACCTGTCTTTTGAATATAAAAACCTATCTGAAAGTATCATCGACAGAAACGAAGGTGATTATTATTTCTCAAGTTTTGACAGTCTCAATTATGAAATTTTAGGCTATGCCAAAACCGATAAAGCAAGGGTTAATTTTCTTCAGATCGAATTTGGGGAAGGAAAAATATTATTGCATACGGAGCCAAAAGCCTTTACCAATTATAATGTTCTAAAAGAAGACCGTTACAAATACGTGGAAAATGTACTGTCCTATTTGCCGGACGACGATATCTATTTTGATTCCTACATCAAACTACAAAGTGCATATTCCGGCGATGTGGAAGAAAAATCGAATTTAAGTTGGTTTTTGGAGCAACTGTCCTTTCGATGGGCATGGTACACGGCTTTGATTTTCGCATTGCTTTTTATGATTTTCAATGCGAAACGAAGACAGCGAATTATTCCGATTATCAAACCCTTGCAGAACACAACGGTGGCTTTTGTGAAGACTATTTCGAATCTTTATATAGACACGAAAGATTACAACAACCTGATTCACAAAAAGATTACTTACTTTTTAGAAAAAATACGGACCGATTTTAATCTGGACACTTCCAAATTGGATGACGATTTTATTATTAAGTTAGCAGGAAAAGCAGGGCGAAAAAAGGAAGAGGTCAAACAATTGATTACCTATATTAAATGGTTGCGCAACAAAGATGAACTCTTTGAGCAAAACCTAATTACATTAAACAAACATATTGAAGCATTTTATTCGAAATAATTATGGAGGAAAATAAACCACAGGAAGATCACCAATATTTTATGCCAAAACCGGAAGAAAATGTTGTATCATCCATTGATGACAGCGCCCTAAAAGATGACGCCAAGGATTTGGAATTCCAAAATCGACTGGATTTGTCCGAACTACAGCAAAGTGTGTCTAAAATAAAGGCCGAAGTAGGCAAAGTTATCGTTGGCCAAAAAGATATGGTAGATATGCTGATTGCCTCACTTTTGGCGAAAGGGCACTCGTTGATTGAAGGTGTTCCGGGTGTTGCAAAAACGGTAACCGCAAAATTGTTGGCAAAATCTTTAAGCGTTGGATTTAGCCGGATTCAGTTTACCCCAGATTTGATGCCTAGTGATATTTTGGGAACTTCGGTATTCAATTTAAAGGACTCGGAATTCGCGTTTAAAAAAGGCCCTATTTTTTCGAACATGATTTTGATTGATGAAATCAACCGAGCACCAGCAAAAACCCAGGCTGCCCTTTTTGAGGTAATGGAAGAAAAACAGATCACTATTGACGGCAACAGGTACAATCTGGATGCCCCTTTTATGGTGTTGGCTACCCAAAACCCGATCGAACAAGAAGGTACGTATCGTTTGCCCGAAGCGCAATTAGACCGCTTTCTATTTAAAATTGATGTAGACTACCCTAATTTGGAGGAAGAAATTGAAATCCTTTCCCGCGAACACGAGCTAAAGGAAAAAACTAAAATCGAGCAGATTACATCCTTTTTAACTGCCAAACAGATAGCAGATTACCAAGGATTGGTCAGTCAAATTATTGTTGAACAGCATTTATTGAAATATATCGCCGAACTGATTGTTGCTACCCGAAGCAATCGCTTTTTATATTTAGGGGCGTCGCCACGGGCATCCATCTCTGTATTAAAAGCGAGCAAAGCGTTTGCCGCTATGAGCGGACGGGATTTTGTAACTCCCGAAGATATCAAACGTGCCATTGTCCCCGTGTTGCACCACAGAGTCATAGTCACTCCCGAGCGGGAAATGGAGGGTGTTACCAGCAAGCAGATCATTCAGCAGATTATTGAAACGGTTGAAATACCGAGGTAGTATTCAGTAGGCAGTCTCAGTAGGCAGTGCCACTCAAACTTTGAACTTGAAACTTGTAACTTGAAACTTTTTCGACCCTTCTACATACAACCCCGATTTTTTTATACCGGTATTGGTATCGTCGTATTGTTTGCATTGAGCTATTTTATGCCCCTGCTTTTCAATATTGCACAAATTTCGATATTGGTTTTGGTGGCGATGTTCTTTTTGGACGTATTAATAGTCTTTTTGGGAAAGCGACGTATCGAAGGGCAACGGATCGTTCCTGATAAGTTTTCAAACGGGGATAAAAATCAAATTGAAATTATTATCAGAAACAATTATCCATTTTTGGCGTATTTGGAAATTATCGATGAATTGCCAAAGCAATTTCAAATTCGGGATTTTAAATTAAAAGCTACAGTTCCTCCAAGAAAGGAAAAGAGCATCGTCTATAATCTCACACCGAAGGAACGCGGTGAATATCATTTTGGTTTTTTGAATGTGTATGCCATGTCTGCCATCAAACTGGTGGCCAAACGGTTTATGCTGGAAAATGAAGTGATGGTGCCCACCTACCCCAGTTTTAAGCAATTGAAAAAGTTCGAGCTCCTCAACATCAACAAAAATGCGATGGACTATGGGCTGAAAAAAGTGCGTCGTTTGGGACACACTATGGAATTTGAGCAAATTAAGGATTATGTTTTAGGTGATGATTTGCGTACGATAAATTGGAAAGCTACCGCGAAGAAAAACCAACTGATGGTGAATCAATTTCAGGATGAAAAGTCGCAACCCGTGTATTCTATAATTGACAAGGGTCGCATCATGAAAATGCCTTTTGACGGGCTGAGCCTATTGGATTATGCCATCAATGCTACGTTGGTTATCAGTAATATCGCTTTGAAAAAGCATGACAAGGCTGGGATGTTTTCGTTTTCAAAAAAGATGAACAATATGGTGGTAGCAGAGCGCAGAAGTGGACAAATGCGTTTGATTTTGGAGGCGCTTTACAACGTAAAAACGGATTTCTTTGAAAGTGATTTTAGCCGATTGTACGCCAATATTAAAAGACATATCACCCACAGAAGTTTGCTACTCATGTACACCAACTTTGGCACGTTGGATGCGTTAAACCGGCAGTTACCTTATCTGAAAGCCATTGCCAAAAACCATTTATTAGTGGTGATTTTCTTTAAGAATACAGAATTGGATAAATTAATTAATGAGGATGCGGAGACCATTCAACGGGTGTACGACAAGGTTATTGCAGAAAAGTTTGATTTTGAAAAGCGTTTGATTGTGAACGAATTAAAAAAGTTCGGGATATACTCCATTTTGACTACACCAGAAAACCTGACGGTAGATACCATCAACAAATATTTAGAAATCAAAGCGAGAGGTCTCTTATAAAAAAAGACCCTCGGACTTGCGCCTCAAAGGTCTTTTTCTTTTTAACTAAACTAAACCAACCAAACTATTGTTAACCTAGCCCTAAAAGGCATCAGTCCTAATTACTAAGCAGTAATTTTATAGTACAAAGTTAACTTATAATTAAGTGTATTTTCTATAAGTTTTATTGATAGTTTTTATATTTTTATAGCCTAAATTTATAATAATGACCATCACCCAATTGTACTATGTACTTGCCGTAGCGGAACACCAAAACTTCACCAAGGCAGCCGAAAAATGCTTTGTTACCCAGCCTACCTTGAGTATGCAAATCCAAAAACTTGAGGACCAACTAGATGTTCAAATTTTTGACAGAAGTAAAAAACCGATTGAATTGACCGAAGTTGGAAAAAAAATAGTAACACAAGCCAAAAATATTGTCAATGAATCTTATCGCATTCAGGATATTGTGGACCAACAAAAGGGGTTTATTGGGGGGGAATTTAAGCTGGGCATTATCCCAACGATTATGCCAACTTTGCTCCCGATGTTCTTAAAAACCTTCATCAAAAAGTACCCAAAAATTAAGTTGAAAATTGAGGAGCTTAACACGGAAGAAATTATTTATCGTATTAATGAAGGGCATTTGGATGCGGCCATAGCGGCCACACCCCTTGAAAACGAAAATATCAAAGAGCGTGTGCTCTACTTTGAACCATTTGTGGGTTATGTCCCGAACGGACATAAATTGAACGCTAAAACACAAATTGAAGCCAATGACCTGGAAATTGATGACATGCTACTTTTAGAGGACGGACATTGTTTTAGGGATGGGGTCATCAATTTATGCAAGGCGTTTAAAGACCATGTGGACGATAAGTTTCAATTGGAAAGCGGTAGCATCGAAACACTGATTAAACTATCCAACGAAGGTATGGGGATGACCCTTCTGCCCTATCTGCATACATTGGATTTAAAAGAAAAATATAAAGAAAACTTAAGGCATTTTACTGACCCCACCCCTGCACGAGAAGTCAGCATCATTTATCATAAAAGTGAATTAAAAATGCAGATTATTGAAGCGATGCAAACCGTAATATCAGGAATAATCCGCGGGGCGATCAAGTTTCAAGACGTGAAGATTATAAGTCCTTTGCCCAATAAATAATACAATCAAAATAAAAACCCCAATGCACAGCATCCGGGGAGTTCAAAGACTAAAAAAGCGACCTTTCGGTCGCTTTTTTTATGGTTTTAAATAAATCATACACTGATTTAGTTCAGGGTTTTGCTGTACGAGAGATAGAATATAAATTTTAAGCTCTTCTATCTCGTAAGGCAACAAACGTTTTACTGCCTTTTGTACTTCCTTGCAAAACAATGTCGCGTCAAAACTGACTTTCTCAAGTACAGTTTTGGTGTACTCTAGCATTGCTCTTGCCATTGTGGTGTTAGGATTTAGGTTAATAATAAAAGTAGATTTTTGTTATAGGTTTTGTTTAAATATTCAACCCTAAAAATAGATAAAAATTGCATTTAAAGCTAATTTTGGCAGGATTTTAACACAGTTAAAATCGGTTGTCGCCATCCAATAAATCCCCCAAACCTCCCAAAATACTACCTTCGCCTTTATCCTTACCGCCTCCCCTTGGAGCAGACGCCAAAACGCGACCGGCCAACCTGCTAAATGGCAAAGATTGTACATAAACCGTTCCCGGTCCCTGTAGTTTTGCAAAGAACAAGCCTTCGCCACCGAAAACTGTATTTTTAATACCACCAACAAATTCTATGTCATAATCCACGGTTTGGTCAAAACCTACAATACAACCTGTATCCACTCTTAAGGTTTCACCTGCTGCTAATTCTTTTTTAGCCATAGTGCCGCCTGCATGAACGAATGCCATACCATCGCCTTCTAATTTTTGCATAATGAAGCCTTCGCCTCCAAAGAGGCCACGACCTAATTTTTTAGAAAACTCAATACCTACACTTACCCCTTTTGCTGCACATAGAAATGCATCTTTTTGACAGATAAATTTACCTCCATACTCAGTTAAATCTATGGGGATAATTTTTCCTGGGTACGGGGACGCAAAGGATACATTTCGTTTGCCAACTAAAATATTATAAAAGGCCGTCATGAATAGGCTTTCTCCTGTAAGGATGCGCTTCCCTGCTCCTAAAATTTTGCCTAAAAATCCAGTGTCTTTCTGGGAACCGTCACCAAAAATGGTTTCCATTTTAATGCCGTCGTCCATCATCATAAAGCTTCCGGCTTCGGCAATAACGCCCTCGTTGGGGTCCAGTTCTATTTCTACGTATTGCATTTCCTCGCCGTAGATGCGATAGTCTATTTCGTGTGCTGTCATTTTGTATTGTTTTTTGTTGACCTACCTATCGGCAGGCTGGTTCGTTTATTTGTTGATTTGTTTTGGGTTTTGTTACAAGAAAACCAAATTCCAATATTCAATCCCGATAGCTATCGGGACTAAATTCCTAAACCCTGAAAACTATTATCTCGCAAACCTGCCTGCCAGCAGGCAGGGGCGCTAAGTCGCAAAGTACTACTCTTTGGAATACTAAAATTGATTCTGAACACCGCGACTGCCTACTGCATACTGTTTACTGCCTACTATTTCACTTTCACACTCCACTCAAAACCAAATCTCGAAACCTCAACGCCCTCATCATTTGTTCCGATAGAAGTTAATTGAATGGTTTGCCCCTCACCTGTTTCGATGGCTTTTTGCAACACCTCATCAATCAGCTGACCATCAACGCAGGTAAATGTAATTCTGCCAGTGGCTTTTTTGGTGAATTGCGAATGATTGGATGTGACTAACATAGAAATACGCTTTCCTGACTCTTGGATTTTTCCGGTTACCAAAGCTCCCGTGGTTAACTCTGCGGCCATGCCTTGTACCGCCCAAAACATGGATTTAAATGGGTTTTGATTAATCCATCGGTGTTTTACGGTTACTTCGCATTTCTTATTATCAATGTATTTTACCCTTACGCCACAAAGGTAGGCCGAGGGTAGTTTGAACATCAGGAATGTATTTAATTTACTGGGGGTGAGCTTCATAGTAGTGCTTTACGATTGCTCTAAGTTATGAAATAATTTTGCTTTTGTAATTGTTAATTTTTTGTTAATTTTTAGTACTATGCGTAACAAAGTACCTTATTTTAGACATATATTTGCATAAGAAACTATTATATGTTTTATATCAATCAAAAAAATCATGTTAGATAACCATCAAAAAAATATTGCGACATTTATCCATTTGTCCACTTTTAGTCGGTTTTTTATTCCATTTGGAAATTTTATTGGGCCTTTAATTTTATGGTCCGCCAATAAGGAAAAATCTACGTTTGTGGATGAACACGGTAAACAGGCGCTTAATTTTCAGATTAGTATTTTCCTGTACGCTTTAATCCTGGGAACTTTAACCGTGCCCTTTTTCATCTTTAAGTTGGTGGGGAGTTTTGATTTCATTGATTTTCATGGGTTTCATGATTTTCATATTTCATTGGATAAGCCTTCGCCTCTGCTTTACATTGGAGGTGGTTTGGGGGTTTTGGCCATCATTGCTTTTATTGTGGAGTTGGCTTTGATAGTCATGGCGAGTTTAAAAGCACGCGACGGGGAATTGTACAGGTATCCTTTTACAATTAATTTTTTGAAATAACAGTTTAACACACCCCTGACTCCCCTCACTTCGACAAGCTCAGTACAGGCTTTTTAGAGGGGACACTCAAAACCTTAAAAATGACGAAAATGACAATTATATATAAAAATTTAAATCATCGGACGGCACCGCGTTAGGGATTGAACACTTCGACTGCGCTCAGTGCAGGCTAAATGTTTGAGCTCCTCGAAGAGAGCGAGTAGTGAAAGCCCGACCCTTGCGGTAACGCCCAATTTATCGATACATCACCGCAAAGCGTGACACTCGAAATGACAAAAAAATCATCAATCAAATCAATCAAAAAATGAACAGTTTTACAACATTAAACGAATGACACTATGAAATGAGAAACGACGAAATCAAACTAATGTTACATCTCGAGGTTGATTGCGAATTACATTTGACCTCTAAAAAAATATTAAATATCAAATGAAAATAGAAAACACAAAAGCACAAATGCGTAAAGGGGTTTTGGAGTTCTGCATTCTATCGGTCCTGAAGGACAACGATGCGTATGTGGCGGAGATTCTTGGCACCTTGAAGGACGCAAAGTTGCTGGTGGTTGAGGGTACGATTTACCCATTGCTAACGCGACTTAAAAATGCTGGACTTTTAAATTACAGATGGGAAGAATCGACCTCTGGACCACCTCGGAAGTATTACGGATTGACCGAAACGGGGAAATTATTTTTAAAGGAATTAGACGTTACCTGGAACGAATTGCGTAACGCGGTAAACATTGTAACAAGCCAAAAAACAACAAAAAAATGAATAAAACAGTCAACATAAATTTAGCAGGTATCTTTTTTCATATTGATGAGGATGCGTACCTAAAATTACAGCGCTATCTGGAGGCTATAAAACGTTCATTTACCGACTCTCAGGGTCGATCTGAAATTATAGCTGATATTGAGGCACGTATTGCCGAGCTTTTTAGCGAGCGTGTAAAAAATGAAAAAGAGGTGATCCGCATTAAGGAAGTGGACGAAGTAATTGCCATTATGGGGCAACCGGAGGACTACCTTGTGGACGACGAGATTTTTGAGGATGAGCCACAGGCTACGTCCTATTCCCATAGGCCTTCAAGAAAGTTGTTCAGGGATACGGACAACTCTTATATCGGCGGGGTATCTTCGGGGTTGGCACATTACTTTGGCATTGACGCCATTTGGATTCGCTTAGCTTGGATACTATTGGTGGCAGGTGCAGGAACTGGCGTGCTACTTTATATCCTACTTTGGATTTTAGTTCCCGAAGCTAAGACCACTGCCGAAAAAATAATGATGACGGGAGAGCCTGTCAACATTAGCAACATCGAAAAAAAAATTAAAGACGGGTTTGATTCCGTAACCGAAACAGTTGGCGACGTGGCTAAAAATGTATCGGATTCCGTATCCAATGCGGCAAAAAAGGTAGATGTAAAAAAGGGAGCGAATAATATTAAATCTACCTCAAGAGGCTTTTTTGAAGCTTTGGGGGATGTGATTATGTTCCTTTTTAAGGTGTTTGCCAAACTAGTCGGGGTATTGCTCATTTTTATTGGAGCTACCACCTTGATAGCGCTAATTGTTGCTTTTCTTTCAGTTGGCTTATCGGAAGCTGTAAACATTCCTGGCTTTGACATTGTGGATGCCGCCAATGCGGCGAACACCCCCGTGTGGATGGTGTCGTTGTTGTTATTTTTTGCCTTTGGGATTCCATTCTTTTTCTTGTTTTACCTTGGATTGAAAATCTTGATAAACAACTTGAAATCCATAGGGAACATTGCAAAATTCTCTCTTTTAGGGCTTTGGCTGATGGCCGTAATTGGATTGGTAGTTGTTGGAGTAAAACAGGCTAGTGAGCATGCTTTTGATGCAAACATTACCCAGAAGGAGCAATTGAATATCACGGCAAACGATACGATTTCAGTGAGAATGGTGGGCAACGACCGCTATAATAATTCGAATTCTGATTATCTCCACAGGAATCCACATTCGTTTAAATTGGTGCACGATGATAACGACGAAAAGATGATTTATGCTTCGGATGTTCGCCTTATTGTGAGGTCCACAAAGGATTCCTTGGCTTCCTTGAGCATTGAAAAAAATGCCGAAGGCAGTGAGTACAAAATTGCGAAAGAACGCGCCGAACAAATCAATTACAACTATGTGCTTGTGGGTAATGAACTCCAGTTGGATGCCTTTTTAACTACGGATTTCAAAAACAAATTTAGAGACCAAGAAGTGGAACTGATTCTGTATTTGCCCGAAGGTTCAACTTTGTATGCGGACAACAACACCTATTCTTTCCATAGAAACCCATCTTATTTTAATGATATTTTGGATAACGGGATGGAGGGACATTATTTAAAAATCTTGAACAATTCCGTAAAATGTCTGGACTGTGATGAAGACGATTTTGATATCAACGTGAATACCGAAGGCATCAAAATTGACGGGGACGGTATCCAAATCAAGGATGAGGACAACAGCGTAAAAATAGACCGTGAGGGCATTAAAGTAGATGCCGAAGACGTAAAAGTAAATATCGGCTCAGACGGTATTAATATTGAATCGGATTAACAATTCATCTATATATAATTACAATTCGGTCACCTAAATTATTTATCAAATTTAAATCAAAGCATATTTGCAACATATTCATCAACATGCCCTAAGCGTAGTCGAAGGGTCAAAAAACGAACAATCATGACAACACTAATCAAAATCATTATCGCATCTGTATTAAGCCTTAGCTTATTTTCATGCAATTTCGACATCAACCTCAACCCCGGAGTTACCGGTAACGGCAACGTCATTACGGAAACCAGAAACGTTACAGAATCTTTCAACAGCATAAAAGCTACTGAAGGCTTGGACGTTTACATCACTCAAGGCAACAGCGAAAAAATAATTGTTGAGGCCGATGAAAATGTCATGGGCCTTATTGAAACGGAAATAAAAAATGGGGTTTTAAAGATTCATACTTCTGAGAATATTGGCAGAGCCACTAAACAAGTTAATGTGCACTTTAAGGATGTTACCAGCCTTATTAGTACGAGTGGCAGTGATATATACTCCACTAATACCATTTCTGCGGAAAGCCTAAGTTTGCGTTCCACTAGTGGAAGTGATATGAAAGTAAGTGTGGATACACAAACATTAAATTGTGAATCGACCAGCGGAAGCAATCAAAAAATTTCGGGAAAGACCGTGAAACTGACTGCTACAGCAACTAGCGGTAGTGACATAAAGGCGGGGGACTTAATTGCAGAATCCTCCAACGTAAAGGCAACGAGCGGAGCAGGCATCACAGTGAACACTTCCAAAGAATTAATTGCCAATGCCAACAGCGGTGGCGACATTCGATATTATGGTAACCCAAAGAAAGTGGATGCCAATAAAAATTCAGCTGGAAGTATCCGAAAAAAATAACAACTAGCACCCATTAATTGAAAAGAATTCCTCGACGCTCTGCGTCGGGGTTTCCTATGAAATTGTCATTCCCGTGATCCCGATAGCTATCGGGACGGGAATCCAAATAACAAAATTTCGACTTTAGGATCCGAAACGTAAAACCAAAAAAACATTCTGACAACTCTCCACCACAGGAATAGTTCGGTTCAAGAAAATTTTTATTGTCGAAAACCACTTCAAACACAATTGTTTGGGGTGGTTTTTGCATATCTTTGAATGTGACGCTTTTTCCTTTTACGTGTCCTAATATTGTGTTTAACCAACCCGTTAATTATTAATCCAACATTAAAAATGAAAAAATCATATTATACGCTCATTTTTACTTTATTCTCCATTGCAATTTTCCATGCCCAAAGCCTTGAAAAAATAAAGGGCAATCGCATTTTAAGTATTGTAAACACGGAAATTGATGCTTTTCATACCATTGCTTTAGATGAAGATTTTGAAATTGATATCATATACAATCGAACACCATCGGTTGAGATTGAAGCTGATGAAAACTTGCACGAGGTCATTCAATTCAACGTAAAAAATGGTGTGCTTTCTTTTGATAAGCTAAAGCGCATCACTTCTAAAAAAAAGCTGAATATTACAGTTAGCTATGACGAAACCCTCAAGCATATTGAAACTACTGATAATTCTGAAATTAACGGACTGACACCCCTTGAACTGTTAAACGGCACATTGAATACCAAGGGCGATTCAAAAGTAGCACTGACTATCAAAACAGATAATTTCAACTTTGAAAGTGCCGGTAAAGCAAAAGTGAAGTTAAACCTTACTGCTGATACCTGCGTTGTTAGCATGCGAGGCACGGGAAAACTTGAAGCCTTAATCAACGCCCCTAAAGTTACCGCTCTACTTTTGGAGAGGACCAGTGCCGAGATTGAAGGAAACTGCGATTCTGCGGAGCTGGAGCTAGACAACAATGCCCAATTTCAGGGAAAAAATTTCACAATAAATTCGTGTAAAGTGGCTTGCAATATTTCGAGCGAAGCTTACCTAGAGGTCGTTAAGGATATCACTATTGATGCCACTGGGACAAGTTCCATCTACTTATATCAAAATCCTAAAATAACCATTAACAGCTTGACGGATACCACTAAACTTCAAAAAAAGGTGAAGTAAAAAAACATGCCACTTAAATTTCTCTATTTAAAAGTAAAAAACCATTCATTTTATGAATGGTTTTTATATTTAGTCGGGATGACAGGATTTTAATAATCCATTTACATCGCATTTGTTGCACATTAAAGCGTTGCTTTAATTTATATCTAAAGCAAAAAACCTGCTTAAAAAAGTAAACTTTCTACACAAGTTTTCCGCTTTAGATTGTCGGGATGACAGGATTTGAACCTGCGACCACACGGCCCCCAGCCGTGTACGCTAACCGGACTGCGCCACATCCCGATTCTAAAAATAGTTTTCAAAGAAAACATATTTTTAAATAATAACAAAAGCCAAAGCAATTAAAACTTTGGCCTTTGCTAATAATATTAATTTATTAATTATAAGTAGAAGTAGAAACTTCAAAGGTAGTGTCTTTGGCTGCCAAGTATCGCTCGGCATCTAGAGCGGCCATACAGCCAGTTCCTGCGGCTGTTACAGCTTGACGGTAAACATGGTCTGCCGCATCACCTGAAACAAAAACCCCTTCTACATTGGTTTTTGATGTACCCGGAACGTTGATAATATATCCTGTTTCATCCAAATCCAGATAATCCTTGAATATATCAGTGTTTGGTTTGTGCCCAATCGCCACGAAAAATCCAGTAGCCGGAATTTCAAATTTTTCATCAGTCTTGTTATTAAATACTCGAACACCCGTTACGACTTGTCCGTCACCTAAAACCTCATCCGTTTCTGTATTGAACAAAATCTCAATGTTTTCGGTATTTCTAACGCGTGCTTCCATAATTTTCGAAGCCCTAAACTCATCACGTCTTACCAACATCGTTACTTTTTTACAAAGCTTAGATAAATAATGCGCTTCCTCACAGGCTGAATCCCCAGCACCAACAATCACTACTTCCTGATTTCTATAAAAGAATCCATCACACACCGCACATGCAGAAACGCCACCTCCAAGCTTCAAATATTTTTGTTCTGACTCCAAACCTAAATATTTTGCTGAAGCTCCTGTTGAGATAATGATGGTATCGGCATGAATTTCCTTGGTGTCATTCACCCAAGCTTTATGGATGTCCCCGGAAAAATCAACTTTGGTCACCCAGCCATCTCTTACGTCCGTCTCAAAACGTTGCGCCTGAGCCTGTAATTGTAACATCATTTCCGGCCCTGTAATTCCATCGGGGTATCCAGGAAAATTCTCCACGTCATTGGTCGTAGTCAACTGCCCGCCGGGTTGCGTTCCTTGGTATAATACAGGTTTCATATTGGCCCGCGCCGCATAAATTGCCGCGGTATAACCTGCAGGACCCGATCCTATAATCAAACATTTTACTCTTTCTATATCTTCTGCCATAATCTTATCAATTTAGTAGAACAAAAGTAGAATTTTTGGCGCAAACCTTACATGGAAGTTATTAACACAAATAATAGCTCAATAATATTTTTTTATACCTGTTTTCTTTTTCGTAACTTGTTGATTACAAACTAAACTTTATCATCATGAAAAAATATCTATATTTTATTGCAGCTGTTCTAATATTTACTAGTTGCAACAATTCAGACAAGCAAACTAATCTGGAAACAACAGAACAAGAAGCAAATAAGGAATACACTCTAGAGGGAGTTTGGGAAATAGATAGTTATGTAAATTATGGGGGAGAAACTTTTGACACCATCAGACCCTCTAGCAAGTTAAAACAAAGAAAAATGTTTTCTAAAAGCAAGGTCATGTGGAGCAAACTACGAGCTTGGGATTCTCTAGATTGGTTTGGAGTAGGAGATTATACCTATAAAGACGGTATTTTAACTGAAACATTAGATTATGGTTCTAAACCTGTAAATGAGCAATTAAAAACACGTAATAAGTGGATCTTTAAGATTAATATTTCAGAAGATAGATATTCTCAAATTATAGTAGATAGTTTAGGAGACTACGTTTATGCTGAAAACTATATTAGAGTAGATTAATTGTTTAAACCAAACAGATCATCAACACTTTCAATAGTTAGTTTCTTATAACTTCTAAAACCTTGTGGTTTCTGGCAAAATAAATAACTAAAATAACGCTTTTTGCACCTATTTTAGTTGACTTCTGGTTAAACATAAATCTGTAAACTCGGAATTCAAAATAACAAGCGTAGCCAAATTCGAATAAATTTAGAAGGACACCCTCTTTTTTCAGAAAACTAAAATAATAATGTAATCTTCTAACTCCATGCTTAATTTCAAATAGTATCTTTATGAACAAAATTTGATTCATGAAAATAGTAGTACTAGACGGATATACTTTAAATCCGGGTGATTTAAACTGGGACGGCATAGCTCAATTTGGAGATATCAATGTTTTTGACAGAACCCTTTATAATGATGATGCTGTTATTGAAAATATTGGTGATGCCGAAATTATTTTCACCAATAAAACCCCCTTGAACTCGAATATTCTCTCACAAGTGCCGTCGGTAAAATATATTGGTGTTTTAGCTACTGGATATAATATAGTAGATATTGACACCGCCCGAAAATTAGGAATAACCGTCACCAATGTTCCCGACTACAGCTCTTCAGCTGTAGCACAATTTACAATGGCTTTGATGTTGGAATTATGTCATCATATTGGCGACCATAATACCTCAGTTAAGAATGGGGATTGGGTCAAAAGCCAAGATTTTTCCTATTGGAATTATCCTTTGATAGAATTGTCAGGAAAAACATTGGGTTTAATTGGTTTTGGCAAAATAGCCAAGGCCACAGCTAAATTGGCTCAGGCTTTTGGGATGAAAATTTTAGTATACAATCGTACAATTTATAGCGAATATGAAAATGAAAGCTTGAAATTTGTTTCGCTTAACGAATTATTGCAGGACTCCGATTTTGTGAGTTTGCATAGTCCTTTAACGACTGAAACAAAAGGCATTATCAAAAAAGAAACAATTTCGAAAATGAAACAAAGTGCCTTTTTAATCAATACCGCCCGAGGCCCATTAGTCGTTGAAAAGGATTTGGCAGATGCACTAAACACCGGCACACTAGCTGGAGCTGCCCTTGATGTGATTTCGGAAGAACCCATGAAAAAAGACAATCCTTTATTGCAGACTGAAAATTGTATTATCACGCCACACATTGCCTGGGCGTCTAAAGAAGCCAGACAACGTTTAATGATGACCACAGTTGAAAACTTAAAGGCTTACCTAAATGGCAAACCTCAAAATGTGGTGAATTAATGCGCTATTTTGCATTAGGAATCATCCTTAACCTAACGGGTTTATTCTTATTTTTAGTTAATTTGCCTTTGTGAATCCCTTACTCAGAACCCTTTTAATAAATGTATTTCTTTGTCTTTCCTATGGTACATTTGCGCAGGTTGAAGGCAAGGTTGTGGACGCTTCAGACAGTACGCCACTAAAAGACGTAAAAATCACTTTTATTAAAACGGGAACGTCCGTTTTAACCGACTCTGAAGGTCGGTTTAAAGTAGCCAAAACAGGAATTTATTTAATTGGAAAACAAGGCTACATTTCACTTCAGTTTACCCTTACTCCCAAGTCCTTGCCACTAATAAAGTTAAGCAGGGACCCTGCTTTGCTAAATGAAGTAATTGTCAATGCGCATCAAATCCCGAAGGCTTTTATGGAATCCACAAATGCGATCCACCTTATAAGCGCCAAAGACATCGAACAGTCCAACCATACCGATTTTGCCCCGATCCTAAACCGAACACCGGGAGTATTTATGCAAAATGGTGCGCTGAACACCAATAGAATTACTATACGTGGCATAGGCTCAAGAACACCTTTTGGGACATCTAAAATTAGAGCGTATTTCAATGATATTCCATTAACAAATGGCAGTGGGGAAACTACAATAGAAGATTTCGAACTAGCCTCATTGTCCAAAATAGAAATTACCAAAGGTGCAACATCCAGTAGTTATGGCGCAGGACTTGGAGGAGTAATCCACTTGAAATCCGATACATCATATTTAAATGAATCACAAATAAATTCCGAACTTCAAATAGGCTCTTTCGGGCTCCTAAAAGGAATTCTGAATGTAGACCTAACAACTAAAACCAATAATTTTAAAGCCATTTATAGCAACACCTCTAGTGATGGTTTTAGGGAAAATAACAAATACAACCGACAAACCCTTACCCTAAGCACAAACCATCAGCTTAATGCCAACAACGAACTCATGGTCTTTGGAAGCTACGTCGCTCTTAAGGCTTTTATCCCCAGCTCATTAAACCAAAATGATTTTGAGAATCAACCTCAAAAGGCCGCCTTTACATGGCAAAGTGCCAAAGGGTTTGAAGATGCAAAACGTGGCATTTTTGGCCTGACTTGGATGCATAACTTCAGCTCAAAACTCCGGTATATCACCAGCGTGTTTACCTCATTTAGGGAGGCATTTGAACCTCGCCCCTTTAATATTTTAGAAGAAAATACCGTTGCTTTCGGATTCAGGACAAGACTAATGGGTGATGCCAATCTGGGTATAAAACCCTTTTCTTGGACAATAGGAGGAGAATATTTTAAGGATAATTATAGCCACAAAACATTCGATAATTTATACCAAGATTTTCCACCCGAGACCGGAAGTGTTCAAGGCGACAAACTTTCGGATTTCAAAGAAAATCGAGGCTATTTCAATGCTTTCGCCGAGGCCAATATTGACCTAACACAACATTTAATTGTTTCCATGGGATTAAATCTAAATCGAACAAACTATGACTTAGAGGATCGCTTTCCTGTTTCAAATGACAATCCGGACCAATCCGGAAATTTTAATTTCAATACTATCCTTTCGCCAACTTTAGGCATATCCCAGAGGGTGAGCAAAAATGTGAGCGTATTTTCAAATATTGGTCATGGTTTTTCGCCTTTATCCCTTGGCGAAACATTGCTCCCCGACGGCCAGATTAATACAGATTTAAAACCCGAAACGGGATGGAATTTCGAAGTTGGTACAAGAGGCGAAATTTTTAACCATAGACTTCAATTTAATCTTTCGGTCTATCGCATGAACATTAAAAATCTTTTAGTAGCTCGAAGGACAGCAGAAGATCAGTTTATCGGCATTAACGCGGGAAAAACGCAGCATGACGGCTTAGAGACTACTTTAAATTACAAATTGCTCCAACGCCCAAAATATCGCATTAACCTGTTTACAAGCTATTCTTTAAATCGATATGTTTTTAAAACATTTGTTGATGATGACAAAAATTTTTCTGGCAACGATTTAACAGGCGTGCCCAAGCATGTCTTTAACGCCGTTATCCAGGCAAGCACCGATTGGGGCTTTTATGGCAATATAAATTATATCGGCGTCGGCAAAATGCCAATTACCGACAGTAACAACCTATACTCTGAAGGCTATGGACTGGTAAACCTTAAAATAGGGTGGGCTAAAACCCTTAATAAAAGCTTAAAAATCAATGTTTTCAGTGGAATAAACAATATCTTCGACATACATTATGCATCCCAAATTTTGATTAATGCTCCGAGTTTTGGAAATAACCTTCCGAGATATTACTATCCCGGAAATCCTGTAAATCATTTTTCAGGAATAAATTTTAGTTATATCTTTTAGACATATAAATTACATCAGAAATGAAACAGTTAAACATCGTATTGATTTTCTTGTCGATATCCCTCTATGCTTGTGCACAACAAATCGAATCTGAGATTAAAGCAGAAGCTCCGGCAACATTAAATTATGATACCGAAATTGTTGTAGACAGCTTAAATATCCCATGGGGCATGGAATTTTTGCCTGACGGAAGTATGTTGATTTCTGAAAAAACAGGAACGCTCATTCATTTCAAAGGAGGTCAAAAAAAAGAAATTGAAGGCCTACCGGATATTTATGTCAGGGGGCAGGGCGGTTTTATGGACATAAAACTGCACCCAGATTATTCAACCAACGGCTGGATTTACTTTTCCTATGCTTCCACTGAGGGTGAAGGTGTCGGTGGCAACACGGCCATCATGAGAGCCAAATTGGAAGGCACACGCTTGACCAATCAAGAAGTATTGTACAAAGCGGCAATAAATTCCAAAAAAGGTCAACATTGGGGGTCAAGAATTGATTTTGACAACGAAGGCTACCTTTATTTTTCTATTGGGGATCGTGGTAATCGCGATGTTAACCCACAGGACATCACCCGCGATTGTGGCAAAATTTACAGATTGCATGACGATGGTAGCATCCCATCGGACAATCCATTTGTTGATAAAACTGATGCCAAAAAAGCTATCTACAGTTATGGGCATCGCAATCCCCAAGGTTTGGTAAAACATCCCGTTACCGGTGAAATTTGGACCAACGAGCATGGCCCCAAAGGTGGCGATGAAATTAACATCATACAAAAAGGGAAAAATTTCGGGTGGCCCGTGATTTCCTATGGCATCAATTACAGTGGCACGACGTTTACGGACATCACCGAAAAGGATGGTATGGAACAACCGGTATTTTATTGGGTACCGTCCATCGCTCCCTGTGGTTTTGCTATTGTTGCTTCAGATAAATATCCAGATTGGGAAGGCAATCTTTTGGTGGGTTCCTTAAAATTTGAATATTTGGAACGCCTCATTCTTAAAGAAAACAAAGTGATAAAACGGGAAAAACTGTTTGAAGGCATAGGCCGTTTAAGGAATGTAAAGCAAGCCCCAGATGGTTTTGTCTACGTCGCTGTGGAAGGAAAAGGCATCTTTAGAATTGTACCTAAGACTAATTAAATTCAAACCTCATGAAACTATTTTTATTTATCATATTCGGCGCTGTTCTCACCTTGTTTTCCTCCCTAAGTTTTCAGCAAGATAAACTGCAGGAAAGCATCACCCGGGGACAGGAAGTATATACTGATTTCTGTATGAACTGCCATCTTCCCGCAGGCGAGGGTGTTGAAAACGTATACCCTCCTTTAGCCAATTCTGATTATTTAATGAATAACAGGGAAGCCAGCATAAAGGGAGTCAAATTTGGACAAAAAGGAGAAATCACGGTAAACGGAAAAGTGTACAACGGTTATATGGCACCCATGGGTTTAGATGATGAGGAAATAGCCGATGTAATGAATTATGTGTACAATAGTTGGGGCAATAAAAGTGACAAAATAGTGACCGTTGAAGAAGTTTCGGCCATTAAAAAATAAACAAAAACCCTACCTTGTTTTTTTACATTTACTAAATTTGTTTTACTAGTTCAAGTATGTAATTTGGTATGCTGATTTTAGGAATAGCTGGAGGTACAGGATGTGGCAAAACAACGGTAGTCAACCAGTTGCTAAAAGAGTTGCCTGAAGGTGAGGTTGGCGTAATTTCACAAGACTCCTATTATAAAGATACCTCCCACTTAAGCTATGACGAGCGCGTTAATATCAATTTTGACCACCCGAGAAGTATCGATTTCGACTTACTGGTGAAGCATTTGAAAGCGCTAAAAAAGGGTAAAGCGATACACCAACCCGTGTATTCCTTCGTTAAACATAATAGAACCGGGGATACCATTATTACGCAACCCAGAAAAGTGATGATTGTTGAAGGTATTTTGATCCTCACCAATCCAGGGCTTCGGGACATGTTCGACATCAAAATTTTTGTGCATGCCGATAGTGATGAGCGATTGATAAGGCGATTAAAAAGGGATATTTCGGAGCGGGGAAGAGACTTGGACGAAGTGCTCAACAGGTATCAAACCACACTGAAACCTATGCACGACCAATTTATTGAGCCGATGAAAGAATACGCGGATATCATTATCCCGAACAACCATTACAACACTGTGGCCATAGATATTGTAAGAACCATAATCAACGAAAAACTCTAAATGCGAAAGTTTAGCCCCAACAATAAATACCTAAAACCCTTCAAAAACATCTATATTTTGATATTGATTGTTTTTGTGGTTTGGATGATTTTTTTTGACAGTAATTCCTGGTTTATCCACAATGAACTCAATAATGATATTGATGATTTAGAAACCGAAAAGGAGTATTACAAAAAGGAAATCGAAAAGGATAAAAAGGCATTGAAGGAGCTAAACACGGAGGAAGGTTTGGAAAAATTTGCCCGCGAGGAATATTACATGAAACGTGAAGACGAGGAAATCTTCATTATTGAATACGAAGACAGTTTAAAAACAAAGGATAATGAGTGAATCGTTATTTAATGAATTTGAACCAGTTTCCGCAAAACAGTGGAAACAAAAAATCCAATACGATTTAAAGGGTGCCGACTACAATGATTCCCTAATTTGGACAAGCAATGAAGGCATCCAAGTCAAACCATTTTATCATTTGGATGATTTTAAGGAATTCCCTCCTGTTTCGAAAACCCAAGCCAGCCAATTTAAAATATGTGAGACCATTTACGTGGAAGATTTAAAAAAATCAAACCTGAATGCGCTTGCTTCCATAAAAGGAGGTGTCGAAAGTATAAATTTTATCATACCTTCCGAGGATATTTCCCTTGAACAACTCTTGGAAAATATCGATCTTGAAGCCATCAAAATTTATTTTGAATTAGAATTTCTTTCGGCGGAATTTGTCAAACAACTATCTGTAATTCCTGCACATCCCGATGGCTATCGGAAAAGAATCCAAATAAACACAGATATCATTGGAAACCTGGCCAAAACAGGAAACTGGTTTTCAAGCCTAAAAGATGACTTTTCAAAGTTTGAAGCTATAGTAAAAGCATCAAAATCCTTTGCCGTTGATGTTTCATTATATCAGAATGCAGGTGCTAATATCGCGCAACAGTTGGCCTACGCCCTAGCCCATGCAAATGAATATTTCAATCATTTTGAAAACACGATTTCAACTGAAAACACATCGGAAATCTGTATCACTTTTAATATTTCGGTCGGCTCAAATTATTTCTTTGAAATTGCAAAATTAAGGGCACTCCGGTTGCTTGTTGACACTCTTAAAAAAGAGTACAGCTTGAATTACAACGTCCATATTTTTGCAACACCTTCAAAACGAAATAAAGCTATTTACGATTACAATACGAACATGTTGCGAACCACTACCGAATGCATGAGTGCCATTTTGGGTGGCGCGGATACAATCTGCAATTTGCCATATGACGCCATATTTCACAAACAAAATGCTTTTGGTTCAAGAATTGCCCGAAATCAACTATTGATACTAAAGCATGAAAGCTACTTTGATACTGTTGACAATCCTGCGGATGGCTCCTATTATGTCGAAAGTTTGAAGGCTCAATTGGCAGAAAAAGCCTTGGCATTATTCAAGGATATTGAAGCGAATGGTGGCTTTTTGAAACAGCTAAAAGATGGCACCATTCAACGGAAAATCAAGGAAAGTGCAGAGAAGGAACAGGGTCAGTTCAACGCCGGTGAAACCATTATTTTGGGGAGCAACAAACATCCCAATCCCGAGGACAGAATGGAACAGAACTTGGAACTATATCCTTTCGTAAAGCAACAGAAAAGAAAAACTTTAATTGAACCTATAATAGAAAAACGATTAACCGAAAAATCAGAACAAGAACGCTTAAAAACCGAATGATTATGATGAAACAGAAACTTAACCTTATTGTATTTTTGATTGTTATCACCTTTTGCAGTTGCGAAAAGAAGACAAAGGAAGAAACACTGAGCGACTTTAAATTCGCCGAAAAGGGAATTGTATTAAATTGTGATGGTTTTGATGCGAAACTGCTAAATGAAGCCTTATTTTCATTTGAAGAAGACATCATCGCGCACTATGGAAAAGACAACCCTAACGTTACTCGAGCGTATTCTCAATTTGTAAGTTATGCCACTAGAAATCGGGTGAAATATGCGGAAGTAGTGTCTCCCCATACAGTGGAAATTTTTGAAGTATTGAAAACCAAAAGCGAATTATGGAATCCCAATGGCGCCAAAAGTAAATTGAATTATGACAGCCCGGTGTTTAAATGTATTGTGGATAACATCTCGGATAATAATTTGAAGACGACTTTAAATGCCCTTTTAACTACAAATAGCATGAGCCCGAAACTTTTTGGACCTGCATTGCAATCCAAATATTCATTAGCAATTCGGGATAAATATTTATCAGCTTATATGGCTTTTGACTTGTTCTATGCAAAGCTTTTTGATGTAGATTTAAACCAGGTTACAGAAAAACCAAAGGCAAAAGTGGATTTTAACAAACTGCCTCCAAAAGCACCGGAAACTAATGATCCGCATGCTGGACACAACCATTAATTGATTTGAGGAAAAATGTTCAACATATTATTTTAAGTACGGAAGACGGGAGACCGAAGACCGAAATTAATACCCTTGAAACTGCTGAAGGTATTGCCGTGAAATCGGTTTATTCTGATATGGATTTAGAAAATGTTGACCATCTGGATTTTGTTGCAGGCATAGCACCCTATTTACGTGGGCCCTACAGTACGATGTACGTGCGACGGCCATGGACGATTAGGCAATATGCGGGATTTAGTACTGCGGAGGAAAGCAATGCTTTTTACAGAAGAAACTTGGCCGCAGGCCAAAAAGGGCTATCGGTTGCTTTTGATTTGGCCACCCATCGTGGTTATGATAGCGACCACGAACGTGTGGTTGGAGATGTGGGTAAAGCAGGTGTGGCCATCGATTCCGTAGAGGATATGAAAATCCTTTTTGACCAAATACCTTTGGATAAAATGTCTGTATCCATGACGATGAACGGTGCGGTTTTACCAATAATGGCGTTTTATATTGTGACGGCGGAAGAACAGGGGGTTTTGTTGGAACAGCTCTCTGGAACAATTCAAAATGATATTTTAAAGGAGTTTATGGTGCGTAATACCTACATCTACCCTCCCACGCCTTCCATGAAAATCATCTCTGATATTTTTGAATTCACGAGCAAAAATATGCCGAAATTCAATAGTATCAGTATTTCAGGCTACCACATGCAGGAAGCCGGTGCCACTTGCGATATCGAATTGGCCTACACCTTAGCGGACGGATTGGAATACTTGAGAACCGGCATCAATGCGGGCATGGACATTGACACCTTTGCCCCACGGCTATCCTTTTTTTGGGCCATTGGCATGAACCATTTTATGGAAATTGCCAAAATGCGTGCCGCTAGAATGCTTTGGGCAAAAATCGTGAAGCAGTTCAACCCAACAAACGAAAAATCCCTAGCCCTTAGAACCCACTGCCAAACTTCTGGCTGGAGTTTGACGGAGCAGGACCCTTTTAATAATGTAGCCCGTACCACTATTGAAGCGGCCGCTGCTGCCTTTGGGGGAACACAAAGTTTGCATACCAATGCTTTGGATGAAGCCATTGCGCTACCAACAGATTTTTCTGCTCGAATTGCACGAAATACACAGATTTTTCTTCAGGAAGAAACACAGATCACGAAAACTGTGGATCCATGGGCCGGGAGCTACTATGTTGAAAAATTGACACATGACATTGCCCAAAAGGCTTGGAAACTGATCCGGGAAGTGGAGGATTTAGGGGGCATGACCAAAGCCATTGAAGCAGGCATCCCAAAAATCAGGATTGAGGAAGCCGCCGCAAGAAAGCAGGCAAGAATTGATTCCGGACAAGATATCATTGTTGGAGTTAACCAATTCCGGTTAGAAAAAGAAGATCCAATTTCCACTTTGGAAGTCGATAACCAAACGGTTCGCAATGCCCAAATTAAGCGCCTAAACACTATTAAATCCACTAGAGATTCGGAAAAAGTAAACCTTGCTTTATCAAAATTAACGGAGGTCGCGCAAAACGGACAAGAAAATTTATTAGCTTTAGCTGTTGAAGCCGCTAGAGCCCGTGCGACTTTAGGCGAAATTAGCGATGCACTGGAAGTGGCATTCGGACGCTATAAGGCACAGATAAAATCATTTTCAGGAGTGTACAGTAAAGCCATAGAAAACGACGATTCATTTAAAAAAGCACAGGAACTTGCCGATAAATTTGCCGAACAGGACGGCAGAAGACCCCGCATTATGATTGCAAAAATGGGTCAGGACGGGCATGACCGTGGTGCCAAGGTAGTGGCTACTGGCTATGCCGATATCGGTTTTGATGTGGACATCGGCCCTTTATTTCAAACCCCACAAGAAGCCGCCAAGCAGGCTGTTGAAAACGATGTACATATTCTTGGCGTTTCATCTTTAGCTGCCGGGCATAAAACCTTGGTTCCTCAAGTGATTGAAGAACTAAAAAATTTCGGACGTGACGATATTATGGTAATCGTTGGCGGTGTGATCCCCAAACAGGACTATCAGTTTTTGTTTGATGCAGGAGCTGTTGCCATCTTTGGGCCAGGAACGAAGATTAGTGATGCAGCAATAAAAATTTTAGAAATACTTTTGGACTAAAAAATTGAATTAATTTTTCCAACGACTTTAAAATTTTCCCAAATAAACTATGGAAATTGATTATATCAGAATTATTGAATCCATAATCGTTATCGTGATTTATCTCGTTTTGCGCTTTATAAGCTTCAAGATTATTGATAAAACCTTGAACGACAAACTTATTCAGAAGTCAAGAGGGCTTATCATGAAAAGTATTATCAATACTCTATTTCTGTCATTATGCGCACTTTTTATTTTGTTGATCTGGGGCATTGACCAGTCTAGATTAGCTGTTTTTATTGGTTCTGTGCTTACCGTTGTCGGTGTAGCCTTTTTTGCGCAATGGTCGATCCTTTCAAATATCACTTCAAGCTTCATAATTTTCTTTAAACACCCCGTAAAACTCAATGATTATATCTCCATCCTTGAAGCCAAGGATTATGAAATTCAAGGTGAAGTTATTGAAACAGGCCTGTTCTTTATCACCTTGGAAACCAAGGAAAAAGAAATTCTGACATTGCCTAATAACATCTTCATCCAAAAAAGTATCAAGAAAATGGGGAAGGGATAAACCGAAAGCTATTGGGCTTTCATTCTCCTAAGGCTAAATGGAAATACTAATTTGATAGTTAAATTCACGTTAATCTTGATGAATTTTTCTAATGAACTGTAACATATTACTTAATTTCATGACCAATATTTCATCAATTCATAAAAATCAATTATTCCATGAAAAAGACCGTTCTTTTCGCCATTTCATTATTTCTTTTCGTTTCAAATTACATTTTAGCCCAAAACGCATCGGTGGCTCAAAAAATACCTACTTCCAATGATGTAAAAATAGGGAAGCTTTCCAATGGCCTCACCTATTACATTCGAAATAACAAAAAGCCGGAGGACAAACTGGAACTGCGCTTGGTAGTTAACGCCGGCTCAATTTTAGAAAATGACGACCAGCAAGGCTTGGCCCATTTTATGGAGCACATGAATTTTAATGGCACCAAGAATTTTGAAAGGAATGATCTTGTAGATTATCTGCAAAGCATAGGCGTGACTTTTGGAGCCGATTTAAATGCCTACACCGGTTTTGACGAAACGGTGTATATCCTTCCCATTCCAAGCGATGACTCCGAAAAACTGGACAAAGGTTTCCAAATTCTTGAGGATTGGGCACACAATGCAACGCTGGACCATGAAGAAATTGATAAGGAACGTGGTGTGGTTTTAGAGGAATATAGATTAGGCCAAGGAGCCGATAAGCGCATGTTGCAAAATTATCTTCCCAAAGTGCTCTACGGTTCAAAATATGCATCCCGATTACCTATAGGCAAAAAAGACGTTCTTGAAAATTTTGATTACGATGTTTTAAAGCGGTTTTACAAAGATTGGTACAGACCGGACCTTATGGCCGTAATTGCTGTAGGCGACATTGATGTTGCAACCCTTGAAGAAAAGATAAAACAGCATTTCAATACTATTCCAAAAGCTGAGAATCCACGGGAAAGAGAGGTTTTTTATCTACCTAACCATAAAGAAACATTTATTGCCATAGAATTCGATAACGAAGCCCCTATATCAAGAGTACAGGTACTGTTTAAGGATAGTACCAATGTAAAGCAAATGAAAACTCTTGAAGACTATAAAAAAGGAATGATTAAATCTTTATTCACAAGAATGATAAACAACCGTTTGGACGAATTACGCAATAGTGAAAATCCGCCATTTGTTTATGGCGCTAGCTACCATGGGCGTACTTGGGCCAAAACAAAAGCGGCCTATCAATCCTTTGCTGTCACCAGCGAGACTGGGCAGCTGGATGCCCTTAAAACCTTGCTGATTGAAAATGAACGTGTAAGGCAACACGGCTTCTTTAAAGGGGAGTTTAATCGTGCTAAACAAAATATTTTATCACGCCTTGAAAAAGCTTTTAAGGACAAGGATAAGAATATGTCTAGAAACATTGTTGGTGAATATGTGCGGCATTTTTTAAATGGTGAACCCATTCCAGGAATTGCCTGGGAGTATGAATTTCATAAAACACATTTGCCTGACATTAAACTTGAGGACGTCAATAACATCATTAACGACTTTGTAAAGGATGAAAATCGGGTAATCGTCATCACTGGGCCTGAAAAAGAAGGTATTGCTAAAGTTACCGAAACACAAGTATTGGACCTTTTGAAGCACATAAATACTATTGAAATAGAACCGTATAATGACAAAGAAGTTGCCCAATCCTTAATATCCAAAATTCCTGAGGAAGGTTCGATTTTAGATGAAGTGCATAATGATATTTTAGGAACCACAACATTAACATTAAGCAATGGTATGACTGTTACTTATAAAAACACTGATTTTAAAAATGATGAAATTCTGTTTAGTTCCTTTAGTTACGGTGGCACATCCCTATACTCATTAGAAGATTACAAGGCTACTAGTTATGCCAATGGAGCTCTATCAGAGGCCGGTGTAAACGGTTTTGATAAAATAGAATTAGGCAAAATGCTATCGGGAAAAATTGTATCCGTTAGACCAAGTATTGGGCCGTACAGCGAATCAATTTCAGGTTCTGCCTCTCCCAAATATCTGGAAGACATGTTTCAGTTGATTCACTTATATTTTACGGCGTTAAATAAAGACGAGAAAGCTTTTGCTTCATTTATAAATAAACAAAAAGCAATTATTAAGAATTTACTTGGCAATCCCCAATATTATTTTCGAAATGAATTCAGCAAATTTTTGAATCAAGATAATCCCAGATATATTGGCTTCCCCTCCGAAGAAGATTTGGATAATGCGGATTACGATTTAGCATATAAATTGTACAACCAACGCTTTAAAAATGCTGGTGACTTCAATTTCTATTTTGTTGGAAATATTGATGAGGAGATTATCAAAGCATATTGCAAAACCTACCTTGCTAGTTTACCTTCAGAAACGGAAAAGGAAAGCTATAAGATCCCCGAATACAGACCATTGACGGGAAGTCATACCAAAATTGTAGAAAAAGGCACTGACCCGAAAAGCAGCGTCAGGATTATTTATCAAGGTGAAACTGAATATAATCCTGAAGAAACCCGCGCACTGAGAAGTCTGGGAGAAATTTTGACCATTAAGCTTATTGAAAAACTCAGGGAAGAAGAAAGTGACGTGTATGGTGTTGGAGCAAGAGGCAATATCTCCAAAGTGCCATACGGCCGCTATAATTTTAGTATTAGCTTTCCTTGCGGACCAGAAAATGTGGACAAGCTTATAAAAGTAGCCATTAATGAATTGGAAAAGATTATTGAAAATGGGCCAACCGAAAAAGATTTGGCAAAAGTAAAAGAGAGCCAAATCCTTAAAACCAAGCAAAACCTAAAGAAGAATAAATATTGGCTGAATAGGTTAAAAAATTCTGATTATAACAAACAGGACCTTTCCAAAATTTTTGAGTACGAAGAGCGAATTAACGCACTAACCGCGGAACAAGTTCAGGCAGTGGGCAAAAAATATTTAACAAAGGGCTATATTTTAGGTATCCATAATCCTGAAAGACCCGAATAAATAATTTGAGAATCCACGGTACAAAAGCCATACGGAACAATACTTTATTGTTAACAAGTTACGTTTTTATTCCTGATAAATAATTGTATTTTTACCCCCTTAAAAACTAAACAATTTAATGGGCAAAATCATTGCAATTGCTAACCAAAAGGGAGGTGTAGGTAAGACAACCACGTCAGTGAATTTAGCAGCTTCACTGGGTGTTTTGGAGAAAAGGGTATTGCTGATAGATGCTGACCCACAGGCCAATGCTACTTCCGGATTGGGGATTGATGTTGAAAGTGTTGAAACAGGAACCTATCAATTGCTGGAACACACTAATTCCGCCAAAGAAGCTATTGTTGCCACGGAGACCCCAAATCTCGATATCATTCCGGCGCATATTGATCTTGTTGCCATTGAAATTGAATTAGTGGACAAAGATCAGCGAGAATATATGCTGAGAACAGCGGTTCAAGATATCAAAGACGATTACGACTTTATTTTGATTGATTGCGCGCCCTCGCTGGGATTATTGACTTTGAATGCTTTAACAGCAGCGGATTCTGTGTTGATTCCTATCCAATGTGAATATTTTGCTTTGGAAGGTTTGGGAAAATTACTGAATACCATCAAAAGTGTACAAAAAATACACAACGCCAACTTAGATTACGAAGGTCTATTACTGACCATGTACGATTCGAGGTTGCGCCTTTCAAACCAAGTGGTTGAAGAAGTTCAAAAGCATTTTAATGATATGGTGTTTCAAACCATCATTCAGCGAAATGTACGTTTAAGTGAAGCACCAAGCTATGGCGAAAGTATCATCAACTACGACGCGGCTAGCAAAGGTGCTAGTAACTATCTGAGTTTGGCAAAAGAAATTATCACAAAAAACTCCTAAATTATGGCGAAGGCAACGAAGAAACAGGCTTTAGGACGAGGGCTATCAGCATTGCTGAAAGACCCTGATAACGACATCCAATCCGTTCAGGACAAAGGTGCCGACAAAGTTATTGGTAACATTGTTGAACTGGACATCAATGCCATTGAAGTCAATCCCTTTCAGCCACGAACCAAATTTAGTGAAGAATCTTTAAAGGAACTGGCCTCTTCCATCCGGGAATTAGGCATTATCCAGCCCATTACCGTTAGAAAACTGGATTTCAACAAATACCAATTGGTTTCGGGAGAACGCCGTTATCGGGCTTCTAAATTGGTAGGCTTGGAAACTATTCCGGCTTATATTAGAATTGCCAACGATCAGGAATCTTTGGAAATGGCATTGGTGGAAAATATCCAGCGCCAAGATTTAGACCCTATTGAAATCGCCTTGTCCTACCAACGATTGATTGATGAAATCAATTTAACTCAGGAACAAATGAGCGAGCGCGTAGGTAAAAAACGCTCTACCATAGCAAATTATTTACGTTTATTGAAGTTAGACCCTATCATTCAAACAGGAATGAGGGATGGTTTTATTTCCATGGGGCATGGACGTGCGCTGATTACTATTGAAGACCAAAGTGCGCAATTGGACATTTACGAAAGTATTCTCACCAAAAAGTTGTCAGTAAGAGAAACGGAACTTTTAGTACGTAAGTACAACGACCCAGAAACTGGCAAAAAATTATCAAAAGCAGATCTCGAAGACGATATCCCAAAGCACGTTAAAAAAGGTATAAAAGAGTTTTCAGAATACTTTGGGCATAAAATAGACGTTAAAGTCTCTAAAAATGGAAAGGGAAAAATCATTATCCCCTTTCATTCTGAAGAAGATTTTAATCGTATCAAAAAATTAGTGCAACGTGCCAAATAAACTTAAACTCGGACTTGTATTAGCCGTTTTATGTTGCGTTTCGGCCCTAGCCCAAAAGAAGGATAAAACACCTGCGGATAGTATTCCATCCGCTTTAGTGATTGAGCAGGAGGTCGTAAAACGTAAGCCACTGGACCCATTGAGGCCCGCAAAGGCGGCCTTCCTATCTGCTGTTTTACCGGGATTAGGCCAGGCCTACAATAAGCGCTATTGGAAAATCCCATTGGTTTACGGAGCTATCGGTACTGGTGTATATTTTTATGTAAGAAACGACAAGCAATACAATAGATATCGGGATGCCTACAAAAGTAGGCTTGCAGGTTTTAGAACTGATGAGTTTTATAACTTTGATGCCGAGGGAAATCCAACAACGCAGAAAATTTCCGATGATGGCTTAAGACGCGCACAACAACTTTTCAGACGAAACAAAGAAATTTCACTTTTGGTTACAGCGGGGTTTTATGCCCTAAATATTATTGACGCCAATGTAGATGCGCACTTATTGCAGTATAATGTCGATGAAAACCTTACCTTAGCACCCCACTACGAATTCAATGAAATTGACAGCAGTAATAACGTGGGGCTCACCCTAAATTTTAAGTTTTAGTCCGTTTTGGACAACAAAAATTATATATGAAAATAGCTTTACTTGGATACGGAAGAATGGGACAAACCATTGAAAAAATTGCCATTAGCAGAGGCCACGATGTGGTGCTAACCATTGATAAAGACGATACCAATTACGACATCACCAAAGCCGATGTGGCTATAGATTTCAGCATCCCCTCAGTGGCTTTTGACAATATTTCTAACTGTTTAAAGAATAACGTTCCCGTAGTTTCAGGAACAACCGGATGGCTGAAAGACTATAATAACGCCATTGAACTTTGCAAGGAAAATGACGGTGCTTTTATTTACGCTTCCAACTTCAGCTTGGGCGTAAATATCTTTTTTGAACTGAACAAAACACTGGCAAAAATGATGAGTAACCTCAAGCAGTACAATGTGTCTATGGAGGAAATTCACCATACCAAAAAACTGGATGCCCCAAGTGGTACTGCTATTACTTTGGCAGAAGGAGTTATCGAAAACAATCAAAACTATGATAGCTGGAAGCTGAATCAAAATGGCGAAAACACTGTCCCCATTGTAGCTAAGCGCATAGAAGACGTACCCGGAACGCATACGGTGACATACGATAGCGAAGTTGACACTATTTCCATCGAACATATCGCACATAACAGACAAGGATTTGCACTTGGTGCCGTGGTGGCAGCAGAATGGCTCGTTGGAAAAACAGGGGTTTTTAGTATGAACGATGTGTTAAACATTGGTTAATATTTTGATTTCTTGTAACAAGCACAACGATTTTTGCCCTAATTGGGTTAATAAAAAGTAAAGAGATGACACTTACACAATGGCTTATTTTTTTATTGATTATCCAAATCATCCATGGATTAGGTACATGGAAATTATACCAAAAAGCCGGTAGGCAAGCCTGGGAAACCTTTGTGCCAATTTACAACGGTATGGTTTTAATGAAAATTATCAACCGTCCATGGTGGTGGATTATTTTGATGTTTTTGCCCATTGTGAATTTGATAATGCTGATTGTAGTTTGGGTGGAAACTGCCAGAAGTTTTGGTAAAAACACTCACTTAGATACATTTTTAGCAATTGCCTCCCTGGGTTTTTATAACTACTATTTGAATTATGTGGCCGATGTTAGTTATGTTGAGAACAGAAGCTTACAACCAAAATCAGGTTCGGGTGAATGGACCAGTTCCATTTTGTTTGCTATTGTGGCGGCAACAATTGTACATACCTATTTTATGCAGCCATTTACGATTCCATCATCTTCCTTGGAAAAATCCTTGTTGGTTGGTGATTTTTTGTTTGTAAGTAAATTTCACTATGGGGCCAGGGTACCGATGACCACTGTTGGGGCGCCAATGGTACACGACACCATACCCTTGCTTAAAAAGAAATCGTACCTCTTTAATGACCACTTTGAAAAACGAAATACCTCATGGATTAACAAACTACAATTGCCATACATGCGCATTCCGGGGTTTGAAGACATTGAAAGAAATGAAATAGTAGTATTCAACCAACCGGCTGATACGCTTTTGGATATGAACGATTTCCATCCGGATAGGAATTACTATAAACCCATTGACAAAAAGACCAACTTGGTAAAACGTTGTGTGGGCTTGCCAGGAGATTCTTTGGAAGTTCGTGGCGGTTATGTTTACATTAACGGAAAGAAAAACGAATTGCCTGATAGAGCAAAATTGCAATTCAGTTATTACGTAAAACCAAAAACACATCAGTTCAATCCAAATTTTTTGGCCTCTCGTTATGATATCACAGATGGTGCCTATCCTATTGACCGGCAATTTTCGAGTTACTATTTACCGGCCGTATCCGATGAAGCATTGGCGAAATTTAAAAACCATCCAAATGTCGCAGGGACTGTTCCGAATATTATGGAAAAAGGCGAGAGGACTGAGGATATTTTTCCGCATGACCCCGCTTATAATTGGAACCGAGATTTCTTCGGACCATTATATATTCCGAAAAAAGGAGCAACCATTGATATTAATTTAGAAGTATTGCCACTATACAAGCGCGTCATAACGGAATACGAGGGCAATTCTTTAAAAGTGGAAGGCAATCAAATCTTGATTAATGGTGAAGTTGCCAGCACATACACATTTAAACAGGATTATTATTGGATGATGGGAGACAACCGCCATAATTCGATAGATGCCCGTGCATGGGGTTTTGTGCCGTTTAACCACGTAGTTGGTAAGCCAGTATTTATTTGGATGAGTTGGGACAGTTTTGGAAAAGGCATCAACAAAATTCGTTGGAAAAGATTGTTTACGACGGTGCATGGAGAAGGCAATCGCACCTCCTATTTTATTCCATTTTTGGTTATTTTATTTGGATGGATAGGGTATAGCCAATGGGGAAAGCGAAAAAAAACTAATGCTTAAGACACGACTGTCATTCCTGCGACTTGTACTGAGTTTGTCGAAGTAAGGCAGGAATCTAAATCAAAAGCGTAGTAATTAAAGTGGATTCCTGCCTTCGCGGGAATGACAGAAATGGAAATTATTATTCACCCCACATATTTCCCAAACATTGCCCATTTTGTGGCTATAGTTCAGGCTGAAAGTGTGGCGTTCGAGGTGTTCGACAATTTCTCAAAACAGACTTATCGAAATCGCACTTATATTTATGGTGCCAATGGAAAATTGTCACTTAATATTCCTGTTGTTTTCTCGCAAAAGAATCGCCAAAAGTATAGCGAAGTAGAAATTTTCAATGCGGATAGATGGCAATTAAACCATTGGAAATCTCTGGAATCTTCATACCGCACCTCTCCTTTTTTTCAGTTTTACGAAGACGAGTTGAGACATTTGTTTTTTGAAGATACCACTTATCTTATGGACTTTAACATGAAATGTTTTGAAGTGATTTGCGAATGTTTGCAAATGGAAATTGATTATTCCGAAACGGCTTCTTTTCAAAAGGAAATCCTAGGTAAAAGCGATTTAAGATATTTAGTAAATTCGAAAAAAGCGCCAGTTTTCAACTTTGATAACTATACCCAGGTTTTTGAAAGCAAACACGGTTTTATTCCTAATTTGAGTATTCTGGACTTGTTATTTAACGAGGGACCAAATGCCTTGAATTACTTGGAATCTCAAACTCTAATTGCTGAATAATGCTTCAACCGATTGCACATTATGGTTGCCACTTTTTGTTGCCTTTGGCGGTTGCCCTTCTCTTTTTTAAATCGAAATGGAAGTATGCCTACCTTGTGATGCTAACAGGTATGCTCATTGATGCGGATCATTTATTGGCCGACCCGATTTTTGACCCGAACAGATGCAGTATCGGCTTCCACCCTCTTCACTCATCCTTTGCTATTTTGTTTTATGTCTTTTTGTGCTTTCCCAAGAAATCCCGTTTGGTGGGACTGGGCTTGGTGATTCATATCATTTCTGATGTGGTAGATTGTTCCTTTATGTAAAAATCTCGCGTAAACCTGCCTGCCGGCAGGCAGGGACGCAGAGGCGCAAAGCATTATTTCGGATAGCTCCACTACTTCGAATAATTTTCAATAAAAAGAAAACTTGAATCTTAAATTCTAAATTTAGACTGAGACTGTAAACTGTGATTGGGACTACTCCCCCAAACTCAAAGTGGTCATTATCGGGTAATGATCAGAATAATGCTCATCATAGGTCTTAAACCCGTTCACCTCAAAACTCTCATCACTCAAAATAAAATCTATTCGGATTGGAAAGAATTGGAAATGATAGGTGCGCCCAAAACCATTACCTGCTTCCTTAAAGGTATCGTTTAAATTTCCCCTTATTTTTCGATAGACGTAGGAGAATGCGGTATTGTTAAAATCGCCACTGATCACCATTCTGTATTTACACTGTTTTTTGTGCATCAAAAAGAGTTTTGTTTGAAATTGTTGCATTTTAAAGGTAGTACCGATACGTTTGAATAAGCGCTCTGAATCCTCTTTTTTCAAACTTTCAGCTTTTGTGTCTATGCGCATCGATTCTAAATGGATATTATAAATTCTGATAGTATCTTTTTTAAAAACCACATCTGCAAAAATCGCATTATTAGATGTGTTAGGAAATTCAATAGAACCTGAATTCACGATAGGAAACTGAGAAAAAATCGCCTGGCCGTATTTGGTTTTCTTCCCTGAAAGCTTTTCATATTTGTACTTGTAAAAAGAAAGGTCTATATTTTTATGTGGATGGTATTCTTGTAAACTCAAAATATGTGGTGCTTCGCTTTTTATCAAATCCACCATATTAGTCTCAATGCCTTTTTCGGGAATCCATTCATACAAATTGAAAAGGCGTACATTGTAGTTCATCACCTTAAAATTATTGGGGGAATCTTCTTTTTTAGAAGCCGAAAATTTATAGAGCGATCCGAATGAAAAATAACCAATAGCCAGTACCACCAGCGATAGCATAAATTTTCGTTTTAATGTACCCAACCAATATAAAAAGAACATGACGTTAATCAATATTAATAAGGCAACACCCAAACTTAATACCGACAATACCGAAAATGTCTTTGGAGGCAGAAAAGGCAAAACGAAAGACAATAGCAACAGCACAGCTACCACCCTATTGATGAACCACAGAAATCTATTAAAGAATCTTAGTTTTGGCATGTTGGAGATTGGCTGGTGATGATTGACCCGAAGTTAATTAAGGTTGTTTCCAATTGCAAATATTGTGAACATTATTTACCAGCTCGGAACAAGAAATCCTTTTCCTCTGCAGTAAGGCTGTCATAACCACTTTTACTAATCTTATCCAGTATAACATCAATTTTCTTTTGATTGTTAAACTCATTAAAATCAGCTTTAGTATAACCCCCAACCTTAGATTTATTTTTATGAACCGTTTTTAAAGGGCCTTTCTTTTTAAATTTAAATAACCCAAAAAAGACATCCATAAACTTCTCAAAGCCTTTACCAATATCCAGCCCTTTCTGTAATTGCTTGGCGTACGCGTAGCCCAACAAAGCACCTCCCAAATGCGCTAAATTGCCTCCCGCGTTTCCTCCGGAAAGTCCAATAACATCCAAAATAATAATGGCCAATCCGATGTACCAAAGCTTGATGTTAAAGGTAAAAATACGTACCTCTTGGTTTGGCATATATGCACATAGAAAAATTAGCAATGCCCTAACCGAGGCAGAGGCTCCTATCAGCTGTGAATTCGCCCTGCTGTTGGGCAGAAAATCATATGCCAGTAAAAATAGTAGCCCGCCACAAATAGCTCCTAAAAAGTAAATGTTAAGTGCCATTTTGGGCGAAAACAAATTCAGAAACATACGCCCGATAAAATATAACCATAGCATATTGATTGCAAAATGCCATAATCCATAGTGGGCAAAGGCATAGGTAACAATGCTCCAAGGTTTCAAAATGAAATTACTAAATGTACTAGGTAATTCTAGCCATGATAAACTTGATTCACTGGGCAAACCAAAGATAATCTTCAATAAATACCCCAAAACAAAAATGGCCAGATTTACCACAATCAGCTTTTCTAGCACATTAAGTCGTTGTAGCTTATCTTTTATATCCTGATTTAAAGTTGTCATTTAATACCAACGGTTTTGGTTAAACTGGTTTTTTTTCCAGTACCACATGATGATAAATCCTGTTAAAGCACCGCCTACGTGTGCAAAGTGGGCAATTTGAGTGTCCCCAAAAATAGATTGCCCCATAAAGCCCATCACAATTTCCAATGTAATGACTCCGGGAATAAAATATTTCGCTTTCACTGGAATGGGTAAAAATATCAACATCAATTCCGCATTTGGATTCATCATGCCGAAAGCTGCCAAAAGTCCCATGATACAGCCTGAGGCACCTACCATAGACACATTGTAAATTGGAAATATTTCTCTTAAACCATTCAATTGCGTAGCTCCTATTGAATCAGGAACACTGTTAGTTGACAACATTTGAAGAATTGAGGTTTCGGACATTCCTGACGCTAACAAGTCATTAAAAATTGGAGTGAATCTCAAGTAATATTCCCCCATCTGCAGTGCCACCGCCCCTAATCCCGCAGAAAAATAAATGAACATAAAACGCTTGGAACCCAATACCTGTTCAACAGGAGTTCCGAACATCCAAAGGGCGAACATATTCAGAAATAAATGAGTGACGCCTCCATGCATAAACATATGTGTCAAAATTTGCCATGGCTGAAATGCCTCATTCTTAGGAAAATGCAGTGCCAACCAATCGTACAGTAGATTGTTTCCTAATGCCATCGTGCCAATGAACACGATGACATTGATAATCAATAAATGCTTTACTGTATCTGAAAGTCTCATCATAATTTATATAAACCTTTTATCCAACTCGTCGGTACCAATAGTAATAAATGCAACCCTATTGGTAGGCGATACGTTTGGTTCTTTACATGCAAATAGTTTGTTAACAATATGTTCTTGCTCGTCCTTTTTGAGAGATTGTCCGGTTTTAATAGCCAGACTTTTTGCCATGGATTTTGCCAATAAATCGGTAGCACTGAAATTGGCATCGGGCACCTCATTTTGAACATCGCTAATCAATTGCTCCAAAATGATAGATATCTCACTTTCGGGCACCATCACAGGAACACCCTTAATCTCAATGGAATCCTCCGTGAGGTTTGAAAACACAAACCCAGTATGTTCCAAATCCCCTTTCAACTGCTTTAAAATTTCCAATTCCTGAGATGAATAATGCAATTCTAAAGGAAACAATAGTTGCTGACTTACCCCCTCTTTTACGGTGATATCTTTTAGGAAATCTTCATACAAAATACGCTGGTGCGCGCGATGCTGATCAATGACCAGCATTCCTGATTTTAAGGCGCTGATAATATACTTATTGTGAAGCTGATAGGTAGAATTTGCAGTTTCTGCAGTCCCTTTTTCTTCAAACAAAGCCCCTGTGGTTTCTTCACTTTCAAACTGAACTTCTGAAAAATCATTTTGGGTAACCGTGCCCTTGGATTCCAATCCAACGTACAAACTTTCCCAATTTTCAGTGGGTTGCTTTGTAAAATTAACAGATCCATTCCCACTTTTTGTGGTTTTGGTTTCTGAAAACGGATTAAAGTTTCTATCCACTTCAATTTTAGGAGTTTGGGCCATTTCATTTTTCAGACTATATGGCGTATCCAAACTTGCATCCCTTTCAAAATCCAACACGGGTGCAATATTAAATTGGCCCAAACTATGTTTGACGGACGAACGTAAAATGGCATATAAGGTATGTTCGTCATCAAACTTGATTTCCGTTTTGGTAGGATGGATATTGATATCGATGGACTGCGGATCCACTGTTAAATTCAAAAAATAACTGGGATGAGTGGCATTTTTCAACAGACCTTCATAGGCCGATAAAATGGCATGGTTGAGATAGGCACTTTTGATAAAACGGTTGTTGACAAAAAAGTACTGTTCGCCTCTGGTTTTCTTAGCAAATTCAGGTTTTCCAACAAATCCTGAAATCTTCAATACTTCGGTATCTTCCTCCACCGGCACCAATTTTTCATTGGTTTTATTTCCGAAAATGTTGACAATACGCTGGCGGTAATTGCCTATGGGTAAATTGAAATTTTCACTACCATTATTGAACATCACAAAACGAATGGTTGGATGCGCCAACGCCACACGATGGAACTCATCATTAATATGACGTAACTCCACAGCATTCGACTTTAAAAAATTTCGCCTTGCCGGAATATTGAAAAATAGGTTTTTCACCGAAATTGAAGTGCCTTTTGGAGTCACCACCACATCCTGCGAAGTAACTTCGCTACCTTCAATAACGATGGCAGTGCCTACATCGTCGTGTTCCTGTTTGGTTTTGAGTTCCACATGTGCAATGGCGGCAATACTGGCCAAAGCCTCACCCCGAAACCCTTTTGTATTTAAATGAAATAAATCGTCGGCATTCCTAATTTTTGAAGTGGCATGACGCTCAAAGCTCAATCTAGCATCCGTAACGCTCATCCCCCTGCCATCATCAATAACTTGGATTAAGGTTTTCCCTGCGTCTTTTACGATCAGTTTGATGGTTTCTGCACCAGCGTCAATGGCATTCTCCAAAAGTTCTTTCACCACCGAGGCCGGACGTTGTACAACTTCACCGGCGGCAATTTGATTCGCTACATGGTCAGGTAAGAGTTGTATAATGTCTGCCATCAATTATTTACGAAAAGAAAATAGATAAATCGAAACCGATTATGAATAAAAAGATAAGAATAAGAATCGCAACAATAATCAAAACCCTACGATTGGCTTCCTTGTTTTCGTTGTGTTTATAGTCATTAATGGCGTTAACAAATTTACCTTTTAGGCCTTTATTTGGGCCTACAGTTGTCCGGTGCTCATCAAACTTATGCTTGATTTCGAATGGACTGCCTTCGCCTTTATCGTCGTAGTAGCGAGGCGTATAACTAAATTTCTTATTCTTTCTTAATTTTAAAAGTCCCATGGTGTCCAGATTTTAATTTACATGTAATTTTTCTCCAATAAGTACATGCAAATCAATAATAGTACCAAAATCAGGATTAATGTCCGAAAGGGCAGAATGCCTCTCATCCTTATTTTGTTGCCACTTTGTTGTCGCCATTTGGACACAAATTCCGTTTCCGTTGTATCCTCCTCCACATTGACATCATCTTGATTTTCCTTTGAAAATCGAGGCTGATAATTAAACCGTTTATGTTTCCGTTGACCGAACAAAATGTACCATTGCTAATCCCTCAAAAATACTTAAAAATGGGCAAAAATACTGGAACTGTCTGCTAAAAAATGTTAACAAAATTAAGCTTGAAGCCGGAAGACAAAAGCTCGAAGCAAACTGCAAACTGCCACTGTTTACTGTTAACTATTCTTTCGAAGTTCCGCCATTTGGATTGCTGCAATGGCCGCTTCGGTACCCTTGTTGCCATGCTTTCCACCGGAACGGTCTTGTGCTTGTTGTATTGTATTGTCAGTAAGTACGCAGAAAATTACAGGGGTTTCGCGCATCACATTTAAGTCTTTTATACCTTGAGATACAGCCTCGCACACAAAATCAAAATGCTTGGTTTCGCCTTGTATCACACTTCCGATGGCAATCACAGCATTCACCATTTGTTCCTGCATTTTTTTGCAACCGTAAATCAATTCAAAACTCCCAGGAACATTCCAACGAACGATATTCGCAGGCAATACGCCATTCTCAATTAAAGTATCATAAGCTCCTTGATATAGAGCTTCAGTGATGTTTTCGTTCCACTCTGAAACAACAATCCCAAACCGAAATTTATTCGCATTTGGGATTGCAGTTTTATCGTAGTCCGATAAATTTTTATTTGCCGTAGCCATCTTATTTGCTCGCTAAAACCTGTGCTTTTCCGATAAACACATCTACCGTTGAAGCTTCAGTGGAGTCTGGATAATCATCTTTGATTCTTTGGAAATAAGTCAAGGCCTTATCGGCTTCGCCCAATTCCAAAGCTAAGGCTCCTGCCTTGTACAAATACATTGGTGTGGTGTATCCGTTATCGCGAAGTGCAATGGCTTCTTCGTAATATTCCAATGCATCCTCAGGTTGGTTCAACTGTACAAAAGCATCACCAATATTTCCTTTCGCCAATGGCGCCAACACCTCATCGTCACTTTCAAATTCGCTCAAATAAGCCACCGCATTTTTATAATCCTTCAAACGTAAATATGCCGTACCCGCATAGTAATTCGCCAAATTGGCCGCAGGCGTACCACTGTATTCATCAATAATATCCAACATTCCAAATTTTCCTTCACCGCCATTCAAAGCCAAATTAAAAAGTGAATCCTTTTCAACACCATTAACAGCATCGTTAAAGAATTTTTGAGCTTGGAACATATCATTCATGGCATTCAACTGCTTAGGCTTAGCCACATATTCCTTATAGGCCAAAGTCCCCAAAACCAAGACCGCCACAATACCGATTATAATAAAAATATACTTTTGGTTTTTGGCTACAAACGCCTCGGTCTTCGACGCCGTTTCGTCCAACGTGTTAAACACCTCGGCCGTTGTTGACCCTTCTTCTATATTTTGCTCCTTTTCAACTTTCGTTTTGGGTTTGTACCCTCGCTTCTTATAAGTAGCCATCTATTTTTCTGAATAAAATTTACGTGGCGCAAAAATATAATTTTTCTACATAACACATACCAATTAGCTCGTTATTTTTCAATAATTTGCACTTCTTTTGAGTTAAAATTCAAATAACAACTATCAAGTCGCTAACTGCATGATTTTAAAATCGTTGTCCTTAGTCAACTATAAAAATTTTGAAAGCCAGTCTTTTGATTTCAACGAAAAAATAAACTGTTTTGTTGGAAATAATGGGGTTGGCAAAACCAATGTACTGGACGCGATTTACCATTTATCCTTCGGAAAAAGCTACTTTAATCCCGTGGCCTTACAGAATATCAAGCACGACGAAGATTTTTTTATGGTGCATGGTGATTATGAAAAACAGGATAAACCCGAAAAGATTGTGGTGAGCCTGAAACGCGGTCAAAAAAAGGTGATTAAACGCAACGGCAAGGCCTATGAAAAATTTAGCGACCACATCGGTTTTTTGCCCTTGGTGATTATTTCGCCTGCCGACAGGGACTTGATTATTGAAGGTAGCAGTACGCGCCGTAAATTCATTGATAGCGTGATTTCGCAAAGCGACAAGGGGTATTTAACGCAACTCATTAACTACAACAAAGTATTAGCACAGCGCAATGCTCTTTTGAAATATTTTGCTTTGAATCATACGTTTAATGCCGATACATTGGAAGTTTATAATGCGCAATTAACGGAATATGGCACTGTGATTTACGAAAAGCGAAATGCTTTTTTGAAATCGTTTATTCCGATTTTTAAGTCGCGATACGAAACCATTAGCAATGCGAAAGAAAATGTGGATTTGGTTTATGAAAGTCATTTATCCGCAGGCGAATTGCCCGCTCTTTTGGCCGAAAGTTTGAATAAAGACAAGGCACTGCAATATACCAGTGTAGGTATTCATAAAGACGATTTGGTATTTCAAATTGAAGGACATCCCGTGAAAAAATTTGGAAGCCAAGGCCAACAAAAATCATTTTTGATTGCTTTGAAATTGGCGCAATTTGACTTTATAAAAGCCCAAAGTGGCGTAAATCCAATTTTACTGTTGGATGACATTTTTGATAAGCTGGACGAACAACGCGTCACCCAAATTATTAAATTAGTGGACGACGAAAATTTCGGGCAATTGTTTATCAGCGACACCCATGCCGAAAGAACGGAACAGGCGGTAAAGCAGGTGCATCAGAGCTATGAGGTTTTTAGGTTGAGGGGTAACGCTTGAGGAAAGACTGATCACGGAAAAACTTTTCAAAAAACAATCATACGATAAAAGACTTTAAAACATACAACTTAATGACGTAAAAGAAACCATGCCTAAACGCAACAACGAACATATCAGCATCAAAGACGCCCTAAAGGAATTTGTAGAAACTAACAAACTAGAAAAAGGGCTGAACAAAGTAAATGCCGCCGAGGCCTGGGCAAAATTAATGGGCAACGGGGTAAACAATTACACGACTACAGTAAAACTGGAACGCGAAACACTCTATGTGCAGTTAAGTTCCAGCGTACTTCGGGAGGAACTCGGTTACGGCAAGCAAAAAATAATCGATATGCTAAATGAGGAATTAGGCAAGGATTTAATTAAAAAGTTGGTTTTACGATAATAACTTGTTTTGAATAGATATCCTGAATCAATCCCGAAAGCTTTCGGGACAGGATGACAGGAAAACGGCTAACTTCACTATTTACGAGCCCTTTAGCCTACATTTTAAGAATTAATAAAAATAAAACGTAAATTATTGATTTTTAAAGTTTTTACACATTACCTTTGTCCGCAGTAATAATTTAATTTTTTTAACATGAGTAAAGGAACAGTTAAATTCTTTAATGATTCAAAAGGATTTGGATTCATTATCGAAGAAGGTTCGCAAAAAGAACATTTTGTTCACATTTCTGGATTGATTGACGAAGTTCGCGAAGGCGATGAAGTTGAGTTTGATCTTAAGGAAGGTAGAAAAGGTTTAAACGCAGTAAACGTAAAAGTAATCTAATATATATTATTTCACTTTTTTTCTTACAAAAAAGCCCAGACGCAATGTCTGGGCTTTTTCGATTAATTAAATCGTCTTAAATATTTAAAACTGCTCTCGTCCTGCAAAATGAAATGCTCCTTCGATAGCCGCGTTTTCATCACTATCACTTCCATGAACTGCATTCTCGCTTATAGAATCAGCATACATTTTTCTTATAGTACCCTCCGCGGCATCCGCTGGATTTGTAGCTCCTATTAAAGTTCTAAAATCCTCAACAGCATTGTCTTTTTCCAAAATAGCCGCTACTATAGGGCCTCGCGTCATATACTCGACCAATTCTCCAAAAAATGGTCGCTCTTTATGTATCGCATAAAATGTCTGAGCATCTGCCTTGGTCATTTGCGTTAATTTCATAGCTACAATTCTAAAACCTGAAGCTGAAATCTTTTCTAATATTGCACCAATATGCCCTTTTTCAACTGCATCTGGCTTAAGCATTGTAAATGTTCTGTTTGTTGCCATTTTTATGTTTTATTTGGCGCAAAAGTAACGTATTTTCAGCAAAAACCAAGTTTAAAAAATTGTATCTTCGTTCCCTATGAATAAAGACGATATAGCCCAAATAAAGCAATTACTCTATACCCCAAAAAACATTATAATTGTACCACATAAAAACCCTGATGGCGATGCGATTGGTTCAACTTTGGGTCTTTATCACTACCTAAAAAAGTACGGCCACAACGCTCAAGTCATCACACCAAATGATTATCCTGGATTTTTAAAATGGACACCTGGGGAGGAAACCATTCTAAAATACGATTCGCAGACTAAAGCCTGCAATCAAGCCATTGCCGAAGCGGATATTATCTTTACCTTAGATTTCAATGCATTTCATAGAACTGGAGCGATGGAACCTGGTTTAGAGGCTTCAAAAGCCATTAAGATTTTAATTGACCATCATCAAGAACCTGACGACTACCCCACATATATGTACAGTGATGTCAATATGAGTTCAACCTGTGAGATGATATATCATTTTATTGATATGTTGGGCGATACCAGCGAAATTGACGAAACGATATCCACTTGTCTGTACCTGGGCATTATGACGGATTCCGGTTCTTTCAGATTTCCATCAACTACAAGTACCACTCATCGTGTAGTAGCCACCTTAATCGATAAAGGGGCGAAAAATTCAGAAATACACAATCAAGTTTTTGATACTAATAGCTACAATAGGTTGCAGTTATTGGGCTGTGCTTTAAGTAATCTCAAAGTCCTTCCGGAACTCAGAACCGCATACATCACCCTGTCTCAAAGTGAATTAAATCGATTTGATTACAAAAAGGGAGACACGGAGGGCGTGGTAAATTATGCGCTTTCTTTAGAAAACATCATTTTCGCGGCAATTTTTATTGAAGATAAGCAAGAGGGCATTATAAAAATTTCGTTGCGCTCCAAAGGAGGGTTTTCAGTCAACGAATTTTCGAGGGCACATTTTAATGGAGGAGGCCATAATAATGCCGCTGGCGGAAGAAGTGAAAGCTCCTTAAAAGGTACGGTTGAAAATTTTTTGAGTATCTTGCCTAATTATAAAGATGCCCTAAACCATGGATAAAACACTAATTATTATAGGCTTACTTGCTATTTGCTTTTCCTGCAAAACGCCCGAAGCCCGAAGACCTATTTCGGTGAAAAGTGGTTCGTTTATTGATGCCTCTGTTGAACGGAACAAAAAACTCAACGCCAAAGAACAAGCTTGGATCGAACAATTGATGGCTAAAAACGACTCCACTAATTATATTGCTTCTGAAAGTGGGTTCTGGTATTATTACAACACGAAAATTACTGAGAGCGATGATTATACCCCGGCATTCGGGGATATCGTGAATTACTCCTATAATTTGAAAGACTTTAAAGGTAACTTAATCTATCCCAAGGAAAATTTCCAGAATTTGGACTATGCCATGGACAAACAGGAACTCTTTACCGGTTTGCGCGAAGGCTTAAAGCTGATGAAAGCTGGCGAAACAATTACTTTTCTGTTTCCATCGCAAAAAGCTTATGGGTATTATGGAGACGAGAACAAAATCGGCACCAATGTCCCATTAATTGCAGAGGTAACCGTAAATTCCATCACAAAAGTACAGGATAACTAAAATGTCAAGTTTTAATATTCTAACTAAAGAATTAGCCCTTTTTTTATTGGCAACTGTATGCAGTTGTAATTCAGAATATCCGGATTTGGAGGACGGTCTGTATGCTGAATTCAATACGAACAAAGGCATCATCGTGGCCAAATTACATTACGACAAAGTACCCATAACAACAGCCAATTTTGTAGCGTTAGCAGAAGGCACCAATCCATTGGCCTCCAAACTTTATAAGGAAAAGCCCTTTTATGACGGCACAATATTTCATCGTGTTGTTGAGAATTTTATGATTCAAGGTGGTGATCCTTTGGGCAATGGCGAAGGCGACCCTGGCTACCGGTTTATGGATGAATTTCATCCCGATTTGAAACACAATAAAAAAGGTGTCTTGGCTATGGCCAATTCCGGCTATGGCACCAATGGAAGCCAGTTTTACATCACACACAAGGAAACACCATGGTTGGATGCTTACGGTGAACATGGTAATTTGAGGGATTGCGAACATCCAAAAAATCATTGTCATTCGATCTTTGGAGAAGTTGTTTTAGGTGAAAATATTATCGATTCCATTATGGCCAATGATACACTTCGAAAATTGAGAATTATACGAAAAGGCAGAAGCGCCAAAAACTTTGAGGCACCAGAAGTTTTTATAGAGAATTTTTCCAAAGCGGATTTAAAGGAACAAAAACGAAAAGCTAAAATAGCCAAGCTTAAAAAAGCTGTGAAACAGAAGCACACTCAGCAAGAAACAGAAGCCATTGCATTAGCTTCGGGCCTTAAGTATTTTATTTCTGAAAAAGGCTCCGGTCCGGAAATTAAGGAGTTCGACAAAGCCATGGTACATTATGCATTGTTTTTTGAAGACGGCACATTACTCAATACCAGCAATCTAAATCTAGCAGAGGCCATGGAAGCAGTAAACCCAAAAAAGAAGGCAACAAAACGATATCAGCCAATAAAAGCGGATTTAAGCCCTGACGCTCCTATGATCGCAGGGTTTAAAGAAGGTTTAAAAGAACTACAAGTAGGCGACAAAGCCACATTATTTATCCCCTATCATTTAGGTTATGGCGAGGCCGGAGGTCAAGGTATTCCCCCAAAATCCAACTTGGTTTTTGAAGTTGAAGTTTTGAGTTTGGCAAAATAATTTGACAGAACAAAGACCGCTTTGCTATAAGATAAAAGAATAAAGAAGGATGTGCCGCCTATTGTACAAATTAAACAATCAAAACAGTACTTCAACAACTCCTCCCCTTTTCAAGGGGAGGTGCCGAAGGCGGAGGGGTTAAATACAACTAAACACAATTTTAACAGATAAATACAGCTAAACCCTTATATTTACGCCTGTAAAATTTCACGCATGCACGTATTAAAATTTGATTGGAACCCCGTTACGGGGATAGATATCGCTGGCAACTTCAAAATCCATTTTTACAGTCTGATGTGGGTTATCGCATTTATCTTGGGGTGGTATATAATGAAACGTATCTACACCAAGGAAAAAATGAATCTGGAGTTATTGGACCCCATGTTCATCTACGTGGTATTATCCACCATGTTGGGTGCGCGTTTGGGGCATGTATTGTTTTACCAATCAGAATTGATTTCACAAGATTTTTTTAGCATATTTCTTCCATTTAAGTTTAAAGGAGGCTTTGAATTCACTGGGTTTCAAGGTTTGGCAAGTCATGGTGCGGCTATTGGTGTTATCATTGGTATGTACCTGTATCGCAGAAAGTATAAATACAAATCCTTGCTTTGGATTCTAGATAGATTGGTGATTCCCGTCGCTTCGGGAGCAGTGTTTGTAAGAATAGGAAATTTTATCAATTCTGAAATTATAGGCAAAGCTTCTGGTGATTTTCCGTTGGGCGTTCGGTTTATTCAGGATGAATATTACAAAAGTGAAATTGTCAGGCTAACGGGCATCAAGGACGTTCAAAACGCATATAATGCAGTTACCGAAAATCCGCAATTTCAAAATCTTTTGGATGCCGTACCCTATCGACACCCTTCGCAATTGTACGAATCCATTAGCTACATATTTGTATTTCTCATTTTATGGTATTTCTACTCTAAAACATCAAAGCGTGACCAAACCGGATTCCTTTTCGGACTGTTTTTGGTGCTGCTGTGGACAGTTCGCTTTTTTGTAGAATTCGTGAAAGAAGCGCAGGTGGACGAGCGGGCTACTTGGGCATTGAACACTGGACAGTGGCTAAGTATCCCCTTAATTTTATTAGGGTTGTATTTTATGTTTGTATACAAACCGAAATCGCCAGTAAACTAAAATGAGATTCAAATTCGGTATTGCGCTTTTAGTTTTCACCCTCTTTACTTTGGGGGTAGCCTCTTGCAAACAGGAGAAACCAAAGGTACAGCAGACCGAAGTCTCGTTTAAAAAAGAAGGAGAACTTCAAATCTTTTCTTCTGAAAACGACTCCTTAAAAATAAAATTGGATATCGAAATTGCAGACACCGATTTTGATATTCAAACTGGGATGATGTACCGCAAAAGCATGAAATCCAATCATGGGATGTTGTTCATTTTTGAAGATGAACGCGAGCGTTTTTTCTATATGAAAAACACCCGAATTCCTTTAGACATCATTTATATAGATGCCAAAAAATCCATTGTGAGCTTTCAAAAAAACGCCAAACCTTTTGATGAAAGTTCCTTGCCTTCGGAGGTCCCTGCCAAATATGTTTTGGAAATCAATGCGGGTTTGGCTGAGCAATGGGAGCTAAAGGTTGGGGACTCCCTTTTATGGAATTAGTGCTTCATGATAGATACTGAACAGAGACACCAACTTTTATTGTAACCACGAATAGCGATGACACAAAACGTATTAGTCTTCAATTTCAATAAAAAAAGTGATATAACGAATTGGGCGATCGTTGATGATCGTGTTATGGGTGGAAAATCCTCTGGCAGTTTTGAGTTAACTGATGAGGGCTACGGGAAATTCCACGGTGAAATTTCACTAGAAAACAATGGTGGTTTTTCTTCTGTGCGCTATCGTACATCTCCAATAACTGTTGTAAATTATTCCAAGATAGTATTGAGGATAAAAGGTGATGGCAAACAGTATCAGTTTCGAATAAAAGAAGCTACCTCCCAACGGCATTCTTTCGTTACTTACTTTCAAACTTCTGGTAAATGGGAAACCTTGAGAATCGAATTAAAGGATTTATTCCCAAAATTTAGAGGCCGGCAACTGGATATTCCAAATTTCTCATCAGATTTTGTCTCAGAAATAGGTTTTTTATTCGGTAATAAAAAGGTGGAACCATTTCAATTGCTAGTCGATAAAATCGAATTACGATAAGGTCGAAAACCTAAATAATTACCTTAATTTTATGGCTATGAACGACAATGCTCCATTAGCTGAACGCTTACGACCAAAAACACTGGAGGACTATGTGAGTCAATCCCATCTAGTGGGAGACAACGGAGCATTAACACAACAATTGAAACATGGATTGATAGCTTCCATGATTTTTTGGGGACCTCCAGGGACGGGAAAAACTACCTTGGCCAATATTATCGCCACGGAATCTGGACGACCGTTTTACACCTTAAGTGCCATCAATTCCGGGGTAAAGGATATTCGGGAAGTTATTGAAAAAGCCAAACAAAGTGGAGGTCTATTTACCACCAAAAACCCGATTTTATTCATTGATGAAATCCATAGATTTAGCAAATCCCAACAGGATTCATTATTGCAGGCCGTTGAAAAAGGATGGGTTACTTTGATTGGAGCTACTACAGAAAATCCAAGTTTTGAAGTCATTCCGGCATTGTTATCACGTTGTCAAGTGTACATTTTGAATTCGTTTTCCAAAGGCGATTTGGAAACGCTCTTGGAAAGGGCGATCAAAAAAGACGAATTCATTTCTAAAAAGAAGGTCAACCTAAAAGAAACCGACGCTCTATTGCGATTGTCGGGTGGCGATGCCCGAAAATTGTTGAATATTTTTGAACTGATAGTTACCTCCGAAAACACCGATAACGTTACCATAACCAATGATGCCGTACTTGAAAAAGTCCAAAATAACACGGTGCGTTACGACAAAACCGGGGAGCAGCATTATGACATTATTTCGGCATTCATAAAATCCATTCGTGGAAGCGATCCCAATGGTGCTGTGTATTGGTTAGCACGGATGATTGAGGGCGGAGAAGATGTAAAGTTTATCGCTAGGCGACTTTTAATTGCCGCCAGTGAGGACATTGGGAATGCCAATCCAACGGCATTAGTGATTGCCAATAATACGTTTCAGGCGGTTTCAACCATTGGCTATCCCGAATCGCGAATCATTTTAAGCCAATGTGCCACTTATTTAGCTTGTTCTCCAAAAAGTAATGCGGCGTATGCTGCAATAGGAAAAGCCCAACAACTGGTAAGAGAAACAGGGGACCTAAGTGTACCATTGGAAATAAGAAATGCCCCGACCAAATTAATGAAGGAATTGGGTTATGGCGACAACTATAAGTATGCCCATAATTATGAAAACAACTTTGCTAATCAGGAATTTCTGCCCGATGATATTAAAGGCACAAGACTTTACGAGCCTAGTAACAATGCCCGAGAAAATGCCCAGCGCGAATTCCTAAAACAACGTTGGAAAGACAAATATGGGTATTGAGGAAGCCGATAGCTCGAAGTTGGAAGCTTGAAGTAACAACTTAACGACAAACAGCAAATAACCTAACGATAATTAGAATTTGATATTCAATTCCTGTTGCTTTAATACTCCATTTTCGTAGTATTCCAAAACCCAACCCGTATCCGTCTTGTATATTATACTGCTTTTACCTTCAACTAAAAACACATTGGACAACCCTGTCTTCTGAATTCTGAAAACCACTTTGGGAGCACTATCAACAAGTTGAAAACCGTTTTCAGTAGCTTGCGCATATAAGACGTTTGACAAGGCTTTTTCAGTTTTGGGTTCAACATTTTTGGCTTGGAGTACTTCCTGTTTCTGAGGTGTAACCGGCCTTTTGTTCACAACTGCTTTGGGTTGTTTTATTTGTTTAACCTCTTTTTCCTTTTTGAGTGTTTTAATTTCTTCTTTAAGCCTTTGTATTTCGCTGTCAGTCTCATGTTTTTGAGTCTTCGTCACCTGGTGCTCTTTCTTCGGTACGTATTGATAGTTTAATAACCTCAAATGGTCAAATGTGGCTCTCATGGCCTCATTATAAGCCACCTTATATTCCTTTGTCCTACTTTCCCCCACAGGCGAAGTATAAACAATTTTGCCGTTGCAATCCTTAAGCACAACTTTAAGTTTAGTTTTGAACACGCCAGATTCCTTTTCGACGTTAGACCGCAACCCTAAACAGCGATTAAACAACAAATCCTCAGGATAATCCGTACCCTCCATAACTGCTTTGAACCCATGCTTGTTAAATAAAAATTGCGCCAACTCATTTAAACGATACTGATTTTCTTGCTTTAAAAAATCAAACTTGTTCGGTACAATAACGTATTTGTAATTATTAAGATCATTTTGACTGTAAACATTTAAAAGCGTAAACAATGCAACTATCGCTATAACTAATTTAGTTTTCATCTGGTAATTCTTCAAGATTTTTAATTCAACACTATTTTAATTTAAATGGTTTATGCTATTTCTAAACTAAGACTATTTGTCTTTTCTACTTCTAAAAATATAATTTAGCCCTAACTGTAAAGATACACTTTGCGCATCATAAACATTTCTGTACTGAACAAAATTATCCGCCATTAGGTACAAGTTTATACCGCCAACATGCGCCGAAAGCCCCAATCCCATATTATAAAACGAAAAAGAGTCCACGGTGTAGGTAGCCTTAGCCCTTAAACCATTAAAAATACGGCGGTAGTAATAGGCCGTCAAAGCTACTTGTGGTCCTTTAGGTCTATTTATAACAAATAGTTGCCCACCAATTGCATTGAGATAATCACCATCCTCGGCATTGCAGTCGCAATCCTTTAATTTTTTCTTTCCAAAGGCGTAGTTCAAGGAGGCATTAAATTTCATTGGGCGCCATGTAGTGTATTTTGAAGTTGAAGTGTCCCTAGTAAAGAGCTCCTCAAAATCCTCCTCAACTTCGTTCCAATAGTCATCAGCAGTTTGCGAATCACCCGTTTCCGGAAAAAGAGGGTCAAAGCCTTCATAAACCAAATCACCTTGAAAGGCATAATTCTCAATGTCTTTTGAATGCCGAATAAAACCAATATCCAAAATGCTGGCATCGAACGTCCATTGATCGGTCATCTGATAAGTAAATCCCAAATCCAGTCCCAATCCAAGGTTGCCGCCAAACAAAATGCGCTTCCTTAGGGTTTTAATATCCTCACTGGCATCAGAATTATCATCATTGATCAAACTTGCAATGCCCGAAGTTCTCGCTTCCAAATCCAAATCAAAGATGTGCTGGTAAAAATTATTCTGGCCCCTAACGGTTAAAAAACTCCCGTCGTTTTTAGTTGAATTCACATTCAAAATACTGCTGTATATCTTGCCGCGAATGCCATAGGTCAGCTTTTCATTGACTTTTTTATTATATCCCACATGAAATACAGTAAGTAACTCAGCATTTACATTTAAATGATCTAAATTGAAAGGCCGACCGATATTGGATTGGTTACCTTCAAGTGCTAAAACCGCATAATCTTTGGGGAAATAGCTAATAAAATCCAATTCTTGGTACAGTCCAAAACTCAAATATTCATTTTTTTCAAAACTGCTTCCAAATGCGAATCCTCCTGAAAACAAATCCAATTGCTGGTTAGCGGTCATAAAATCATTGGGCTTTGAGGTATTCACCAAAATGCGCAATTTGGCATTAAAACTTCTTCCTTCATCAGCGAATAAATCATAAACGGTTGCCCCTGATGAGCCCGCATTAACATGAAAATGGGATAACATGGGCACTCCAAAATAGCCCCTGTAATCCACCTTACCCCCGGGATTTAATAATAGCGATTGAGGAATTTCAGAAAAACCATAAAGAATCTGCTTGTTCTGCGAAAAACATAGCCCAACCATTAAAAGCAAAATAAAAGGTACATTTTTTAAACTCATCCGCCAATCATTAAATAAAAAATTCCTTTTGATTTCAGTGCTATGGTTCCTTGCGAATTTTGGTTCAATGGTGGCCCCGTCTGCATTACCAAAGTAAATACCAATTGCCTGGATTGCTTTAAATTTTCCAGCGGCACACCTTCAAAAGTTTCAACATACTCGGTAATTATTTCAGAATTATCAGGCGAAGCAGGTGTATCCACCGTAAAAGATTCTAACAATTGCCCATTTCCGTCCAAAAAATCCAAGCGCAGATCGAATGCTCGATCCATGGAGTTTTTCACTTCAAAAACAAATTCGGCCTTTACCAAATTATCTTGAACAAAGCTGTCCCCGAAAATATCAATTCCAACCTCATCCTGCACAACATTCTGCAACATACCTCCAGCAAAAAAATCGCTAGCAGTAGCTTCATAAAATATAATGCTGGATTCCAAAACAGGTTCTAAAAGTAAATCATCGGCCTGATCAAAATCTATTGGTTTGGTGCACCCAAAGTTTGAAAGCAGGACCAGTAGAAAAATAAGAGATTTGGATAGATTAAATTTCATAAAGAAAAAACGATTAGAGCGGGCTTAAATTGTTGAAGTAATTTGGACTTTTTGTCCCGATAATTATCGGGATGAATGAAAATTTGTTCAATTGAGGCTCTTTATGAAAATTATAGCTATAGCTATGGTTAAAAAAAAGGAACGACAAGTGAGTGAATTTACAACATTTTTTAGGCAAAATAAAAATTTGAATTACTTCATTCATAAATAGTACTTTAATTCCGTTAAACTTGTAATGTGTCTCACTTCTCCATTAAGGTTTGTGCCGTTTGGGGCGAAAAAAATGGCATCCATCCCAACGTTCAAAGCCCCTTTGATATCGGCTTCGAGGCTATCCCCTATCATGATACTTTGCCGAGCTTCAGTCTTGGCTTGATTCAAGGCAAATTGAAATATTTTAGGGTTGGGTTTCTTTACTCCAGCAATTTCGGAATTGGTAATGGTTCTAAAATAATGAGCGATTTTGGATTTATTGAGCTTACTGTGTTGTACTTCATCAAAACCGTTGGTAATTATGTGAAGTTGGTATTTACTGCCCAAATAGTTTAAAATCGAAACCGCATCAGCTACCAAATGATTGAACGAGGTAAGATGGGCAATATAATCCGAGGACAGCTTGTGTATTTTTTCGGGCTCCATGGAAGTCTTTAGGGCTTTGAAGGTATCATCCAACCTGGCAAACCTTAACGCATCCTTCTCAATTTTTTCTTCGCGATACAATTTCCAATAGGCAAAGTTAATCGGGACGTAATGCTCTAAAAACTCATCTGGATTGACCTCGATTTGGTTCAAATCGAAAATTTTATGGAAGGTCAAGGCGGAGTTCTTCTCAAAATCCCAAAGCGTATGGTCCAAATCAAAAAAAACGTCGGTGATACCGTTAAGCTTCTGCATTGGCCGAATCTAAAATCAGATTAAACAATTCCTTAAACCCTTTCCACCTTGACGAACTGCTAAAGGTATAATTATGGAACACCGGCACAAACTCACCGTTTACTTTTTTCACCTCATTTATCACGCCTGTCAACACCTGTTTTTTATCCAAAAGAGATGCGGTTTTCAACAGTGCAAAATCCATCAAATGGAAAGGGCAAATGCGCAAAGGGGTCTGCACTTCATAATCCAAATCATAAAACAAAAACGGTGTACAAGAGCCAGCTCTAAAACCGATATGATTAACATAGCCCATGGTGTAATCCTGATGGATTTCCAGTTGCACCATATTTCTATAAGATTCCGGCAGACTAATTTTGGAAAACGAAAAACGCGAGGCCCTTAAGGCGGTATTGATCACCTCCTCCATTGTCCGCTTTTCTTTTTTGAGGGTTTCCAAATCATTTATGGCAAAATAGGATGCCTTAAGCCCCACATTGCAATAATCAGCCAAGTGTTTTATCAAAGAAATAAAACTGCGCTTGTTGATATTGATGCCTTTGTCATAGGTAGAATATGAGCCTATAAAGAAACATACCAAAAACTTAAAACCAACATGTTTTTGTCTGTTTATGATGTACTTAAAAGTGTCATAAGGGTCGTGCTTTAAACTGAAAAGCACCAAAAACCTTTCATATAGCCGCTTGAATCTAAACCGAAAAAGGTCTTTAACAATACCCCCCATCGTCCGCATAACACCTTTTAATTTGAAAGCGTAGGGTGCCGGGACGTCAATGACTGGCTTTACTCTGTACTCCCTTTTTGGAAATTCAAACTTTGGAAACTGCTGCATTAGGGCAGCCTTGAATTTATAAGCCCAAATATCCACCACAGGCTGGTGCAAAAAGCCGTGCTTAAAGGCTAAACTTTCTTCGGCCGTAAACCGTCCGTACTCATCCTTTACCTGTGGCAGATACTCCTCGTAGCGAGACAGCAGATAAAATGAAGCCGCAAAAATATCAAAAGGCATTGCACTTTTGTCTCCATTGAAAAAAAAGCACTTGGTGTCTTCCCATTTTTGCACATTAATTTCCAAATCGGACAGTCCCTGCTCAAATAAAATATCATGGCTTTTGATAAAAAACTCATTGCCCAAATGCTGTTTTGTGTACGACATTTTTAAACTGTCGTGGGCAATAAATTCTTCGATTTTTGTAGTGAACTCTACCTTTATACCCAGCACTCGAGTGCAAATATGCTTGAATACATATTTTAATCTTGGCGATATTTTATGAGTATAAACTAGTAACATTGCATATCAAATTCCAATCCCAATACACTAAATTCCAAAACTCACTGGATATTTTTGGAATTTGGGATTTGAATTTTTGGAGTTTTCACAATAGTGCTTCATCTGCAAAACTAAAATAGGCTTTTTCGGTTATAATAAGATGGTCTAAAACACGAATATCCAAACTTTGGGCAGCAGTTTTTAATTTTTGGGTGATGCTTTTGTCCGCTTGACTAGGCTTTAAGGTTCCCGAGGGATGGTTATGTGCCAAGACCAATCCCGTTGCTCCAGCTTCCAAGGCATTTTTCATGACCAAACGCACATCCACCAAAGTACCAGTAATTCCTCCTTTGCTCAATTGGCTTTTTTGGATCACTTTATTTGAATTGTTCAAATAGATAATCCAAAATTCTTCGTGTTCCAACTCGCCAATTATGGGTTGCATTAATTCGAAAACAGATTTACTCGAAGTGATTTTTTTCTTTTCCAAGGCTTCCTCTCCCCTGCGTCTGCGTCCCAGTTCCATGGCGGCCGTGATGGTTATGGCTTTCGCTTCGCCAATTCCCTTAAAATCCATGAGTTGTTTTATGGACAATTTGCCCAGTTCGTTCAGGTTATTGTCCACGCTGGCCAAAATACGCTTGCACAGCGATACGGCACTTTCGTCCCGACTCCCCGACCCGATTAAAATGGCCACCAGCTCCGCGTCACTAAGTGCGGCTTTACCTTTATACAATAGTTTTTCACGGGGCTGATCGTCCTGACTCCAGTGCTTTATGGAAAACGAACTCGATTTTTCTTGCATTGGTTAAAGATATGTATTGTTGGGGAAAATGGGTAGCGCAATTTATGAAAATTGTTTGCTTAGGGAGCAAGAACTTTAATTTCAAATTATAAATCGACCTGTTTCTTTATGCTTGAATTTTCACAATTTCTCCAAAATCCCCAGAAACATTTCCCCTATTCCATCGTCTTATTTAAAAATAATCCAAAAAAAACGCAATGGTTTTGAATTGTTGCGTCTTTATAGTTGAAGTGCTGATAAAAAAGCCTTTACATGAATCATCAATCAGAAAACAACAAAAAGCTAAACACCTTTTTTAGCGAGGAGTACCACGCCTTAAACTCTTACGTGAACTCCAGGCTAAAGGCCAGCGTAAACCGCGATGCAGAGGATATTATCCAGGACGTGGCTTTAAAATTGTTTTCGAGAGCGGACCGCTATTCGCCCATCAACAACGTGGCGGGTTTTGTGTACCACGCCATAAAAAACAAGATTATCGACGTTATGAGAGCCACCAGCAAAACCCCGCCGTATCCCATTGAGGATATCGACTTTAAGTTAAACGTTTTCGCAGAATTGCTGTATGACACAGAATCACAAGCCTATTCTGAAGAAATGCACCGCGAACTGAAAAAAGCCATTTTAGGACTGAAAACGGACTATAGAAATATCATTATCGCCGTGGATTTTGAAGGCTATAACTATCGCGAAATTTCGGAGGAAACGGGCATTCCTGTGGGTACTTTGATGTCCAGACGCCATCGTGCTATTTCCCAACTTTATAAAACATTAAAATCAAAAAAAGAAACCTTTAATTAAAACCATAGAAACATGTCAAATTTCTTTAAACATAAAATGAGGGGGAAGTCCCCGGGCGAAATTGTTGGAATGGTCATTTTCGGCATCATCGCCATCACTGGATTGGCTATATTGTTCGGATTCGTACTGATGTGGCTTTGGAACTGGCTGATGCCGGATATTTTCGGATTGCCAACATTAACCTATTGGAAAGCCGTGGGGCTATTCATTCTGCTAAAAATACTAGTTGGAGGTTGCGGAAGCAGTGGTAAAAGCTCTTCCGACAAAGATAAATCTTGCAAAACTAAAGGCAAACGTGATTTTTCAAAATGGAAATATTACGATAAATTTTGGAAAGAGGAGGGCAACAAGGCCTATGAGGACTATTTAGAACGTTTAAACCAAGAGCCAGAGACCGATGAGTAATTTCTTTTATTTTAACTACGCCATGCCAACACAACTGTTTATCCTTAAAACTGACATACGATCATCGGAGCAAATCGATAGGATAAGGTCCTTTTTTGAAAACAGTAAAAGCATCGTAAAATGGAGCTTGGATACCGAAGATATTGATAATGTTTTGAAAATTGAGGCCACCGCAAATTTAGAGGAAAGTGTTATTATTTACCAAATAAGAGAGGAAGGTTTTTATTGCGAAAGGTTACCAGATTAATAAACAATCTGATTATGTAGATATACCAATTTTTTTTTCGCAAATATTTTCGTTACTTTAGAGCATACAGCTTAGTAGATTTTTACTGACTTTATACTTGTTAAAGACTTAAATATAAAAATAACACCTATGGAAACAATGCCCTACAGTTTTGTGTCGGAAATGGCAAAACTTGGAGTAATCTCTTATTCTGAACAGGACACCATATGGCAAATTGCCAAAAAATGCGCTAAAAAACACGGAATGGCGGTAGGCGCCGCTGGAGCATTGATGGGGATGAAAGCAGGAAGTGTAACCATCCCGCTTGGACCCATCGGTGGAGCAATCACTATGTCCGGTGCAGTAGCCGGCTTTCTTGCGGGTCTTGCTGGGGGAACTTTAGCTTGTACCGTTGTAATGGAAAGCCAGCGCAAGGAAATTCATAAACTTATCGAGGCGACAAGGGGAAAGCCTATTAAGTAGGTTTATTACTTTCTTATTGCTTTATCTGAAGACTATTTGGTATATCCTTTTTGAATATTTCTTACCAAGTATTCCAGCCCATTCACCTTTAATTCGTAAACCTGTCTGAGCATATCCCCCAGCTTTCCTTTGGGGAAACCTTTGCCGTGATACCAAACAATGTAGTATTCCGGTAAATCAATCAAAAACCTGTCCTTATATTTTCCGTAAGGCATTTTGGTATGGGCCAGATCGATGAGGAACTTTTTGTCAGGTAGCATTTAAATATTTTGAGTTAAAATACGTTTTTCTTTTAGCCTGAATTTTTCCAATTTATAAAATTGCGTCAGGTCGAGCGCTGTCGAAACCTAATTAAATTGTACGTGTTTCTTAAGACCTTTCGACTGCGCTCAAGGTGACAAATTAATATTCAATCAAATTAACAGATTTAAATTCATCCAATTTTTCCAATTCCTTTTTTATATATCTTTCCCAAAGGATTTGGGCTTCCACCTGCCTGGAATAGTCCGTTTCGTTGTCGTATGCATCCTGCATTTCGGACAACTCCCTATTGATGGCCCGATGTACAGCTTTCAATTCTTTTCTAACGGCATTTGAAACTTCCAGCTGGGCAATACGTTGCCTAAACTTTCGGGCATGCAATTCCGTAATATCAAAATGCAATTGCTCATGGCCCAAAATATGAGGTGTGGCCCTTTTGGCATCATACCAAGATTGCTCAGGGTAAAAATGAGCGTGCACTTCAGAATCAAAACTTACCACACGTTCGTTGGAATGGCGTACGGAAAACCCAAAGGTTATTCCAGAAGCCGTGACTGCAACGGCACTTCCCAAATTTTTGGGCTCACCTTTAAAATCCTCCCAAGATAATTTATAGGATGTATTCCAAGATAACACGGGTTCAGTATCGCTTTGAACAAAAAGGCAACAGAAAAAAAGCAGGAATACTCTAAGCATTAAAATCTACTAAAGTTTTCAATAGAACGCCAAAATATCTCAGCTTATTGCTCTACTTCAACAATAGATAAATCGTCATACTTCACCAAATACACGGCATCGTTATAATACCCTCCAAACAGTTTCTTTTTGTAAGCAAACTTGTTTTCAACATAAGACGTTAAAGGTGCCTCGTTGGCCGACAGGTATAAATCTTCAGAGGTAACGAGGCGCAAAACAACATCCATCGTTAAATCGAAACCTTTTACGGCGCGTCGGTTTGGCGTTAAATTGTAAATGCGCTCGTATTGTTCCACAAAACCCTTGTTTTCTTCTTCGTTATAACTTTTTGAAGCGGTAGCATAGGTAAAATTTAATTTGGCAAGGTGCGTGTTATTAATTTCGTCTCCTTCAAAAGCACCATTAAACCTAGTGGTGGCTAAAACAATGTTTATTTCATCTTCCTTTAATTCCTTATCTTCCTTCTGTATCAATGATGCCAAAATACTAGTAACATTTGATGCAAAACCTTCATTTTGCGTTTCTAAAAACACCAAATTGTCACCTGCCTGCAAAGCTTCCTTAATATCGTCCACCAATACATAGTTTTCGTCCTCGCCCTCTTTATTTTTTCTGGAGTAAATAATTTTCGCAGCATTGAACTCGCGCTTTAACGCATTGGCAATCTCCATATTTTTGGAGTCTGCGATAATAATGATTTGCTTTGGCAAACTATCAGTTTTAACAAAATTTACAATTTTATCCTTCAACAAATCGTCAGAAGGTCTTGATTGAAACACATTATCATACAGCTTTAGATCCGTCCCAATTGGCGAAACAACAGGTACGTTAGATTTCCTAAGCTCGGAAGCAACTATTTCGAAGTTTTTGCCTACCAACGGGCCAATGACCGCATCCACATTTTCAAAATCGTTTTCCATTAACAACCTTGAAACCGCTGAGGGTTGGTTTTTGGTATCAAAAACGTCTACTTTTAATGATACCCCTAGTTTTTTTAAGGAATCGAGAGCCATCAATACCCCGGAATAGAAATCCAAGGACACATCCAAATACGGATCCTTTTCAATGCTTCTTTTGGTTTCTGAAATGGAGTCAAATTCAACACGATTCAAACGAAATGGCAACATCACCGCAATGTGCTTTGTTTCATAATCCTTGATGCGTCCGACTAAATTGGTAGCTTCAGCTTCTTCCCCAATAACTTCTGAAGATTGAGAAAAAGGAATTTTTAATATCATTCCTGCTTTTAAACCACTTTCTGCTAAACCCGGATTTAGGGCTTCGATTTCATCTTGCTCCAATCCCAATTTCAGCTTCAATCTATAAAACCCTTCTTTTGGCAACACTTTATAGTAGCTGTACTTCTCATCCACCATTTTTTCTTCACCTTCATCAATATTTGGTACATAAATTTGCTGCCCTTCCTGTAAAACCTCGCCCATATTGGGGTTTAAGGCTTCCAATTCGGCAATGGTAATTCCAAATTTATAAGCGATGCGCCATTTGCCCTCTTTTGGTTGGACGATGTAAGTTTTATTCGTTTCTACTTCCTCTTCTACCTTTCTTATTTTGAAAACCGGAATTTGCAATTTATCGCCCTTTCGAAGATTACTGGCATATAAAAACGTATTGTATTTTTTGATGTCCTCAACGGCTACATCATATTTTTTGGCAATGCCGAAAAGGGTTTCCTTACGTTTGGTCTTATGCTTTTTAAAGCCTTGCAGTTCCTTAACTTCAGTGATTTTCGGTTTTTTAGCTTTTGAAATTGGGATAATTAAAATGGTATTGGGCTTCAATCCTTTTTTGGCATCAGGATTTAAAGAATAAATATCAAAAGGGGTGACAAAATAGCGCTTGGCGATTTCCTCAATCGTCTCTCCTTTTTTAACTTGATGTGTACTATAGTTTTGGGCGTTGACAGATGTAAAACCAAACATCAAAACTGTGATTAGGACTATAAAAAATCTATTCATTCCTGTTGTTTTATAAGCTGAAACTCTATCCAATGGTTATATACGTATGATAGTTGAGATAAAGACTACAAGCCGTTCTTTAAATTGTGAATTGCACATAACATGCCAAAATCCCAAGTATCCACCAATATTCAAAAATAACGTTTTAAACGAAATTATATTGATTAGTACTTTGACACATCTTTTTGAAAAAAGACACTTACTCCCATTCAATGGTGGCCGGGGGTTTTGAACTAATGTCATAAACCACTCGGTTTACACCTTTAACCTTATTGATAATATCGTTAGACGTTTTTTGAAGAAATTCATATGGCAGATTTACCCAATCGGCAGTCATACCATCCGTACTTTCAACGGCACGCAATGCCACACACTTTTCATAGGTACGCTCATCCCCCATCACGCCAACACTATTTACGGGCAATAACATGGCGCCTGCCTGCCAAACTTTATCATAAAGCCCCCACTCCTTAAGTCCGTTGATAAATATATGATCCACTTCCTGAAGCATCCGCACTTTTTCAGCGGTGATATCTCCTAAAATTCGGATGCCCAATCCCGGTCCTGGAAAAGGGTGACGACCCAACAATTCAGGATCAATACCCAGAGTGGCTCCAACCCGCCTCACTTCATCCTTAAAAATCGCTTTTAAAGGCTCAACAATTTTAAGCTTCATAAAATCAGGTAAACCGCCAACGTTGTGATGGCTTTTAATGGTTGCCGAAGGTCCGCCAGTAGCCGAAACACTTTCAATCACATCTGGATAAATAGTCCCTTGGGCCAACCAAATCACATCCTTCAATTTATGGGCTTCGTCATCGAATACTTCGATAAAGGCATTGCCGATCGCTTTTCGTTTTTTCTCTGGATCTTCAATGCCTTTTAGGGCATCCAAAAACCGTTGTGAAGCATCGACTCCTTTAACATTGAGCCCCATGCCCTCATATTGCGCCAACACATTTTGAAATTCGTTTTTGCGTAATAGGCCGTTGTTCACAAAAATGCAGTATAAATTCTTTCCTATGGCTTTATTCAGCAACACGGCCGCTACGGTGGAATCTACTCCTCCCGATAGCCCTAAAACCACTTTATCGTCACCCACTTTTTCTTTAATGGCCTCCACGGTTTCCTCCACAAAGGATTGGGGTGTCCAATCTTGATGAATGCCTGCAATGCTTACCAAAAAGTTCTCCAAAACCTGCTTCCCATCAGTAGAATGGTACACTTCCGGATGAAATTGAATGGCATAGGTTTCCTCGCCATCAATGCGATACGCTGCATTTTCCACATCATGCGTACTGGCAATCAAAACACCATTGGTTGGTAATTGTTTTATCGTATCGCTATGGCTCATCCAAACCTGGCTTCCTGTATGGATATGTGCCAAAAAAGGCTCGTTTCCTTTAATAAAAGAAAGGTTGGCTCTACCGTATTCACGCGTGTTAGAAGGTGCAACTTCACCACCAGAAAAATGAGCCAGATATTGGGCACCATAACAAACGGCTAAAATGGGCTTTTTCCCTCTAATTTCCGAAAGGTCGGGATGCAATGCATCTTCAGCTCGTACCGAATTTGGACTACCGGACAGAATAACGGCTTTATATTCGTCTAAATTTGATGGAATTTTATTGAATGGATGAATTTCGGAGTAAATGTTGAGTTCCCTAACTCTACGGGCAATAAGCTGTGTGTATTGCGATCCGAAGTCTAGAATAAGTACCTTATCATGTTGCATGCGCAAAAATAGGAATTGATTTTTTATTGAGGGATGCGGATTATTGATTTTTTAGGTGATTTTTTTGAACATTTTTTGTGGATAAGTGAAAGCTTTCAAAACCCTTCAATTCAATTTGCTGGCATTTGATTTGCTCGCCATAAAACCCTATTTTTAACAAAAAAGACCAGCCATGAAACCCTTTTCTTTCCCTATTTTTTTGTGTTTTCTTGCGTTGAATTGTTTGTTTGCTCAAAATGAAAAGAAGGCCGATAGCCTAATTAACGCCTATAAGAATCAAGCGGAAGATACCTTAAAGGTTTCCACCATAGCCGCTCTTTACAACCACTTTTTGTATCAGGATCATAAGTTAGCCAAACAATATGCAGATGAGGAATTGAAACTTTCAAAAAAATTGAATTACGACGAAGGTATTGGCACAAGCCTTTATCACCTTGGAATTTATTATAACAACATTGACGAGATTGATTCTGCAAAGTATTATTATGATGCCTCATTAAAAGTTTTTGAAAAGCTTAATAAGCAATCTTCCATAGCGAACGTAAATCATGGATTTGCCATTTTGGAATATTCTTTGGGCAATTTTGACAGCGCTCTAGATATTCTTGACAAAAATTTAATTATCTACAACAAACCTCCCGTGGATTCATCAAGTCTGGCGGTCACCCATGTATTGAAGGGCGGTATTTATAGGCAATTGGGAAAATATAAGTTGGCCATGAACGAAGCGTTATCTGCTCTCCCTATTTATGACAACCTTAATGAAGACATCAGAAGAGCAGATGCATTGGGAATGTTAGCGGCCGTTGAATTTAATTTGGAAAACTTCTCACAGAGTATTGAATACAACAGTAAAGCCTTGGAAATTTACCAGGACAACAACGACCACTTATATTCTGCTCAGGCCATGAACGACATAGGAAACACTTATTATTATCTGAAGGATTACCCTAAAGCGGAAGAATTTCTTAAAAATAGCCTTACCCTATCCGAAAAAATTGATTCTCAAGATCTTATCGCTACTTCACTTGGAAATCTGGGCAAAGTTTATACAAAAACGGACGAATCAGAAAAAGCGATTTCAAATTTTAATAAAAGTATTGAAATCACCCAAAAAACAGGAAACCAATACAAAACTATCGAAAGTTTAAATGATTTGGGCATTGCCTATAACAGTATCAACAGGCCAAAAAAAGCTATTCCTTTATTTGACAGAGCGATTGACATGGGCAAAAAAATAGATGCCAGGCAAAATTTAAGGATTAGCTTTTTCAATAAATCGGAGTCACAAACACAACTTAAAAATTACAGGGAAGCCTTTGATACATATAAACAGTTTACTGCCATTAGCGATTCTATTTTCAATTCTGAAAAAACAAAAAAAATCGAAGAACTCCGCACCCAATACGAAACCGAAAAGAAGGAGCAACAAATCCTATTGCAACAGAACGAAATCGATATTTTAAAAAAAAAGGAGGAAATCGATATGCTCTATAAAGTACTTTTAGGATTTGGATTGTTGTTATCTCTGATAGGCTTTTATGCCCTCCGCCAAAAACTAAAACGAAGCAAGGCCGAAAAGGAGAAGCTCAATATGGATCTGGACTTTAAAAAGAAAGAACTCACCACCCACGCCCTGCATTTGGCAAAAAAGAATGAAGTTTTAGAAAATCTAAAGCAACAGGCTCAGGAATTTAAAACTTCCGAAAATTCAAAACGAGGGTTCAACAAATTGATACGAACCATAGACTTCGATTTAAAGGACGACAACAATTGGGAAAACTTTAGCCGGTATTTTGAGCAGGTACACAAGGATTTCAACACCACTGTTAAAAAGAAGTTTCCTGAAGTTACCTCAAATGAGTTACGCTTAATGGCACTTTTAAAGATGAATTTGTCTTCAAAGGAAATTGCAAATATTCTTAACGTGTCCCCGGAGGGTATTAAAAAAGCACGTTACCGATTGCGTAAAAAACTGAGGATTACTACAGAGGATTCTTTGCAGGATTTGGTTCTTAGCCTATAGAAAGAGGCTATCTCGAAAGCGAATTTCTTTCAACCTGAATTTATTTCAGGTTCTCATAATAATTGAAACCGACACCTTGAGATTCCGAAACAAGTTCAGAATGACAGAACACCTTAATATAATTTTGATTTCTAAACCGTCAAAATCAAAAACTCCTGTTTTAGAGGTTGAAGGCTTTCTTTTAAACTAGGAATCAAACGCTTTCCGTATTCTAAATAAAACTCTGAAAAGTTGACATTGCGTTCTTGCAAACTGCTATTGGGAAACAGTTCGTTTTGAATATCTGTCATTCGGGACACCTCATCCGAAAGCTTTCGTTTCTGGGCTTTTAATAAACGTTTTTCAAGATAGTCCAATCCCTTCAACTGCCTTGTTTCTTGCGCTTTTACAGCTCCAAAGTATGATTCATCAGTTTGTTGTGCAAGTTTGTACAAATCCTTAAACTGTTGTTCCAAATGCTTTTTCTGATCTGAAAAATCAATATCAATATTTGAAATCTGACGTACCTTCTTATTGATAAAGGCATCTCTTTTTAGAAAAATATCTTCATTTGAAATATTTAGTTTTTGAAGTTTTTTGGCCTGCTTCTCAGTTTTAATCAACACCGAATTTCTCAATAAAAGCATTGGAAAAGTCACTTCAACAGCATCAAAATAAGATTTCAATTGCAACCAATAAGCCAATTCACCACCACCGCCGATATAGCACAAATTAGGAAGAATAACTTCTTGATACAACGGGCGCATTATCACATTTGGAGAAAAGTGTTCCGGCGCTTCATTCAGCCGTTTTAGGATTTCACTCTTACTCCAAACGATATCTGTGTTTAATACCTTAAACTTTTCATCTTCAAAAACAATACGCTCACGCAAGTTTTCTTGTAAATAGAATAAGTTGATTTCTCTGGGATTCACCTGAATTTTATAGTCGCCGGAAACCCCTACCAGTCTTTTATTTGTTTTGGAAACCGTTTCAAAAGAATTCTGATTAACCAACTCTTTCTGCATATAAGGCACAAACAATCGCTTTAAATCGGCATCGTTTCCATCAACGATAACCAAACCGTAGTCCTTAAAAAGTTCATTTGCCAAAAATCGGGTTGCATCCGTGAGATTATCATGGTCCGAATATGCTTTTTTAAATAGTTCCTTTAAAGCTTCAGCATTTGTACTACTGCCCAAATCCGCAGAAAACAATTCCAAAACCTCCTCCAAACCTACAGTGGACAATTCCCCAACGGCCCCTCCTGCTTTTCTATTCCATTGAAATTTTTTGCCCTTAAAATTGAAATAATTGATTTCTTCAAAATCGTGATCTTCCGTAGCCATCCAATAGATAGGCACAAAATCGTATTCTGGATATTCCTGTTTTAATTCCTCCGAAAGATTTATGGTTGAAACTATTTTATACAGAAAATATAATGGCCCAGTGAACAGGTTTAATTGATGGCCTGTTGTGATGGTAAATGTATTCTCAGAATTTAAACGTTCAATATTTTGTATGGTCGCTTCTGAAGTTTGAAGGTTCTCGTACTGTTTTTTAAGAGCTTCGGTTAAAGTATTTCGCGACTGGACAGGAAAAGACAACTTTTTTTCCTCGATTTGCGTCTCGAAATTTTCCAATTTTGGGAATCGATTATAAAAAGGCTTTAAATCCGATTTCTCATCCAAGTAATCACAAATTAGGGAAGAAAAGTAGCCCGTATCTTTAAAAGGAAGGTATTCCTGTTGCATATTTTAATTAAAAACATGTAAATATACAGCTATTCCAATTTTTGAAATCTAAAAATTAAGTTAAGAGCTATTTTAAAGTGCCCTAAACTGAAAGGTATCAGAATGGGATGCATTTCCTACGACATCTTTGGTTACTATTTTCCAATAATAAATACTACCAGAAGTGACAGAAACGCTTTGTTGCGTGGTTGCTACGTCACTTGCATGCAAATTTGGAGGGTTGACAGTCCCGAAATATACATCGTAACCCGAAATATCGTTGTCCACATCGCTACCCGTCCATTGCAGGGTAACGTTTGGTCCATTTACGGATGCTGCCATAGATGGAGAATCTAGAGTAGCTGGAAAAGGGGCATAAGTTTCTACCCCAGGACCCGCGTTGTAGAATTTCCAAGTTTCGCTTTTTTCGGTTTTGGATCCTGCAGTAGATTCTACATACCACGAATATGGGGTGGCTCGATCTAATGTAATTCCAATTTTATCTTGATTGGTGGTTTCCTGTATTTCAGCACCGTTGATCAGATTTGAAACAAATATGGTGTAACTTTCAGCAGTGGTGCTCGCTTCCCATTCAAAAACCACTGTGCTTTGGGTTGGGGTGATGTCCGTACCTACATTGCACAAACCATCCTCATGTGGAAACTGCAGATTGACAATCAATGGATTGGACTGGTTTGGTCCTCCCTGGTTGTTAGGGTCTTCTCCACCTCCGTCATTATTTGAAGATTTACTGCATCCAAAAAGCAAAACCCCTAAATAGAATATGTAAATTAATCGTCTCATTTCTTCACAATTTTAAAGGTTGATGTGCGACTTTTAGATTGAATCAATACTGTATAAACACCCGACGAAAAATGACTTGAATCTACACTTAAATTTCTTTTTTCTTTTGCTGAAACGGTTTCAGCATGCACCAATTGTCCCAAATAGGAATACACATTTACGGCGGATTCTTCTTCACTTAAATCACCTAAATATATGTCAAAAGTATTGCCAAATGGATTAGGATAAATAAAAGTGTCGTCCGATATAAAAATTTGTTTTTCAAAAGTCCCTTGACATTCCAAATCGGCGGAAATTTTTATGGAATTGGCACCGTCCTCCAAACTCAAAACAATTTCCGATTCACTTGTAGTGAACTGAAATCCGTTAAACTCCACATGGTAATTAGAACTACCAGACATTTGAAAGGTTGCCTTTTTGGAATTCCCCTGCTTCCCAGTAATCACCGAAAGATGTTCGGGATGCCTAATGACAATATCATAACACCTCATAAAATCCGGAAATTCATCCAATGTTAAACAGAGCCTATACGTTCCGGCCACAAGATTTAAGATATTGATTTCATTAGTGAAAGTGTATTCTTTGTTAAAAATATCACTAGTCAACATTGCATTGTAAACGTAGTGCTCTTTGGTAACAATATTTATCTTTCCGTCATTGTTGTTTAAACAGGTTTCATCCGTAATCAAAATAGTAAAATTATCCTCAGGCAATATTGAAAAACGGCACCCGAATAAATCTACCGGCACTCCAAAGGGTGTACCGGGACACAGATCATCCTCATTAGCCACCCCATCGTTATCGGCATCATCACATACGGTTTGATAACTTGCTGATGTATCTTTGAACCAACTATCATAATCCCCATTAACATTGGATATTACCGCGATTGGGTCATCCACCAAAATACAGCTTAAGTCTGGATTGTCGGTAGCATTAAATTGATTTAAAATAGCATTTGCACCATTTTGCAGATTCAACTTATCTTGAATAAATGCATTTGAGGAACAGCGGAGTTCTTTCAATTTTGTATTGAGCGTAACATCCAATTCTTCCAGTTGGTTGCCCGAACATCGCAGAACTTGCAAATCGGTCAATAAACTTACATCCAATGCCGTAAACAAATTGCCCGAAATATTGAGCACAGTTAGTCCCAAATTAGAATCTGTATCGATGCTTGACAAACTATTACCTGAAACATCCAACACTTGCAAGTTGGGCAAATTGGAAATATCTAATGTTGCGAATTGATTTCCTGAAGCATTTAAATTGGATAAAGTAATATTGGCACTTAAATCTACCGTGGTTAAACTATTGCCCTCTATGTCCAAAGTTAACAAAGCCTCGAAATCAGCGATTCCAGTTAAATCCGCAATATCCTTATTGCTCAAGCTTAAAGACGTTACTCTCTCAATATTTAGAGTCGGCACATAATCGTCCATAGGACCGGCATCATAGCCCAAATCTATCAAGGCCTGCTCAAAGTTATCATCTGGCACATACGTTTCGCCAAAATGACAATCGATAGCGTAATTCGTTGTTGTATCCTTCAACCACGTGACCCCAGCGGGCGCATTGCCATTATCCGTTTGAATACAATTCAGGGCGGGATTATTTTGTGCATCCAAATTGGACAAGCTTGGATTTTGACCGTTTTGTAAGTTCAAAACCTCCAAGGCGTTTGTAGTACAGCTTAAATTGGTCAATGCAGTATTCGCGGTAAAATCCAACTCAACTATCCTATTTTCATCGCAATTAAAGATTTGCAACGTTGGAATTTCATCGGGCATAAACTCCGAAAAGTTATTATTTGAAATGTTCAGATTAACAAGATTTGTGTTTGCGCTTAAATCCACATCGGAAACTATATTTCCTGAAAGATTCAAAATCCTTAAATCAGGGTTATCGCCCAAATTCACTTCAGAAATCGCATTATTAGCACAGTTAAAATCCTCCAAAGCGATAAAATCCTCAATCCCCGTCAAATCAACTATACCCTCAGCACTAACATCCAAATTGACAACCACTTCAATATTTGTAGTTGGCACATAATCGTCCAAAGGACCAACATCGTAACCGAAATCTATTAAGGCCTGCTCAAAATTATCATCGGGGACATAGGTTTCGCCAAATCGACAATCGGTACTGTATTCTGCTATTGCATCTTTTAGCCAATTCGCTCCGATATTGTTTTCATCGTCCACTTGAATACAGAACAAATTAGAGTTTCCAGTGGCCACAAAACCAGAAATTTCATTATTTATTCCGTTTTGGATATTCACAAAATAAAATTGGTTATTGGACACATTGATAGTAATCGAATTTGGACAAAAGTCTTCATTTGCTGGACACGCTCCCGTGCCTATCGTGGACAAATCCAAATCATTTCCCAAAAGGTTATTGCTACAATTCAACGTTTTCAATTGACTCAAATTGGCAGACAGTTCCAAAGACGTCAAACTATTATTGCCAACATTCAATTCGATTAAATTCGGATTATTTCTGGCATCCAAATCCGTCAATTGATTGCCATTTACCACAAGATATTTGAGTAATGGCAAAGTAATTAAAACTGCACTGAGTTCATTTATTTGATTGCTATCCAAAATTATTCGCTCCAAAACTGTGGAAGACACATCATTTATTTCAGACAGGTCATTATTTGACCCTGAAAGCGTTATCAGATTAGTATTTGCTGATAAATTAACATCCGAAAGTTCATTGTCTGAAAAATTCAAAACCTCCAAAACTACGTTGGCCGTAATATTAAGTTGGGTTAAACTATTGGCTCTACAGTTCAATTCGGTCAACCCCAAACAACGATTAACGGCCAAGTTTGTAAGTGCGTTATTTGCACAGCTCAATTCACTTAAAGTAAAGTTATCTGCAGCATAGGTGGTAAGGTTTGAAATTTGATTATTGTCACAATTCAGCTCCACCAAACTTGTATTGTTGCTAATATCCAAAAGCGCCAATCGGTTATTGGAGCAATCGAGTACTTCCAAATTCGTGTTTAATGTTACATTCAAATCGGCCAAATCATTATCGGCACAGAACAAAGTTGTTAAACTTGGGGTTGCCGTTATGTTTAAAACTCCATTGGGGCTAGCCACATTGGAGGTCAAAAAATAATTGGAACCACAATACAATCGTTCTAAATTGACCATTCCGCTAACGTCCAATTCATCTAAATAATTATTGCTGCAATCCAACTCTATTAAAGAAGAAAATGCCTTTATACCCTGAAGGTTTTGAATATTTTCACCACTTATATTTAATGATTCCAAATATTCAATGCTAGCCGTTAACACTTGATTGTCTGGTGCACCGACATCGATACCCAAATCAAGTAAAGCTTGTTCAAAATTATTGTCGGGAATTGGAGTGTATCGGTTATTCTCGCAATCTGCATTGTATGTCGCGATAGGGTCTATCGTCCAGCCCGCAGGAATATTTCCTATAACTGCCGGGTCAACATTTATGCAAAATAGGTTGGGGTTAATGGTCGCATTGAAAAGCGTTGTATTTATATTATTTCCATTTCTGATATCTACGAACTCCAATGGATTATTATTACAATTGATACTCGTTAAATTAGTGTTTGCTACCAGATTTAATGTAACGATTTCATTCCCAGAACAATTCAATGTTTGTAATGCCACAAAATCCTCAATACCGGTCAAATCAGAAATATTAAGACTACTAATATCCAAATTGGTTTGTGCATTAATATTGGCAGTTGGCACATAATTGTCCAAAGGCAGGGTATCCCACCCCAAGTTTACCAGTGCTTGTTCAAAATTATCATCGGGTACGTAAGTGCCGCAATTTATAGCATAAGAAGCTATGGCATCAACCGCCCAGGTTACCCCACCGGGAACCGCACCCGTATCAGTTTCAATACAGGACAAATCTGTATTGTTTACTGCGCTAAAATTTGAAAGGGCTGGGTTTTGCCCATTCCGCATATCCAATGCCCGCAAAACATTGGATTCACAATTAAAATCTGTTAAAACAGGTAAACTGCTAACGTCTAAAGATTGAATGGAGTTATTTGAGCAATCTAAATTTACCAAGGCCAAGTTATTACTGACATCCAAAGCATTAAGCGCATTGTTTGAGATATTCAGAACTGCCAAATTTGTATTACTACCCAAATCTATCTGTATCAAGTCATTGTTGGAAACATTAAAATTTGAAAAGGCGGATAGGTTGGAAATGTCAACCATTTCAATATTGTTACCGCTACAATTGAGTGTTTGCAAAGCCACAAAATCTTGAATCCCCTCCAAACTATCGATATTTGAATTGGACACATCCAGAGTTAGTAAACCACTAATATTTGCAGTTAACACCAAATTATCAAGGGCAGTATCATGTCCAAGGTCAATGAGGGCTAGCTCAAAATTATCATCTGGTACATAGGTATAAATATCGGCGCAAGTTGTTTCGGCATAATAGGTCCAATCGTCTTTTGACCAATTGGCATTGGGCATAAAACCGGCATCCACCTGAATACAGGATAAATCGGGATTATTTTCAGAATTAAAATAGGTTATCAAATCGTTATAGCCATTAGCACCGATTAAAGAGGTCAATTGATTGTTGGATACATTGATAGAAGATGTATCCTGACAGGGCGTTATGGGATCGGTTTGTGGATTGGGACAAACCACTGTATTCAAGGCACTCAAATCCAATGTCGCTATGGAATTATTTGCGAGGTTCAATACCTTTAAATTCGTATTTGCCGATAAATTAATGCCGGCAAGCTGATTAGATGCGCATAGCAGGTTTTCTAAATTGACATTATTATCAACCTGCAAAACACCAATTCGATTACCGGACACGGACAATCGCGTCAATTCAGTATTGAGGTTAACATTTAAAGCATTGATTCTATTTTCAGAGCAGTCCAGGCTTTTTAACAGTGTATTGCTAGCAACATTTAAGACCATTATCTGATTACTGGAGCAATCCAAATCTTCCAAATCGAGATTATTGGATACATCCAAAGTTGCCAGCTCATTAGCACTACAGAGCAATGTTCTTAAATTTGCATTGTTAGAAACATCCAGGTTTACTAAATTATTGTTACTGCAAATAAGAGTTTCTAAACTGGAAAAATCTTCAATTCCCGTTAAATCAGACGCACCAATTTCACTTATTATCAAAGACTCAACATTGGCAATTCTGTCGGTAAGCACTAAACCATTATTAGCAGTCCCATCCCCCATACTACTATCGTCACCAATGAGGACAACACCCCCGTTAGCATCATGGGTCTCCAAATACTCCTCAAAATTAACATCGGGTATTGCCGTGTTTTGCGATTGCACGGTGGAAATCACAGACAGCAAGGTTAAAACAAAAAAGGCAGTCCTCATTTTACGATTTTTCAACACTTTTTCAGTTAATGTTTTTCTCTGTTTTCTGTGTTTATCTCTTTATGATAGTGTATTTGTTTTTCAAAGGCCTTCCTAAATTGCACCTTAAACTGCTCCTTAAAATTAGGGTCTTCTTTAATTTTCTTTAAGATGAAATTTTCGGCCTTTGTTGCCCCCAATTCCTTAAAAGTATTTTCGGCCATTCTAAGTCCTTGCTCAATCTCGTCATCGGTAATTTCATAGTAAATGATCTCATCTTTTATTTCATATTTCCGTCCATAATGGTCCATGTTATTTTTAGAATCCTCATGGACTTCCGGCTTGTAGGCATCATAATAAGTGTCCCCATTCTCTAAGGCATCCAAACGTTTCAGTGCGTTAGCCAGAACATCAGTAAGTTCATCCAATTGTTGCTTTTGCTCTAAAACCTGTTGCTCCAGTTTTTGTACAATAGGGCTATTGTCGTTGTTGTTGATGCCAACAGCAGTATTGATGAGATTGTAACTTAAGTTGCTTATCGAGGACTCCCAAGCTACGCCAACGATATTCTTCACATCTTTGGCCGTGATGTCATCTGGTGAAACTGCAATGCCCAGACCATTATTACCTCCACTAGGAAGAATATAATCCCCAATATTTACAGGTCCAATCACCTTTACTGGCACTTGCCCCATAAATGCCACTTTTTCGAAAAGATGGGCGTTGTTATCTTGTGGCAATGCTCCCAATACGGCTGGTTTATATGATATCACCATCATGCGCTGGGCACCAGCGGTTTTTTTTGAAATTTTGCCTCCATAGATTCCAACAATATCGCCATAACTCATTGTTTCGCTACTGTACATACGTTCCAAATACTCGGCATAATCCCCCGCTCCGGAAGCATAGGACACCCCTCTAAACCTATTCTTATTATCGTAAAACGTATTGAGCATATATCCGGCAAAAACCTCATTAGCTGTTGCGGCGGTAACTTTAATAATCTGTACAGCCAAATTAGAAGCAGCAGCCGCAATCAATGATGGAACTGGCGCAGTAAAACAACCCCCAACACCAGCACAAAATGTTGTACTCGTTGAGGCCGCAGTAACATTTACCGTAGTTTTTCCTAAATCAGCAATTTCCCAAATAAGATCTAATAAACCATCTACTACGTCATAATAGACACTCAATTGTTCTAAATTATAATCGGCATTATTTATAAATTCGTCAGGGTCGGTTTCACCTTCAATGCGCCCCCAAAGCATAGGTCCGTTAGCATCCGGTAAGGTTACTCCAGATATTGTATTGGCTCCTGGGCTTGGGTTATAGTTAAATCCATCAAATACCCCTGCACTGCCTATGCCAACCGCATCAAAAATATCCCTAACCAATGCATTGAAAACCGTAGGCTCGTATGGTTGCAACCCAACAGGCGTTTCGTCCCAAAAAGAAATGAAATTATTATTATTTCTTGCCCCAACGGCATTTACTCTTACCGCAATACCTTGATTGCCTCCCTCAACCAACAAAGGATAACTATTTATGTCCAATTCATCGCCAGTTAAAGTCGAGGTAATTTTAACTTGGTTATCAGAAGTTATATTGACATCCCCATTCAAATTGGTTTCAACATTAATCGTCAATGTATCCGCCACTAAACTTGTAAAAGTTGATTCCCCATACACTTCCAAAGAGCCGTTTAATACGGTTGGTGCCGCCGCATCTGGACGGTTTAAATTATTACCCACCGTTAATGGCCCGGAAAGATTAGACTCACTCTGGTTGGTAACATTTAGAGTGTTGTTCAAATTAGTTTCGCCATCTACGGTTAAATCTCCCGTAAGTTCAGAAGCGTTTTGCCCGGCAACAGTCAACGTGCTATTCAATGTAGTGGGTCCATCTACGGTCAATTCACGATTTAAAAATGTATCGCCATCTACATCCAAAGTACCGGTAGCAGTAATATCCCTGTGCGCTACATAGGGCACATAGGTCAATTTTTCAATACTCATATCTACAAAACCATCGCCATTTTTAAAGTCGATTTCAACTTTTAAAGACTTAGGTGTACCATTCCAATCAATTTTTTCAAATTCATCATGATTCGCCTGACCAATAATCAAATTCACCCTTCCAAACTCGTCGGTGGTGGTATCTTGAATTTCCGTAAACTCCACTATACCACTTCCAGGTGCTATTATGGAGAATTTGATAGCGATATCGGCAACTGGCAAATAATTGTTTTCAGAATCCACACCGGGCAATTCCAAAACATCGGGACCAATAATGACAGCCTGATAGGTAATCCCATCGGTTTGGGCAAATGCCAATGTTGATAATAATAAAGATAACGTTAGGGTAAAAATTCGTTTCATAACAAATGATTTTTGGGTACTATAGTTTTATAAGCTTTGCGTTAAACGCTTTTCCGTTTGAAAATGCCTTGAGCAGATATGAACCCATGGATACATGCCTAAGGTCTATTTGAATATTTTTTGATGGTGAAAACTCTTCTGTATAAATGAGCTTTCCACCGATATCATAAATTAAAACTGAAATAGGGGCATCAGTCTTTTCATTGAAAGACACCGAAATTTTATGGTTAAAAGGATTAGGAAGGACAGTGGCCAAGAGATTGTTTTCATCTGAAGTTTTGGCTACACGAATTTTGGACGAAGGCTGTTGGTAGCCTTGCCTCAAATGGTAACCAATCTTAGAGTAGGTTCCAATAACGCTGGATTGTCCGATGCTTTGGCTTACTTTATACTGGCCTTTTGATGTGGCGAAGGTTTTCGAAGACCCTCCTGAACCTAAACTTGATCGGATGATTTTATATGTCTTTTGGCCAGCCGTATCTTGCCCACCGGCTGAACATACGACCCCCAACGCCAACATCAAAAAACCTAATACGTTTATATTTTTAATCTTCATTTTTTCTTTTCACAGCTTAAAGTGTCATACTAATTTATTTAATTTATCTGTTCGTTCATCGACTGTCCATTATTTGTCCACTTCATAAAATCGCTAAAAATCACAATAGCACGTAGGCAAATTGATGATGAAACCTATACCAAATTGATGTGCGTTTAGCTTCAGTTTTTCCTCACTTTCGCCACTATTTATCAGCACAGAACTCCCATATTTATAGCCCACGTAAATTGCCGTTGAGCTTGAAATGGGGTATTGCATCAGTACTCCCGCCCTTAAAAACAAAATATTGTTATTGAATTCATCTTCACCCACCAAATTGAACACATCATTATTTATAGTCTGATTGCCCCTCACCATAAATTCAAGTGCCGTAGATCCATTCGCATAAAAAATAAGATCACGCAATTGGAATATTTTTAAATCCAAACCTGCATTAGCTCCCAAATAACTTACATCCCATTCAAAATAATTGTCCACACTACTTTCACTACCTATAGCACCATAATTATTATAGGAAATGCCGGCATTCAAAAATAAAGTCTTTGCACCATTGAGGGTATGCCTGTACCCCATACCGAAATAGGATTTTGAACGAGATAAAAGGTTATTCAATCGTTCTCCTTGTGAGTTTTTATAATCGAACGACGAGATGGTAGAACCATACTCCATGTACAACTGCTGTCCATAAAGGGCAGCACTAAATAGAAAAACAAAAGTGAATAGTAAATGTTTCTTCATAACAATCAAGAGGATAACAACTCGGGTGAAAGCTTTAGGCGCAATACGGTAACTGCACTAGGTTTTATAGTGTGGTTGGATGGCATAGATATCAAGTTAGGTTACACTAATGTATCGATATGGAATTAATAAAAAAAATAAATCCGTTGATGTCCACCCTTTGTCCATTGAAAATGCTCCTACAAAATTGACAGTATTACTATTAGAAACCACATATTAGACGCTTCGGGTCCTTTTCATACTTATAAAGTTGAAGTATATAGAATTTTAAAATTTATGTGACGGACGGGACACGGAGCTGAAAGTATCCCATCTCAAGCTAACTAAAGATAGCTTAGGAATTAAATAAAAAAGACCTTAATACTATTTCAACATAAATAAAAATACAATCTGATACCAAGTTTGGAATAAGGCGATATTAAATTTTTCTTAAAACTAACTGAAAGGCAGTTTATTACATCTTTTTTTCGTAAATTAACAAGAAATAAACTCCTATACTATGAAAAATAAGAACGTTATAAAATTTGGCTTGGTACTTACCTTTTTGTGCTCTTTTGTTTTTGCACAGGCGCAAGACTCACAGGCCATAAAAGAAGTAAGCGGGAAGATCATTGATGAAGAAACCCGTGACGAACTGATCTTTACAGATATTATAGTGGATGGTACCAATATCAGTACCGTAACAAACTCCGATGGAGAGTTCCTTTTAAAAATCCCTTATAAATACCTCGATGCTAAATTGGTAATCACCCATTTGGGTTACGAAAGAAAACTTTTGAATATTATCGATTTGGGAACTGCTGAAAAGATTGAACTCAAACCTAGTTTAACTGAGCTCACCGCCGTAAGCATTGCGGCACCTCCATTCGACGCGAGAACTTTAGTCCTGAAAACATTGGAAAATAAAAGTTCGGCTTACAATGACAAAAACGCTTTAATGACCGCCTTTTACAGAGAAACCATAAAAAAAAGACGTAAAAATGCATCACTTTCGGAAGCGGTGGTGAAAATCCATAAGCAACCTTACAGCAGTCTAAGAAATGACCATATTGAACTTATCAAATCACGCAAAAATACAAATTACTCTAGGCTGGACACTTTAGCATTGAAATTGCAAGGAGGCCCGTTCAGTAACTTGTATACCGATTTGGTAAAATATCCCGAATATATCTTTACCGAAGAGGATATTGACCTATATGACTTCAACTATGAGACATCTACCAATATCAATAAAAATATAGTGTATGTCGTAAACTTTAAGCAAAAACCTGATGTAAAAACGCCTATGTACTATGGAAAACTATATATTGACTCGCATACCCTGGCTTTAACCAGCGCCAAATATAGTTTGAATGTAAAAAACAAGGAATTGTCCAGTAGAATGTTCGTTAGAAAGAAACCTAGAAAAGTGGATGTATATCCTACCGAAGCTACCTATAAAGTGCAATACAGGACGCAGAACGGCAAGTGGCACTACGCCTACAGCAATATAGGGTTGACTTTTAAGGTGAACTGGAAAGGAAAATTATTCAACAGCATTTATGCCTTAAATAGCGAAATGGCTATTACCAATTGGGAAATTCCAGAAACCAAAGTTGCTAAATCCCGAGATAGAATGTTAAGGCCGTCAACTATTTTGACCGAGCAGACCTCTGGCTTTTCAGACCCAGAATTTTGGGGCGCCTATAATATTATTGAGCCTGAAAAATCTATTGAAAATGCTATAAAAAAGATTAAAAAGCAACTTGATAAAAAAAGTGCAAAAAAGGAAGAATCATAGTATAAATTGAGGATTCCTTAAGACAGGAAAGCCGATTAAGTATCCGACTTAATCGGTTTTTTTGTGTTATGACACAACCTCAGCATAAAGGTCAAAGTCTTCTGCATCGATGATTTTGACTTTGGCGAATTCCCCAGTTTTTAAATAGGTTTTTGAGGCATTAATCAAAACTTCATTATCCACATCAGGCGAATCGTATTCCGTACGTCCGACAAAATAATTACCCTCTTTTCTGTCAATAACCACTTTAAATTCCTGCCCTATATTTTCTTGATTTAATTCCCAAGAAATCTGGGATTGGATTTCCATGATTTGGTTGGCCCTACCAATCTTGACCTCTTCGGGCACATCATCCTCAAAATTATAGGCATGTGTATTTTCTTCGTGCGAGTATGTAAAGCAACCCAAACGCTCAAATCGCATCGCTCTAACCCACTCCTTCAAGGTTTGAAAATCTTCCTCTGTTTCGCCAGGGTAACCCACAATCAGTGTGGTTCTAATGGCCATTTCTGGAACTTTAGCTCTAAACTCTTGCAACAGCTTTGTCGTCTTCTCCTGTGTTGTGCCACGACGCATACTTTTCAAAATAGAATCTGAAATATGCTGCAATGGAATATCTAGATAATTGCAGATTTTTGGCTCCCGTTGCATCACTTCCAAAACATCCATTGGAAAACCTGTTGGAAACGCATAATGAAGACGGATCCATTCGATGCCTTCTACCTTAACCAAAGCTTCCAACAGTTCAGCAAGATTTCGTTTTTTGTATAAATCCAACCCATAATAGGTCAAATCCTGGGCAATCAATATCAGCTCTTTTACACCATTGGATGCCAATTTTTCGGCTTCTATCACAATGTCTTCGATAGGTGTACTGCGATGTTTCCCGCGCATCAAAGGGATGGCACAAAATGAGCATGGCCTATCGCAACCTTCGGCAATTTTTAAATAGGCATAATTTTTCGGGGTGGTGGTCAGGCGTTCGCCAATCAATTCGTGTTTGTAATCTGCACCCAAGGCTTTTAATAAACTCGGCAATTCAGTTGTCCCAAAATATTGATCCACATTGGGGATTTCCTTTTGCAAATCGGGTTTATAACGTTCACTTAAACAACCTGTCACAAACACTTTATCCACATCTCCAGCTTCTTTTTTCTGCATGAATTCCAAAATGGTATTGACGCTCTCTTCCTTGGCATTATTGATGAATCCACAAGTATTTATGACAACAATATTGCCTTCCTGTTCGTGCACCACATCCTTACCGCTGGCTTTAAGTTGACCCATCAGCACCTCACTATCATACACGTTTTTGCTACAACCAAGTGTGACAACATTTATTCTATTCTTTTTGAGTGATTTTGTGCGCATACCTTTTTAAAACGAGGTGCAAAGATAGGTAATGATTTACGATTTCATCATGGATTTCGGGGTACTTTGAACTTGAAACTTAGAACTTTGAACTATTTTCTGTTAAACCTTTTATATATTTGAATGTCCTAAATTGAAATCCTACGTTATGAAAAAGACAATCTTCGTCCTTATTTTATTGTTTATAGTGAGCTTTAGTTGTTCTTCAGTGGACACTACTGGCACCCCAAAACCCTCACCAGAAACTGGATTATATTTTCCGCCAATAAACTCCGATACTTGGGAAACCACATCAGTTGCAGAATTGAATTGGAATGTTGCTGCACTTCAGCCATTGCTCGACTTTGTGGAAGATAGAGGCTCCAAAGCTTTTTTGATATTGAAAGACGGCAAAATAGTAGTGGAATGGTACGGCAATGGTGCAGATGCTGGCACCAATTTGGTTTGGAATTCTGCCGCTAAAAATTTAGCTGCCTTTACTACAGGAATTGCCCAAGTTGAAGGGCATTTGGCCATTGATGAAGCATCTAATGTGTATTTAGGTGAAGGATGGTCCCATCTCACTCCCGAGCAAGAAAGCAACATCAAGATTAGGCATCATTTAACGATGACCACAGGTTTGGATTATACCGTACCCAATAACAACTGTACGGACAAAGATTGCTTTGAATTCAAAAATGAACCCGGAACGTTTTGGTATTACCACAATGGGGCGTACACCATACTTCATGACATCGTAGCGGGTGCGGTCAATACAGAATTTAAAACCTATTTTAATGAAAAATTGCGGGATAAAATTGGAATGCAAGGGGCTTGGGTACCTTTTGGGTATAACAATCTCTATTTCAGTACGGCCCGAAGTATGGCACGTTTTGGACTTTTGAACCTCAATAAGGGGGTATGGGACGGTGAAGTTATTTTGAATGACGAAGCCTACTTTAATGCGATGACCAACTCTTCACAAAATCTCAATAAAGCCTACGGTTATTTGTACTGGTTGAATGGAAAGGACAGCTACCGAGGGCCGGGATTGACGTTTGAATTCCAAGGGAAATTAATCCCTAATGCGCCTGATGACTTATATGCTGGATTGGGTAAGGACGACCAAAAAATGTATGTGCTTCCGAGTCAAAACTTAGTAATTATTAGAATGGGAGACGATGCTGGAGAATCCCTTTTAGGCCCCAGCAGTTTTGATAATGAGCTTTGGGGGGAGATCAATAAGTTGGTGGATTAATTCGAGTAAGGGTTAAAATTATGAATAAACATTTCTATGTAACCACCAAACAAAAAATGAATACAGCTTATTAGAAAACAGGAAAAAATGAGTTTAGCATTTAGCACTTTTCGTCTCATATGCTGATAAACAATAAGAATTATTGCGCAAAAAGATGGAATAATAAAATATGATGGAAAATTGACGTATTTGTATAAATACTGTGGAAGCAAAGGATTTTTACTAAAATCCAAATAAACCCATAATATTCTTGCTAAACGCCCAAAAACAACAAAAAAGGAGTACACTAATAAAATTAGCGCCATCGCTCTTAAGTTCTTCTGTGACAAAAAACGATTCAAATTCTATTTGAAGAAGGAGTCCACAAACTCGTATTTATTGAATACCTGTAAATCATCAACACCTTCACCGACGCCAATATACTTTACCGGAATTTGAAATTGGTCTGAAATACCAATCACCACACCACCCTTGGCCGTGCCATCCAATTTGGTGACTGCTAAGGAAGTTACTTCTGTTGCCGCCGTGAATTGCTTGGCTTGTTCAAAGGCGTTTTGCCCTGTGGAACCGTCCAAAACTAAAAGTACATCGTGTGGGGCATCGTCCACCACCTTTTGCATCACGCGCTTTACTTTGGTCAACTCGTTCATTAGGTTGACTTTATTATGCAAGCGTCCGGCGGTATCAATGATGACCACATCTGCATTTTGGGTTACTGCACTTTTTAGGGTATCAAATGCTACCGAAGCGGGATCGCTACCCATAGATTGTTTTACTATGGGAACATCTACCCTATCCGCCCAAACCTGTAATTGGTCTATTGCGGCAGCTCTAAATGTATCTGCTGCACCCAGCACTACATTAAGTCCTTGTTTTTTAAACTGACTGGCCAATTTACCAATTGTAGTGGTTTTACCCACCCCGTTTACACCTACTACCATCATCACGTATGGCTTCTTGCCTTCTGGGATGGTGAATTCGGATTCCTCACCGGAATTGGTTTCCGATAACAGCCCGGCAATTTCCTCGCGCAGGATTTGATTGAGTTCGTCCGTACCCAAGTATTTGTCCTTGGATACGCGTTCTTCGATACGTTCGATAATTTTGAGAGTAGTATTTACGCCAACATCACTGGTGACCAATACTTCTTCCAGATTGTCCAAAACTTCATCATCCACTTTGGACTTTCCGGCTACGGCCTTGCTTAGTTTACCAAAAAAACTGCTTTTTGATTTTTCCAGTCCTTTATCGAGGGTTTCCTTTTTTTCTGAGGAGAATATTTTTTTGAAAAAACTCATTTGTAATTGTTTATTCGTTGATGAGTTTAAACGTTTAATCGTCCTTACTCAATCATTAGGGTTTGTAATTAATAAGACTAAACGGTCGATTAAGGACTGAATGGTCTTCTGCGTTAGCGATTGAAGTGGCATCCTTTTTAAAGAAATAGCAACCCATTAATTTTGGTTTGAAACTTTTCCTGTTTAAGATTGCCACGTCGCCAGCTCCTCGCAATGACACTTTAAAAAGATACAGCGGAAAGCCCGACCCTTGTGGTAACGCCCAAATACTTGATGACAACTTCCTTGCCCTTCTGATGCAACTGAAATACTGTCATTAAAATTTGAGTTGTAAATATAAAAAAAGCTACCATCTTAAAAGACGGTAGCTTTTATATATCTTGAAAAATAAACGTTTATTTCTTGTTTAAGAAATCGTTTACTTGGTCTGGGCTCATTACGGATTCTACAAACATGTAAGCCCCTGTTTTAGGAGACTTCACCATTTTAATGGCTTTTGTTAATCTTTTGGAACCTGTTTGTAACGATGCTACTGCTTTCTTTGCCATGGCTTATATTTTTGTTTTAGCTTGTAAAACGTATTACTTAATTTCTTTATGAACCGTCATTCGCTTTAAGATTGGGTTAAATTTCTTTAACTCCATTCTGTCTGGCGTGTTCTTTTTGTTCTTGGTGGTAATGTACCTTGAAGTTCCTGGTTGTCCAGACTCCTTATGCTCCGTACATTCTAAAATTACCTGTATTCTATTACCTTTCTTTGCCATTTTATGCTACTTTACCCTGACGTATTATTTTATAAATCCTTTGGCTTTTGCTTCTTTTAGTGCGGCCGAAATTCCAATTTTATTAATGGTTTTTAAAGCAGAAGTAGATACTTTTAAAGTAATCCATTTGTCTTCTTCTGGGATGTAAAAACGTTTCTTTACCAAATTCGCGTCAAATCTGCGCTTGGTTTTGTTCATAGCGTGGGAAACGTTGTTACCAACCATTGCCTTCTTCCCTGTAAGTTCACAAACTCTTGACATTATCCTTAGCTTTTAAATGTGTTGTTGCTTAAAAACGAGGTGCAAATATACTCAAATTTATAATTATGGCAATTAAAATATCGAATTTTTTAAAGAGATTTATTTGAGGTGAAAAACGCCCAAAAAGTAAGGCCTTTTCACCACAATGTTCAGGCTTTAAAACTTAAAAAATCCTGATATTTTGGATTCCCGTCTGCACGGGAATGACAGTTTCAAAGGTTACCTCAACACTTCGCATTGAGGAATGCTTTTTTAAAGCATCAATTTTTTAAAATTTCTTTTTCGAGCATTTCAAGGGCTTTATTGACCGCTTTCCTAATGACACGCTTACGGGCAGATCCCAACATAAATACTTCAGAAACTACAGTGTTTTTGGTGGCTACAGCTATAAAAACGGTACCAACCTCAACATCGGAATCACCTTTGGATGGCCCTGCATTTCCGGTAGTAGCAATCCCATAATCTGCATCAAAAAGTTCACGGACATTTTTAGCCATGGCCTCCACCACCTCTTTGCTCACCACTGAATGCTCCTCAACAAGCGCTTTAGGAACGCCCAAGACCTTAATTTTAGAGTCGGTTGCGTAAGTCACAACCCCACCATTAAAATAGTTGGACGCACCGGCATTTTGGGTAAATTGTCCTGCCAAGTCCCCGCCTGTGCAACTTTCAGCAATAGATAATGTCTTTCCAGATGCGGTCAATCGGTTTGCTATAATTAACTCCAAAGATTCAGCTTCATCTTCAAACCCTACAAAGGCATCTTCTATCAAAGGAAGCACCTTTTTTATTTCGGCGTCAATACCTTGTCTCACCTTTTGTTCGTCAAGCCCTTTGGAAGACAAACGCAAACGTACACTACCTAGATTAGGCATATAGGCCAATTTAATATCAGTCGGCAAAGCGTCCTCCCAAGCCTCAATACGCTTGGCCAAAGTGCTTTCACCCAAGCCGTAGGTCAATAATGTCTTATGCAGAATAAATGGGAATTCGTATTTTTCCTGAAGCTTTGGTATCACTTTGTTCTCCATCAGCTGTTTCATTTCAAACGGAACACCCGGAAGCGAAATGAAGGTCTTATCCCCTTTATCCAACCACATACCCGGGGCAGTCCCCAATTCGTTCATCAACACTTCGGCTTTTGAAGGCACTAAGGCTTGGTCCCTATTTACTTGAAGCAAGGTTTGACGAACATATTTTTTCCAAATATCCTCGATATTTTTGGTTACCGAAGCATCTCGAACTAACGTATCATTAAAATATTCTGCAATGGTTTTTTTGGTGATATCATCCTTTGTAGGCCCCAGCCCACCCGTGATGATAATAATATCTACGCGACTTTCAGCATCTTTAAAGGCTTGTAGCAAATGCTCCCTATCATCCTGTATGGAAGTAATTTGATAAATAGAAGCCCCAATGCTGTTAAGGGTTTCTGCGATAAAGGCAGAATTTGTATCAATAACCTGACCAATAAGAAGTTCGTCGCCAATGGTTATGATTTCTGCCAGCATAGTTATAATCCAAAATCTGCCTTAATTTCCGCAGTGGCATTGTCAACGGCAGTAATGACGATGTCCAGTTTATCGGTTATGTCCATATCCGTTTTGGTGAACTTCCCCCAATCCTGCACCTCAATCAAATCCTGCAATACCCCCAATTCAAATAAATCAATTGTCGGTTTCATTTTGTGCGCCGCTTGATATGCCGTATGATAATCCTTTTCGGCTACTGCCTTTTTTAAACGGTCTGCGTCCTCTGGCACCTCCTCCAAAAATGTGGCGGCCAAAGCCATCACAAAATCCTCATCGTTATCTGCTAACTCTCTTACCCTAAATAATTTGTAGTGTTGTTCCATGTTATTTAACTGTTATCGAAAATAGTTCTTTATCTCCTATAAAACCTTTCAATTTATCGTTAGCAACAACCTTACCAACTCCAGCAGGTGTGCCCGTAAATATAATATCTCCAATCTTTAAAGTGAAATATTTCGAGACATATTCAATTAATTCATCAATTTTCCAAAGCATGTGGCTTGTATTTCCTTTTTGCACAAAAATATCGTTCTTTTTTAAAGAAAATTCAATGGCGTTTACGTCCTCAAAGTCCATTTTTGGAAGCCATTTCCCCACAACTGCTGCTCCATCAAACGCCTTTGCCTTTTCCCAAGGCAGGCCTTTTGCCTTTAATTCCCCTTGCAAATCTCGGGCCGTAAAATCAATACCTAAGCCAATTTCATCATAGTATTTATAAGCAAATTTCTTCGCAATATGCTTCCCTACACGGTTTATTTTCACCAAAACCTCCACTTCATGGTGCACATCCTCAGAAAAATCTGGAATGAAAAACGGCTGTTTTTTCAATAAAATAGCGGTATCAGGTTTTAAAAACACAACGGGATCCGTAGGCTTTTCGTTTTCCAGTTCTTCAATATGTTCGGTATAATTTCTACCGATGCAAATTAATTTCATACGCTTCTTTTTTCGCGCAAAGTCGCTAAGACGCAAAGCGAGAATTTTTATTTGAGCGTCCCCCTCCCGATAGCTATTGGGAGGGTCGGGCTTTCACTACTCAATCCCTCCTGCGTCGGGGATTTCAAACAGGCCGTTCAATCCCTAACCCGCCACTCTTGCTCTTCAAACCCACCCCTAGCCCCTCCAAGAAGGGGAACTCTCACTCTTATGAAAAATAAGTGGACTTAAAATCTTAAAACGTACAGATTGGCACTTCATGCTCCATGCTTCCGACTTCTAGCTACCAACTCCTGTCTCCTGTCTCTTAAAACTTATTATTAAACTGTCGCAACTTAATCGCCGTCAATACCTTCTTAGTGTACAACGGGAAATCTGCATTCAACAACCAACCAAAATAGCCCGGCTCCTTCTCCAAAACTTCGGTTACCAATTTCCCTTTATGCTTTCCAAATGAAAAACATTCCTCTCCTTTCTTATTGTAAGCAATAAAACCTGCAAAATCAGCAAACTTTTTTCTAGAACTAAACTCGGCCAAAAACTTCGCATCGTTTTCCAGTGCGTCATACTTTTCCAGTTGGGCTTTAAGCACCTCATATGTTGCGACGGTATCTGCCTCAGCACTATGCGCATTATCCAAATCCTTATCGCAATAAAATTTATAGGCCGCGCTCAAAGTTCGCTGTTCCATTTTATGGAAAATGGTCTGCACATCAATGGCCTGACGGTTTTTCATATCAAAATCCACCTCAGCACGCAACATTTCTTCCACCAACAAGGGAATATCAAAACGATTGGAATTAAATCCGCCCAAATCCGAATCCTTTATCATATTGTAAACCTCCTTAGCCAATTCCTTAAACGTTGGTTTATCGGTTACATCAGCATCCGAAATCCCGTGAATAGCCGTAACCTCCTTAGGAATAAGCATCTCTGGATTTACCCGCCAAGTCTTGGTCTCCTCCTTTCCATTTGGATGTACTTTTAGAATGGAAATCTCGACGATTCGGTCTGTGGTAATATTCACCCCTGTGGTTTCTAAATCAAAAAAACAGATGGGTTTTGTTAGGTTTAATTGCATTTATGTTTATTGATTGATTTCTTTTTGCAAAAATAAAAAACCCAACCACATTGGTCGGGTTTCGATGTTATTTAAATTTTGATTATATCTCCCGATTAATATCCCAAGCCTCCAAATAATCCTTTACGGCCTTAACAAACATGCCTCCCAAAGCACCGTTTACCACACGGTGGTCATAGGAATGGGATAAGAACATACGGTATCGGATACCAATAAAATCACCTTCGGAGGTTTCAATTACCGCAGGCACTTTTCGAATCGCTCCTAAAGCCAAAATCCCGACTTGGGGCTGATTAATAATGGGCGTGCCCATAATACTTCCAAAAGACCCAACATTGGTAACCGTGTAAGTACCACCTTTAATATCGTCTGGATTTAAAGCATTATTCCTTGCGCGATTGGCCAAATCATTTACCTGTTTGGTCATCCCAACCAAGTTCAATTGGTCTGCATTTTTGATGACTGGCACAATCAAATTACCATCGCCCAAGGCTGTAGCCATACCAATATTTATGTTTTTCTTTTTGATGATTTTATCGCCGTCTACCGAAATATTCAACAACGGATAATCACGCAGGGCTTTAGCAACAGCTTCCATAAAAATAGGCGTAAACGTCAGCTTTTCGCCTTCTCGTTTTTCAAAAGCCCCTTTTACTTTGTTGCGCCAATTCCAGATTTTAGTAACATCGGCTTCAATAAAACTTTGCACGTGGGCAGAAGTTTGCAACGAGTCCGTCATGTGCTGGGAAATTAATTTCCCCATGCGAGTCATTTCAATAATTTCATCCTCGCCACTTACCACAACAGGTTTAGCTTGAGGTTTTGGAGCTTCCTTTATAGGTTGAGCTGGGGCTTCTTTTTGCGGTGCTGGATCAACTTTAACAACTTCTTTTCCTCCATTTTCTATATACGCAAGAATGTCATTTTTAGTCACCCTTCCCTCTTTTCCAGTACCAGGAATAGCATCCAATTCCTCCTGAGAAATACCTTCTTGCTTGGCAATATTTTTAACCAATGGGGAATAAAAACGCTCATTGCTCGAAATAGTTGGCGCAGAGGCACTCACTTCTGTTTTGGCAATTTCAACACGCTCGGTAAGCTGGGTCACCGCTTCTTCAGGGGCTTCATTTGAAACCTCTTGAGTTTCAGTAATAGGCACATCATCACCCTCTATTTCAATAACAGCCAATACTTGCCCAACTTGAACAACATCATCCACTTCAAAGCGCCTTTCCAACAAAACACCTTCAACCTCGCTTGGTACTTCGCTGTCCACTTTATCCGTGGCAATTTCCAAAACAGCCTCATCCAATTCGATGGTGTCGCCCACATCCTTTAGCCACGATGTGATGGTTGCTTCCGCAACACTCTCTCCCATTTTCGGTAACGTCAATTCAAACTTTGCCATTTCTTTAAATTAAAGCCTATATTTTTTATTTCGATTGCAAAATTAACTAAAAATCGCCAATTTTTTTAAATTATACACAACAAAACCTTTTAAAAGGTAACAACCTCCCCCCTTCCCGAAGCACTATTGCTTCCCACAATAAAGTTAGAATTTTTGGGCCAAATTTTAAACGTAAAGCCCCTATTATTGGTATTGGCTTCCATTGTTTTCAGTATATCACTAAAAGTCAACTTGTTATTATCAAAAATTAATTCCGTTCCTGGTTCAAAATTACCAATTTCAGACCTGACTTCCGTTTCTTTGGGCAAAACAGCATCCAATCCTTTATTCTTTTTATCAGAAAGAAGAATATAGCGCAACGGCTGTTGCCCTCCATTCGAATCTTTTCCCTTTAGAAACGGAACTACCCTCACTCCCATACCCACTAGGGCATCAAACAATAAATTCTTTTTAAAATGCTTTTTGTAAAAAATTTGCATGGCTCCATAAAAACGTTCAGAATACTTTTTATCCCTCAAGGTACTTTCCCCTTTAAAATGCAGAACGGGAGCTTCTCCAAAATAGTAATTTTGATACCCGGCCTTCAACAGACTGTAAGACAAATCAATATCTTCACCATACATAAAATAATCCTCGTCAAAACCACCAACTTCCAAATACACCTTTCGTTTTAAAAACATGAACGCACCAACCAAAATGTCCACTTTACCTGTATCATTTTCACCTAAATGATTGGCATAATAACGTTTTGAATTGCCCAACAACTTTTTTAAAGCCACATTCACCATTGGAATGTTCCGTTTGCTTTCCGGTAAAAAACTGCCCGTGCCATCTATCAATTTACAACCAACGGCCCCTAAATTTTCACGTGTTTCACAAAACGAAAGCATCGTTCTGAATATATCTTCAGGAACCACAGTGTCCGGATTCAAAATACAGATATATTCGCCTTTTGCCACTTCGACTCCAATATTATTTCCTTTTGAAAAACCATGGTTTTCAGCATTTTTAATCAGTTTTACTTTCGGAAATAATTGCTTGACCATAGTACAACTGTCATCCGGTGACTTATTGTCTACCACAATAATTTCCGCATCCAAATCTGTAATGGCCTCCTGCACACTTTTTAAACAGAGTTCCAAAAAGTAGCGCACATTATAGTTGAGTATAACTACGGAAAGTTTCAAAAAAAGATAGTTAAAGTTTTAAGGATGATTCAAACGGCACCCGATTTAATATACTTCGTCCGAGGGTGATTTCGTCGGTATATTCCAGTTCGTCCCCCACAGAAATGCCTCTTGCGATAGTGGACGTCGCCACATCAAAATCTTGAATCTGTTTGAAAATATAAAAATTGGTGGTGTCACCCTCCATGGTTGAGCTCAACGCAAAAATAATTTCTTTCACACCTCCTAGCTTCACTTTTTCCACTAAAGACACAATATTCAAATCATGTGGGCCAATACCATCAATAGGCGAAATTTTCCCTCCCAACACATGGTACAGCCCTTTGAAAGAGCTGGTATTTTCAATGGCCATCACATCCCGAATGTCCTCCACCACGCAAATCACACTTTCATCCCTATTGGGATTGGCGCAAATCTCGCAAACATCCACATCACTAATATTATGGCAGGATTTACAGAATTTTATCCCCGTTCTCATTTGCATCAAAGCTTGGGATAAAGCATTTGTTTGGGTTGCGGGTTGCCTGAGCATGTGAAGCACCAAACGCAATGCAGTTCGCTTACCAATACCCGGCAATTGCGACATTTCGTTGACCGCATTCTCCAATAATTTTGAGGAAAATTCCATATCTGCGAAATTAGGGATTTTCTTTTATAGAAAATAGACCGCCGAGCTGTTAGAGTTTAGAAAAAAGGTTATTTTCGAAAATATTAAAGTTTCATTACCAATGTCTCCAACATCTATTCTTCTATTAATCGGTGCTTATTTTATCATTTTGATTTTAATCTCCTACTTCACGGGAAAGGAAGATTCCAACGATGCCTTTTTTAAAGCAAACAAATCTGCACCTTGGTATTTGGTGGCCTTCGGGATGATTGGGGCTTCGCTCTCGGGGGTGACTTTTATATCTGTACCCGGTGCGGTTGAGGCCAAACAATTTGGGTATTTACAGGTCGTTTTTGGGTATTTTTTTGGGTATTTGGTGATTGCCTACGTGCTTTTGCCCTTGTATTATAAGCTGAATCTTATTTCAATTTACAGCTATTTAAAGGACAGGTTTGGCAATGTGAGCTATAAAACAGGATCTATCGCGTTTTTAATCTCTAGGACAGTAGGTGCCGCATTTCGATTGTTTTTAGTAGCTAAAGTATTACAACTTTTGGTGTTCAATCAATTTGAAATTCCATTTTTTGTGACCGTTATTATCACGATAGCACTCATTTGGCTTTATACCTTTAAAGGCGGTATTAAAACCATCATTTTTACGGATACGTTGCAGACACTTTTTATGTTGATCTCGGTAGTAGTCACCATTGTATTTTTGGCCTCTGCATTAGATTTGAATGGTATTTCAGAAATTTATTCGAATGTAAAGGAAAGTCCACTAAGCAAAACATTCTTTTGTGACGATGTGAATGATGCGCAATATTTCATAAAAAGCTTTTTGGCGGGCATGTTTATTACCATCACCATGACGGGACTTGACCAGGATATGATGCAAAAAAACCTCACTTGTAAGAATCTGAAAGAGGCTCAAAAAAACATGATCTCCTTTAGTGTGGTCTTGATTTTTGTCAACATTTTATTCTTGGCACTTGGCCTTTTGTTAACCCAGTATGCCCAACAACATGGCATAACAGCGAAAAAAGATGACCTGTTCCCAACCATTGCCATGCTTCCTGAAATTGGAGTTTTAACCTCAGCCTTCTTTTTATTGGGGCTGATTGCGGCAGCCTATTCCAGTGCTGATTCAGCTTTAACGTCTTTAACCACTTCGTTTTGCATCGACATTATTGAACTGGACAAAAAACCAACTGAGAAACAAAAAAAAGTACGGAAAACCACCCATGTTTTCGTGAGCATTTTATTGGTTGTGGTGATACTATTATTCGACTTGATTTTTAAGGATGTGTCCGTTATTTGGGAATTGTTTAAAGCCGCCGGCTACACCTACGGCCCACTTTTAGGCTTGTTTGCTTTTGGCATTTTTACAAAGGCGCATATAAAGGATAAATATGTTTGGATAATTGCTATTTTAGCGCCAATCGTGTCCTATTTCATTAATGCCTATTCGGTGGATTTATTGAACGGTTATCAAATTGGTTTTGAAATATTAATCATCAATGGCCTGCTTACCTTCCTTGGTTTAATACTGATTCGTCGCAAGCAAAACTAGCGTACAGGCAGGCTGAAAAGAAATATTGTTTTCTTTTAAAACCCGATAGAATTCTGGATTTTCGGTTCCAGGGTTGAAGATGACACGCTCAGGTTTTAAGGACACAATATAATCGTAATATTCCCTTTGACGTTTTGCATTCAAGTATAAGGTTACCGTATGGATATCATCGTATTCCATTAACTCAGTTTGTATTTCAACACCTTCTACCTCGCCTTTTTTCAATCCAAAAGCCACCACTTCAATAGCGTTGGCCACCAATCTTTGAATGGCATAATTGGAATATCTATTGGGCTTTAGTGATGCCCCAAACACTAATGTTTTATTACGCATTATCAGTTCTTTATTCAAATTTCATTAAATCCTACTACCCCTATATGTTAAAAAGGTATAATTTTTTGTTAAAAAGAGTAACATAATCCCTAAAGAAACGTCTCTTTGTTGAGCAATTTAGTTGCTAATCATCAATCAAACTAATCAATCACAATGAAAAATTTCGTTTTTCTAGGGCTGTTTCTTTTCGCTATTTCACCTTTGACAGCCCTTAACACCCCACCGGAAACCGGGGAGGCCAAAAGAGGCACCATTTCAGGAACAGTATTGGACGCAAGACTGAAGCAACCCTTACCCTATGTAAACGTTATCATTAAAAATAACACTGGGGAAACTTTAACCGGGGGCATCACCTTAGATGACGGTTCTTTTAAAATTGAAAAAATAGAAGAGAGCAAAGTAACCGTCAGCATTCAATATATTGGCTACAAAACTTATAACAGATCTGTTACGCTGAAAAGGGGCGATTATAACGTTAATTTAGGAGATATTTATCTTGAAGAAGAACTGGAAAGCCTTGAAGAAGTTACGGTTGTTGCGGAGGTTTCCACCATTCAGCAGAAAGTGGATCGAAAAGTAATTACCGTTGGAAAAGACTTGACTACTGCTGGCGCTACGGCAAGTGATATTATGAACAATCTCCCATCTGTAAATGTGGATCAGCAAACAGGCAATATCAGTTTGCGGGGCAATGAAAACGTACGCGTGATGGTGGATGGCAAATTAAGCAATGTACCCGTTGCCCAATTGTTGAGACAAATCCCTTCCACTTCAATAAAATCTATTGAATTAATCACCAACCCTTCTGCAAAATACAATCCTGAGGGCATGAGCGGTATCATCAACATAAAACTGCATAAAAACACTCAGATCGGGTTTAACGGTAATTTAAACGTTGGGGTCACCAAAGAGATTTTCGCCAAATTCAACAGCTCCATCGACATGAACTACCGCAACGGAAAGTTCAATTTTTACGGTAATTATGGTAACAATATTGGGAAGTATGACAATTTTGGCTTCGTAGACAGGCTTGATGATGATTCCTTTCAAGATTTTAAATTTGGAAACAATAACCAATCCCATTTATATAAATTCGGCGTTGACTTTTACATGGACGACAAGAATACCATTTCAGTTTTCACCAACCAAAACACGTTTGAGGGTGCTGGTTTCGGAGACACCTTTATTACCTACCCTTCTTTAATGCAAAGGCAGTTATTTGGCAATATTAGCGAGAACACCTCCAGTCAATACAATTTGGTTTATAAACACGAATTTGCAAATGAGGACGAAACGCTGGACATCGAAATAGATTATAACGACTTTGTCAATGACGAAGATGCCACATTTGATTTTGTGAACTTTACCTTTCCTCCAGACTTCAGGGATTTTGTAGACACAAATAGGGACCAAACCACTATCAACGTGGATTATGTTAAACCATTACAGAAAGAATCAAAATTGGAATTGGGGCTAGAGGCACGATTGTTTAGCTCCGAAGTAGATTATATGTCTACAGGACAAAGTTTTTCTGAACAGGGCACAATTATTCCAACCCCTAGCACGGATTTTGAATATAACCGAGATATTTACTCAGCATATGCTACGTATAGCAAAAAGTTTGAAAAATGGAGCTACCAAATTGGCGCACGATTAGAATCTGTAACTGAGGACGCTGAAGCCTTAAGGCTTTTTGCTGATGGCACCAATGAATTGATTCCTTTTGAAAATGATTATTTTCAGGTATATCCCTCAGTATTTGTGAGCTACGAGGCCTCTGAAAAAAACACCTATCAAATCAGTGCCAGCCGTCGTGTAGACAGGCCAGGGTTACAACAGGTGAATCCCATCCGGGAATGGAGCACACCAAGAGTGTCGTCCTTTGGAAATACGAGATTGCAACCTCAATTCACCAATTCCATCGAAGCGAATTACACCCGAAAATTAAAGGGTGGCAGCATCACCGGAGGCGTATTTTTCAGAATCATCGAAGACAACATTAATAGATATGTACGTATTGACAGGACAGATATTACCTCAGGAAACGTTATTCTTTCATACGATAATTTTGACAACACAACAGCTTTCGGTATTGAGCTGTCAAGCAACTATCGCCCTACAAAATGGTGGAGTTTGAACGGAAGTTTTGATTTATACTCACAGGAACAAACAGGTATTACCGAATTTATTGATGTCCCCATTGAAGATGCCACACTAGATGACATTAAAACGAATACGACCGTTGTTGATAACGTTGTGTGGAACCTGCGCCTGTTCAACAATTTTAAAGCTTCAAAAAAACTAAGTTTTTCTTTATTTGCCATGTACCGTGGAGAGGAAAAAGGCATACAATTTACTAGAAAACCCATGGTGATGGTAAATACCGGCATGCGCTATAGCTTCTTGGAAGACAACAGGGCTACATTCAGCTTTAACTACAGTGATATTTTCAATAGTATGAATTTTGAATTCGAAGCCGTTTCACCATTCCCTAGCCGAGGTCAGTTTAACTGGGAAAGCAACACTTGGAATGTGGCACTCTCATATAGATTCGGTGGCGGTAAATATAGAGCCTTAAGAAGAAAACAACGTGACGACAATACAAAATCTGGAAGCGGCGGCTTCCTATAAAAGAATTTAATAATCTGAAAATAGTTGATGGTTAGTGTTTTATCAGGTTATTGAATAAAAACCCCAAAGAGCAATCTTTGGGGTTTTGCTTTTGGACAAAAAAGACACGGTCAGAGCGAGAACACATAAGCCTGTGACAGTCGATACCCTTTTGGTTTATCGGATAAATCTGCAAATCACGTCGCAAGTAGTTGTAACTGTGCTTATTAATATGTTAAAATTGTTAAAATTTAGAATATCCAACAATAATTTTCACCGAAAAACGTTAATTTAAATAACCAAAAACCGATTTAATAATTATTTGAGTTAGTCGCTTTTAAAAAACAATTCGTTAAACGGTTAAAACTCGAAATCTTTGTATTTCGAGTTTTGTTTAGGAAACAACAGATGGCATTATTGTAAAATAAATATTTTGCTATTATCATCTGACAAAAGCATAAAGGCTTCGCTTTCAAATTCAAAATTTGTGTTAATTGAAGTTGGATTGGTTAATGGCATAAGAAAACCCGAAACTGTATGTTAAAATATGGTTTCGGGTTTTTGATTTTTCATTCCTTTGGAAGCAGGAATCCATGGAAATCGATAAAATTTTCATAAAAAAAGAGGCTTTCTGAAAAGTAAGTCGATCTGTCATTCTGAATTTATTTCAGAATCTCAAGATGTTGATTTTTTATTACCATTAGAACCTGAAACAAGTTCAGGTTGACAAAAAATTGACTTTTTAGACAGCCACTTGTCACCACCTCATAATAACACTACCCCAAGTAAAGCCACTCCCAAAAGCGGCCAAAACCACAGTATCTCCTTCATTAATCTTTCCTTCCTCCCAGGCTTCGGTTAAGGCAATAATCACGGAAGCCGCAGTAGTATTTCCGTATTTTTGAATGTTGTTATACACTTGGTCGTCCTGAAGACCAAACTTCTTTTGGATAAATTGGGAAATCCTTAAATTGGCTTGGTGTGGAATCAGAATATCGATATCCTCTTTTCGTAAATTATTAGCTTTCAGACCTTCGACTATCGCCTCGCTGAATCGTACCACGGCATGTTTGAATACGAAGGTGCCGTTCATATACGGATAGTATGAAGTATCGTCGGGATCGTTCTTTTCCAAAATTTCTGGCACCCAATGTTTTATGCTTGGACCCAGAACGGTTAGTTCTTCGGCGTATTTTCCTTCGGAATGTAAATGGGAGGATAAAACGCCTTTTGAATTATCTTCGGTTCGGCTCATGACCGCGGCACCTGCACCATCGCCAAAAATAACGGTGACGCCACGACCCCGAGTAGATTTTTCCAAACCGCCGGAGTGGTATTCCGAACCGATCACCAAAATATTTTTGTACATCCCAGTTTTGATGAATTGGTCGGCAACGGACACGGCATACACAAATCCCGTACATTGATTTCGGATATCTAATGCACCAATGGTCGGCATGTCCAACATATCTTGAATTTGTACTCCGCAACCTGGGAAATAATAGTCGGGGCTCAGGGTGGCGAAAACGATAAAATCGATGTCATCCTTGGTTAAGCCCGCACGCTCAATGGCTATTCGGGCGGCCTTTGCCCCCATGACGGCGGAGGTATCTTCAGAATTTTCGGGAATCCAGCGTCGTTCTACAATTCCTGTGCGTTCTTGAATCCATTCGTCGCTGGTGTCCATTAGTTTTGACAGGTCGTGATTGGTCACCACATTGTCTGGCACATATTTGCCAAGTCCGGTTATTCTTGAATTGTACATATCCCCAAGTTTTTGTTTAAACCAAAATACGAAATTATCGTGATAGCCAACAGGACAAATTCCAAATGATTTGCAAATTCCAAATTCCAATCCCATTAGCTATCGGGACTAAACTCCAAATTGCAAAAAAAATGGTAGCTGACAAACTCGTGCTTTGGGGTTTTGACTGTTGTTGGCGGGTGGGCTGCGTTAGGGATAGTAGAGGAAAGCCCACAGCGCCCCACTAAAAGGGCGCGAGGACTTGGAACGGATAGCCCGACCCGAGGACGATAGTGACATAAAACTTTTGAAGTTGACATCGAGGGGAACGCCCAAAAAATCATTGAGGGGAACCTACCTTCCGGCAGGCAGGCGCCCAAATAAAAATTTCTTTCTTTTAAAATAGTGTCAGTTTGTCATATTTGTTGTCTTGGTACTTTTTTTGTCCTATGCTCAACCAAGAAAACCATTGAATAAAATAGATATATCATGACAAAAGGAAACATTAATGTATCGGTAGAGAATATCTTTCCGTTGATTAAAAAGTTTTTGTACAGCGACCACGAAATTTTTCTTCGTGAGCTGATCAGTAATGCTACGGACGCGACTTTGAAGCTGAAACACCTGACGAATGTTGGCGAGGCGAAAGTGGAGTACGGCAACCCGCAAATTGAGGTTAAAATTGACAAGGACAACCAGAAACTGCACGTGATTGACCAAGGTTTGGGGATGACGGCTGAGGAGGTTGAAAAATACATCAACGAAGTAGCATTTTCTGGTGCGGAGGAGTTTTTGGATAAATACAAGGATTCGGCCAAAGATGCTGGCATTATCGGCCATTTTGGCTTAGGGTTTTACTCAGCTTTTATGGTGGCGGACAAGGTGGAAATCATTACCAAATCTTTTAAGGATGAGCCTGGAGCGCATTGGACTTGTGACGGCTCGCCCGAGTTTACTTTGGAGCCTGCTGAGAAAACGGAACGCGGTACGGAAATTATTTTGCATATTTCTGATGATGAAAAGGAATTCCTTGAGGAATCTCGTATTCGCGAGTTGTTGAACAAGTACAACAAGTTTATGCCGATTCCGATTAAATTCGGCACTAAGGAAATCAATGACCCAGAGCATGAACCTCAGACGATTACTGACAAAGACGGCAAGGAAACTACGGAGCCTCATAGAAAAATTACGGTTGACGATATTATCAACAATCCTACTCCTGCTTGGACGAAACAGCCAACGGATTTAAAGGATGAGGATTACAGCAATTTTTACCGTGAACTGTACCCTATGCAGTTTGAGGAGCCGTTGTTTAATATCCATTTGAATGTGGATTATCCGTTTAACTTAACGGGAATTTTGTATTTCCCAAAGTTGAGCAACGATATGCAAATGCAAAAGGATAAAATCCAATTGTATCAAAATCAGGTGTTTGTTACGGATAATGTTGAGGGGATTGTTCCTGAGTTTTTGACCATGCTTCGCGGGGTTATCGATTCACCGGATATTCCTTTGAACGTGTCACGTTCGTATTTACAGGCCGATGGTGCGGTGAAGAAGATTTCGTCGTACATCACTCGCAAAGTGGCGGATAAATTGAAATCGTTGTTCAATAACAGCCGTGAGGATTTTGAAGCCAAATGGAACGATATTAAAATCGTGATTGAATACGGAATGCTTTCTGAAGAAAAATTCTTTGAAAAAGCAGATGCTTTTGCGTTGTACCCAACGGTTGACGGCACCTTTTATACTTACGAGGAATTGTTCAATAAAATCAAGGCGAAACAAACCGATAAGGACGATAAGCTGGTGATTTTGTATGCTTCGGATAAAGATGAGCAACACAGTTATATCCAAACGGTAAAAGATAAAGGTTATGAGGTGTTGTTGTTGGATTCCCCAATCGTTTCGCACTTGATTCAAAAATTGGAAACCACAAAGGAAAATATATCTTTTGCGCGTGTGGATGGGGATCATATTGATAACCTTATCAAGAAAGACGACACCACAGTTTCCAAATTGGACGAGGACCAAAAGAAGACTTTGGATGAGCTATTAAAAGAAGTGATTCCGTCCGAAAAATTCATGGTACAACTGGAAGCTATGGATAGCAATGCTTCGCCGTTTATCATTACCCAACCCGAGTTTATGCGCCGTATGAAGGAGATGCAACAAACCGGAGGTGGAGGTGGCATGTTCGGTATGGGCAATATGCCGGAGATGTACAATTTGGTGGTGAATACCAATTCCGAATTGGTTGGTGAAATTCTAAATACCAAAACCCGTAAAAAGCAGGAGCGTTTGATCAACCAAAGTTTGGATTTGGCACGTTTGTCTCAAGGGTTATTGAAAGGTGAGGAATTGACGAATTTTATCAAACGTAGTTATGATATGATAAAATAAACAATTTTTGTCATGCTGAACTTGATTCAGCATCTCATCCTACATAAATCTAAAACCACTTTGTGAGAGCAGGGTGGTTTTTTTTTGGAAACTTGATTTTGTCAGAAAAAATAAAGAACTTCGTTTAACATTCGATAAACTTCATTAAAACGCAAGCTTATCTCCGAGTTGCCATTCATTGCGGAACTGATATAAATTATAAACATGGAAGAAAAAATAAAAGCTTTAGAAAATCAAATCGAATCACTGCGAAAAAGGCTCGAAACATTGGAAAAAAATCATGAAATCAATTTAGAGAACTCAATTAAATCAAATAAAGCTATCAGTTCCTTTATGGAAAACAATAACGAATTGACTAAAAAGATTGAGGCGAATTTTGCGACGCTTGAGGAGAACGACCAAAAAACATATGATAAAGTAAACGAACTAATTATAATTGTCAATGATATAACTGAAGGTAGAATATAAAAATTGAACTCAACTTCAAACAATAGTTAATTATAATCGAAAATGCATTATAAAAAGATATTTATAACCCGTTGTGCATTTTAAATAATGCTAGTTTTAATATTGTTGATATTTCTATCAAAGACAA
>NZ_JBHULY010000033.1:0-41747 GCF_042684665.1 Hyunsoonleella rubra | reverse complement strand
CAATTTACTGATTATCAGTAAGATGAACAACTTTTTTCTTTTAAATCATAATGCACAACGGGTTAAATAACTTAAAAAAAGGAGGTAACAAAATACAGGTGCAAGTTATCTATTAGTGTAATACATAAAATAAACACCAATGATAACTACAAACAAAATGTTTTCAGCACCGAATAAAAGTAAGTTAGTAAAACGATTATTCATTTTTTTCTTGTTCATAGCCTTTACGAGTTGTGAGGTTGAAGAATCTTTTAACGATTTCCAAACCAATACCGCCGTTTTTAATATGGATGTCTTTGAACAAAATTTAATTGATTATGTTGAAGCGGGGGGTGATAGCCCCATAGGATGGGCATATACCATCAGTAAAAATGGGAATTTAGAAAGATCCGATGCCTTTGGGAAAGCCCGAAATGCTGCCGATGGCTCTATCGACTTCACTTTGAATAAAGAAATAAATGTGGCTAGTGTTTCCAAATTCTATACGGCTATAGCGGTAATGCAACTTTTGGAAGCAAACAACCTAACTATCGAAGACAACATAGCTGATTGGCTTCCAAATTCTTGGACAATAGGCCCTGGCGTGAATAATTTAAGCTTTAAAGATCTTTTAAAACACGAATCTGGATTACAAAGCACCAACAACAATTTTGATGTTACTTTAGGCTATCAAGGTTTAAAGGACTGTATAGAAACTGGTGTAGTGAATGCAAAAACCAGAAATTACCTTAATGTGAATTTTGCTTTGTACCGCGTGTTAATTCCTTCTTTATGGAGCAATCTTGAGGGGAGTCCAGCTATCGATATTGAAAATGATGCTAATACCCAATTTATGTATCTATTGTATATGCAACAGAATATCTTTGATAGACTGTCATTGCCATTAGTGGGATGTTTTCCTGAAAGTAGGGATGTTTCAACATTATATTATAATGCGAACGATGGAAGTAATAACGGTGGACAATATTACGGTAGCTGGAACAATAAGTCTGGTGGTGGCGGATATTTTATGACTGCTATGGAAATGGCTAAAGTAAACGCTTATTTTGAGTATACCGAAATATTAGTGACCAAAGATCAAAGAGATTTAATGAAGTTGCACAGACTTGGAATGGATGTCGCTGATCCTGCGGATGAAATCCATGGCAATTATTATGGAAAGGCTGGTTCTATTGGCACCAGTAGCGACCCAACAGTTTCACAAGGTGTTAGGACACAAATTGTGATGTTCCCGGGAACAGGTGTAGATTGTGTTATTGTGATGAACTCTCAAGGCGTTACTTTGCAAGGGACGACTAGTCTAAGACAAATGATATATGATGCCTATAATAATGCTTGGGTGCAACCTTAAGCCCAAGTAATTGACAAAAACAAAAAACCGAAAGAATTTTAGTCTTTCGGTTTTTTTTATGAATTAAAAGAAAGGATTTAGTCTTCTTTCTTCTCTTCTCTTGGGCTTCTGTCGTCCCTGCGATTATCGCGGTTACGATTATCGCGTCCACGATTGTCTCTGCCTCGGTTATCTCTACCACCTTTATTATTGTCTCTTGGAGGTCTTGGTTGCCAGCCTTCAGGTTTAGGTAAAATAGCCTTACGGGAAACTTTTTCCTTGCGTGTTTTTGGATCGAAACCAAAATACTTCACATCCATAGTATCACCAACATTGACTACGTCAGTTACATTATTTGTGCGTTCCCATGCCAATTCTGAAATGTGGATCAAAGTGTCATTTCCTGGAGCGTCAACATACTCAACAACCGCACCGAAATCTAAGATTTTAGTCACTTTTACTTCGTAAACGCTACCAACTTCAGGCTTAAACATCAAGGCATCAATTTTTGCTAAAACGGCGTCAATACCTTCTTGACCAGTACCTAAAATCTCAACAATACCCTCCTCTGTTACAGGGTCTTCGTTGATAACAATAGTGGTATTGGTTTCCTTTTGTAATTCTTGAATTACTTTACCTCCAGAACCGATAACGGCACCAATATATTCACCAGGAATTATGCGAGTTACCATTTTAGGAGCATGTGGCTTAACATCTTCTCTAGGAGTGTCGATTGTATCTACCAGTTTTTGCAAGATATGTAAACGGCCATCTTTTGCTTGCATTAGGGCTTTTACCAAAATTTCATAGGATAAACCCTTTACCTTTATATCCATTTGGCAAGCAGTAATACCATCGGCAGTACCGGTTACTTTAAAGTCCATATCACCTAAGTGATCTTCATCTCCTAAAATATCAGATAGTACAGCATATTTCCCCGTTTCAGCATCGGAAATCAATCCCATTGCAATACCAGAAACTGGTTTTTTCATCTGAACACCAGCATCCATCAGTGCCATTGTGCCCGAACATACGGTAGCCATTGAAGACGAACCGTTAGATTCCAATACTTCGGATACCACACGTACGGTGTAAGGGCAATCCTCTGGAACCATACCTTTTAAAGCACGTTGCGCCAGGTTACCATGGCCTACCTCACGACGTGAAGTACCTCGGATTGGTCTTGCTTCACCTGTTGAAAAAGGAGGGAAGTTATAGTGTAAATAGAAACGCTCTTCACCCTCAAAAGAAGGGTTGTCAATAACGTTAGCCTCTCTCGAAGTTCCCAAGGTAACAGTAGCTAAAGCCTGAGTTTCCCCACGGGTAAAAATCGCTGAACCATGGGTGGAAGGTAAATAATCCACCTCGCACCAAATTGGTCTGATTTCATCTGTGGTACGTCCATCTAAACGTAAACCTTCATCCAAGGTCAAGTTTCTTACAGCCTCCTTTTGGGCTTTGGCGACGTACTTATGAATCAATTTTCCAAGTTCCTCATGCTCTTCCTCAGGGAAAGATTCAAAAACTTCCTCTTTTATTTTACTAAAAGCTTCGCTTCTTTCGTGTTTAGCCGAGCCAGCTTTGGCAATCGCATAGGTTTTATCATAAACCATGTCATGGATTTTCTTTGCCAAATCCTCGTCTTCAACTTCAGGCTCATATTCTCTGGTTTCTTTTTTGCCAAAGGCTTCAGCTAATTTTAATTGTGCTTCACACTGCTTTTTGATAGCTTCATGTGCAAACTCAATCGCCTCAACCATTTCCTCTTCCGAAATCTCTTTCATTTCACCTTCAACCATCATCACAGAATCCGCAGAAGCACCGATTACCATATCGAGATCACTTTCTTCTAATTGTGCTCTGGTAGGGTTGATAATCAATTCACCATTGATACGGCCAACACGTACTTCAGAAATGGCACATTCAAACGGAAAATCCGATAATTGAATAGCGGCCGAAGCTGCTAAACCAGCCATAGCGTCTGGCATCACATTTTCGTCGTGTGACATTAATTGAATCATCACCTGTGTTTCAGCATGGTAATCCTTTGGAAATAATGGACGCAATACACGGTCTACTAAACGCATGGTTAATACTTCGTTATCGCTTGGTCTAGCTTCTCGTTTAAAGAATCCGCCTGGGTATCGTCCTGCGGCTGCAAATTTCTCTCTGTAATCTACCGTTAATGGTAAAAAGTCAACGTCGGCCGCGTGATAATTGGAAACTACCGTACACAATAGCATACATTTTCCAGATTGTACAACAACAGAACCATGTGCCTGTTTTGCTAATTTTCCGGTCTCGATAGAAATTTCTCTACCGTCACCAAGGTCTATGACCTCTTTAAATGTTTGTGGAATCATAAAATTTTTCTTGTGATTCAAGCAGTATCGCGCTCAAATCATGTTAAACAATGGTCGTTGTGTTGTGTGTAGTGGTTGTGTGTTGACCTGAAAGGTCGTTGACCAATGAAAAACTATGTTTAGCTTCTTCTAAATTGTGCAAAATTTATACTCCTTTGCAAGAGATGTTTTATTTGGGCGCTACCCACAAGGGGTCGGGCTTTCGGGAGTCGCTCTCTTCGAGGAGCTTCAACAAATCCCTCAATCCCTAGCGCTAACCCTTCGACAAGCTCAGGGTGAAAAGAAAAAAGAGGCTCGCCAATGCAAACCTCTTTTATCCTGTTTATTTTCTTAATCCTAATTCTTTTACTATCGCACGATATCTTAAGATATCCTTCTTAGTTAAGTAATCTAGCAACGCTCTACGCTTACCTACTAGCTTTACTAACGAACGCTCAGTATTATAATCTTTACGATTGTTTTTTAAGTGTTCGGTTAAGTGATTAATTCTGTGCGTAAACAACGCAATTTGGGCTTCAGCGGTACCGGTATCGTTTTTTCCCTTACCGTACTTCTCAAAAATACCCTCTTTTACTTCTTTAGTTAAATACATGCTAATATTATTGTAAATGATTGTTATGTACTGCGAAAGGCTTTCTTTCAGTCGGCAAATATAATACTTTTTTGGTGTTAAAAGTTTTTTTGTGTAACTTTTCAATGATTTTAAAATACCAACCTCCCTAAACTGATTTTTAGCTGTTAATATGAACGAACTTATTGTTTAAAGCATATGAAATCACTCTTCCCGGAAGAAAGCTTTCCAGACTCCTACGACCATCTTGAAAAAATCTTCAACAATACCTACAACGGCATTGCTATCCTAACCCTAGACGGCGATTGGATTAAGGTGAACGACAGCATGTGCGACATGTTGGGCTACACCAAAAATGAGTTGTACAACATGAAAATAGAGAACATCATTTTCAGGGATGATTTGGGCGCTCATGCCACAAAATATGAAAGGTTGATGCAAGGGAAGATTGATCGCTATCGCGTGATGCAACGTTATTTTCATAAGGATGGGTCTGTCATTTGGTTTTTAATTTCCGTGTCCCTCATTTCTGCTATTGATGGCAAACCTACTCAGATGATTTGGCAATTTTCCGATATCACAAGCAGAAAGCTAAGTCAGGATAAACTGCGATTAATGTTGAGGGTAGTGCGGGAACAAAATGAACGGTTGACTTCCTTTGCCGATATCATTACGCATAATTTACGTTCCCACTCGGGAAATTTGATGACGGTAAAAGGGTTTTTAGAAGAAGAATTTGAATGGTTGAGGTACAACGATAATTTTAAACTGCTATCCAATGCCATTGAAAATTTGGTAGAAACCGTTTCGCATTTGACCGAGGTGGCACAAATTAAAACTGTGGAAGCTACAGAATTGGAAACGCTTAATCTCTACGATTATATTGAGAAGGCAATTTATAGTGTGGCCGCCGTGGCTAGAAACACAAAAACAAATATCATTAATGATGTAGACGAAGAGCTATTCATCAAAGGTGTACCGGCCTATTTGGATAGTATTATTTTGAATTTTTTAACCAATGCCATAAAATACAGGTCTGATGATAGAACGCCACAAGTGGAATTATCAACCTCCGAAGTTGAAGGCTATGTTATTCTAAAAATTGCTGATAACGGTATGGGTATCGATTTGGAAAAATACGGCAAAAAATTGTTTCAGTTATATAAAACTTTCCATACCAACAGGGATTCCATTGGGCTTGGGTTGTTCATCACCAAAAATCATATCGAATCTATGGGTGGAAAAGTGGAGGTGACCAGCGAGGTGGAGGTTGGCACAGAATTTTCGATTTTCTTTAAGAAGGCTATAAACAGCACGCAAGACTTGCCTTGAGATAACATACAAGAAACTTTTCAATATCAAGAATTCGGATGCCTACTTTTTGATAGAATGAAAAATGGGCCAAAAGTAGTTTCACTTTTGGCCCATTTTTCAAAATCGTTTGTATTAATCTCTCAAAGGTTGGTTCAATATCAAATCCAGATATTGATTCACCTTATTTTTTAAATCTCTTCTTAGAGTGATAAAGTCAAGGAACCCATGTTCCAATAAAAACTCTGAGGTCTGGAAGCCTTCTGGGAGTTCTTTTCCCGTAGTGTCTCTTACGATGCGAGGACCGGCAAATCCAATTAAGGCTCCTGGCTCACTGATATTAATATCGCCCAGCATAGCAAAAGAAGCTGTAGTTCCACCAGTTGTGGGGTCAGTGCACAAAGAGATATAAGGAATTTTGGCATCTGCCAATTGCGCCAATTTTACGGAAGTTTTTGCCAACTGCATCAATGATAGTGCCGCTTCCATCATCCGCGCTCCCCCTGATTTTGAAATTACCATCAATGGGATATTGTGTTTTAATGAGTAGTCGGCCGCGCGAGCAATTTTTTCACCAACAACACTACCCATTGAGCCTCCAATAAATCCGAAATCCATACAGGCAACTACAAGGTCTTTCCCCTTAGACTTTCCAACCGCAGTGCGAACAGCATCTTTAAGCTTGGTTTTCTCTTGGGCGGCTTTTAGTCGGTCAGGATATTTTTTAGTGTCCACAAACTTTAGTGGATCTTTGGATTCCAATTTGACATCCAATTCCTTAAATTTATTATCGTCAAAGAGAATCTCGAAATATTCCGTACTGCCAATCCTTACGTGGTAACCGTCCTCTGGGCTTACATAGTAATTCTCCTGTAACTCTTTAGTGTCTACAATTTTACCGGTTGGGGATTTGTACCACAATCCTTTTGGGGTGTCTTTCTTTTCCTCTGTAGATGTTTGTATTCCTTTATCTTTTCTTTTGAACCAAGACATATTAAATAATGTTTAGATTGACGATTTTTCAGATTAAAAGATCATTTGAAGAAATCGTTAAAAATAATATAAGCTGTAATTTTCAATTTGGGAAGATAAACTACATTTCAATTACAAAATTAAGCCTTTTTTTAATTTTTGAGGTAACGCCTTTATAATTTTATAGACAGCAGAAAGGTAACCTGTTGTCATACAGTGTAATAAGTAAAAAGGTTCTGCGAAAACACAGAACCTTTTCCATTATCGTTTTAATATAACTTATCTTATAACGTATTGACGTTGTTCAAATCTTCGAAAGCTTTCTTTAAGCGCTCAACAAATGATTTTTCACCTTCACGTAACCAAACCCTTGGGTCATAGTATTTTTTATTTGGAGAATCCTCACCATCTGGATTACCGATTTGAGACTTCAAGTATTCCGATTTGTCGTTCATATAATCACGGATACCACTCATAAAAGCGTATTGTAAATCCGTATCGATATTCATTTTTATAACACCATAGCCAATAGCCTCTCGTATTTCCTCAACCGTAGAACCAGAGCCGCCGTGGAATACAAAATCGATATGATTATGCTCAACACCATATTTTTTGCTGATATACTCTTGAGAGTTCTTCAAAATTTTAGGAGTCAATTTTACATTTCCGGGTTTGTAAACCCCATGTACATTTCCAAAAGCTGCTGCAATAGTAAATCTTGGACTTACCTTGCTCAATTCTTCGTATGCATAAGCTACTTCCTCTGGTTGGGTGTATAGTTTGGAGTCATCCACATCAGTATTGTCAACGCCGTCTTCCTCACCGCCAGTGATACCCAGTTCAATCTCCAAAGTCATGCCCATTTTAGACATTCGTTTTAAGTACTCCTTGCAGATTTCGATGTTTTCCTCAATGGGTTCTTCTGAAAGGTCAATCATATGAGAACTGAACAATGACTTCCCGGTTTCTGCGAAATGCTTTTCACTGGCATCTAACATGCCGTCAATCCAAGGTAATAGTTTTTTGGCACAGTGGTCCGTATGTAAAATTACGGTTGCACCATAGGCTTCCGCTAGGGTATGTATATGTTTTGCTCCCGCAATAGCGCCAGCAATGGCTCCTTTTTGCCCATCGTTGCCCAAACCTTTGCCCGCATTAAACTGTGCGCCTCCGTTTGAAAATTGAATAATTACTGGCGAGTTTAAATCCCTTGCGGTTTCCAAAACTCCATTGATGGTGTCCGAACCTATTACATTTACAGCTGGTAGTGCATAGCCGTTTGCTTTAGCATGATTAAAAATAGCCTGTACTTCATCGCCTGTTGCAACGCCTGGTTTAATATTGTGTGCCATTGTTCTTGATTTGTTAGTTAATTTTAGTTCATCAAAAATAGTCATTTTTAAGGTTTTGGCTAAATGATTTCAAATGAAAAATAGTAATTGAAGCCAAAAAAAACAGTAATACCGGGATTTTTTGAACCAATAGCTAAAAGGGGTAGTTTATCCCAATGTTATAAACCGCACTTCCAAAATTATAGTCGTTAAACCAACGGTTGGCATCCCTATAGGAGGGGTCATAGGTTTTAAAGCCAATGTCAAAGCGGAACAGGAAGAACTTAAAATCGTAGCGTAGCCCAAAACCGGATCCTAAAGCAATATCTTCAAGCGAATTAAAATTGGTGAATGTAGCCCTGTCGTCCTCTACATCGTCCAGCACGTTCCAAATATTTCCGGCATCAACAAACAAGGCTGCGTTCAGATCACCAAATAAATTGAAGCGCTGTTCAGCACTTAAGGTAATTTTCATGTTGGCCTCGTTAAATTCATTTGTAGTTTCCGAGCTTCCCGGACCCAATCCATAAGCCGTCCAAGCGCGGTTGTCATTCGCTCCCCCAGCAAAGAAACTTTTGGCAAATGGAATATTGGTGGAATTACCATACGGAATGGCGATACCGAAAAAGCTCCTTAGGGCAAATACATTTTTTTTGCCTAAGTCCCAATGCTTAATGTAGTCGAACTCTGTTTTGATATATTGCGAATAGGCCACGTTAAAAAGCTCATACCGGTCGTTACTGTCCTTTTTTAGCCCTAATAAACTTGAGGTATTGGCCAAAAGTGCCCCGGCCGACTCTAATTTAAAGCGAAAGATGGAAAAATTTTCGTCATAAAGACTCTTTCTAGTGTCCCGAATAAAATTATAGCTTGTGGTTAAAATCAAGTTGTTTTCCGTAAGCCTTGTCTTTCTTTCACCAATGGCGGATACTACCCGGAAATCGGGATCATTTTGAGAAATACTTGTATTGCCGTTTGTAACATCACTAATAAAGTCATCTGCACCCTGTGGCAAGGATAAATCGCTGTCTGTAGGTATATATCCTACATTCTGAGCTATTGTATTAAGTCTGCTAAAAGAATTCGTATAAATCCTAAAATAATTATCGACGTTCAGATTTCTAACATACTGAATGTTAAACAGATCTAATCCATTGGTGACTCTGCTTGAGGGGCGCCATCTAAAATTAAAAGTACCACTTAGGGTTTGTTTATCCAGTCCAATATTGGTTTGACCGGATGCCGATAGGGTTATCCGGGTAGACGGAAACATATATTTTGGAATAATACGATCGGTATTAAACGGCGTAAATATTCTAGGAATAGTTAAGTTCAGGTTCAGCCCTAGCTCATTGATGTTAAAAAAGGGATCGTCATCTTGTCTTCCTGCATCGTCCGATGCACCAATTGCCGCTGTTCCCGATATTTCAAAAGTTTCTGCTCCCCTAAAAATATTTCTAATCATCAAGCTCGGGTTTACTGCAAAACCAATCGTTTGGATGTTGCTCGTTGAAGCTTCGGTACTAAAACCCAAACTAAATTTCTTCAATGGAGATAACAGAATATTCGCTGTTAATGTCGAATCCGATGTTTCAGTATATTCGATATTGGGGTATTTAAAGGTACGCAGTTCACTAAGGTGCCTATAGGTCAAGGTTCTGTCCGTGTCAGAAAAAATACTGTTGGGTGCAATAAAAATGGCATCGGTCAATGCTTGAGGCCTGAAGCGCATTTTGTCATAACTAAAAAGTCTATAGTTTTTGTGCACAATCGAATCCATAAACTGCCTCCCCTCGTTGGCAAAACTATTGTCCGTAATCACGTTGACCTCTTTAACCTTAAAAATCTTGAAGGGTTCTCGTCTTATGGAATCCGGCGTCCTAATGGCCCTGTCCTGAATGATGAAATCAGTATTTACTTTTTTACTGGTGCCTATTGTATCCATTTCAACGGTAATATAATCCTGTTTAAAATGATACAGCCCAGAATTCCTCAATCTGCTTGTAATTCGTTTGCGTTCCAACTCAAAATCAATAGTTCTGTATTGTTGACCTGATTTTACTAAAGAATTGGGTTTAATATACAGATAAAGTGAATCGACAACTGGGGAAGCTATGGTTTCTGAAATAGTGTCTAGTATAAATGCTGGGCCTCTATTAATAGAATATTCTACAGAGGCGCGCTTGTCTTCTGTTTTATTGATGTCATAGGAAACATCAACATTAAACCAGCCATTGTTGATGTAGTAGTCCTGAAATCGGGTTATTGATCTTTTTGTTTTCTCTTCATCAACAAGTACGGGGGCTTCACCTGTATTTTTCCACCATTGGTTAATGGTTAATTTGGATTGTTGCATCTTATAAAACTGCTTTTTGGACAGAAAGCGTTTAAAGCCTTGTTTCACTGAGTCGTTAAGCTTACTTTCCACTATGGAATCCATATTGGGGCGGGCAATGTTATAAACGTGCAGTCTAAGGGGTATTCCCAAAAGTTTCCGGTTCGGCTTCTGGTATGTAAGGTTGTTTAAGGTTTCAGTACTCTCCTTTTTGCCATCAACAATAATTGTGTTATCGGTAAGTAAATGCTCGTTTGATGCAACTTGTTTAACACTATCGCAGGAAACAAAGTAACCTGCACAAGCCAATACGCATACTATTTTAATCAGATGTTGTTTCAAACGTTGTTGCAATTTTCTATTCCGGTTTTGGTCGAAAGTTGATGAGATATTGCATTTTCCAGAAACCGAAAATATTGCTTTCAAAAATACGTTATTTCATCTAATTTCTCACCTTGGGTTTTTAAAACAAAGCTGTACTTTAAAATTGTTGATTTTAACTATGTTTGTATATCAATAGTTGGGGCATGCTTTCAAAAAACCAGATAAAATTTATAACTCGATTGGGCCAAAAAAAGTATAGGCAACAAGAGGGTCTATTTGTGGTTGAAGGTATTAAAGTCATTAACGAGTTGTTGACATCTCCTTTTGAGCTCTATCAGTTATATACGACCGAAACCTTCAATATTGATGCCAATTCCGATAATTACGGAAAAGAATCTTTGATTTCGGAAAGTGATTTAAAGCGTATCAGTTTTTTGACGACTCCTAATAAAGCATTGGGCGTTTTCAAAACTCCTGAAGTTAAAAAGATAGATGCGGGTGGTTTAGTAGTGGCTTTAGATGATGTTAGAGACCCAGGAAATTTGGGAACCATCATCCGATTGTGCGATTGGTTTGGGGTGAAAGATTTGGTGTGCAATAAACAAACAGTAGATTGCTATAATCCAAAAGTGTTGCAGGCTACAATGGGATCTATCTCAAGAGTAAATGTGAGTTATGTGGATTTAGATAAGTTCCTTTCACAATGCAAAATTCCGATTTTTGGAGCCTTTATGGATGGGGAAAATGTGTATCAAAGACAATTGCCTGAGCAGGGTGTTTTGGTAATGGGCAATGAGGCCAATGGTATTTCAAAAGTAATAGAGGCCACCGTAAATCAACGTATTGCTATCCCTAGATTTGGTGATCTGAAAGCTACAGAAAGCTTGAACGTGGCTACCGCAACGGCTATTTTGTTAAGTGAATTCAGAAGACAGTAGGCAGTTTTCAGTATTAGCAGTGATCAGTTTTTAAACTTTGCGTCTTAGCGACTTTGCGCGAAAAAGTCATCTAATTTGTCCGCGATACTCTGTGTAAAAACTACTGAAACGTGAAGTTAATGAACAACCCTCTGGTTTTCATGCTGGCAATATTGCTGGTCCATGGGCTGTTGGCGTCATTATCCCTCACCAATTCGTCATTTATCCCGAACAATCCACGAATGGAAGGCGTAAATTTAAAATTGAAAAGGTAGAAATCAATACCAAAACCCAGTTCATAAAAGAGAGGACTTGTTTTGGTCCTGAACTGTCCTTTGCTATTGTCGTCGGGATTGTCTTCGTTACTCGATAAATTAATGGCTGTTGAAAATCCGCCGACAATAAAAGGTTTAAAATTATTGATACGCTTCGTGGAAACCTTCAATAAAAGAGGCAAGTGCACATAGGTAGATTTTACTTCCCTAATCAAATCGGATTCATTAAAAGTAGTCCCTTGAAAATATTCAGGACTATAGGTCAACTCCCGGGTTGAAATGAACAGTCCGGGCTCAAATCTTAGGTCTAAGAAACTATTAACGCGCATGTTTCCAATCAAACCTACACTAAAACCGGGGCTTCGTCTAACATAAATATCCCTAAAATCCTCGTTATAATCAAAATTAAAATCATAATTGTTGATCCCCAGGAAATACCCCCAACGCAGGAACTTAAAATCCGTTGTTCCCCGCCCTTGGTTGGCGTCATAAATTACTTTTTCTTTTTTAAAGAGTTGAGCCTCTGCGGTTTGCAAAGTAAATATAAATGCTAATGTAATTAATATGTACCTCATAAATTACTTCGACGATTTGTAAATGGTTGCCACACCGAGGGTCTGTGGAAAATCTTCAACATTAATAAACCCAATTTGGCGCAAAATATTGTTCAATGCTTCCCCATACGGGAAAACCGAAGCAGATTCGCACAAATACTTATAGGCACTTCTGTCTTTTGAAAACAGCCTCCCTATAACGGGAAGCACATTTTTAGTATAAAAAGAATACCCTTGTTTGTATGGCGTTTTCGTGGGAATAGAAGTTTCCAAAATCACAAAAATACCGCCCGGTTTCAATATCCTCAGGATTTCCTTAAGTCCGTTTTCCAGGTTTTCAAAATTCCGAATCCCGAAAGCAACGGTAATGGCGTCAAAGGTATTGGTGTCAAAGGGCATATTTTCAGAGTCGCCCAGCACCATTTCAATTCTACTGTCCAGCCCTTTTTTGGCAATTTTCTTTTTACCAATTTCCAGCATACCGCTGCTAATGTCTAAACCAATAATTTTTTTGGCATCGGTATCCACCATGGCGATAGCCAAATCACCCGTCCCAGTGGCAATATCCAAAACGGTTTCTGGTTGCTGGGCCTTTACCATTTTTACCACTTTTTTTCGCCATTTCACATCAATTCCGAAAGAAATTACACGGTTCAATCCGTCATAATCCCCAGAAATGGTATCGAACATTTGGGTGACCTGCTCTTTCTTGCTCAGGGTACTATCTTTGTAGGGCTTAATTTTAGACAATGCGCTATTTTTTGGCAAACCTACATAATTTATTTGTTCTGAAAAAGGTAAAATATAATCACGGTCCAGTCATAATCCATTCAAATTGCTAGCGCCGAATGTTATTTGTAGTATATTTGCCCTACTTTTTATGACCTCAGAATAATGAAAATAATAATTGCTGGAGCTGGTGAAGTTGGATTTCATTTGGCAAAATTATTGTCCTACGAGTCCCAAGAGATTACACTGTTAGATACCGATAAAGAGCGATTGACCTATGCGGATACACATTTGGATATAAAGGTGATTCGAGGTGATGCTACCTCTATTTCTATTTTGAGGGAGGCTAAGGTGGACCAATGTGATCTAGTGATTGCCGTAACAGCTTCTGAGACTACAAATATCACCATTTGTGTGCTTGCCAAACAGCTTGGAGGCAAACGTACCATTGCCCGAATTTCGAATACGGAGTTTATAAACTACAAGGATGAAGTAGGGTTTACACGTTTTGGCATTGATGAATTGATTTCACCGGAGGCCTTGGCGGCATCGGAGATTGAGCTTTCTCTGAAACAATCTTCTTTTAGCGAAACCTATGAGTTTGAGGACGGCGCACTGTCTATGGCTGGATTAACACTTTCAAAATCAGCATCTTTTGTCGGAAAAACAATTAAGGATGCAGCTAAGATTTTTCCAGAGATTCATTTTATACCTATTGCGATTCAGCGACAAGGTACGCAGTACACGATCATCCCCCGGGGAGATACGGTGTTTAAGGAAGGTGACAATGTTGTTTTTATTACCTCTGAAGGCGGTGCCGAAGAGTTGTGCAGGTTAACAGGGAAGGCCAATGCAGATATAAAAAGTGCCATGATTCTGGGCGGTACTAAAATCGGGCTTAAATCCGCTAGAAATTTGAGTAGCAAAGGGTTTAATATCAAGTTATTAGAAGGCGATAAAGAGCGTGCTTTTGAATTGGCGGATCAGTTGCCCAATGTTTTGGTCATTAAAAGTGACGGGCGCAACGTGGATATTCTAGATGAGGAAAATATTGCAGATATGGATGCCTTTATTGCTGTAGGGGATAATTCAGAGACCAATATTATGAGTTGTTTGGTGGCAAAGTCTAAAGGAGTGAAAAAGGCTATTGCCCTTGTTGAGAATATGGATTATTTTGAACTATCGCATTCCATCGGAATCGATACTTTGATTAATAAAAAACTCTTGGCGGCCAACAGTATTTTTAGATATATCAGAAAAGGTGAAGTGGTGGCCATGACCAAACTCAGCAATATGAACGCTGAGCTTTTGGAATTTGAGGTGAAAGCTACCTCGGCCATTTGTAACAAACTCATTAAAAATGTGGATTTTCCGCGCTCGGCCATTATCGGTGGTGTGATTCGTGGAGGTGTGGGTCATATCGCCTTAGGAAGTTTTAAAATTCAGGAAGGGGATAGGGTGGTAGTATGCAGTTTGCTCCGCTCCATCAAGGGTGTGGAAAAATTATTCTTGTAACCTCACAGCCTATTTATGAAACTCAACTACAAAATCATTTTTCATTTTTTAGGCTTGTTGATCGTCTTCAACGGTGGTTTTATGCTGTTGTCTGCAATGATAAGTCTGATTTATAAAGATGGGGTGACATTGCAGTTGCTATTGGCATCTGGAGTTGCTTTGACCATTGGTGGTGTCGCTATGCTTTTCACAAGAAAGCACACTAAGGAAATGAATAAGCGCGAGGGCTACATCGTCGTTACTTTTGGCTGGATTATTATGGCATTAACAGGTACTTTGCCATATGTTGTCACAGGAAGTATCCCTAGTTTTACCAATGCCTTTTTTGAAACGATGTCCGGATATACCACGACGGGCGCATCCATTTTAAACGATATCGAAGTCATGCCCGAGGGCGTTTTGTTTTGGCGCAGTTTAACCCATTGGATTGGGGGTATGGGTATTATAGTTTTGGCCATTGCCATTTTGCCATTATTGGGTATTGGGGGCATGCAAATGTTCGCTGCCGAGGCACCTGGGCCAAGTGCCGATAAATTACACCCAAGGATTACGGACACGGCCAAACGCCTTTGGCTCATCTATTTTGGATATACCGCGGCCGAAACTCTATTGCTAAGTGTAGCTGGCATGTCCTTTTTTGATGCCATTAACCATGCGCTTTGTACTCTGTCCACTGGAGGATTCTCCACCAAAAATGCCAGCGTTGCCCATTGGAACGGGCAACCTATCATTCAATATATTATCATCCTGTTTATGTTTTTGGCGGGTACCAATTTCGTGTTGAGTTATTTCGCATTTAAAGGTAAGGTGCAAAAGGTTTTGAGGGATGAGGAGTTTAAATTGTACTTTTGGTTTATAGCCATATTTACTGTTGTTGCAGCTTTGCTTATCTATTTTAGGGCAGATGTTTCGATGTCTTCCGTTGAGCATCCCATGGTTTGGGGCGAGGGCGAAAGTGCATTTAGGCATGGGCTATTCCAAGTTTTGGCAATCGTCACTACCACGGGATTCGTTACCGCAGATTATACCATGTGGACGCCTTTTTTGGTCGTTTTCTTTTTTGGATTGATGTTCCTAGGAGGTTCTGCCGGAAGTACCTCGGGAGGGGTAAAAGTGGTACGTCATTTATTGCTGATTAAAAACGGTTTTCTGGAATTTAAGCGCTCCTTGCATCCCAGTGCCATTCTGCCTGTACGTTACAATACCAAGGCCATTTCTGGGGATATTGTCTTCAATGTTTTGGCATTTTTTATCCTGTATATGCTCTCGTTTATTATCGGCTCATTGGTTTTCTCGATGTTCCAATTGGATTTTGAATCGGCCATTGGTCTATCCGCCTCAAGTTTGGGCAACGTTGGGCCTGCTTTGGGCGATTTCGGACCGGTAAATAATTACGCCGCTTTACCGCCACTCGGAAAATGGTGGGCTTCTTTTTTGATGTTGATTGGGCGCTTGGAACTGTTTACTGTGCTTGTGCTGTTTACTCCTTTCTTCTGGCGGAATCGATAAAAATAAAAGCCCTCACAGGTTTCAAAATCCTATGAGGGCTAAAATATGTTTTCAAAAAAATCAGTGATTAACTCACCACTTCTTTAATCCGTTTAACCGCTTCAACAATCTCATCTTGAGAAGCGGCGTATGAAATTCGAATACAATCTGGGTTTCCAAAGGCATCACCCGTAACTGTTGCTACCAAAGCTTCTTCCAACAAGTACAATGAAAAATCAGTCGCATTGTTGATGGTTTTGCCTCTCAACGTTTTTCCGAAGAAATGGCTAACGTCCGGGAACACATAAAATGCACCTTCAGGGGTATTGGTTTTGAATCCTTCAATATCATTTAATAAATCCAAAATCAAATCACGACGTCCATTAAAGGTGTCAATCATATACTGTACTCGCGATGGTGGTTCCACCAATGCAGTAATCACGGCACGTTGGGCGATACAGTTGGCACCACTTGTAGTTTGTCCTTGCAATTTATTACATGCACGTGCTATTTTTTCAGGAGCTCCGATAAATCCAATACGCCATCCAGTCATTGCAAAGGCTTTTGAAACACCGTTTACAGTAATCGTTCTATCGTACATTTCAGGAAACTCGGCAATACTCGTATGGCCTTTGCCATAATTGATATGCTCATAGATTTCATCGGAAACCACATAAATTTCAGGATATTTAGCTAAAACATCAACCAAAGCTTTTAGTTCTTCTTTGCTATACACCGAACCACTTGGGTTACACGGCGAACTAAACCACATCATTTTGGTTTTAGGCGTTATAGATGCTTCCAACTGCTCTGCAGTCATTTTAAAATCAGTGTCTATCGAAGTTTTTACTTCAACAGGCACCCCACCAAATAACTTCACAATATCGGCGTAGCTTACCCAATACGGACAAGGCAAAACCACTTCATCCCCATCGTTAAGCATCACCCCGGCAACATTAAACAAGGCTTGCTTTGCACCCGTAGATACCACAATTTGTGATGGCGAATAGGTCAAATTATTATCACGCTTAAATTTGGTGATGACCGCCTCTTTCAATTCGCCATAGCCATCAACAGGCGTATAGGAATTATAGCCATCGTTAATAGCCTGAATGGCCGCATCTTTTATAAAATCAGGTACTTTAAAATCAGGCTCGCCAAGGCTTAGGCCTATGATGTCTTTTCCTTCTCCTCTCAATTCCCTTGCTTTGGCTGCCATAGCTAGTGTGGCAGACGTGGACATGCTTAAAATCCTATCTGATAGTAGTTGCATTTTGGTTTAATATGTTTATAAGTAAATGTAAATTAGGCTAAACTAGGTCTTTGGCCCAGCATTTTTAATTGATTGTAATGTTCGGCAACAGCTTGCCAAAACGTATTGTATTCATTGTAGGGTAAGCTGAATTCTCTCGCTGTTTCCTTCACTATTTTAGCAATTTTACTATAGTGAATATGGCTAATGTGAGAAAATAAATGGTGCTCTACCTGTCTGTTCAATCCACCTGTGTAAAAACTGACCAACCAACTTTTTGGAGAAAAATTGGAGGTTGTAAACAATTGGTGAATCGCCCAAGTATTTTTGATATTACCCTCATTGTCAGGTAAAGGCATTTCGGTATTTGGCATAACGTGTGCCAATTGGAAGATGACACTTAAAATGATGCCCGCCGTGTAGTGCATTACCACAAAACCAATTAAAACTTCCCACCACTTAAAGCCAAGCGATAAAGGGAGTACCACCCAAATGGAATAATATACTATTTTACCGATAACAAGTTTGGTCCATTGCGTAGCAGGATTTGGCATTTTTCCATAAGATAATTTTCTTTTCAGGTATCTGTAAGTTTGGGTGAAATCGGTTGTAATCGCCCAATTTGCAGTCAATAATCCGTACAAAAAGAAAGCATAATATTTTTGATATTTATGAAAGCGGTACCACTTAGCATGCTTTGAAAATCGGATAACCCTTCCTGCATCAATATCTTCATCGTGTCCGTGGATATTGGTATAAGTATGGTGCAGCACATTGTGCTGTACTTTCCAATTGTAATCGTTTCCGGCCAAAATATAAATACTGCTTCCCATCAATTTATTCACCCATTTTTTACTGGAAAAAGAACCGTGGTTAGCATCATGCATTACGTTCATGCCCACGCCGGCCATGCCTACACCAACAATTACCATTCCTAAAATTTGGGCCCAACCCGGTAAATCAACAGTTAAAATTAAAACTACAGGAGCAATCAATAAAGTAAACATCACAATGGCCTTAGTGTATAATTTCCAGTTGCCCGTGCGCTTTAGATTATTCTCTTTAAAATAGTCGTTTACTCTCTTGTTCAGGGTTTTAAAAAATTTTGCAGGATCTTTTCTTGAAAACGAAAGTGCTTGCTTACTCATAATACTACTTGGTTTAATTTGATATGTATAGCAATATAAATATTAAAAATACATCCTGCAAAGATAAATATTAATCGACGCAACAAAGCACATTTTTTGTCAAAAAATTTGGCGCGAAACCTCTATTTTTGTTCAAAATATAACAACTATGGAGTTGCTTTTAAAGTATTTTCCTAACCTATCAGAAACCCAAATCCTTCAGTTACAACAACTGGAAAGGCTATATAAAGAGTGGAATTCAAAGATTAATGTGGTGTCCAGAAAAGATATTGATGAGCTGTATTTGAGGCACGTTTTACATTCATTGGCTATTGCAAAAATAATCTCCTTTTCTGATGGATCAAAAATTATGGATGTGGGTACTGGCGGAGGTTTTCCCGGTATTCCGTTGGCTATCATGTTTCCAAATTGCGATTTTCATTTGGTGGATAGTATTGCCAAAAAGTTGAAAGTAGTGGATGGTGTGGCTCATACACTAGGACTTTCAAACGTAAAAACAACGCATACAAGGGTTGAAGCCGTCAAAGATACTTATGATTTTATCGTTAGCCGTGCAGTAACTGCTATGCCGGCTTTTGTCAAATGGACGAAGGGTAAAATTCAAAAGCAACAGAATAATGCCTTAAAAAATGGAATTCTCTATTTAAAAGGGGGAGACTTAACGGAAGAATTGAAAAATTATAAAACCGTTAAAATTTATAATCTCTCCAACTTTTTTGAAGAAGAATTTTTTGAAACGAAGAAAGTGGTACATCTGCCTATGAAATATAAACTGTAGATCATCGAGGACTTATAGGCTGTTCAGCTTATCAAAATATAGTGCCAACATTTTGCGCTCGTCCTCATACCAGGATGAGGTTTCAAATAAGGAGATGCTGTCAAATTTATTACCCTTTGGGTTGAGTATATTTTTTGCTTTATTGTAATGGGCTTTAGCTTTTTCCAAATCGTTGGCGTGAAAATGAGCAATGGCGGAACCGAATAAAGCCTCATAATCCAAAGCCTTAAAACTTAGGGCGTTATCAAAACTTGAAATAGCGCCATCATAATTCCGTGAAAAAAGTTCTGCCATACCATGATAATAGTGTGCCGAGGCATTTTTATGGTCTAATTTTATGGCCTTCTGAAAGTCTTTTTTGGCCTCGTCAAATTTATTGATTTCCAAATAGGCCAAGCCTCTATTATAGTATGAGAGACTACTATTGTCAAGTTTGATGCTTGTATTATAAAACAAGAATGCATATTTGTAGTAGCCCAGTTTCAGTAGGGTATAGCCCACATGGGTGTACAACATAAAATCGCTCGGGTCATTGGCCAGTAGAAAGTTAAATGACCGAAGTGCTGCTTTATATTTTTTCAAATTCAGCTGAGTGATACCCAAATTGTAGTAGGCCTCATAAAATGTGCGATCCCAGTTGATAGCTTCCACATAATCGCTATGTGCACCTTTAAAATCCCCCAAACTGAATTTGGCATTGGCCCTATTATAAAAGGAATCGGGATCAGGCTTTATGCTGATAACCGTGGTAAAATCCAAAATAGCTCCAAAATAATCTTCCAGTTCAGATTTGTAAAGCCCACGGTAAAAATGGGCATTTAGATGCTTTGGGTTTTCAGCAATGGCCTTGTCAAAAAAAGCAATGCTTTCATGAATATCATCCGCTCTCAGCCCTTTTCTAAAGAGCTTGCCTGCTTGTCCATAAGAAAAGAGCGAACAAAAAATTAAAAATGCGACTAAAATAGATACAGTTTTAACCTTTCCCATAGCATAAAGAAAATAGAAATTATACTTAGCAAAATTTTTTCTTGAAAATACGGATTTTTCGAGAAAATAAATATTAAAATCTTCTTAAATATGCTTCTTTTGGGAATTCAGAGATGACGTAACTGTCTTAAAACTAAAGACTTTTAAGCTTTCCGTACATTTCGGTGAACATCTTTTTTTCGTTGACGTACCAGTAGGTATCCTTAAAAATGTTCATATCATTGGTCTTTGAATTTACCGAAAGTATGTTTTTTGCTTTGTTAAATGAAATCTTGGCCTTTTCAAAATCCTCGGTATAGAGATAAGCCATTGCCATCCCGAAATGTGCGTCGTAATCTAAATCGTCCTTATCCACGGATACTTCCCAGCTTTGGATGCTGGCGTCAAATTCACCCAATAAAAACTGACTCACCCCCAAATAAAAATATGCTGGAGAATTGTTTCTGTTTCGATTTATGGCCTTGTAAAAATCGGTTTTGGCTTCTTTATAATAGTTGATTTGCAACAAGGAGACCCCTCGATTATAATACGATTCGCTATCAGGTCTTATCAAAATACACGAAGCATAGTCCTTAAAGGCCATTTTGTAATTTTCCAGTTCCATATAGGCTAAAGCTCTTTGCGTATATGATTTTACATCCGTTGGGAATGCTCTGATGACTTTGGTAAAATCCTTGACGGCCTCTTCATACTTGCCCAGTTCTAGTTTCGTATTACCAAGGTTGAAAAAGGCTCCAATAAGATCGGGGTCCATTTTAACGGCCTGTTCGTAATCAAAAAGTGCGCCTTCAAAATCTTCTAAAATAAACTTGCAATTCCCTCTGTTGTAATAGCTGTCGGCATCGGGTTCAAAGAAAATAATTTTGGTAAAATCCAGAATAGCAGCGTCATAATCCTCCAAGTTATATTTGGCAATCCCGCGGTAAAACAATGCGTCCAAGTGTTTGGCGTCAAGTTCCAAGGCTTGGTCCAAAAATTCAATTTGCTGCTGGGGATTGGGCAACCTTAAGGCCTGTCTTACCAATTTAGTTGCTTGGCCAAAGGAAAGTAGAGGGAGCAGAACTAGCAGGAATATTTTTCTTTTCATCGTCAGGGTGCAATTTCAAAACTAAGATACATCAAAATTCAAACCAAAATCAATCTGATTTCAATTTATCTGTTCATAAAACGAAATAACGAGGTATTTGTTGTGCTATGAACTCAGTGTTTATGGGAAGTTTGATAATGCTCCTTAATTAAATCCCTGCCAAAATCTCCATCAAAATCGCGCCATACTATATGAATGTGATTTGCATTATTTTGAATATTATCAAATTCTATCAGAAATGATTTGCCCTGAATTCTGTAATAGTGGGGTGCGGTCAAGCTGATCTCTCCAGCCCAACCAAAATGGATATCTTGTAGTTCCTCAGATGTGATACCATTAAAAATCTCATTAAAGCGTTGCTCAATTCTATCGGAAAGGTGCTGACGGATCAAATTCAATAAAAGAGATCGTTGTGTTCTGTTTAAGGTATGAAATGGAATGCCTTCAACGGGTAATGGACTTACCTTAGGGTCGTTCTTAGTGATAATATCGCTGTAGGCTGAATTTCTTATAAGGGCACTTTTTCGTTGCTCGCCATTTAGGGACTTCATGAATTCCAATGCCAAATCTTCTTCTGATTGGAACATGCGCTCACCCTTTCTGTCGCCAGAGCGGATAGTAGCAGGATTGGCACCAAAAAAGCGGGGTGCGAGAAATGTTTTACCGTTTAAAACCGTAAAATTCAATGATACGTGGTGGCCTTCAAAAGACCAGGACCAAAGGGGGTTCTTATACGGATTCCCATAAAAGCTGACATAATATGCCCCAGAATCCCGTCTAACATAATCTCCAGATAACTCTGCCAAAACATTCTCTAAATCTATAATTTTTAAGGTCGTATTAAACCCTGATTCACTTAGGGACGCCTTTAACAATTCATGCAATAAGAGTTTTTGCGATGGATTCAATTGCTTAATGGCGATACCTTCCCGGGAAAACGAGGTGCTAGGAAAATAATGCCAATCGGTTTTCTTTTCATCTTCAAAGAGAAACATGACATTCGCTTTTTGCGTTTCATTTAAAGCATTTAAAAAGTTAACCGCTGGATGGTTTTCTGGGCTTTGCGGAAATGCCCAAAGCGTACTCAACAAAACAATAACTAAAAAAGGTTTCATAATTGAAAATGGTTAATGCATAATGGAAGGTTGACAGACTTAAAGTTAATAAAATTTCGCCTAAGTATTGGAATGGAAAAGGCATCAAGGCGTAAGCTCCTCCTTTTTCTTTTTCAAATAGTCCTTTTCTAGTTTATTGGACACATGATTTAGAGCTAGATTGATATTTTCAAGAGCCAATTTAGACTCGCCTGTGGCAGTATAAAAATCGGCCAAAGTTCCATAATACAAGTAAGCACGCTGTTCAAAATCCTCAGGCTTTAGTTGCGACAAATAACTTTTGGCCAGTTTAAGATCTTTTGTTTGAAGGCAGACCACGGCCATGGTCAGTATATGCGAAGGAGCGGGTTGAAGTGCATGCAAACATTGATACCAATGCAGTATTTTTTTCCAATCGGTCGCTTCAAACGTTTTGGCTTTTAGATGCTCAAAGGCGATGGCCGCTTCGTAGTGGTAGCTGGAAAATTCATTGGTTTCCACAGCTTTGTGCATCATCGTGTTGCCCAATTTTATTAAAGGAAAATGCCATTTACTTCGGTCTTGTTGCTTTAAATCCAACAATTCGTTTTCGGCATTGATTTTACTTTCAATGCGACAGGCGTGGAAACACATCAAGGCACATAGGGCATAGCTGTCGGGTATGCGTGTCAATTTGTTTTTTAAAAGGAGTTGTGATAATCGCAGGGCTTCAACGCATAATTCCTTTCGGATTAAATTATCTTTTTGATTGGAATGGAAGCCCTCGTTAAAAATAAGATATAGCACTTCCATAACGCTTTCCAATCGGGGTTCCAAGGATTTTCCATGGGGGATTTTAAATTTAATATCCGATTTTTGAATCGTCTTTCTGGCGCGGGATAGCCGTTTTTTAGTCGTCTCCTCTTTGGTCAATAATGCCGAGGCAATTTCCCTGGTACTAAACCCGGAAACGGTTTTTAAAGCAAACGAAATACGGTCGCGCGTATCCAGTTTTGGATGGCAGGCCGTAAAAATCATGCGGAGTTGTGCATCGGCAATTTCGGTGTCCAAAAACAGCTCGTTAATGGCAATGGCATCCGTTCCTTGCTGGATATTGGGGAGGTGTTTTTGTTCCGTTTTAAGTTTTCTAAAGATATCCAGCACCCGATTTTTTGCTGCTTGCGTTAGCCATGCTTGAGGGTTGTCGGGCTGTTGCTTTCGCCAACTGATGCTCGCCTTTATAAATGTATCCTGAACCGCATCCTCAATGATATCTAGATGTTTCAGTCCAAAAATCCGGGTTAAAATAGAAACCATCTTTCCGCTATGGTGGCGGAAAAGATGGTCAATTAGTTTTGAGTCCATTTACTGGTCAAATACCATAATTTCACGAATTTCAACCACGCCACCCAAATCATAATCGGGATAATCCTCGGCAATTTTTTCCACCTCGTCAAAATCCTTGGCCTTCACGATGTAGTAGCCTCCAATTATTTCTTTCACCTCGGCAGCGGTCAAATCGGTCACCGTGCGGTTTTTACCAGAAACCCGGCGTATCTGTGGCGTCAAGGCATCACCGTGCCTAACAATGCCAGCCTGGGTCATTTTATCGTTCCAGGCAAACCATTTGCCCATACGGTTTTGGAGTTCCTCCGGCGAAAGCCCCAATTCCATGTAATCGGCCTTCAAGAAAATCATCATAAAATCTTTCATAATTTAAATGTTTTAAGGTTTATATCAGTATGACGGTTGCCAAAACAAAAAAGGGGACAGATTTCAAAAATAATTAATTAAGAAGTAGTTTTATGTCTTTTTTTTGGTGCTTCTCTACTGGCAGGTTATTGCACAATGGCGTGGTGGGGTTTTTTAGGATATGCCATTCCCACCTTTAGGCATAACTTCATAACACATCTAAATCTATTGTATGCAAAAATTTTAAAGATTAAGCATTTACGCAAACTTGTTTCTGGCCTCCTAACCCCTCAATTTCAAGCTGAACTATATCTCCTTTTTTTAAATATTGGGGTGGATTAAAACCTAGGCCAACCCCTGGAGGTGTGCCGGTGTTTATAATATCTCCTGCCTCTAATGTCATAAATTGAGATAAATGATGAATGACCTGATATACATCAAAAATCATAAAGCTGGTATTGCCTTTTTGTTTTTGAACTCCATTAACCGAAAGGGTCATGTTTAAGTTTTGAACATCGCTAATCTCTTCAGGTGTCACTAAATAGGGGCCTAACGGATTGAAATTATCGCAAGATTTACCCTTGGTCCATTGGCCTCCTCTTTCTAATTGAAATGCTCTTTCTGATACATCATGAGAAGTACAATATCCTGCAATACAGTCTTTGGCGTCTTCAATGGAGTTTAGGTATCTGGTATCCTTTTTAATAATAACTCCTAATTCCACTTCCCAATCTGTTTTTTCAGAATTTTTAGGGATGATAATATTGTCATAGGGGCCAACTACGGTATTAGAACCTTTCTGAAATATAATAGGTTCTTCAGGAATAGCCATTCCAGATTCCTCAGCGTGATCAGAATAATTAAGACCAATGCATATTACTTTGCCTGGACGCGCTACACAAGCTCCCCAACGTTCTGATTCATTTACATTGGGATAAATCGATATGTTTTTCAGGCATTCATCCAACTTTTTAAGCCCTTCATTATTAAAAAAATCTTTATCCCAATCATTGAATACTGAAGATAAATCTTTACGCTGACCATTTATTAACAGACCTGGTTTTTCTTGCCCCAACGCTCCAAAACGAATTAATTTCATTATTTTATTTTTAAAATTTGTAGATTATTTATCTGCCATACGAGGCTAAGTTCTCAATTATTTAAACGGGTAAAACCTCCATCAATAGCGTAATCACTGCCCGTAATAAATGAAGCTTCATCAGAACATAGATAGAGCACTAGGTTTGCTACTTCTTCTGGTCGTCCCATTCTACCAATTGGCTGTGACTTTGATAATTTTTCAAACATGGCCATTTCTTGGCCCGGGTAGTTTTTCTTTAAAAATCCTTTTACAAATGGTGTATGTACTCTGCCCGGAGAAATACAATTACAGCGTATATTATAGTCTAAGTAGTCTTTTGCAACAGAAAGGGTCATGCCCACTACAGCGCTTTTTGTCATGCTGTAGGCAAACCTGTCCCTTATTCCAACGGACGCGGCTATTGAAGCCATATTGATAATGACACCGCCATTAGTTTTTAAAAATGGAATGGCAGATTTCATTGCATAAAAAACACCTTTTACATTTACAGAAAATAGCTTATCAAAATCTTCAGCTGATGTTTTTTCTAGATTTCCTATATGGGCGATACCCGCATTATTAATAATAATATCTAGCTTTTTTTCAGAACCAGCGACAGAATTAATCACATCATCAACCTCTTTCTTAATAGAGATGTCACATTTCTTAAAAACTGCCTTTCCTCCATTTTTTTGAATACTTGTGATGGTCTCAGTAGCACCTTTTTCGTCCATATCTAAAATATAAACTAGGGCTCCTTGTTTCGCTAAAACGATACTAATAGCCTTTCCAATGCCACTACTGCCTCCAGTAACAATAGTTTTTTTATTTTTCAAACTAAATATGTTCATTTTCTATTATGAAGCTATTGTGTTTAGGGTATTGCTGATTTGAGAAAAGCACTTAAATTGTCTTTTGAGCTTACAGAGATTTTAGATTGAAAAAAATAAATCGGTTTTTACTCATTTCAGGAACCATGATTATTCCCTTTTCCGCATTGATGCCTAAGTCGGCAAATTGTGAAAAACCAGAAATCACTTCTTCTACATTTCCGTCTTCACTAATCTTTAACAGCCTTCCTCCTGTCCAATCTGTTGCATAATAGAACTTGCCATACTTTATAACGCCATCAAAATTTGCTATAGGCAAGCCTTTGCCTACTGGTGTTATTTCTTTTGTTTTCAGATTAATTCGCATTAACGTGCCTTTTCTACTGGTTTCAAAAGTTGCACGATTGGTCATTGGGCCCCAAGTAGCTACTATTAAATGTTGCCCATCTATCCATAAGCCATTTGGACACTCTAGCACATCATCCTTAATAAAAATCTCTATTTTTTTGTTTTTCGGTAGTTTGTAAATGGTATTTGTAAATGTATCTGACACATAAATATCTCCGTTGGGTGTGGACGCAACATCATTTGCGAATTTAGAATTTGGTAAATTTATTTTTCTAATAATTTCCCCTTTAGAAATGTCTATTTCTACTAAAACACCTCTATCTGCAACATACAATAGATTTTTATAGGACGCCATTCCTGTTGGCGCATCTAAACCTTCAACCCATCTGTTTGATATTACATTTCCGTTTTCGTCCAGGCGGGTAAGCCATCCATAACCATCTTTTTCAATCGTTACTTTTTCTCCTCCAAGACTTGAAATAAACCAGGTTTTTGAAACATTATCCCAATACGCATTTTCTGGATTGTCTAGAATGTTATTTAGATTATTATTTAAAGTTTCGTAGGTAGCATCAACCAGAGTGTTCCATTTCTTAATAGAATGAGACAAGTGCTCTTTAGGAGCTTCTTCAATTCCAAAAGTATGCAACATGGTTTTACCTTGAAACTTAATTTTTTGCAACACAGATATAAATTTTGACACATCAAAATCGCCTTTACCCAAAGGTTTTATGGCATCGGACCAGTTTCCTTTGTCATTATCAAACATGGTTATATTTGAACCTGAAATGGACGCAAACTTTAAATAAGGAGCTGATTTTATTGCGACATCCAATAAACGGTTTCCATTACCTGCTCTTAATTCATGACACAGGTGTAATGTTAGATAGAGGTTTGGCGCATTCAATTCTTCAATATAAGGAATGGCTTCTTCAGCTGATTCTATAAAACAATTATCGTGCGGATAGATAACAATATTCCTGCTTGATTTTTGAGCTTCCGTTGTCATATTCTTCAAAAGCGCTAAAGTCTTTTCCTTTGTAGCATCCTTTTTCAAGATGATAACCCATAAATCTGTTCCTTTTGGCAATGCACTTAATGCTTTACGCCATAATTTGTTTTCTTTTTCAGAATCATTAGAGGAATTAAACGGAAAATAAACCACGGGAATTGACAACTTTCCTGAAGAAAATGCTTCAGTTTTTAAATAGTCTTGCAGTTTTTTTATTTGTTTATCATTCTTTACAATAAAAGTAGTACCGCTATAACCAAGTTTATCGAAAAGTTCTGCTCTCTGTGGAATGGTTAAACTATCCATCTTAAAATCAAAAGCGTATAAAGATTTATCAATGCCTTGGGCTCCCACATACATTGATAAGATAAAAAGTGATAGTTTTATTAAAGATTTCATTTATAAATACTTATGGTATTTTAATAAGTTTGTTTTGAAGTTTTATAGATATTCAATCCTAATTATGAAGAGCTAAATTATCGATAAAGATTAAAAAAACAATCATGCCCCTTCTGTGGAGCGACCATATTCGGCAGGATGGTTTTTTGGAATAGGTAACGTAATTTTATATGATATAAATTACCTTCTGAATATTATTATGCACAAGTATTTTTTGTTTCTTCTATTATATCCCATTGCATCTTTTGCTCAGGATTCTAAAACTACTTTGAGCGTAAATACTAAAGTGTATAATCAGATAGCATTAAGCGTTTTAGAAGGCGATATATATGATGTTAAAACCTTAGGAAAAGACCCTTATCTTTTTTTAAACCCTTTGGAAGAAGATTTAGATAAGAAGAACAACCATTTAGTATTTGAATATTTTTGTCCTACGGGATTAGATTTTTTAGAAATTCATTTTTATCCTCAAAACAAAGACTTAAAGCCGAAAATAATCAGAGATATAGGTTCCACTGAAGGATGGGTTACGTTTAGCGTCGATTTGTCTGAAGCATTAAAAACTTGGGGTAAAAAAGGAAATTATTTAAGATTAGGTTTAGGTCCAGCACCTGCTCTAAATATACAGTTAAAGCATTTAGCTTTAAGACAGCAAACAAAACGAGAACTAGAAATTGCCAAAAACAAAGCACTCAAAAAGAAGCAAGAAGCTATACTTGAGCGTAATTTAGTTACATATTTAGAAAAAGACTTTCCTAATCAAATTTCAAATGTATTGGTAACTGATGATGTTGTTAGACTAAAAGGTAAAGTATCGGGTAACAAAAAATTATATTTGGCAGAAGTAGGTGTTTATGAAGATGCAACAGAGCTTAAAGATTTTAGTTTTTTAGAAGTTATTGAGCATAAGGATAAAACCTTCAATATTACTCTTAATCGTTTTAAAACACAGCACGGTTATAAACAAGATAGGCTACTTTCAAAATGGATAATTGTTGAAAAAAAAGAAGATAAATACAAAGTAGCTTCTCATGCACGCTATGCAGATTCTATAGTGCCAAAATATAATTACCCGTATATAAAACCAGCTACAAAAAAGGGGTTGGGAGGTTACAGTATTAATAGGGAAGCTCCATATACAGATTTGGATAGCTTGGGTATTACCAGCGCAACTGTTAATATTTGGATTTCTAAATTTTTTCGCTCAAATCCCTCTCCTGAAAACATGCCTTTTGAGTATATGGGAAACACCTATTATGTAAATAAAAAGCAAATTAAAAATCTTGATAATACGTTTTTAAGTACCTCAGAAAGAAATATTGAGGTATCAGCTATTTTGCTTGTAGATAAAGCTTCAAAAACTCCTGATAAAAACATAGGGGCTATACTTGAGCATCCAGATTGCGACCCTTCAGGGATTTATAGCATGCCTAACTTAACTACCCCAAAAGGAGTTCAATATTATTCTGCCATTCTTGATTTTTTAGCAAATAGGTATAGTAGACCAGACAAAAAATATGGGCGCATTCATCATTGGATTATTCACAATGAAGTAGATGCTGGTTGGGTATGGACCAATGCCGGGGAAAAAACAGCGCTAGTATTTATGGATATTTATCATAAATCTATGCGGATGTCTCTTAATATTGCTAGAAAATATAACCCTAATTCAAAAGTATTTATTACTCTGACGCATTTTTGGGACTGGACATCAAATCCACACTTTTATCGTTCCACAGAATTGTTGGAGTTTTTATTGAAATTTTCAAAAACAGAAGGCGATTTTGAATGGGCTATAGCCTATCATCCCTATCCAGAGTCTTTACGAGAACCCAAGACATGGTTAGATGAAAAAGTAAGTTTTAGTTTTGACTCACAACTTATTACATTTAAAAATATTGAAGTATTGGACGCTTGGGTAAAGCAACCAAAAGTATTGTTTAAAGGAAAAACCAAGCGACTGGTTTATTTATCTGAAAACGGTACTAACTCCCCAACCTATAGCGAGCAGGATTTGAAAGAACAGGCGGCAGGCATGGCTTATGCCATGAAAAAAATCAAATATTTAGATGGTATTGATGGGTTTCAATATCATAATTGGCAAGACAATAGGAATGAAGGTGGCTTGCGTATAGGTCTAAGACGTTTTCCTGATGATAAAGATAACCCCGGAGGTATTAAGCCTGTTTGGAAGGTATATCAAGCTTTCGGAACAGAAATGGAAGACAAAGTTTACGATCAATACAAAACAATGATAGGCATAAATAGTTGGGATGAAATTCGTTATAAAGGTCCTATTAATGAAACACGAAACCAAAACTAAACAGACACTAATTACACCATAACCAATGAAATATTTAAAACTAAGTGGTATTTGTCTTTTTGCATTACTATTTACAGGATGCGAAACGAAAGCAAAGAAGAAAAATACAGAAGATAAAAATACATCTCGCCCTAATATTGTCTTTATACTAGCCGACGATTATGGAATTATGGATAGTCAAGCTTATGCTAATAAATTTACGGGCACACATCCAGACGAAATGTTTTATGAAACACCAAACATAGACAAATTGGTAAGTGAAGGCACATCCTTTTCGCAGGCTTATGCAAATCAATTATGCTCGCCTACAAGAGCAAGTATATTAACAGGTAAATATGCAGGGAGACTGGGTTTTACTACAGCAATGCCACCAAGAGCAACGTATTATAATCAAAATGAAGAAGCTCCTAAAGGCTATTACATACATGATGTTTTTGAGCACAAAGACCCGATAAAAATTGAGCAAGCACTTACTAACGGAATTTCTAATTCTGCCATTCCAACAGGCAGTGCACTTGATGGAGGAAGAGATGAGCTTTCCATTGCCGAAGCCCTTAAAGATTATCATTCAGGCTTCATTGGAAAATGGCATCTTGGAGGCTTTGGAGCCAAAGGCTATCAACCCAAAGACCAAGGTTTTGAGCCTTTAGCTTGGTTTGATGCTGGAGGGTCTAGGTATTATAATTGGAGAAAAATATGGAATGACAGAACAAATAAAGCATTTCCAAAAGTTGCTCCAGAAGCTCTAGAAATAGGAGGCTCAGGAAAAGAAACTAATGAAGAGTATTTAACGGACGACCTTACTGTACAAGCATTGCAGTTTATAGAAGACAGAGCCAAAATCAAGGATAAACCTTTTTTCCTATACTTTTCTCATTTTGCTATACATACACCTTATCAAGGTAAAGCAGACGAAATATCGCATTTTGAAAACAAAGAAAATAAAGGATGGAATGGGCATGGCGACCCAGTTTATGCTTCAATGATTAAGAGTTTAGACCGCTCCGTTGGAGATATTTTAGATAAACTAAAAGAACTTAATATTGAAGACAATACACTTGTTGTATTCATGTCTGATAACGGAGGTATTGATGCCGAAGTTACCCCGAACAATAAAGGGACTAATAACGACCCTTTTTTAGGAGGTAAAGCCTGTGTGACTGAAGGCGGAATTAGAGTCCCCTTGATTTTTAAATGGAAAGGTAAAGTGCAAGAAGGAAAGTGGGTAGATGTACCAGTAGATTGTACAGATATTTACCCCTCTTTATTAGATGCGGCTGGATATGATACTAAAGATATTGTAGCTAAAAACAATCTTGATGGCGAAAGTCTAATGCCAGTACTTTCGGATATTAAAAATGAAAAAAACAGTTACACCAAAACAACACACTATTGGCACTATCCTTTTAATGTAATTTACAATAGCCCTTTTGAACCTTTTGCACTTACGCCACATTCTGCAATTAGAGACGGAGATTATAAACTTATTTTCGATTGGTATGGAAGGTTGCATCTATACAATATAGAGAAAGACCCGTATGAGAAAAATAACTTAATAACAGCAAACCCAGAACTTAAAGATAAAATGTTTAACAAGTTAATGAGTTGGTTAAAACTGAATGTAGATAAGCGTTATTGGCCAATGGTTAATGAAAATTATAACCCCAAAAAAGAAGTTAGAGCTACCCCATTTGTAGATATGTTTTCCTCATTTAAAGGAAATATCTAGTTCTAATATTTTCTCAAACAACATTATAAATGAAAAAAAATCACCTTTTTAGTATTAGATATATTCTATTCTTTTTTGCCATTTGTATTGCGGTAAGCTGTAAAACTGAAGCGTCAAAGGAAACAGAGTCGCCAAACATTATTGTAATTATGGCAGACGATTTAGGATATAGCGATTTAGGCTGTTATGGCGGAGAAATAAATACGCCCTCTCTTGATAAGTTAGCTAATGAAGGCATTCGTCTTCCTAATGTTTTTAATGCAGGTATGTGTGTAGCTTCAAGAAGTGCAATGCTAACTGGTAAATGGTGGCCAAGAGCAGGTTTTGGTGCTCAAAACGGTCCTAATATTGCTCAAGAACTAAAGAAAGAAGGCTATAGAACAGGTTTAATTGGAAAATGGCATTTAGATGGTACACCTAATGAAAAAGGATTTGATTACTTCTTCGGGTTTTTAGGAGGTTTTTCTTCTTATTTTGAAGGCGGTAGAGATTATAGGATTAATGAAGAAAAGTATGGAGACTTTGGTAACGATTTTTATTCTACAGATGCATTTTCTGAAACTGCAGTTGAATTTGTGAAATCTGACAATGCACAAAATAAAGCACCTTTCTTTTTGTTTTTAAGTTATCAATCTCCCCACAACCCATTGCAAGCACCGAAGGAAGATATTATGAAATATCGTGGTTCTTATTTAAAAGGTTGGCCATCTGTGAGAAAACAGCGTATTGAAAAACAAAAAGCTTTGGGGCTTATACCAGATGATGTTGCTCTTCCTGAGTATCCTCAAAACTTACCAGATTGGAGCACTTTAACAGATGCTCAAAAAGATTTAGAGGATTTAAGAATGTCTGTTTATGCCGCTATGGTAGAACGTATGGATAAAGGTATTGGGCAATTAATGGATGCTTTAAAGGTCACCAATCAAGATAAAAACACGTTAATACTGTTTTTAAGTGATAATGGTGCGGATTCTTTTTCGGTGCTTGATGAAGTTCTACTAAAAAAAGATCTTTTGCCCGGGGATGTAGGTTCCAACTATCAACTGGGTACAGGTTGGGCTTATGCAAGTGTTAGCCCTTTAAGACTTTATAAAATAAGCCAACACTCAGGAGGTGTAAAAACTGGAGCAATTGTTAGGTGGCCAGCATCTATTATGAAACCAAATACGATAAACAGTCAAGCGATAAACGTAGTAGATTTTATACCAACATTTTTAGAAGTAGTAAAAGCATCTTCAGTATCGGAAGCCACCACATTTTCAGGTCGGTCTTTTCTGCCTTTGTTAAAAGGAAAAGCATGGAAACGAGAGGCTCCAATGTACTTTCAGTTTATGGATAATCGCGCAATTCGCACTTCTGAATGGAGTTTAATTGAAGTTGATGGCAAGGGTTGGGAACTATATAACACCATAAAAGACCCTTTAGAAACTAATGATCTGTCTAACATTCATAAAGACAAAGTATTAGAATTGGAAAAAAAATGGCTTAATTGGTGGATGACAGAGAGCGGAGAATCTGAGTATAAACGAGAAAGCACTGAAGGCAACCCACATTATAAGCCACAAGGAGACCGTGGCACAGGTGTTATGTATTCGCCTTCTGCAATGCCTGAAAGATTGAGCAAAAAGTATAGTTTAAAAGGGTAACAGAAAATAAAAAAGGGCGAAAAAAAATTTCGCCCCAAAAAACTACTACTCTAATTACTAAATATTATACTAATACTCTAAAGTAGAATAAAAAAAAGAAAAATGCATCCTGCCGTAACATGCAAAAAATATAGATATTCACTTTTCATTAAAAGGTATTTATAGGGCTTTTCTGAACTCTACTCTGTTAAAATGTTGGATCCCATAGGTTCATAATTACGAGACCATAGTTTTATGGCTTCTCTGTCGTAAATTTTTCCCTCTTTATTATCAACATCAAAACTTTATTAATTCCTATAGGCTATATTGCAATAATGAACCATAGCCGGATAAAAAATGAAAATGGAAAAATCATGTTTTTCATTTACAAACCCTGGTACAATTGATAGCCTCTCTAAAATTGCATCTTAATCAGTTTTTATTTTGAATGCATATTTACCGGAACCAACTTTAAGTATTGTAAATTTTTCTTCTGACAGTAAAACCTTGATATCTGAATTTTTCTTTAAGGCTTTATTGCTTTCCTTAATGTTAGACACTTGTGATGTTGGTATATATACTTTAGCACTTGTATTTGTTGGTATTTCAATATTCATTATTAAATGATTTTTGTCCCAATTCCAAGCTGAAGATATTGTGCCGTTTATACTTTTATAACTCCCTTTTATAAAGTTCATCTCTTTGCTTATGGCTGGTTTTATAATTATATTTCTATAGCCAGAATCTTCCGTGTCTATGCCTACAGCATTAATGAACATCCATTCTGCCACAGACCCAAAGGCGTAATGGCTGAACGAATTCATTGAACTATTGAGGTCTGAATTTGATGATTCGTCTTTGGTATAACTATTCCAACGTTCCCAAATAGACGTACTTCCATTTACAACAGAATATCCCCAACTTGGGTACTCGGTTTGCTTAAATAGTTTGTAAGCAATATCATCGAAACCATATTTTGATAAAGCGAGCATAACATGTTTTGTCCCTAAAAAACCTGAAGAAAACTTAACCCCGTTCTTTTTAATTTTTTCTGCTAACCTTGAGGCTCCTTTTTTTGCAAGGTGTTCTGGAAATAAATCAAAATATAAGGCTAAAGCGTAAGTGGTTTGCGTATCTTCAGAAGTGTGTCCGTTTTCTAATATGTATTTTTTAGCAAAAGCAGTTTTTATATTTTGAAATAACGTTTTATATTTTTTAGCATCAGCGGTTTTCCCTAACGCTTCTGCTATTTCAGCCATTAGTTTAGCATCATAACCATAATAAGAAGCTCCAATAAAACCGTGACTTGTCGTTTCGTTAACCGATAACCAATCGCCCCAATTATTACCGCCACCAGGCCTAATAAAATCTGTACTTGCTTCAGCTTGAAATTCCATAAACTTCTCCATTCCAGCATACATGTATTCTAAAATTCGAATGTCGTTGTACACTTTGTACATGTTATACGGAATAATAATCCCCGCATCCATCCAAGCAGGAGCGTATTGGTTTGGTCTTGAGTACGGAAATGGTGCAAAATTAGGATAGGCACCATACCAGCGTTGAGCATCGTCTACATCAATCAAAAATTTTGTCATAAAAGAAGCTACATCTGCATTAAAGGATGCAGAGCGCATGTAGGTTTGTGCATCTCCAAGCCACCCTAAACGTTCATCTCTTTGAGGGCAATCGGTTGGGATGTCAAAAAAATTAGCCTCTTGAGTGGTTTTTATATTTTTATAAAGCGTATTATTCATTGCATTAGACGAACTGAAAGTACTTGCATTTGTTTTGGTGGAGCTTAACGCTAAGCCTGTAATAGCATCTAATGTAGGTTTACCCGGAAATCCCGTAACTTCTACATATTGAAAACCATGATATGTGAATTTTGGTTGCCAAACTTCCTCTCCCTCTCCTTTTAAAATATATGTGTCTGTCGCTCTTGCTAAACGAAGGTTTTCTGTTTGTATGTTGCCATCTCTTTTTAAAATCTCTCCAAACCGAAGCTTAATTTTTGTGCCTTTTGGCCCCTTAACTTTTAACTCTGGTATACCGGCAATGTTTTTCCCCATATCAAAAACATAAATTCCAGGTGCTGGCTCTGTAATTTTAATAGGTCTCAAGCGTTCTGTGTTTTTTACTAAATTACTAGGGTGTACCTGTAGTTTTCCGTTAGGGTAGGTGTATACTTTAGGTGTTCTCCAAGATGCATCGTTATAGCCTGGGGTGTCCCAGCCTGTGTTTTCCATAGTAGCATCATAGACTTCTCCCATCAAGATATCTGCTTCGCGTATTGCTCCTTGATTAGATTTCCATGATCTATCAGTAGCAATAATCTCTGAGCTTCCATCTTGGTAATCTATATGTATTTGGCCCATAAATGATGGATTAACCCCATAGAATTCGCGTACTTTATCTAACCGAACAAATAATCCGTAACCTATATAGCCAGCGTACCAACCATCAGCAATAATAGCACCTATAACATTTTCTCCTTCGTTGATGTGCTCGGTAATATCATAGGTTTGGTAATACAAACGCTTGTTATAGTCTGTCCATCCTGGAGCAAAATAATCATCGCCTACTTTACTTCCATTTAACCTCAATTCATATAGACCTAAAGCAGTTGTATATGCTGTTGCTCTTTTTATCTTTTTTTTAGGTGTGAAAGACTTGCGAAGGTATCTTGCTGGTGGAAGGTATAAACTATCATATTTATCTGTTTTGTCATATCCCACATCATGACCAATGAAAAGGCCTTTCCAATTTGAAAATTTTAGTAAGCCCATGGACCAGTAAGCTGTTTTGCTCCAACTAGATTCTGTATTAGATTCATCCCAAACCTTTACTTTCCAGTAATACGTAGTATTCGATGTTAAAGAAATGCCATCATATTCAACTTGATTGGTAATATTAGATGTAATTTTTCCACTATCCCATATATCTCCTTGGTTTTGATTTAGCTTTTTTTCAGAGGATGACACTAGTATTCTATAAGCCGTTTGGTATCTATCTCTCCCTTCTCCTTCTAAAATCCAGCTAAATCGAGGGTTTAAAACATCAATCCCCTTAGGATTCTTAATATATTCTGTTCTTAATCTATTAATATTTAATGATTCTTTGTCATTCGGCACATTATAAATACCTGTAAAAAGAGTAATTAGCTGAAAAAGGATAACTGTAATTTTCATAAAACAAAACTTTTTTAAACTATAAAAAAGGCTACTTTTCAGTAGCCTTTCAAAACTAAAACTAACTCAAAACTATTACCATCCAGGGTTATTCTCAAGGATTTCAGGGTTGTTATTAATTTCACTTACAGGTATAGGCCACAAATTGAAATTTGGGCTATATGCTGTATTTGTTGGAGACCATGTTATATTCTCAGGATGTTGTGATAAAACTTCTTCTACTTTACCTAACCTTCTAATGTCATAGATTTCTTGAAATTCAAAAGAAAGCTCTTTATAACGTTCTTCATATACATATTCAGCAAATTCTTCTTGCGTCATACCATCTGGGGCATCAGTTGCTAGTGCTCTAGACCTTACTCTGTTTAAATAACCATAGGCTATAGCTGTTGGACCATTTAAACTATTCTCAATTTCAGCAGCCATGAGTAGTGCATCGGAATATCTATAAACAATCATATCTGGATCACCATCAACTGCATTTTGATCAAGGTCTACATACTTATTTTGATATATGCCTTCACGCTCAGGATAGAAGCCGTCCCCATAGGTACGTGTAATGCCATCTCTATCTACATAAGAGTATGCCATAGTAACATCTCTACGCGTATCTGTAGCATCGAAAGAATTGTAAAAGTCCATTGTAAATCCACCATGGCGTTGACCAAGGCCAGGGCTAGTAAGTATCCTATTTCGAGACCCCCAAACATGTCCAAAAGCAGTGCCTTGACGTGTTGCAGATTGTGTTTGTTGGATAGCAAATATACGCTCATCGTTATTTTCTACCCAAATAGCATCTGCATAGCTTTCTAATAGTTTGTATCCTTGGGGGGTATCTTCTAAATCAATGACTTCTTGTATTTTAGTCTTTGCCAATGCCATAGCATTCGCATCCTGTAAAGGGAAACCTGCCATAGTTAAATATACTTTTGCAAGTAAAAACTTAGCTGTAGCCTGAATAGGTCGCCCTATTTGAGTTGCACCTCTCTTATCGCTAGGCAAGTCCATTTCAGCTTCTTGTAAATCTAAAATAATTTGTTGGTATACTTCTGCTATTGGTGTCCTAGGAAGTTGCGCCTCTTCAGCAGTAATAGCAGGCTTTAAGGGCATTGGAACAGCTCCAAAAAGTTGAACCAGATTAAAAAAAGACCATGATCTTAAAAATTTGGCTTCAGCAATTATTTCTTTTCGCGCTGTTTCTTCTTCACTTATAAATTCTCGCCCTTCTAATTCTGAAATAACGACATTAGATCTAAAAATACCTCGATAAAAGGGATTCCAAACACGAGGTAAAGAAATAGCATCTGTAGCATCAGTAGTATAATTTGCCCATTTTCTCCTCCAACTCACTTTAGATTGAATTTTTGGTGAAGGGACAACAGCCAAGGAAGATAAACCAAAATCATAGAGACTAATAAATCTGTTAAATGAATTATAAATTGAGGTTACTGCCACTTGGGCCTCTTCTTCATTTTGATAATAATTTGATGGGCTGATTTCTGAATAAACTACTTCTTCTAAATCAGAACAAGCTACAAGACCAGCTAGCAGAATTATATATTTTAATTTTTTCATTATTGTTTTATTTAAATTAAACTATTATTAGAAACCAATATTTATACCTAAAGTAAAAGTTTGAGCTCTTGGATAGGTTGCGAAATCAATACCTTGTGCAAGATTATTACCACCGCGAATATTGACCTCTGGGTCGAATCCTGAATAGTCCGTAAATGTTAGTAGATTGGTTCCTGTTACATAAATCCTTGCAGACGATATTTCTTTAATTTTAGTTAAAGGAATATTGTAACCAATACTTACATTTTTCAACCTTACGTATGACGCATCTTCTATAGTAGCAGAGTTTGGTGCAAAAAAACCTCCATTGCCTCCAGTGTAATTAGGGTAGCGAATATCATTTGTAGGGTTATCAGGTGTCCATCGGTTGTCATACCAATCTTTAAAAGCATTATTTACAATTCTACCTGTGCCCATAAAAGAGTTATTGAGATTCATGAGATCATTCCCAACAGAACCTTGAATAAACACACTTAAAGTGAAATTTTTATATGTAAAATCATTGTTCCAACCAAAAATATAATCTGGATTTGTATCACCTATAATACCCCGATCTAAACCACTTATGATACCATCAGGAACTCCATCTGGACCACTTATATCTTGGAATTTATATTGGCCTGGAAGTTGGTTGTTGCCGAGTATTGGAACCGTTGCTGTACCAGAAGCATCAAAATCACTTTCTTGTAATAAACCAATTACCTTATATCCGTATAAAGCACCAAATGGCTCACCTACTCGCATAACGTTTGTAGGGTCTGTTACAATATTTGTGGCAGGTCCAGGGCCAAAAATATCTGCATCGTTATCCCCAAGGCTAACAACCGTTGTTTTATTATTACTCCAGTTAAAATTGGTGTTCCACTTAAAGTCCTTATTGTCTACAATATAACCTCCTAATACGATTTCAAATCCTTTGTTTTCAATACTACCAGCATTGGCAGTAAGAGAGTTAATTCCAGCTGAATTTGGAAGTGGGAAATTTAATAATAAATCCTCGGTAGTTTTAATGTAATAATCTATAGAAGCATTAAATCTGTTTTTTAGAAACCCTGCATCCAATCCAATGTTTAACTGCTTCGTCTTTTCCCATTCTAAATCTGGATTTCCAATTCTTACAGGAGCTAAACCAGAATATAGATTATCTCCATATACAGCATTCGCAGTACCCAAAAGGGTTAAAGACTGCAATGGCGCTATAGATTGAGAACCTGTAATACCATAACTCGCTCTAAACTTCAAGTTAGATACGGTTTCTAATTCTCTTAGAAAATCTTCATTAGATACAGTCCAGCCCACACCTATAGAAGGGAAATATCCCCATTTTTTGTTTTCAGCAAAAACGCTGGAGCCATCTGCACGAGCTGTTAGTGATACGTAATATCTTTTATCGTAGTTGTAGTTTAATCTAGCGTAGTAAGAAGATAAAATTCTTTCAATCCTAGAACTTGTAGGTATAATGGGGTCTAAGCCCAGACCAACATTATCGGTCTCTAAGTTATCAACTGGAAAATCATCTACGATCGTATTTAAACGACGTGTGTTATCAATTTGATAAGAATACCCTCCGGTTACATCAAAATTACTTTTCTCAAATGCCTTGTTGTAGGATAAATAAGATTCAATTAAATAATTACGATTGCTACTAACGTTATAAACAGCCCTAGAATTACGTAATTGTCCTTGCCTAGTTGTTTTAGGGAAATAAACTTCTCTTCTACTGTTTGAACTATTCGTGCCAGTTGAAAGGTTAAAAGTCAAATCTTCTGTTATTTTATACTTTGTTAAGATACTTAAGATTAAATTCTCATTATAAGTTTCATTCCTTGTGTCTCTTAATTCTACCAAAGGATCTGTAAAAAAATTGCTCGTACCATCACCTTCGTCGATAGGGTCATCAGGAGTTGCTGTTGGAGCGTTTTTGTAAGCTGAAAAAACAGACCCTGAATTTATGATGGAACCAGACCCTTCTCCAGATCTATTATTTTGTGAGCGCACATAGTTTACAGATGTGCTAGTTGTTAAACGGTCAGTTAGATTGTTATCTACATTTAGTCTGATATTACCTCTAGAAAAATCTGTATACTGTACAATTCCTTCATTTTTCAAGTAATTAGCCGATAAGAAATATCTTGACTTATTTCCGCCTCCAGATATAGTAAGTTGATATCTGTTGGTCATCGCTGTTCTTAAAATTCTATCCAACCAATCTGTGGTCGTTGCGTTTTCAGGCAAGGGCCGGTCAACCCCGTCAAACAGTATAGGTGTATTGTTTATAGTAGCTACTTCATTTCTCCATTCAGCATACGTTGGTCCATCTAAAACTTCTGGAAAATCTTTAATATCACTAAATCCAGTTTCAGCTGTTAAATTAATTTGAGTAGCCTGCTCGTAATTCCCTTTTTTTGTAGTAACAATTATTACACCATTTGCACCACGAGAACCATAAATAGCTGTTGACGACGCATCTTTAAGAACCTCAACAGATTCTATTTCTGCAGGGTTCAAAAAACTTAAAAGGTTAGAGGAGGTTTGATTACCATCTCCCGCTCCTGCCGCGCTAGCTTCGCTTCCTGTAGGCATCGGATAACCATCTATTACAATTAGAGGTGAATTATCTCCCAATATAGAGTTGTTACCTCTAATTCTTATGGTAACTTCTCCACCAGGTTCACTAGATGTGTTAACAATGTTTAATCCAGCTGTACGACCTTGAAGCGCCATATCAAAAGTTGGAACTGGCATTTTAGCAATATCATCTCCTTTAACGGACCCTACGGAACCAACTAAATCAGCTCTAGTTTGGGAACCATACCCAACCACAACAACCTCATCAAGACCCTGGGAATCTTCTGTTAAAATAACACTAATAGTGGATTGACTTGCCACCTCAACCTCCTTAGTGGTAAAACCTAAATAAGAGAATACGAGTGTTTGAGTACCAGGCACTAACTTTATTGTGAAATTGCCGTCAAAATCTGTTACCTGACCGTTTTTCGTTCCTTTTTGAACAATATTTACACCTGTTAATGGCATCCCATCTTCAGAAGCAACGTTACCAGTTACGGTACGCTCCTGCGAATACATTCCAAGAGATACTAAAATAAAGCACAAAAACAGTACTTTTTTGAGAGTTTTCCTAAGTTGTTTTTTCATCATTTACTTGAGTTTGGTTAATTTAAATTAGTTTATTCGTTTGGCGCTATTATCAAACTGGTGCTGTAAAACTATATTATTTCAAAGAAAATTCCATCCTGCCGAATCTGTGAAATTTGTAGTATTTTTAGTAAAAATTAGTATGTAATATTTGTAAGAATAAATTTGTATGGATGAGTTTAGTATATTGAATGAAATAATACCTTGTTAGAAATATTATGGTTTTTAAGTAGATTTATTGTTTCTTTATTTTGAAGGATATATCTTTCGTTTGTTTTTTAGGTATTAGATTAATTACAATAGAGGAGAGGTTATTTTTATATAATTTTTGGACTTTTTATATAATTAATAAAGTGTTGGCAAACCCCAATAAAATATATTTATAACCCGTTGTGCATTTTAAATAATGCTAGTTTTAATATTGTTGATATTTCTATCAAAGACAA
>NZ_JBHULY010000032.1:0-848 GCF_042684665.1 Hyunsoonleella rubra | reverse complement strand
TTTTGTTCTTTCTGGTTAGTATCCAAATTTACAGAGAATCAAACTTAAGATGTATAACCGCAATTACGGCGGATTCGACTACGCCCGAATCCACTCGGAATTGCTAACGCCAGTGCTTAACCGAAAATTAATGCATATTAACCCGTAACTGACGGTTATACGAGACCGTTAGCAACAAGCTGAAAACGCAACTAACTTTAGAATTCAGGCAACCATTTAAAAAGATTTTACGTCTTTATAAATACAAACGCACTTGAATTGTAAAACTTTAAAGGATATGTTAGAAAACCCGAAAGTGAATATCAAAATTAAACTTGCTTCTTTATGGGCTTCAGCAACTTTCTGCTATTTATATGGAGATTATTTTGAACTCTACACACCAGGAAAAATAAACAGTTTACTTACAGGCGAAAATATTTTAGATAGTCCCACCAAATTATTAATAGCCTCAATGATTTTAGCAATTCCATCTATAATGGTGGCACTTTCAATTTTCCTTAAACCAAAAATAAACCGAATTCTTAATATACTATTTGGAGCCATTTTCACAATTATGATGATATTTATCGGAATTATGTCAACGAACGAATGGTATTTGTTTTATGTCTTTTTAGCATTTTTAGAAAGTATAATTACAGCTTTAATTGTCTGGTACGCTTGGAAATGGCCTAAAGAAAAATCAGGACTGTAAATGTCCAAAAATCAATTTTAAAAAATAATGACCAAACTCGGAGAAGTAGAAATTTGAACCAATTGCTGAAAGAATAAAAGCCAGTTGCCAACAACGGTAACCGTTGCGCAAGCCGCCATAAAAACCCATAATTTCTGCAACAGACTCGTTTTAAGGA
>NZ_JBHULY010000031.1:0-1861 GCF_042684665.1 Hyunsoonleella rubra | reverse complement strand
TTATGCTGTTCTTTATCAAAGAACGAATTCTTATATTGTATCCTTGAACAGCGCAGGACACACAACTACTAGCAACAACATATATAATTTATTGCTGGCTTATTGTCTACTTACGAAAATCCTCGCGAATTTTCTTTGTCAGTAATTATTTATTAATTTAACGCAAAATTCACGCAACAAATCATATATAAACACGTTGTGCTTCATTATTCTCACTCGATCGGAATAAAATAATTATCCTAACTTTCCAGAAACAACCAACCAATGATAAAATTCTTTAGAAAAATTCGCCAAAGCTTGCTTATGGAAAATAAAACTGGAAAATATTTCAAATATGCAATTGGCGAGATTATCCTTGTTGTTATCGGAATTTTGATAGCGCTTCAAATCAATAATTGGAATGAAAAACGAAAAGCTTCAAACGAAGAAATTAAAATTTTAAAAGCTTTAGAAGCTGATTTTAAAGTCTCAAAACAACGAATAGAAGAAACTATAAAAATTCAATCTAGAGTAATGGATTATAGTCAAATTCTTATCAATATTCATGAAAATAGAAATCAGAATCAGTTTCAATATTTTGACACTCATCTAGACTCTCTAAACAACTTGATTGCTTATGGAATTTCATGGTATCGTGCAGAACCAATTACGGGAGCGTATAATTCGTTAACAAATTCGGGGAAAATTGACCTAATAAAAAATGAAGAATTAAGGCATTTATTGGCTCAATTTATTGCAGACTTTGATTCTGGTTTTGAGGATCAAGAAAGTGCAATGCTGTTACTAGACAAACTCAATGATGATACTAATCATTTTATTTTAAAAATAGCAGATAATAAATTTAGAAAACGATTTAATTACAATTTAAGAAAAATCGACAGTATAAAAATAGCTGAATCCTTTTTTACAAATGATTCATTCTTTGGCAATTTATATTTAAAATCTGTCTTAGAATACAACAGAATATTAAGACAAAAGCAGTTATTAGAACAATCAAAGTCTATTTTAAAAATCATCAACGACGAGTTAGAAAATAAAAAATAACGAAAGCACAACAACGTGTATAGCCAATTGCTTGTTCTGTGTGTACTCGGAAAATCCTTCGGATTTTCCTCTTGTTCGGTTTCTTTTACTAACTTAGTTCTAGCCAACGCAACTAACCATACACAAACACGTTGCCCACAATTTGAGAAAACGAGATAATGAAAAAATATAGTCAAATGAAAAAAATATTAATGCTTCTCTTTTCAGTCTTTCTGACCTCAATTACATTCGGACAAGAGAAAAGAGTTATATCGAAAATTGATTCGACAAAAACGCCAGAGTTAGTTCTGATTCAAGAACTCACAGTAAAAGCACCAATCGATTCAGTTTGGAAAGCATATACTACTAAAAAAGGTTGGGAAAATTGGGCTGTACCTCTTGCAGAAATTGACCTAAAAGTTGGTGGATATATCAAAACGAATTACAATGAACAAGGGAAAATTGGAGATAGCACTACAATTGTTACTCACATCATAAATTACGTACCAAAAAGACTTCTGACTTTGCAAGCGGAAATAACCGATAATTTCCCTGAATTTATGAAAGATGATGCCAAAGATTTTTTCAATGTTATTTATTTTGATGAGTTAGAAAACGGAGATACTAATATTAAATCATTCGGAATTGGATATAAAAACAATCCGAAATACCTTTCATTAATGAATTATTTCATTCCAGCCAATGAAAAGACCTTAATGAAACTAATCGCTTACTTGGAAAAAAAGAACTGAAAATAAAAAACTGTGGGCAACAACGGTAACCGTTGCGCAAGCCGCCATAAAAACCCATAATTTCTGCAACAGACTCGTTTTAAGGA
>NZ_JBHULY010000030.1:0-2943 GCF_042684665.1 Hyunsoonleella rubra | reverse complement strand
ATTAGTCGGAAATTTACTATTTTTAATACTTAATTAAACTTGCATGGCAAACATACGAGCCGAGACCGTTACCCACAAGCTAAAAGCCAACCGCACAAACAGCACATTTATTTTTTCCAACGCTCAATTCCAACGCTCAAAAAATAAAAGAGCTGTTTTTTGCCAACGCACGAAGAAAACTTTGAACATTGAAATATTAATCGTAATATTGCAATGAATTAATTAAGAATAAAAATGGGATTAGCAAAAACCGAAATGTTTACCGACAAACAAAATGAAATTTCTCTTTTTGCAAAAGTATTCGGACATCCTGCAAGAGTAGCGATTTTACAACATTTATTTAAAATTAACTCTTGTGTTTGCGGAGACTTGGTAAACGAAATTGGTTTGGCTCAACCAACAATCTCACAACATTTGAAAGAATTAAAACATTTGGGCTTGATAAAAGGCAATGTAGAAGGAACAAGCGTTTGCTACTGTATTCACCAAGAAAATTGGACTGCAATGAAAACTGTAATGTCCGAATTTCTTAATCAAGACCTAATAGATAAACAAGAATGCTGTTAAAAAAATTTAAAACATTTAATCGTATAATCGCAATAAACAAATAGAGTTATGAAATTATCACAAGTAAAATCAGTATTAAAAGAATTGGAAACTGTTGGTTTTCAATTGCCAAACGGACAATTAGTGCCAAATCATTTTCACGTAACAGAAGTTGGTAAAATCACAAAACATTTTATCGACTGTGGTGGAACTGTGAGAAACGAAGAAGTCGCAAATTTTCAACTTTGGAATGCAAACGACTACGACCACAGGCTACATCCAGAAAAACTATTAAATATCATTGAGCTTTCAGAAAAGATACTCAACATTCAAGATTTAGAAATAGAAGTAGAATATCAAGCAGATACAATTGGAAAGTTCGGTCTTGATTTTGACGGACAATACTTTTTGTTGACCAAAAAACAAACCGACTGTTTGGCTAAAGACAAATGCGGAATTCCAGTCGAAAAAACCAAAGTAGAACTATCAACCTTAAATGAAGAACCTTGTTGTTCACCAGATGGAAACTGTTGCTAATTAAATAAATATAAAGAAAATGACAACAACAAAACCAACCTTATTTTCAGAAATAGAAAATTTAATCAAAACATTAAATACAGAAATTATTTCAAGCGAACGTAAAACAGTTTTGCAACCGCTAACTGATTATATTCAGTCCAAGGTTTCTGAAAACAAAGAAATCCGTATCAACTTTATCTGTACTCACAATTCACGAAGAAGTCATTTATCGCAAGCTTGGGCTCAAACAATGGCAAATTACTTCAATATCAAAAATGTGTTTTGTTATTCGGGCGGAACAGAGGCTACAGCACTTTTTCCTATGGTTGCCGAGACTTTGCAAAATTCAGGTTTTCAGATTAAAACAATTTCAAAAAACGAAAACCCAATTTACAGTATCAAATATGCTGACAACGAGCATCCAATAATTGGCTTTTCAAAAAAATTAGATGACGACTTTAATCCCAAATCCGAATTTGTAGCAATTATGACTTGCTCGCAAGCAGATGGTGGTTGTCCATTTATTGCAGGTGCAGAAAAACGAATTCCAATTACTTTTGACGACCCGAAAGCATTTGACAACACACCACAACAGGCAGAAAAATACGAAGAGAGAAGTTTGCAAATTGCAACTGAATTATTTTACGTTTTTTCTCAACTAAATTCTTAAAAAATGGCGACAAAAAAATTAAGTTTTCTCGACAGAAACCTAACGCTGTGGATTTTTGTTGCAATGGCTATTGGTGTTGGACTTGGGTATTTTATTCCAACTTTCCCTAACATTATAAACTCATTTAGTAGCGGAACAACAAATATTCCTATTGCAATCGGTTTGATTTTAATGATGTATCCACCTTTGGCAAAAGTAAATTATTCATTATTGCCAAAAATTTTTAGAAATACCAAAATCCTTTCGATTTCACTTATTCTAAATTGGGTAATTGGTCCAGTTTTAATGTTTGTTTTGGCAATTACATTTTTACGAGATTATCCCGAATATATGGTCGGACTAATTTTAATTGGATTGGCTCGTTGCATTGCAATGGTTTTAGTTTGGAACGACCTTGCAGAAGGCAGTAGCGAATACGGAGCAGGTTTGGTAGCATTGAACAGTATTTTTCAAGTCTTCGCTTACAGCTTTTATGCTTGGATTTTTATTACAGTTCTTCCACCCTATTTTGGATTTGAAGGAGCAATCGTAGATATTTCAATCGGAACAATTGCAGAAAGTGTCGCTATTTATTTAGGTATTCCTTTCGTGATGGGAATTTTAAGCAGATTAATTTTAGTCAAATTAAAAGGCGAAGATTGGTATTCAAATAAATTCATTCCGACAATTTCGCCAATAACTTTAATAGCACTTTTATTTACAATCGTAGTTATGTTCTCACTAAAAGGAGAATTGATTGTAGAAATTCCAATGGACGTTTTGATTATTGCAGTTCCTTTACTTGTCTATTTTGCGCTAATGTTCATTATTGGTTTTTTCTTTACCAAAGCTTCAGGAGCAGAATATGACAAAACGGCTTCAGTTGCATTTACAGCAGCAGGAAATAATTTTGAATTAGCAATTGCAGTTGCTATTGCTGTTTTCGGACTGAATTCAGGACAAGCATTTGCGGGAGTAATTGGTCCGTTAGTTGAAGTTCCTGCATTGATTTTATTGGTTCGAGTTTCATTTTGGTTACGGAAAAAATATTACGGAAAAGCCAAAGCTTAGAGCCATACACATTTGCAATTCTCACAAGCCAACGCTACACCAAAAATTGCAAAAGAGTATGTCTTTGCCCACGCTGAAAACCTAACTGAATGAAAAAGTCGAGTAGGTAAAGGGGAATCTCACCCCTAAACCTCTCACAGAACCGTACGTGATACTCT
>NZ_JBHULY010000029.1:0-11757 GCF_042684665.1 Hyunsoonleella rubra | reverse complement strand
AATTTACTGATTATCAGTAAGATGAACAACTTTTTTCTTTTAAATCATAATGCACAACGGGTATTTATAATATTTATCCTATTTACTTTAATACAATCTTTTGGACAATCTGAAAGAGAAAAGGAACTTGCGGAAATTGAAAAACAAAGAACGATAAATGAATCTAAATTTTATTATCCGAAAGCTTATGATGACTGGTGGAGAATGTATCAACCCAAACTAACTGGAGCCGAGGGATGGATTACGGAAGATTGTGAAAAAACAAAGTATAGAAATAAAAAGGTTGTTGTTACAAGAACTATGCTGAAACATAAAAGTTGGGGTTTCTATAAAGGTAATTTGACTTTGAAATTAATTGACAATAGCGAAACAGTTACAGTTGATTTTAAATGTTTTAAACCAGATTTTTCAGTCGGAAACTGGTTAAGTAAAGAATATTAAACAACGAAATGGCAACACCGTGTATAGCTCATTGCGGCTGAATTCCTAATCGGAATTCATTGCAATTTGCTATCTTTCGGTTACGGCGGAAAATCATAGCTGATTTTCCGCAACGAGCCATACACAAACACGTTAAACGAACCACTTGAAAATCCTCTCCACCAACATAGCAAACCCCACCTCCATTACTTGGAATGACAAACAAGTGTTCACTTTGTATAATTGTTATTCATTACACTTGGTGTTTAGCGTAACGCTATTTTAGGACGAGACACACTATAAATCTTGGACCACTTTGTGAGTGCAGGGTAGTTTTTTTGGTTTTTATAAACTTGGCCTTACCATGTAAAATGCCGAACTTTCTTTAAGGTCGGACATAAACCATTAAAATGGCGCAAATCCCTGAAAACATTGTTTGCCATTAAATCGTCAATCCAAGAACACCACTAACCAATCGCTCATTGAAAACTATTTACTATATTTGAGCAAGCGTTCAATCATTAATAGGTATGAGTCCGAAATCAAAAAAACAATTTGAAGAAATACGAGAGTCAAGCAAAGAAAACATTCTTAATGTTGCACTTAAGCTATTCTCCTCTAAAGGGTACTTCAATACCTCTACCAGACAAATAGCAGAACGAGCCAAAATTTCTAACGGACTGCTTTACAATTATTTCAAATCAAAAGAAGAGTTACTGACCGAAATCATTCACAGGTCTTTTAAAATTTTAGACAATACTATTGTTTCGGATAAAGAGCAGAGTGCTGAAATCCAAATCATCAGCACGATTGAACGTTTTTTTGAGTTAATTGACAAGAAACAGAATGTTATTCGAATGATGGCCCAAATGGGGCTTCAAACAGGGAAATTTGATTTCATTAATAAAATGATTTCAAAAAAATACATTGGAGAAGTAAATAAGTTAAAGACCGCGCTTAAAAAAATAGATTCAAATTTTGATGAAGCCGAAGCCAATCTATTGATGGCCACCCTTGACGGAATAATGTTCCAAGTACTGGTAATGGGCGATGTTATACCCACGGATTTAATGAAATCTGCCCTGACAATGAAGTATAGCAAAACTAAACATATATGATATGATATTGGCAATAACAGCACTTTTATTGGCATTAGCCATCGCTTTCGGTCGGCAAACGGCAGTATTCGGAAAATTAAAACTTGCTCTTTGGTTTTTCTCTTATTTTGAACAAAAACGATTATTATTTACCATCGTTTCCTTAGGGTTATTAGCTTTGGCAGTTTACAACCACAGTTTTAGCATAACACTGATTTGGTTTGGTACAATCACCGTACTATTATTACTTTTTTCATTTTTTTTCGATATGAAATTCTTTTTTCCTGAAATTAAAAAAGTAGAAAAAGGCATACCGAACAACATTCCTGAGAGCACAAAAATAATAGGGATTAGTATTGATCACTTGGCAGTAGCCTATCCATTAGAAAAAGTGGTTATCCCGAGACATATTATCAATGATGTGATTGACGACAAACACGTACTCATATCGTATTGCGCAATCTGTAGAAGTGCACTTGCATTTGATTCACAAGTGAATAACCAAAACTTGTATTTTAAAGTGGCAGGGGTTTGGAGAAGGAATATGATTATTTATGATACAAAGACACATAGTTTATGGCAACAGGCTACAGGAGAGTGTATTTATGGCAAGATGAAAGGAAGTCAATTAACCTTGGTGTCAGGAGAAAATACAACCCTTGGTGAATGGAAAAAAAAGTATCCCAAAACCTATTTTGCTACTAAATGTATTGAAGCAAGAAAGGGCTATGTTTCTCGAGAATTCATGTTAAAAGCAATCAATTTTATCACTCCTAAAGTATTGGTTCCAGGTTTTACCGACTTATCGGGTTTACCCGTAAGAGAAACTGTATTCGGGATAGATTATAATGGTATTTCTAAAGCATATCCTAAATCTGAAATTGAAGATTTAAGTGAATTTAAGGACGATTACGGCACCAAGAAAATCAAATTAGAGTACAATAAAACAAGTGACTACCTGACTGCTTCTGACATTAATGGGAATAAAGAAATAATTGTAGAAAAGCATTGGTGGTTAGGATGGAAAGAATTTCACCCGGATACAGAAATATGGAAAAAAGCACCTAAAAAAATATAAATTTTATTGTTGCTTCATTTTGCCTTCGGAAAAATACACAAGCTCGGAGTTGTTAATATTTTGCTTACTTTTAGTATGGAAAATTGCAACAAACTTAATGCAGAGTCGTTAAACGAAGTAGTTGAAAATCCTATCCACCAATATAGCAAACCCCATCACCATCATCTGGAATGGTAAGGAAGTTACAACAGGCATCTACAAAAAGCCTGTAAGCCACCCCATTTTTTTAGGCCACCAAGGCGTGCAAAATGATGAAGTTTCAGATAAAAGAGTACACGGTGGAGAGTTTAAGGCCTGTTACTTATTTTCGGCAGACCATTACAACTATTGGAAAAAGCTGTACCCAAATTTAGATTGGGAATGGGGTATGTTTGGGGAAAACCTGACGGTTTCAGGTTTGAATGAAAAAGACATCCATATTGGGAATATTTATAAAATTGGCGAAGCTCTAGTCCAAGTGACCCAACCCCGAGAGCCTTGTTTTAAATTTGGGGTAAAATTCGGCAGCCAAAACGCCCTGCAACAGTTTATTGACTTTGGCTATTCAGGCACTTATGTCCGCATTTTAGAAGAAGGCTTTGTGAAAGCAGGCGATAAAATTGAATTAATAGAAAAAGCAAAGAACAGCCTCAGCATATGGCAACTATTCAATCAACTTTTCGCCAAAGAGAAAAATTCCGAGTTGATAAAACTCATTGTCGAAAATGACGCTCTTCCAAAACGCAAAAGGCTGGTTCTATCACGCTTTCTAAAGTAATAGCGTTAAGTAGCCCTTTCAAACCTACCACTTCAAATCAATGGTGTCTTTTCTTAAGCATTTTTTTTCACAAAGTCCACAAAGTTCTGTTAATACTACCATCAAACTCACGAGTAGTTAATACCGGATATTGCTTAAAAAACTGGCACTAAATGAGGTGGTAAAAACATTTTTGAGATTCAATGAATAGGTGACAAAAATCATAAAAATAAAGCACGATATTTTGGTCATTTGTACTAGCAAAAAACTGTATAAATAATCTTAAAATATTTACAAAAATGTTACAAAACAGAAGAATATATTTACCACCGCTAAGCCTAATAGGCCCTGGAGCTTTAGAAGATTTAGGAGAAGAGTTAAAAACACTCCCGTATAAAAAAGCACTTTTTGTTACAGATAAAGTTTTGGTACAAATTGGAGTGGCCCAAACTGTATTGGATGTGGTAAAATCATCTAATATCGAAACGGTACTATTTGACGATGTGCACCCAAACCCAACTGTAAAAAATGTAAATGACGGCCTGAAGTTATTAAAAGAAAATGACTGCGATTTTATACTGACTCTTGGCGGTGGGTCCCCACAGGATTGTGGTAAAGCAATCGGTATCCTTGCCACCAATGGAGGAAATATTGAAGACTATGAGGGCATTCACTTATCAGAACATGCTTCCTTGCCCATTATAGCTATAAATACTACAGCAGGTACCGCAAGCGAGGTAACGATAAATTATGTTATAACCGATGAAAAGCGCCATATCAAAATGGTAATGGTAGATAAAAACTGTTTAGTTTCAATTGCCGTAAACGATCCTAAGCTAATGCTGGGCAAGCCAGCAGATTTGACAGCCGCCACAGGAATGGACGCCCTTACGCATGCTATAGAAACATACGTTACCAAAGGTGCCTTTGGATGGTCCGACGCCTTGGCTTTGGAAGCCATTAAATTAATTTCACAAAGTCTTGAAAAAGCGGTGGTTGACGGCAAAGACCTTGAAGCGAGGAGCAAAATGGCTTGGGGTCAATTTATAGCCGGACAAGCATTTTCAAACGCAGGTCTGGGATTTGTGCATTCCATGGCCCACCAATTAGGAGGTATGTATGACTTGCCACATGGCGTAGCTAATGCCATTTTACTGCCTCATGTTGAGCAATTTAACATTCCGGCCTGCGCGCATAAACTAAAAAAAGTTGCAAGGGCTATGGGCGTTGGCGTATTAGAAATGAGCGATACACAGGGCGCAAACGCCGCAATCGAGGCCATAAAAGCACTTTCTAAATCTGTGGGCATACCCGCTGGCCTAAAAGAAATTGGGGTTAAAGAGGAAGATTTTGAAGAAATGGCTACAAATGCATTGGCAGATGTGTGTACCGGTGGTAACCCAAGAGAGGTAACCCTAGAGGACACCATCGCCATATACAAGGCGGCCATGTAGTTTTGTAAAGAAGTGTATTCAACTTTCTAAAAAACATTAATTCCCTAGAATGCCAAGTATTGAATTTGCTTCAGTATTTGGCATTTTCTCTTCAATTAAAACAGTAGATTAGGAATTAGTATATTACGCCATCGTATTTGTAGATAAATTGGTTTAAATATGACTGAGCAGGTGCAACACATTATAGAGGCTTTAGGTTTGAATCCGCATCCCGAAGGTGGTCATTTTAAGGAAACCTATCGCAGTGAGGGTATAATTTATAATGAAAATTTAGGTAATTCTTTTACCGGTGACAGAAATTATTGTACGGCTATTTATTTTTTGTTGACTTCGGATGCTTTTTCGGCTTTCCATAGGATTAAGCAAGATGAAATGTGGCATTTTTACAAAGGAAGTCCGCTGTTACTTCACATGATTTCAGAAGAAGGTGTGTATTCAAAAGTTGAAATTGGCAATAATTTGGAAAAAGGTGAAGTCCCGCAATTTGTAGTGCCCGCCAAATATTATTTTGCAGTTGAAGTTATTGAAGCCGACAGTTATGCACTAGCAGGTTGCACGGTTTCCCCAGGATTTGATTTTCATGATTTTGATATGCCTTCACAAAATGTATTGATCGAACGGTTCCCAGAACATATGGAAGTCATAGCCAAGCTTACCCGAACCTAAGCTATAATTTTATTCAACTTTTTTATCGTAATAATACTTTAAAAAAGACATTTGAAAGCTTAGCATTATCCCGAAAAAAACCAATGCATAAATAACTATTTTGGACAGATTGACCTCAAAAAAGCTTTTAAATAACCTCTCATCTGAAAAATCACCAATATTAAATTTATTCAAAAAAACGGTGCCCTCCTCGGGATTACCGAACATAAAAATCAGTATGACACATATGGCTATGGTAATTAATATGCCCACCCAAGTTTTCCAGGGGATTAATGGTTTATAAGTTGTAGCCTTGGTTACTGATAGTTCGTCAACCTGAAGCATTACATTATCCACAAAGTTTAAAGATGGAGATTCCAATGCACCTTCCTTAATAATCCGCTTTGCTAGCTTATCTAAATGTTTATTCTCCTGCGCTTTCATAACTTTCCAATATTTCTGGATCCAATTTCTTTCTTAAAATATGAGCCAACTTTTTTCGGCTTCTAAATAGTTTCACTTTGATATGATTTGCCTTTAGGCCCAAAACTTTGGATATCTCGTCTAAAGATAATTCTTCAAAATAATATAGGGTCAATAAAAATGCATCTTCATTCGGCAATAATCCGATACAATCCTGAATGGACTTATTACGTTCCTGCTGTTCCAGATCGTCTAATGCATTGTCGATTGTTTTCACCTCATGAGCCGTAAATTCGTTTATAGGTATGTTATTTAAATACTTCCTATTCTTCTTTAAATTATCCAAACAAGAGTTGTAGCACACTTTGTATATCCATGTTGAAAATTTCGAATTTCCCTTGAATTTATTTATCGATTTATATGCTTTTACAAACGTATCTTGGGCAACTTCCTCTGCTTCCTCCCTATTTTTAAGCATCCGAAGGCACAAAGTAAACACCAAATCTTTATAACGTTCCACCAGTATTGCAAATGCATTGGTATCGCCTGCAATGGTCAAATCTATATAATGTTGGTCGTTGATGGTCATTTTTACGTAAGACGACAATTTATAAAGAAAGGTTACATCCAGAAAAAAATAAAAAAAGTTGTAACCAAAACTTAAATGGTCTCGTCATAAGCACAAACAATAAGTTAATCAATTAAAACGAAATAATTATGGAAATCTTAATCCCACTTAGTTTATTCGCCGCCATGTTCGGAGTAGTCTATCTATTTCTGTCAACCAGAAATAAAGAGCGCTTAGCCCTTATCGAAAAAGGGGCGGATGCGAGTATTTTTATGAAAGGCATAAGTAACAGAACACCCATGTGGAAGGTTATTTTACTAAATCTTTCGGTTTTATTAATGGGAATTGGACTTGGTGTTTTTATCGCCTCAATCCTTGATGAATATACCAATTTAGGCGAAGCTGTTTACCCAGGCTCCATCTTCCTGACGGCCGGAATAGCACTATTCATTGGGTTTAAAATGAGTAAGGATTTAGATAAATCGTAAGCTTCGATCTTCATCAATCAAAAAAATAAAACCTGTTCGAAGACAATGAGCAGGTTTTTTTATTCCACGGGAAAATCAAAATAAGTATTGGGAAAAGGCTCAAAGCGCAGGGTAAAGTGCCACCATTCTTTTGAGTAATTCCTAAAGCCATATTTTATCATAACCGTTTGAAGTAATTGTCGGTTTTTTTTCTGTTCCTCAGAAATATTTTCATAACTCACCCAAGACCGTTCTCCGAAAAAATCAAAAATACTACCCATGTCCAGTTCGGTTTTTGTTGTACAGTCAACGATTGTTAAATCCACCGTACTGCCTTTGGAGTGGCCCGAATGAGAGGATATATAACCAGCCTTGAATAGATTTCTTTTTTTAACTTCTGGATAAAATCTTGTTTTGTTAATTGTGTCTTTCAAATCCCTGGCCCATCGTATAAAATGGTTTACGGCACGCTGGGGGCGATAACCGTCGAATACCTTTATGCATAGGTTTTTCTGTTTCAACTCTGCCTGTACTTTTTTTAGAGCATCAACGGTTGCTTTGGTCAAAATCAAACAGTTATTATGATAACCATCAACAGGTTCACCAACAAAATTATTTGCACTATAATACTTTAATTCCACTAAAACATCTGGAATTTCATCATTTACATAAACAAAGCCATCGGGTAACTGCGCATGAATCAAACTGCAGAGAAAGAATGGTAAAATAGATAAAAATGCCTTCATAAAGTTGAAAGCTAATTTAAAAAAAAAAAGAGCTGCTAAAGTTTAGTCCACAAAAAAACCGAGTTCCCTCAAACTCGGTCTTTTCTTAATTTGCTTTTATATTATGTGCTAGATTTGGGGTCTCCACATCAACAACATAACGCAAATATTAATTAATTAATCCATTGAACTAAAAAGTGTGTTATTTAGTACGAGTCAAATATAAAAACGTATTTGATTTATAACGATAAAAAACATAAAAAATCGATGAAATACATATTTCTTTAACACACTTCGTCGAATACGATTATTTTATCGATGAAATACATGTTTTCTTTAATCATGAGATATAAAAAAAGCACCCGAGATGGGTGCTTTTTTTCTAACTAACCAACCAAAATATGAAATTACATTTCTTAAGTTTAAAGTAACCACTCCTTAAACTATATCATTAGAAGTGTAATCGTTTAACAAGTTACAAGCATCGTGCCAAACTCAAAATACTACTTTTCAAATTTTATTTATCTTAGGTTTTTTTAAATATAAAAAATAATGGAAGCACCAATATTTATAGAAGATACCATCGCCTTTGGGCTAGTAATGTTGACATTAGGTTTTGTATTCTTTACTTCGTCCAGCTCGCACCCCTTTTGGAAAAAGTTTTATAAATACATACCTGCTTTACTGATGGCTTATATGCTACCCGGGGCATTAACTACTTTTGGGGTCATTGCCCCAGAGTGGACAACTACTGATGCTTCAGGTAAAGTTATCGAACATCATTCCCAAATTTACTACATCGCCAGTAGGTTTTTGTTGCCCGCTGCCCTGGTATTGATGACCTTGAGTATTGATTTAAAGGCGATATTTAATCTTGGGCCAAAAGCACTGATCATGTTTTTAACAGGGACAGCCGGCGTTATTATTGGAGGTCCCTTGGCCATTCTATTGATTTCGGTGGTATCTCCTGAAACGGTTGGAGGTGCTGGCCCCGATGCAGTATGGCGGGGACTAGCCACATTAGCTGGAAGTTGGATTGGTGGCGGCGCAAATCAGGCCGCCATGCTGGAAATTTATGGGTACAATACAGGTAATTACGCAGGCATGGTAATTGTGGATATTGTGGTGGCTAATATTTGGATGGCTATCCTGTTATTGGGTATTGGTAAATCTGATAAAATAGATAACTGGCTAAAGGCAGATAATAGCGCTATAGAAACCTTAAAAGAACGGGTTTCTACGTATGCCGCTAAAATTTCAAAGAATCCCACGCTCAGTGACTTTATGGTAATTTTGGGCATTGCCTTTACCGTAGTTGGCTTATCACATTTTGGGGCTAATAATATTTCCGATTTCTTGACCACTAATTTTGAAGCTGTGAGGGATAAATCATCGGCACTATCTTCTTTTGGAAGTCAATTCTTTTGGATGATTACCTTGGCTACCGCTATTGGCATTTTCCTGTCTTTCACCAAATTCAAAACTTATGAGGGCGCTGGCGCGAGTAAAATTGGAAGCGTGTTTATTTACATTCTTGTTGCAAGTATCGGGATGAAAATGGATTTGACCAGAATTGCAGATAACCCCGGATTAATTTTTGTTGGATTGGTTTGGATGGCCATTCACGTAGCACTATTAGTTTTTGTGGCTAAAGTCCTTAAGGCGCCCTATTTCTTTTTGGCCATAGGCAGTAAAGCCAATATTGGCGGAGCCGCTTCTGCCCCAGTTGTTGCGGCTGCATTCCACCCGTCACTGGCTACAGTTGGTGTGCTTTTAGCAGTATTCGGTTACGTGGTGGGTACTTACGGTGCCATGCTATGTGCCGAACTTATGAAAATTGCCTCTGGCGGTTAGCATTTCACTAATATTTATATGATATTTGCCCGCGTTAATTTTGAATTCTGATGAAGAAATTTCTAGTCTTAATTTTGTGTGTTTTGGGCTTTTCCTGCTCAAAATCAAATTCTCATTTAATTGTAAAGGCCAATATTGATGGGTTAAAAAAAGGCACCGTTTACTTAAAACGAATCATTGACACAGCATTGGTCACCGTGGATTCCGTTCCGGTGAATGGCAACTCCAAATTTGACCTTTACAGTGATTTGGAGGAGCCGGATTTATTCTATATCTATTTGGATAAAAATTCAAAAGAAGAGGATCGCATTGAGTTTTTCGCTGACAAGGGTACTGTGGAAATTAGCACTACTTTAAAAAACTTTGTGGGCGATGCCGAAATCAAAGGTTCAGAACATCAAAAAATTTATGAAGACTACAAAAAATTGATGTCCAGATTAAACAATCGCAACCTAGACTTGATAAAGGAGAGCCTTGAAGCACAAAAAGAGGGAGATATCTTAAAAGCGGATTCAATTGCCAAACTGCGTCAAAACATAATAAAAAGTGGATATCTTCAAACTGTAAACTTTGCTTTAAACCATAAGGATAGTGAAGTGGCTCCCTTCCTGGCACTTTCTGAAATTTACAATGCTAAAGTAAAGTGGTTGGATACCATCAATAATTCACTAACTCCTGAAATCAAAGCTTCTAAATATGGCAAAAGACTTCAGGATTTTATTACTGAAATAAAAGCAAAAGAATAAAAAAACACCTCAAAACAGATGTTTTGAGGTGTATATAATAAAAGGTGTTTATCTTTTAAAGCTTATTAACTTTATCAATAAGCGCCTTGCCTTTTTCTTCAAGTTCCTTATTTATTGCTTTAAAGTGTGCTCCTTTGTCCTCAATCTTTCTGTCATTTACCTTAGCAATTAATTCGTCAAAAACTTCGATAGCCTCATCGATTATAGCTTCACTCTTTTTGGTGTCCTTATCTGTATTTTGGTATTCCCAAACGTATACCGCTTCGATGATATCGCCTAATACAAAATTGATATCTTTCTTTAAATCTCTTACACTTGCCATTTCTTTTTTATTTAGGTTTCTAACAAATTTATATAATATATCTACATGAATATTCGTATAACTTCATGATTAATAAACGAGTTATGAACATTTGTTAAGAAAGAAAATAGATAATTTTCAAGGAAAGTGGTCATTAAAAATGTAACAATATAAACTAAGCCCTAAAGCAACTTATTCCCCAAAATAGGTAACGAAATTCCTCGGTGTTTCGTAAAGTGTAATTTCGAGCTCTAGTTTGCTATCCAACTTAGGCTTGATCTTGTTATAAATCACCACTGCGATGTTTTCAGCTGTCGGATTCAAATCCTTGAATTCTGGAACTTCCAAATTTAAATTTTTATGATCAAAAGCCACCTCCACCTCTGCTTTAATGATGTCTTTTAACACTTTCATATCTATCACATAACCAGTGTCCGGATCAATTTTTCCAGTCACACTTACAATCAGTTCATAATTATGCCCATGAAAGTTGGGATTATTACACTTCCCAAAAACGGCATCGTTCTTTTCAAAATCCCAATCCTTGCGATACAAGCGATGCGCTGCATTAAAATGGGCCTTTCTGCTCACTTTTACTTTCATTTGGCTCCGATATTAATATGTTCGTAGAATTTTTCAAAAATCACCTTAAACCATGCTGTATAATTTTCTGGGTTAAGGGCTATATCAACTTTTACATCATCTATCGACATCCATTTCCAGTCGGCCACTTCGTCTTTATTCATTATTGGTTTCCCATTGTATTTTCCCAATAAAACATGGTCGTATTCATGCTCTGTCAACCCATTGTCAAAAGGGGCCTTATATATGAATGAAATGGATTCTTCCAAATCCGTTACAAAACCCATCTCCTCCTGCAATCTACGTTTTCCAGCCTCGATATTGCTTTCCCCGTCTCGTTGATGGCTACAGCAGGTGTTGGTCCACAACCCTGGAGAATGGTATTTGTCCAAAGCCCTTTGTTGCAACATCAATTCATTAGCATCATTAAATATAAATACTGAAAAAGCACGGTGCAGCACCGCTTTTTCATGCGCTTCCATTTTGGGCATCAGGCCAATTTGCTCATCTTGCTCATTGACCAGAATTACTTGTTCTTCTTTCATAGTTTAGCAAAAATACGAACAAAATATTACTTGCTTTCTCCAGTTTTAAGAAGAACTGAGGTAAAAAACAAATCATTTCTTCGTTAATTTGAGATATTATTATCCTGGGCCCTTAG
>NZ_JBHULY010000028.1:0-83298 GCF_042684665.1 Hyunsoonleella rubra | reverse complement strand
AACTTTTCTTGGTAATCTTTCTTGCCTTGCATACAGAAAGATACGAATTTTCTGTATATTTAGCGAGTGGTTGTGCAACAGGCACAACGTGTATAGCTCATTGCGGCTGAATTCCTAATCGGAATTCATTGCAATTCACTATCTTTCGGTTACGGCGGAAAATCATAGCTGATTTTCCGCAACGAGCCATACACAAACCGTTAAACGAACTTTTGACCCGTCCTGAATAAACCAAAAAGCTACGCGAAAAACTTCGCTAACAAAGCAGCCCGCGGTAGGGATTGAACACATCGACTGCGCTTAGTGCAGGCTAAATGTTTGAAATCCTTTTTTAAAGCAGTTATGGTTTAAGTCTGTGCAGAAAATAAATTTTTGAGATTGCCACAGTCGTTCCTCCTTCGCGATGACAACTTAAAAAAGATTGAGTAGTGAAAGCCTGCCGGCAGGCAGGCCCGACCCGCAGGGGAACGCCCAAAAAATCACACTAAAGATGAGATCCCGATCTTCATAGGTATTAGTTTAACCATCAAACTTGAGCGCGGTTATAAAAACTTCTCAAATTTGGGTTTCACTAAAAAAAGGCTACCAAATTTAATTTGACAGCCTCTAAAAAGGAATCTTAGTTAACCAACCTACAAACCGAATAAATAAGGGTTTCCTTTATTAACCAAAAGCAAAAATTATTTCCTTGAAATTAATTTTTTAAATTCCCGTCAGTGCGGGAATGACAACCCCGCCTGCCGGCAGGCAGGTTCAATGGAAACCTCGAGACCTACAGCCTCGAGGAATTCTTTTCAATTTTTTATTGTGTTTTTTCAAGAACTAGGATACGCTCTATCATTCCGTTGGCACCGAAATCTTTCAATTCAATTCTGTTAGGCGTGATTTCCTTAATTCTCCATCTGTGGTTCAACTCATTCATTGGTTGCTGATCTCTTCCAAAATGCAACCCTAAATGAAGGCCATCGTTTCTGTAGGCCAACCAAGATCCGAAAAAGTTTTTCCCGGCACCTTCGGCAATCACTCTACCATTTTCATTGAAACCTATCACGATGTCGTTATAGTTATCGGTTAAATCAGCATCAAGCTCCATGTACGAGGCCACTTCCCAGATTCCGTTTATCAATACACCTTCAACATAATCTAAGTCGTCATCGATATCTGGACAGTGTCTCTTCAATACCATCTGGTTGTTTACATTAGTCAACTTAATAAAATCTTTACCTAGGAAAGTAATCAACCATTGTAGTTTCAAGTCTGGTCTTCCTTCAAGATTGATTTCCAATCCGATACCTGCAGGTCTTACAATTACTTCATAAGTACCCTCAAGTAATTCACCTTGAACTCTGATATGAACTTTGTTTCCTTCGTAGAACTTTAATGGTGTACCGATATAATCTTTCTCGTTATCCGCACCGTCAACTTGTAAACGGGCTACTCTCCATAAACATTCCTGTAAGAAGTTTTTAACACGCTCTTTAGTAATATCAACAACTACGTCGCAGTTTCTTTTTAGTACGATTCGGTTACCGCCTTCTTGGTAGATTTTAATTCTTCCGTCTTCGAATTCGTAAATGAACCACTCTAAAGTAAAGTCAGCCAAAGATTCAAACTCCATCTTAATCAAAGCACCTCTATCACTTACTCTTGTGCTCCAAGAACCGGTCAATACATCACCATTTCTAGCTTTCATGGTAACTACACCTTCTTTTTTGAAATTGATAGCATAGTTTTGGTAAGCCTCAGTCAAGGTATTGCTATCTCTTTTAAATTCGAATACCACCCAAGGACATCTAATCAAATACTCATCCAGACGCTCTTTAGTGAAATCGTCGTCGTTATGGTCGTTATCATCGTCTTCATCACAAGCATCTTTAGCTTCATGGATGATAGCTCTTAATTCTTCATTATTATTAGCCTGAATCGTAGTACCATCGGCCAATACCATAGTTACTGGGAAATTTAAACTAGCAATAACCTCGCTATTTCTTACACGCTTCATAAATCTGTGTAATTGGCGGTCGTTTTCAATAGTCACCACATCAATAACATCAAAATTAGGACTATACACAGAAAAGGAAATTGGATATTGGAAATCGATACATTCTATATCGTCGTCCTCTTCATTTTCGCCTTTACATTCTTTAACAAAAGCTTCCAACTCGTCCGCATTGTTAATGACTATTTCATCATGCTCCCTGTTAATAATAGTAATGGGGAAAATGATGTCCAGACGATCGTCGTCGGTATCAAACTCATCGTAAAGTTTTTCGATTAAACGAAAATCTTCTTTGGAATCGATACGAAGTTCAATCCCTCTCACCTTAACAATAACAGGTAATTTTACGGCAATACAGCTGGCTCTGTCGATAATATTATCAGCAGATCCGTCCATGGTAGATGCGGAGCTAATCATGGCGGTAAGTGCAGAATCTGCAACAAGGGCTTCGGCCTCGGTGGGCTCAGTAATTTCTACCGTTTCCTCCTGACACGAAGAAAACAATAGAAGGGCAAAAAAAGGCAATAGCAATAGGGCTTTAAATTTAGTTTTCATGGTATATGATTTTAGGTTAAACTTCTCTATGCGTTTCAATGATAAATAGGTGTTCATGATAGTTAAAAGATTGAAACGATTCATAGCGTTTTTATTATAAAACAGGGTAACTTTAAAAATTCCTACCCTACCTCTAAAAAATTTCAAAAAAAATAAATTCCAAATTCCAAAATAAAACACCAAAACCTTTATTTTAGTGGCACCAACTACCAAGTAACATGGCCAAACAATTACATGAAAATATTTGCGAAGAGCGTTTATTTTCATCCATATTCAATAAATATTCCAAGGATTTACACGATTTTTTATACTATAAGTTTGGAGAATTGCTCAATCCGAAGGACAAAGTACAGGAGGCTTTTGTAAAACTGTGGCAAAACTGCGCTAAAGTTTCCCCGGATAAGGCCAAAAGTTTTGTATTTACCACCGCCAACAATTTAATGTTGAACGAAGTGGCCCATCAAAAAGTGGTGCTGAAACATCAGCAAACATCAAAGCCAAAGATGAGCACCAATGAAAGTCCAGAGTTTTTAATGCTGGAACAGGAATATAATGACAAACTGCAACGGGCATTGGCCAATTTAACCGAACCTCAACGGGTGGCTTTTATGATGAACCGCGTGGAAGGGAAACGCTTTAAGGAAATTGCGGAACTGTTGGATATTTCCACCAAAGCGGTGGAGAAACGGATTTATGGGGCGCTGGAAAAGTTGCGGAAGGAGATTAAGGAGCTGTGAACAGTAGGCAGTCGCAGTATTCAGTTGACAGTGCCCTCAATAAGGCGTTCACACTGAACACTGAACACTGAACACTGAACACTGAACACTGAACACTGAACACTGAACACTGAACACTGAACACTGAACACTGAACACTGAACACTGAACACTGAACACTGAACACTGAACACTGAACACTGAAATTTAAGTTTTTGAAAAAAAATTAAATGATAGGGGTAGGAAAAAATAAAACATACTTGTTATATAATTGAATAACGATACGATGAAACGAGAAACACTCATATCAAAATGGTTAAATAACGATCTAAATGATCAGGAATTCGAGGCGTTTAAAGCGCTTGAGGACTATGACGAGTTAGTAAAGTTAGATAACAGCCTGCAAGGATTTAAGGCGGATACCTACGATACTTCCAGTGAATTGGAAGGGGTATTATCCAAAATCCGTGCGGCAGAAACGCAAAAAACGGCGCCAAAACTTGGGGTGTTCAAAACGTTTTTGCGTGTGGCGGCCGTTATTGCCATTTGTTTCAGCGTGTACTATTACACCACTACCCTTGATACTACGGTGACGACGCAATTTGCGCAAAAAACCACTGTAGAATTACCAGATGCATCTACCGTTTCCCTCAACGCAAAGTCAGTTTTGGCTTATAATAAAACCCATTGGAACAAAGAACGTGATGTTGAATTGCAAGGCGAGGCCTTTTTTAAAGTGGCCAAGGGCTCTACATTCAACGTAAACACCACATCAGGAACCGTAACGGTTTATGGTACTCAATTTAATGTAAAACAACGGGACAATTATTTTGAGGTTATTTGCTACGAAGGATTGGTTGGCGTTACCTACAATGCCCAAGAAACAAAATTAAAACCTGGCGACAGTTTTTTAATTATCGATGGGAAAAAAATTACTAAAGAAAAAGATTATCGCTCATCACCTTCGTGGTTAAATAACGAAAGTGAATTTAAAAGCATTCCGTTTAAGCAGGTTGTTGCCGAATTTGAGAGACAATACGAGGTGGATATTACCTTAGTTGGTGTAGACTCCACTCAACTGTTTACGGGATCATTCACCCACGACAACCTTGATGTGGCATTAAAATCTATTGCACTACCTTTACAAGTATCGTACAGCAAAAAAGACGGTACGATAATTTTAAAGCGTGAATAACAAAGGGCTACTTATTGTTCTTGTACTCTTATTTTTTTTGAATGGTGCCATCGGTTTCTCTCAAACCAATCAAGAAACCCAACCTCTTTCGGCTATTCTCAAAATACTGTCTGAACGCTATAAAGTTAGTTTTTCTTATGTGGATGAAACGATTGCAGATATTGAAACGACACTCCCAAATGCCGATTTAGACCTTTTGGACGCACTTGTAGAAATTGAAATCAACACCGATTTGGAATTCAATGTTTTGGACACGCGCTTTATTACGATTATTAAACAAAAAGAAGAAGAAAAAACAATAGTCAGGGAAAGGCTCGAAGAAGTGGTGGTCAATAATTACTTGACCTCGGGTATCACCAAATTTAATGATGGGACCATCAATTTAAGACCGGCCAAGTTCGGTATTTTGCCTGGATTGATTGAACCCGACGTGTTGCAGACCATTCAGGCACTTCCGGGGATTTTTAGTATTGATGAATCCGTTTCAAACATCAATGTAAGAGGTGGCACGCACGACCAAAACCTCATCCTTTGGGACGGCATAAAAATGTACCAATCCGGACATTTTTTCGGGCTGATTTCGGCATTTAATCCCTACACCACTGAAAAAGTGAATGTTTCGAAAAACGGGACCCGTGCCAGATTTGGAGATGGGATTTCCAGTGTGATTGATATGCGCCTTTCAGATGATGTGGACGGGAATTTCAATGGTGGACTTGGGTTTAATTTGATTAATGCCCACGGGTATGCCAAAATCCCGATTTTCCGAAATATGGAACTGCAAATTTCAACAAGACGTTCCATTACGGATTTAATCACCACACCCACATACGACCAGTATTTTAAGCGGGTATTTCAGGATTCTGATTTATCCAACCATCAAAAAAATGACAATACCATTTCCCAAAATGAGGATTTTACGTTTTATGATGTCACTGCTAAATTACTATACGACATCACCAAAAAGGATAAAATACGTCTGCATTTTTTAAATGTGAACAACAGCTTGAAATATGAGGAACGCTCTACCATAAATGACAGAAGCGAGGCACTGAATAGTAGTTTAAGTCAACAAAATTCGGCCTACGGTTTCACCTATATTCGGGATTGGAGTTCTAAATTCTCGACTACCGCACAATTATATGTAACCAATTATGATTTGGATGGCACCAACTTCGACATCATCAATAATCAGCGACTGATTCAGGAAAACGAAGTGTTTGACGGTTCGGGTCGATTGGACATCGATTATAAAATGAACCCCAATTTTAAAGTCAATTTAGGCTATCAATTTACCGAAACGGGCATCAGCAATTTGGAAGATGTTAACAATCCTGAATTCCGGAGCTTTATCAAAGAGGTGATCAGAAGTCATTCCGGTTATGGAGAAATTGCTTTTTTATCCAATTGTGCCAAAACAAAACTGAAATTGGGTACACGGGTCAATTATTTCAACAAATTTGATGAAGTTCTTGTAGAACCACGGTTGAACTTTAGCCAGCGCTTTTTGGGAGCTTTCCGATTGGAATTATTGGGCGAATATAAAAGTCAAACCACCACCCAGATTATCGATTTACAAAATGATTTTCTAGGAATTGAAAAACGCCGATGGGTATTGGCCAACAATAAAACCGAGGTAGAGATTGAAAATGGAAAATCATTGTATCCTGTTCCTATCGTAAAAAGCAAACAGGCCTCGGCTGGTATTCATTTCAATAAAAATAAGTTTTTAATAAGTGCCGAAGCCTTCATTAAAAAAGTGGACGGCATTACAACAAGAAGTCAAGGCTTTCAAAATCAATATCAATTTCTACATGCCGTTGGCAGTTACGAAATCAAGGGTATTGACGTACTCATTAATAAACAATTTTCGGATGTAGTGAGTACGTGGCTAGGCTATTCCTACAGTGTAAACGACTATACGTTTCCTAAACTTAATAACGGACAACCCTTCCCTAACAACGCCGACATTAGGCATGCCCTGACCTTTGCTGGAACATACAACTACAAAAATTTAAAATTGGCACTAGGTTTCAATTGGCACACCGGACGACCGACGACAATGTTCCTTGAAAACGATGATCCCAATAATCAGGACACTATTCTTTATGAAAGCCCGAATGCTTCCAACCTTCAGGATTATATGCGAGCAGATTTTTCGGCCACGTATTCATTCAACCTCTTTGGGAAATCAAAGGGGGTGATGGGCGCCTCACTTTGGAATCTTTTCAACAAAAAAAACATCTTGAACACTTACTATACTTTGGATGATGAAAACAATATTACCACAATTGAAAACCAATCCTTGGGTATTACCCCCAATGTAAGTTTTAGAATGGTGTTTTAGAAATATCTACATCCGCTCAGGCACATCAATACCCAAAACGCTGAAGGCATTTTTAATGGTCTGACCAACCGCATTTGAAAGTTGTACCCTAAATACTTTTTCATCGTCATTATCGGCGCCCAAAATGGAAACGTTTTGGTAAAAGGAGTTAAATTCCTTGACTAAATCGTATGTGTAGTTTGCGATTAAAGCCGGGCTATGTTGTTCCGCCCCAAACTGTATGATTTCTGGGAAGGACTGCAATTGTTTGATGAGTTCGCGCTCTTTTTCGTGAAGTGATACTTCAGTGGAATTCAGAGCTATATTTGGACTTAAATCGGCCTTTCTTAAAATCGATTGAATCCTAGCATAGGTATATTGGATAAAAGGCCCTGTATTCCCTTGAAAATCAATAGATTCTTTTGGATCAAATAAAATCCGTTTCTTGGGGTCAACCTTCAGAATAAAATACTTTAACGCTCCCAAACCAATGGTTTTATAAAGGGCTTTCTTTTCTGCTTCGGAATAACCGTCCAGTTTTCCCAATTCTTCCGAAATCTCTTCAGCCGTGGTTGCCATTTCAACAATTAAATCATCTGCATCCACCACAGTACCTTCCCTACTCTTCATTTTGCCACTTGGCAAATCTACCATGCCGTAGCTTAAATGGTATAGGTTTTTGGCCCAATCGAAGCCCAGTTTTTTCAGAATTAAAAACAATACCTTAAAATGATAATCCTGCTCGTTTCCAACGGTATATACCATGCCGCCAATATCAGGGTTATCCTTGATACGCTGTATGGCAGTACCAATATCTTGCGTCATATACACGGCAGTTCCATCTGCTCGCAATACGATTTTTTTATCCAATCCTTCGTCGGTCAAATCACACCAAACGGACCCGTCGTCCTCTTTAAAAAACACCCCGGATTTAAGGCCTTCGCCCACAAATTCCTTTCCCAGCAAATAGGTATCGCTTTCATAATACAAGGTATCGAAATCTACTCCTAAGTTTTTATAAGTTTCGTCGAAACCATCGTAAACCCATCCGTTCATGGTTTTCCATAGAGCAACTACTTCTTTATCACCTGCTTCCCATTGGCGAAGCATATCTTGTGCTTCCAATAGAATGGGTGCGTTCTTTTTAGCATCATCTTCGGATTGTCCGTCGGAGACCAATGCCTCTATTTCCTTTTTATATTCTTGGTCAAATTTTACATAATAATTTCCGACCAACTTATCCCCCTTAAGGCCAGTATTTTCGGGTGTTTCGCCATTCCCAAATCGTTGCCAGGCCAACATGCTTTTGCAAATATGGATCCCCCTATCATTGATAATCTGAGTTTTGTAGACCTTTTTGCCAGATGCTTTCAGGATTTCAGCCACACTGTAACCCAAAAGGTTATTGCGAATATGCCCTAAATGTAGTGGTTTGTTGGTGTTTGGCGAGGAATATTCCACCATTACGGCCTTCTCATCTTTATAAGGCGATACAAATCCATAATTTTCATCATTCTTGATACTGTCAAAGAAGTTCAAATAGTAAACATCACTGATCTCAATGTTTAAAAAGCCCTTTACAACGTTAAAGCCTTTGACCTCATCCACATGATTCACTAGGTAATAACCTATAGTTTCGCCGATAACTAAGGGATTTCCTTTTACAAAACGCAACATTGGAAAAATAACCAAGGTAATATCGCCTGCAAATTCCTTTCGGGTAGCTTGAAATTCAAAAGACTCTAAATCTACTTGATACTCGGTCGAAACAGCTTGCTTTACATGTGCAGAAAGGGTGTCTTGAAGGCTCATCATCTTGTGGTTATAGGCTGGCAAAGATAACAAGTTTTTCATGTTATTTCTAACAATAATTCCAAGCCTAAATTGGCGCTATAGCTTAAAAATGTCAAACTTGTAGAATATTGAATGTTAGATATTTATTCCATATAAAATCTGATGATTTTTTGTTGTGCGCATTTCGTCGATAAAAGTGCCGTTTTTCTATGATTTTTGCCGTTAATCTATTCGTCGATTTTTTAAAAAAAACTGAGGTTCCCTTCATCTAATTTTTTGGTAGAAAAACCCATAAATTAGAATATCAAGGGTCTTTTTGCAACTTTTGCTATGCGAAGCTATTATTGAACAAAAAATTGGATCAATCAACCGACCCCAATAAAGACTACTTGATCTCCCTCAACCAAGCATCTTTAAATAGTGGCTTTGTGAAAAGCTATAATTTAAAAGCTATATGAGGAGGATTTTTACCCTAATTATTTTCTTATCCGTATTCCTAGGTTTTACACAAACCAAGGAAATAGATAGCCTATCTATAGCTTTGGCATTTCAGACTTCTGACTCCCTTAAAGTTGACACTTCCCTCAAACTGATTGAATACCTTTTCGAGAACAAAGACTACGATCGTGCCATTAAATATATAATCGAAAGTGATAAGCTTTCCTCCAAAATTGGTTACGGAGATGGTATAGCTAAGACCACATATTATAAAGCTTTGATTTATGCCCGAAAGAGCGATTACATTAATGCCATAGATGGTTATACCAAGGCAAAGGCACTTTTTAATCAGCTAAAGGATACGCTTAACGTGGCCAAAGTAAACAATAGCATAGGCCTAATTGAGATTGAACGTGGCAATTATGCTAAGGGGCTACAATATTCACTTTCTGCTATAAAGGAGTTAGAGAACCGTAATTTGTACGAGGAATTAAGGACTGCCTATGCCAGTTTGGGCAAAGCTTATGGTGAAATTAATGATATGAATAAGGCCATCGAATTCAACACCAAAGCCTTAGAAATTCAAGAACAACTTAACGATAGTGAAGGCATAAGTAGCTCTAGTCTTAAATTGGCCGAACTCTATTCCAAAATAAAAGAGCACCGTAGGTCTATTGATTTTTACGAAAGGGTATTGGCAGGAAAAAATGGCAAAAACGATTCATTAAGAAGCGAAATACTTCCTAAATTAGGTGGAGAGTACCTTAGCTTTAATGATTATGATACTGCGACCAAATATTTAATTCAAGGCCTAAATCTTAACAGGAAAAATCGAAACCAGCAAAATTTGATGGTTACTTTGCATAATTTGGGCAGTTTAAATTTAAGCCAAAACAGATTAATTATTGCGGAGCAACAACTGCTAGAAGCCGGAGCCATTGCCAGAAGGCTTAATGACAAAGAGGAACTTTTAAAGCATTATAAACTAATGAAGGCTTTGGATTCCACCAAACGGAAATTTGACGGAGCTTTTGTTTGGCAACGCAATTATTACAACCTAAAAGACAGTTTGGAAAAGGCTAAAACCAAACCCATAGCCGAAACGGTTAAGATTCCTGAAGAGGACCTCAACTTAAATTTTGACCAGGAAGAAGACAAAAAAGAAGCCGCTCTTGAAAATAAAGAACAGATTATTACCGAAAACCAGGACAAGTTAAATCAATTTAAGTTGTTCTTTTATATTTTGTTGGGCGTACTTGCGCTGGTTTGTATATTCTTGGTCTGGGTTTATATGAAACGTAATAATAGCCTGAAATACGCTCAAGAACTAGAAGAAAAGAACCTAAAAATACAATTGCAAAATGAAGCTTTTGTGGAGCAGACCAAGCACCTGGAAAATATAAATAACGTTAAGGACAAGTTGTTCTCGATAGTTTCGCACGATTTGAAAGACTCTTTATCGTCCATTAACGGATTTATAGATTTGCTCAGGGACGGTTCTCTGTCCCGGGAAGAGTTTGATAACTTGATTCCCGAATTGAGCGAAAATGCTAATAATGCTTCGCTTTTATTGTTCAATTTATTGAATTGGTCCAAATCCCAAATGCAGTCGCTTAAGCCAAGTCCGAGCTTATTCGATATTCAAGAGGTATTTGAGGAAAAAGTGAAGCTAGTTGAGCAACGCTTGGAGAGTAAGGGCATTGAGCTGGTAGACCATTCGCTTCGTGATTTCGCTTATGCTGATAGAAGCATGATTGAAATCGTTATCCAAAATCTATTGGCCAATGCCTTAAAATTCTCAAGAAAAGGTGATACGATTACCATTTCAAACCACATCAGCAATGGCACATGCATTCTCAGCATTGCAGACACCGGCATAGGTATTTCTCAGCACAATATCGAAAAACTCTTTAAAAGTAGTAGTTTCACTACTATGGGCACCAATAATGAGAAAGGTACTGGTTTAGGGCTTTCAATTTGCAGAGAGTTGGTAGAACTTAACGGCGGTAAAATTTGGGTGGAAAGCACCGTTAATGTTGGAAGTACATTCTACGTTCAATTGCCGAAATCCAAACCCAACGGCGATCACTAATTTACTTTAGGCAAAAACACCTCTGCCATCATACACCGCGCGCTTCCTCCTCCGCAGGTTTCAATGGTATTCAGATCACTTGAAAGGATTTCGCAATGCTTCGCAATAGCATTGATTTGCTGTTTCGAAAGGCTGTCATATGCCGATTGGCTCATAATCAAATAGCGCTCATCATTTTGTGCCCTTACCTGCAACATATTGCCCGCAAATTGGGCTACTTGTTTTTCTGTAATATCAATAATTTCTTTACCATCATCTTTTAAGTGTTTGATAACATTTTTTCGTTCCTTTTTGTCGTCAATACTACTTAGACAAATTACAGCAAACGTTTCTGCCACGCACATCATTACATTGGTATGGTAAATCGGTTTCCTGTGCCCATCGACTGTTTGGTTGGCCGTAAACACAATAGGAAAATATTCAAAATCCTCACAAAACTCAATAAACAAATCCTCATTGGCCCTAGGCGATAATGCACAATATGCTTTTTGGTTGGCGCGATCTAAAATCACGCTTCCAGTACCTTCCAAAAACACTCCCTCTTCTTCGGCACTGGTATAATCAATTATATTATTGATAATGAACCCCTCGGATTCCAAGGTTTCCAAAATATCTTCTCTACGCTCCAATCTCCTGTTTTCAGCAAACATTGGATACAAGCCTACATCCCCATTTTCGTGAAAGGACACCCAGTTATTGGGGAAGATAGAATCGGGGGTATCCGTTTCTATTCTGTCATTTGCCACAACAACGTTTACACCTATACCACGTAACTTTTCAACATAGCTATCAAACTCGTTTTGCGCTTTTACCTTAATGGTTTCAGGCAAAACACCGTCAATGGATTCTTGATAATAGTTGTTAACAGCTGTCTGCTCGTTCATTCTAAAATTTACGGGACGCACCATTAATATGGTATTTGTGGTTTGTTGCTTCATATTTAAGTTTAATCTCTAAACAGTGACAAAGTGGTGCAACGCAACAATCCCTCCTGCTTTCCAATTTCAGCATAGGGCACTTCCTCAACAGTGAAACCTTGGGCTCTAAGCCAATTATTCAATCGGGTAAAATTGCATTCTGAAATTATCACATCTTCTGAAATTGAAAACACATTACTGTACATATCGTACATTTCATCCTTTGTAATCTCAAATAGGTTTTCCTTTCCAAAGAAGTTAACTAACCAATTATATTCTTCCTCTACTAAAAACCCGTTTTTATGGATAATGGCTTTTCCCTTTCCTAAAGGATTGAAGCAACAATCCAAATGCAGTGCATTCTCACGGGGGTTAGTATTGGATTTTCTCAATTCGAAAGATTTTACTTTTCTGTTAGGAAATAAATCCTGAATGGCGCCAACGGCCTGAGTATTTGTTCGTGCTGTAATCAAATCCGAATAATCCTTACCAGAATAGGTACCCATAAAAATATAGTCGTTCCATGGCATAACATCTCCACCTTCAACATGGCAATCCTCCGGTAAAATAATACGTTTGTCTTCGGACACCCGATTCCAGATATAATCAATGGCATGTACTTCTTCCTCGCGATGGGGCAAAATATTGGCTTCAATCATGATATCGTCAATCACAAAGGCAATATCCCTTGAAAAAATTTGATTACAATTTTCGATAACCTCGGGACGATACACTTTTACATCGTACTTTTCAAACACATTCAAAACGGTATTCATCTCTTTTATCATATCGGCTTCTGTTGGATACGTGCCCGCCAAAATATGCTCGATACTTTTTGGGTCGTAACAATCCTCAATGTTAGGAATGGGGCCAATGCTTTCAGCTGTGCCTAAAACGACTGAGCGCAATCTTGAAGTCTCATTTTGAACATTTAGTTGTATCATTTTTTCGACTAATGTTTTCGAATTTTTTAAAGTGCTAAACTACGGATTAAAAAGCAAATTTTGAATTATTCTCAGAAATAACAGAAATAACAAAAAAAGCTTCATGAAAACATCATGAAGCTTAACAATATCATAATCCCTAGGGCTTTATCTTTGATCAATCGGCTTAAACGACCTTTCTGTTGCACCAACATACAATTGTCTTGGGCGACCGATTGGCTCCTTGTTCAATCGCATTTCACGCCATTGGGCAATCCACCCTGGTAAACGTCCCATTGCAAACATTACGGTAAACATTTCCACCGGAATACCCATAGCCCTGTAAATGATACCTGAATAGAAATCTACATTAGGGTACAATTTTCTATCTACAAAATATTGATCTTCCAAAGCTTCTTTTTCCAAGCCTTTAGCAATGTCCAAAATAGGATCTTCAACACCTAAATCGGCTAGAACCTCATCAGCAGCCTTTTTGATAATTCGTGCCCTTGGATCAAAATTCTTATAAACTCTATGTCCAAATCCCATCAAGCGGAAAGGATCGCTTTTATCCTTGGCCTTCGCCATATACTTTTTAGTATCTCCCCCATCTTCCTTAATGGCCTCAAGCATTTCCAAAACAGCTTGGTTAGCGCCTCCATGCAGAGGTCCCCAAAGTGCAGAAATTCCGGCTGCTATAGAAACAAATAACCCTGCATGGGATGAACCTGTGATCCTCACCGTCGAAGTAGAACAATTTTGCTCATGATCCGCATGCAAAATCAATAATTTATCCAATGCATCCCTAACGATCTCATTCAGTTCAAAATCCTCATTGGGCTGTTGGAACATCATTTGCATTAAATTATCAACGTAGCTCAATTTTTTAGAGCCATAATTTAAAGGCAAGCCTTTCTTTTTCCGCATCACCCAAGCCACCAATACAGGGAACTGCCCCAATATTTTAACAATGGCTCGATACATCTCTTCCTCAGAGTCCACATTTACCGAAGATGGATTAAATGCAATTAATCCACTCGTTAAAGAAGAAAGCACACCCATAGGATGGGCATTCTTCGGAAATGCATCAAGAATCTTGTGTACGTCCTCATCCACCATTGAGTTTTCCATGATATCATGATGGAACTTCGCCAATTGCTCTGAAGTAGGCAACTCACCAAAAATTAATAAATAAGCTACTTCCAAAAAGTCTGCTTTTTCTGCTAGCTCTTCAATTGAATACCCTCTGTATCTTAATATACCTTTTTCTCCATCTAAAAACGTAATGGCACTTTCACATGACCCGGTATTTTTATATCCGGAATCCAAAGTAATGACCTTACTCACACCTCTAAGTGTTCTAATGTCTATTGCAACTTCATTTTCTGTTCCTTTTACAAGAGGAAACTCATATTTTTCTCCATTAATTTCAAGCGTAGCGGTATCTGACATGTATATATTGTATTTAATTTTTTTGGAAGTGCTAAATTACGAAATATCTGCTGATTTCTGAAGTTGATTTTTAAAGGTTTTATTAATTGAGATATTGTTAAAATTAATACCCATAAAAAGTGGTCATTTCAAGAAAACACCTACTTTGATAATTTAATTTCAATCGGGATTTGTTCTTTCCCTTTTACCACTTTTCATACTGAAAACAATCTCTCAAAGCCAATCGCCATTGGTTCTGTTGACTAATTAAACTGGACAAACTCGGGGTGAGGCAAAAACGTTTCCAAAAGAAAAATAAGACCTTCCTTTGAAATTAATGTTATTGAAATCAAGATACTTATTAGAAGTAGCGCCACGGAAAGATTATTTTGTTTTAAGGCTTCTACCTCCTTGATGTGTTTCGTCATCACTTTTACCAAGAAAAACGCGCCCATTTGTATTAAGGAAATCGTTAGAAACCCAATCAACAAACTAATAGTCGAATATTTGAAAACTTCTAAATACAGGTTGCCGTCGGCATTCGTTTTTATGAGCTGAACTGCATTGATAATAGAAGGAATTATAGCACTAAGTAAATATCCTATACTGAAAATTATTCCCGAAAAAAATATGCTCAAGGCCAGATTATCGTTCTCAAACTTGCTTTCATTCAATTTAAATGCCTTAATCAGAATTTTGTATGAAATGAAAAATATCACAATTGACAAGAAAATTGAAATTATCACTTGGCTTAAGGCGAGATAAAATAAGTCCATTTTTTAAGATTTAGCGTTAAATAAAAGTTCGAAATCCCATTTTTTGATATCTGACCATTCGGGATGCAAATAGCCAATAGGGCAACCACGAGTGGTTGTTTCTACAAAATAATATCTTTTATTGTTAATCGATTTAAACTTTCCGGTAGCAGGAATGTGAATCCCTAAAATTGAATGCTTATAAGCCTGGCTATTCAGGATAGCAATATCGTAATTAAAGCGGGAAAGCAATGTAAAGAGCAAAACGGTACGTGTATCGCAATCGCCTCTCAAATGGGAGATAAACTCTGCAGGTGCATAAAGTCCAAGTTTTATATTTCCATAGCAAGGTTTGATGTCCAAACTATCGCATGCTCTGCTCAAAATCAGGTTATACGGAATATCCTGAATGGCAGATATCATTAATTCGGCGAAATCCCTTCTACTTAATTTTTCTTGTTGCTGATAGGCATAAAAGGTCTCGGCCAGCTCATTAATTAATACTTGGTCGTTACCACAAAGTTGCTGGTAAAAGTCTCCCCATTTAAATCCAAAGGACACTTTATAATTTTTCCTATTTCGAGTAGATAGTTCCACATTATCAAAATTTATTTTGAAAGGCAGGGAATGTGGTTTTCTGCTGAAATCCCTCCAATTTTGAGTACTTAAATAGTATTTTTCTACCTCTCCATCGATACTGTCGGTATACAAGACAACCGATTCATCCACAATTCTTGGTTTTGAAGGTTTAGGAGCCTTTTTTACGCTAAGGGCGATCGCACAAAAAAATAGGATGGCAAATCCTAATTTAAAAATCTCAAACAAAAGAAACCTAAACGAATTTTTATGACCATAAATCTTTTCCCTATTTGACCAAACATATACGAATATGGCAGCTGCCAATCCAATCATCAAGACTAATATAGGCCTGTTAGTTATTGAATCAAAAGCTACACTTAAGATGATGACCAACGTTAACAGTACTGCAATAATTAGTATAGCACCTACCAGCAGATGATACAATAATTGAAGATAGTTTCTAATAATTTCTTTAAACTTCAATACTGGAGAATGGGTTAAAAACAAAAAATCCTGTTATCGATGATAACAGGATTTTAATATAGTAAGAAAAACTAATCTATTTCACTTTAAACGCTTTTTCCTGAGGAAAATAAGCTACAGAGCCCAGCTCCTCCTCGATACGAAGCAATTGATTGTATTTGGCCATACGGTCGCTACGCGATGCAGAACCTGTTTTGATTTGACCACAATTTAAAGCCACCGCCAAATCTGCGATAGTGTTATCCTCAGTTTCACCTGAACGGTGAGACATTACTGAAGTATATCCAGCGTTTTTCGCCATATTTACCGCAGCGATAGTTTCGGTTAAAGAACCGATTTGGTTTACCTTAATCAAAATTGAATTGGCAATGCCGTTTTCAATACCTCGTGATAAACGCTCAACATTAGTAACATATAAATCATCACCAACCAATTGCACTTTGTCACCAACTTTTTCAGTCAAGGATTTCCAGCCGTCCCAATCATTTTCATCCATACCATCTTCAATTGAAATAATTGGATACTTTTCACAAAGTTCGGCTAAGTAGGTAGCTTGCTCTTCTGAAGTTCTTACAACTCCGGTATCGCCTTCAAATTTTGTATAATCGTATTTGCCATTAACATAAAATTCTGCAGAAGCACAATCCAAAGCGATTTTAACTTCGTCGCCAAATTTATATCCAGCGTTTCCAACCGCTTTACCGATAGTTTCAATAGCATCCTCTGTACCATCCAAAGTTGGTGCAAATCCACCTTCGTCACCTACGGCAGTACTTAAATTTCTATCGTGCAATACTTTTTTCAAATGGTGAAAAATTTCAGTACCCATTTGCATGGCATGCGTAAAGTTTTTGGCCTTTACCGGCATAATCATAAATTCCTGGAATGCAATTGGTGCATCACTATGCGAACCTCCATTGATAATGTTCATCATAGGAACTGGTAACGTGTTTGCAGAAACACCTCCAACATATCTATATAAAGGCATATTCAACTCATTAGCCGCTGCTTTTGCTGCAGCCAAAGACACACCTAAGATAGCATTAGCGCCTAACTTTGATTTGTTTGGCGTACCATCCAAATCAATCATGGTTTGATCGATAAAGTTTTGCTCAAACACGGAAACGCCAAGCAATTCCTCAGCGATTACTGAATTTACGTTATCTACGGCCTTTAAAACGCCTTTGCCCATGTAAGTATCTCCTCCGTCACGTAACTCTACGGCTTCATGTTCTCCTGTTGATGCTCCCGATGGTACGGCAGCTCTACCTAATACTCCATTTTCAGTAATTACATCTACTTCCACTGTCGGATTTCCTCTTGAATCGAGGATTTGTCTTGCGTGGATATTAATAATTGCACTCATAATTGGTTGTTTTTTTAATCTTTCGAGCCCAAATTTACGGCTAAATCTTCTGTTATTAACTAGCTTTTGTCATAAAATCTTAAAAAGAAAGCTAAAACGTTTTAGTTTGAAAATGCCTCAAATTTTACTGAACGGTGGTCAGTTTGGCTTTTTTTATATTTTCTACGAATTGATCGAATAAATAGGATGAATCATGAGGCCCTGGACTAGCCTCTGGGTGATATTGGACCGAAAATACGTTTTTATTTTTCATCGCCAATCCCGCCACAGTATCATCATTCAAATGAATATGGGTAATCTGCAAATCTGTGTTTGCCTCTGCTTCTTCCCTATTTACGGCAAAACCATGGTTTTGGGAGGTGATTTCCCCTTTTCCTGTGATTAAGTTCTTTACAGGATGATTTATACCTCGATGCCCATTGTACATTTTATAAGTTGAAACACCATTTGCAATAGCAATAACTTGATGACCCAAACAAATACCAAACAAAGGCAAATCCCGTTTGATGATTTCTTTGGCCACTCCTTGAGCATCCACTAATGGTTCTGGGTCACCGGGGCCATTGGACAGGAAATATCCATCGGGCTCAAAAGCCTCCAAATCCTCAAACTTTGCATTGTAAGGAAACACTTTTATATAACAATCCCTGCTTGCAATATTCCTCAAGATGTTCTTTTTAATGCCAATGTCCAATGCCGCTACTTTGTAAGTGGCATTTTCATCTCCGAAATAATACGGCTCTTTCGTAGATACTTTTGAAGCCAATTCCAAACCTTCCATGCTTGGAACTTCGGCTAATTGTTTCTTTAAGCCCTCAATGTTATCCACTTCAGTTGAAATCACGGCGTTCATGGCGCCATGATCCCTAATATAACTCACCAAAGCTCTGGTATCCACATCCGAAATGGCCAAAAGATTATTTTTATCCAAAAACTCTTCAAGTGAACTATCTGCTGCAGGACGTGAATAGTCGTAGCTAAAGTTTTTGACGATCAAACCAGCTATTTTTATAGAATCGGATTCTACTTCATCTTCATTGGTGCCGTAATTGCCAATATGGGCATTGGTGGCTACCATAAGTTGTCCATAATATGAAGGGTCAGTAAAAATTTCCTGATACCCCGTCATTCCAGTATTAAAACATACTTCTCCGAAAGCCGTTCCTTGCTTTCCTCCTACTGCTTTTCCATAAAAAATCGTACCATCTGCAAGCAGAACGATGGCATTTTGTCTCTTTTGGTATTTCATTGTGATGCTATATAAGATTCCCGCTTGCACTTCGACTGCGCTCAGTGTGACGTGCCGGAAAAAGTTTTACAAAAATTCAAAAAAAAAGGATAAACTAAAAATAGTTTATCCTTTATATATTAAATGCTTATTAACATTTATTCTTCTTCGTTTGATGCGTTAGTTTCAACTGGCACTGCAACAGCTGACTTACTGCCTCCTCTTCTACTTCTTCTTGTAGTTTTCTTCTTCGGCTTGCCTGCGTTATAGATTTCGTTGTAATCCACCAACTCAATCATTGCCATATCGGCGTTGTCACCCAATCGGTTACCCAACTTAATCACTCTAGTGTAACCTCCCGGTCTGTCTCCAACCTTGGTAGCTACTTCCCTGAACAACTCAGTTACGGCTTCTTTTTGTCTTAAACGACTGAAAACGATACGTCTGTTGTGGGTGGTGTCCTCTTTAGACTTAGTAATTAATGGCTCCACAAATTGTTTTAAGGCTTTTGCCTTGGCAACTGTTGTGTTAATACGTTTATGCTCAATTAAAGAACAAGCCATATTGGCCAACATTGCCTTTCTGTGGGCTGTTTTTCTTCCTAAGTGGTTGAATTTTTTTCCGTGTCTCATGACTTTTGTTTTAAACCTTTATCTTGCTACTTCACTCTTTTTGAGGAGCAAATTATAAAGGAGTTAATAATAATATATTAAAAAAGACCTACAAGGTTTTGAAAACCTTGCAGGTCTAGCAGTTAATCTTTATCTAATTTATATTTGCTTAAATCCATTCCGAAGTTCAAACCTTTAACATGAACCAATTCTTCAAGCTCAGTTAGGGATTTTTTACCGAAGTTTCGGAACTTCATCAAATCATTTTTATTGAAAGATACCAAGTCGCCTAAAGTATCTACTTCTGCAGCTTTCAAACAGTTTAACGCACGAACAGACAAGTCCATATCGATTAACTTAGTTTTAAGCAACTGACGCATGTGAAGGGATTCTTCATCATAAGTTTCAGTTTGCGCAATTTCATCAGCTTCTAAAGTGATACGCTCATCAGAGAATAACATGAAGTGGTGAATCAAGGTTTTAGCCGCTTCGGTCAATGCATCCTGAGGTGTAATTGAACCATCAGTGATGATTTCAAAAACCAATTTTTCGTAATCCGTTTTTTGCTCTACACGATAGTTCTCAATGCTATACTTAACATTTTTGATCGGTGTGTAGATAGAATCTGTAAAGATAGTTCCCATTGGAGCAGAAGGTTTTTTGTTTTCCTCTGCAGGTACATATCCTCTACCTTTTTCAATAGTGATTTCCATGTTTAGGCTCACCTTAGGATCTAAATTACAGATTACCAATTCTGAATTCAAAACTTGGAATCCAGAGATAAACTTTTGGAAATCACCAGCCAAGATTTGCTCTTGACCTGAAATTGAAATTGAGATAGATTCGTTATCGATATCCTCGATCTGTCTTTTAAAACGGACTTGTTTTAAGTTCAAGATGATTTCAGTAACATCTTCAACAACCCCAGCGATTGTTGAAAATTCGTGGTCCACGCCCTCAATTCTTACTGAGGTAATTGCAAATCCTTCCAAAGAAGACAACAACACTCTTCTTAGAGCATTACCTACTGTTAATCCGTAACCAGGTTCTAACGGTCTGAATTCGAATTTACCTTCGAAATCAGTAGAATCGATCATGATTACTTTGTCGGGCTTCTGAAAATTAAATACTGCCATTTTTGTTTCTTCGTTTTAATTGTTACTTGGTTGCGCGGTTTATAAGTTTGAAGAAGTACGAATAAACCCTTTGGCCAAATACCAATGTTGTTAATATATTATTTAGAGTATAATTCGACGATGAATTGTTCGTTGATATTTTCTGGAATTTGGATTCTAGCAGGAACAGAAACGTATGTTCCAGATTTAGTATCGTTGTTCCAAGTAATCCACTCGTAAACGTGGCTTGAGTTAGAAAGCGACCTATCGATAGCCTCAAGAGATTTTGATTTTTCTCTTACCGCTACAACATCACCTGCCTTTAGTTGATAAGAAGGAATGTTTACGATTTCACCATTTACAGTAATGTGTCTGTGGGATACCAATTGACGGGCACCACTTCTTGAAGGGGAAATTCCCATTCTGAAAACCACGTTGTCCAATCTAGATTCACATAATTGTAAAAGCACCTCACCGGTAATTCCCTGTGCTGCTCTAGCTTTTTTAAATAAGCCTCTAAATTGACGCTCTAAAATACCATAAGTGTATTTTGCTTTTTGCTTTTCCGCTAATTGAATTGCGTACTCAGATTTTTTACCACGTCTTCTGTTGTTTCCGTGTTGTCCTGGAGGATAATTTCTTTTTTCAAATGATTTATCTTCTCCGAAGATTGCTTCGCCAAACTTACGGGCGATTTTAGTTTTAGGACCAGTATATCTTGCCATTTTTAATTAATTATGAGAGTAGTTATGAATTCAGGTCTTAATCTTATCCTTCGATAACCGTTATTCTCTCGGTGATACTTGTTTTTTCGGTTTGCAAATTTACATAAAAAATTAACATCAACTGAGTAACAGATGACATTAATTTTTTACCTGAATCACGATGCAAAACCGTGATTAAACTCTTCTACGTTTTGGTGGACGACATCCGTTGTGTGGTAGTGGTGTTACATCGATAATTTCGGTAACTTCAATACCAGCATTGTGGATAGAACGGATAGCAGATTCTCTACCATTACCAGGACCTTTTACGTACACTTTTACCTTTTTTAAACCAGCTTCCAAAGCTACGCCTGCCGCATCTTCTGCTGCTAACTGGGCTGCATAAGGTGTGTTCTTTTTAGATCCTCTAAATCCCATTTTACCAGCTGACGACCATGAGATGACGTCACCTTTCTTATTGGTTAATGAAATGATGATGTTATTGAAAGAAGCTGTTACGTGTGCTTCCCCAACAGCATCTACTATTACTTTACGTTTTTTAGTACTCGACTTTGCCATTTTTTTAGTTTTTAGTGATTAGTTAATAGTCGCTAGAATCCTAAACCTTTTAAATTTCAAACAGATTCCTTCCAACGTCTAAAGACTAAAGACTATTTATTATTTAGTTGCCTTTTTCTTGTTAGCAACAGTTTTTCTTCTACCTTTTCTTGTTCTAGAGTTGTTTTTAGTACGTTGCCCTCTTAACGGAAGACCAGCTCTGTGACGAATACCTCTGTAACATCCAATATCCATCAAACGTTTAATGTTCAATTGTGTTTCAGAACGTAATTCACCTTCAATAGTATAAACCGATACAGCCTCACGGATTGCTCCGATTTCGTCGTCTGTCCAATCTTGTACCTTTGTGTCTTCGTTAACTTTAGCCGTTGCTAAAATTTCTTTTGCTCTACTTTTACCAATACCGTAGATATAGGTTAAAGAAATAGCGCCTCTTTTTTGTTTTGGTATGTCTACACCTGCAATTCTTGCCATAATTTACCCTTGTCTTTGTTTAAATCTAGGATTCTTTTTGTTTATCACGTAAAGTCTACCTTTTCTACGCACAATCTTACAATCGGCGCTTCTTTTTTTAATTGATGCTCTTACTTTCATAATAATTCAATATTCAAGGTTCCAAATCCAACGTTCAACTTAAAACTTTGAACTTTGAACTTTGAACTTTTTTAGTATCTATAAGTTATACGAGCCTTAGTTAAATCGTACGGGCTCATTTCTAATTTCACTTTATCCCCTGGTAATAATTTGATATAGTGCATGCGCATCTTACCTGAAATATGTGCCGTCACAATGTGACCATTTTCCAATTCAACACGGAACATTGCGTTTGATAACGCCTCTATTATCGTTCCGTCTTGTTCTATTGCCGCTTGTTTTGCCATTTATTTTATATTTTGTTTACAGTCAGTGCGTTACACTAACCATGCCACAATATTTATGCAACTGCTTTTCTGTTTTTACCAGTTTTCATCAAGCCGTCATAGTGCCTATTCAGTAAATAGGAATTCACTTGTTGCATCGTATCGATAGCTACACCCACCATAATCAACAATGATGTACCACCAAAGAACAATGCCCAACCTTGCTGAACGTTGATCAATTTCACGATAAATGCAGGAAATACAGCAATTAACGCCAAAAAGATAGAACCGGGCAACGTTATTTGAGACATGATTTTATCCAAATATTCAGCAGTTTCGGTTCCCGGACGAATGCCAGGAATAAAACCTCCACTTCTTTTTAAATCATCTGCCATTTTATTGGTAGGTACCGTAATTGCAGTATAGAAATAGGTGAAAATTATAATCAACAGGGCAAAAATCAAGTTGTACCAAAATCCGAAGATATCAGAAAAATTAGTCTGTAACCATTGTCCAGTTGATGTATTCTCCAAGAAGGAAGCACCACCTATTAAACCAGGCACAAACATAATTGCCTGAGCAAAGATGATTGGCATTACACCAGAAGCATTCAACTTCAAGGGAATGTATTGTCTTGAACCGCCAGCGGCTGCTCTTTCATAACCCCCAGAAGCAGTGCGTCTTGCATATTGAACAGCAATCTTTCTGACAGCCATTACTAGCATTACAGATGCGAGTATGATCACGAACCAAATCACCAATTCAATTAAAATCATAATTAAACCACCATTGGATTCCGTCACCCTAGCCGCATATTCCTGAAGGAATGACTGAGGCATGGTAGCAATAATACCTACCATAATCAATAATGAAATACCGTTTCCGATACCTTTATCGGTAATCTTCTCACCCAGCCACATCGCAAAAATACATCCCGTTACCAATATGATTACGGAAGAGAACATGAATGTAGTTGAAGAAAAACCAGTCATCAATAAGGCTCCCATTGAAGGTGCACCTGATAATGCTGGTAAACTTGCCAAATAGCCCGGTGCTTGTACCAAACAGATAGCGATAGTTAACCAACGCGTAATCTGAGTGATTTTCTTTTGACCACTTGCACCTTCCTTTTGCAGTTTCTGTAAATACGGAATGGCAATACCCATTAACTGTACAACAATAGAAGCCGAAATGTATGGCATAATTCCAAGAGCGAACACAGAAGCGTTTGAGAACCCACCACCAGTAAAAGCGTTGATTAACCAAATTAATCCACCTTCCTCGGCACTTCCCCTAAGACCAGATAATTTTGAAAAATCTATTCCTGGAAGTACAATTTGGGCACCAAAACGATATACCAATAGTATACTAAGGGTAAGGATGATTCTGTTTCTTAGCTCCTCAATTTTCCAAACATTCTTTATTGATTCTATAAGTTTCATACGTTAATGTAATCTTATAAAGTTATCGCTTCTCCACCTGCCGCTTCAATTGCAGCTTTTGCTGAAGCAGAAAACTTGTGAGCAGATACTTTCAGTTTTGCTTTCAATTCACCTCTACCCAATATCTTAACCAAATCATTCTTTCCGGCTAATCCATTATTGAAAAGTGCTTCAAAATCAACAGTATCCTTTATTTTTTTATCATCTACCAAAGCCTGTAAAGTATCCAAATTGATTGGCTGATACTCCACACGGTTGATATTTGTAAAACCAAATTTAGGCACACGTCTCTGCAATGGCATTTGCCCACCTTCAAATCCTAATTTCTTGGAATATCCAGAACGAGACTTTGCCCCTTTGTGACCACGTGTAGCCGTACCACCTTTTCCTGAACCTTGTCCGCGACCTACTCGCTTGCCTTGTGTTTTTACCGATCCTTTTGCCGGTTGTAAGTTACTTAAATTCATTTTTCAGTTTTATTTTTAAGCTTCTTCTACAGAAACTAAATGTGACACTTTAGCAATCATACCCAAAATATTTGGTGTAGCTTCATGCTCTTTTACTTGACCAATCTTTTTAAGACCTAAAGCCTCTAAAGTTCTTTTTTGTCTTTGCGTACGATTGATAGCGCTTTTAACCTTTGTTACTTTAATTTTTCCCATCTTTCTTAGTTTTTAGTCTCTAGACTTTAGTCATTAGAATTGTTAAAATTCAAAATCCAATTTTTTGATACTTCTAACGTCTAACTACTAAAGACTACCGTCTAAATAATTATGCGTTAAAAACTTGTTCAAGTGAAATACCTCTATCCCTTGCAATGGCGTTTGCATCCCTTAATTGTAATAAAGCATCAAAAGTTGCCTTTACTACGTTATGAGGGTTTGACGATCCTTGGGATTTAGATAGTACGTCGTGCACACCAACGGCTTCAAGAACTGTTCTTACAGCACCACCGGCAATTACACCGGTACCGGGCGCGGCAGGAATGATATTCACTCTTGCTCCACCATATTTTCCCTTTTGGGCGTGAGGCAAAGTTCCTTTCCTGATAGGAATACGTACCAAGTTTTTCTTAGCATCCTCAACAGCCTTTGCGATTGCGCTGGCAACGTCCTTGGATTTTCCTAAACCTTGGCCAACTACCCCGTTTTCATCACCAACCACTACAATTGCCGAAAAACCGAAAGCTCTACCACCCTTTGTTACTTTGGTAACTCTTTGTACACCAACTAAACGATCTTTAAGATCCAATCCACCTGGTTTTACCAATTCTGCGTTTTTATATTTATGATACATAATGTCTTAGAATTTAAGTCCTGCTTCCCTAGCACCTTCGGCTAATGATTTTACTCTACCGTGGTATAAATAACCACCTCTATCAAAAGAAATAGTGTCAACACCAGCTTTCAAAGCTTTTTCGGCAACAGCCTTACCTACTAAAGCCGCTATTTCCTGCTTATTTCCTTTTGCTTTCGCAATATCCTTATCTCGAGAAGACGCAGCGCTAATGGTTTTTCCAGAAACGTCATCAACTATTTGAGCATAGATTTCCTTATTACTTCTAAAAACAGTCAATCGTGGTCTAGTTGCTGTACCAGAAACGATCTTGCGGATTCTGTTTTTAATTCTTAATCTTCTTTGATTCTTTGTTAATGCCATAACTCAATTATTAAGCTGATTTACCTGCTTTTCTTCTTAATTCTTCACCAACAAACTTGATTCCTTTTCCTTTGTAAGGCTCAGGCTTACGGAATGAACGGATCTTAGCGGCTACTTGACCAACTAACTGCTTGTCGTGAGATGTCAATTTTACAATTGGATTCTTTCCTTTTTCAGAAACTGTTTCAATTTTTACCTCAGGGGCAATATTCATCACAATATTATGTGAAAACCCTAAAGCTAAATCCAGTTTCTGACCTTGGTTTGAGGCTCTGTAACCTACACCAACCAATTCCAATTCCTTAGTAAAACCTTTAGAAACACCTTCAATCATGTTATTGACAAGTGCTCTATATAATCCATGCTTTGCTTTGTGTTCTTTAGTTTCTGCAGAACGCTCAACCAAAACATTGCCTTCTTCAACTTTTACATTTACGGTATCAAAACCTTGGGTCAATTCCCCTAATTTTCCTTTAACCGTAATAACGTTATCCTTTACTTCTACTGTAACTCCCTCAGGAATTCCAACCGGGTTATTTCCTATTCTACTCATCTCTTTCTCCCTTTATTAGTAAACGTAACATAAAACTTCACCACCTACATTGTCCCTTTTGGCTTGTTTACCAGTCATTACACCATGTGATGTAGAAACAATGGCAATACCAAGACCGTTAAGTACTCTAGGTAGTTCTTTAGCACCGGCATACTTACGTAAACCTGGCGTACTAACACGTTGAATTTTCTTGATTACAGGCTCTTTCGTTTCTTTGTTGTACTTCAAAGCAATCTTGATAGTACCTTGTACAGTAGAATCGTCGAACTTGTAGCTTAAAATATATCCTTGCTCGAATAATATTTTAGTAATGTCCTTTTTTAAGTTAGACGCAGGAATCTCAACCACTCTGTGGTTGGCTCTGATTGCATTTCTAACTCGCGTTAAATAATCCGCTATTGGATCTGAATACATATATATTAATTTGCGGTAATGGTTTTCAATCCCGATGGTCATCGGGACGAACCTTCTACCAATTTATAATCTTGTTTTACCAGCTTGCCTTTTTAACTCCTGGGATCAAACCTTGGTTTGCCATTTCTCTAAAAGTAACACGAGAAATTCCAAAAGTTCTCATGTAGCCTTTAGGTCTTCCAGTAAGCTTACATCTGTTGTGCTGACGTATAGGTGAAGCATTTTTTGGTAACTTTTGTAATGCTTCGTAATCTCCAGCTTCTTTTAAAGCTTTACGCTTTTCAGCATACTTGGCTACGGTTTTAGCTCTTTTTACCTCGCGGGCTTTCATTGATTCTTTAGCCATATCTTAATTCTTTTTAAAAGGTAATCCTAATTCGCTTAATAATGATTTTGCTTCCTTATCGGTTTCTGCGGAAGTCACAAATGTGATATCCATACCAGAGATTTTGTTCACTTTATCAATGTTAATCTCCGGGAAGATGATTTGCTCAGTAACTCCTAAGTTGTAGTTACCTCTTCCATCAAATCCAGTAGCCTTGATACCATTGAAATCTCTAACACGTGGCAATGCTGAAGTTACCAGTCTATCCAAAAACTCATACATTCTTTCGCCACGCAAAGTTACTTTTGCTCCGATTGGCATCCCTTTTCTTAATTTGAAAGAAGCAACATCTTTTTTAGACATTGTAGCTATGGCTTTTTGCCCTGATATCATGGTTAACTCGTCCACAGCGTGGTCGATTAACTTTTTGTCTGCAACAGCCCCACCAACTCCTTTAGATATTACTATCTTTTGAAGTTTAGGCACTTGCATTACATTTTTATATCCAAATTCGTCTGTAAGAGCAGCAATTACTCTGCTTTTGTACTCTTCTTTAAGTCTAGGTGAATATGCCATAACTATATTACTTCATTAGATTTTACTGAAAATCTCACTTTCTTGTCGCCTTCCATTCTATACCCAACTCTTGTTGTTTCTCCCTTTGAAGTCAACAATGATAAGTTGGAAATATGAATAGCCGCTTCTTTTTCAACGATTCCACCTTGAGGGCTTTGAGCACTTGGCTTAGTGTGTTTCTTTACCAAGTTTACACCTTCAACAATCGCTTTGTTCTTATCTATTAATACCTTTTGAACTTTACCTTCAGCACCTTTGTGGTCTCCAGCAATTACTTTTACGGTATCTCCAGTTTTTATTTTAAGCTTTCCCATTTTATTGTTTTTGTTGAAACGTAATAAATTACGTTTTTACAGCACTTCTGGTGCTAATGATACAATTTTCATGAATTGTTTATCACGAAGCTCTCTAGCAACAGGTCCAAAAACACGAGTACCTCTCATTTCACCAGTTGGGTTCAATAATACACAGGCATTGTCGTCAAATCTAATATAAGATCCGTCAGGACGTCTTACTTCTTTTACGGTACGCACAACAACTGCAGTTGAAACAGCTCCCTTTTTAATGTTTCCATTAGGAGTAGCATCCTTTACAGACACTACAATTTTATCCCCTACAGAAGCGTATCTTCTTTTAGTACCACCTAATACTCGGATAGTCAATACTTCCTTTGCACCAGTGTTGTCAGCTACTTTTAATCTTGATTCTTGTTGTACCATAATTACTTAGCTCTTTCAATTATTTCAACTAATCTCCAACATTTAGACTTACTCATAGGTCTTGTTTCCATAATCCTTACGGTATCGCCTTCGTTGCAGTCATTTTTCTCGTCGTGTGCTACGTACTTTTTAGTTTTAAGTACGAACTTACCATACATAGGGTGCTTTACTTTTTTCACCTCAGAAACCACAATAGACTTCTGCATCTTGTTACTAGTAACAACTCCTATACGCTCTTTTCTTAAATTTCTTGTTTCCATATTCAGCAGAATTATTGTAGTTCTCTTTTGGTTAATTCCGTTGCAATTCTAGCTACGGTACGTCTAAGGTTACGTAACTGAATTGGATTTTCTAAAGGAGATATGGCATGAGACATTTTAAGGTCTGCATAACTCTTTTTAGTTTCACCAAGTTTTTCTTGTAGCTCAGCTACTGATAATTCTTTAATTTCTGATTGTTTCATCATCTTAAATTATTATGCTTCGTAATCTCTAGCAATTATAAACTTAGTTTTCACCGGTAATTTTTGAGCTGCCAAACGCAATGCTTCTTTTGCAACATCTAGAGGCACACCTCCAACTTCAAATAAGATTCGACCTGGCCTAACAACGGCTGCCCAATATTCCACACCACCTTTACCTTTACCCATACGTACTTCAAGAGGCTTTTTCGTGATAGGCTTGTCTGGAAAAATTTTAATCCAAAGTTGCCCTTCCCTTTTCATGTAACGTGTAGCGGCAATACGTGCGGCTTCAATTTGACGCGAGGTTAAAAAGTTCGAGTCTAGTGATTTTATACCAAAAGTCCCGTTTGAAAGTTGGTGCCCTCTTCCGGCGTTCCCTTTCATACGACCTTTTTGCTGTTTACGAAATTTTGTTCTTTTAGGCTGTAACATTTTTCTCTTGCTTTAAAAAATTACTTTCTACGACGAGGGCCTTTGTTGCCACCACGTCCACCTTTTCCACCTTTTTTGGATAACCCAACAAGAGGAGAAAGCTCTCTTTTACCATAAACTTCACCTTTCATGATCCATACTTTTACACCCAATCTACCATAAGTAGTGTGTGCCTCAACCAAAGCATAGTCAATATCGGCTCTAAAAGTTGACAAAGGAATACGTCCTTCCTTATAGTGCTCGCTACGTGCCATTTCAGCACCATTTAAACGACCACTGATTTGGATCTTGATTCCTTCAGCATTCATACGCATTGTAGCAGCGATAGCCATTTTGATTGCACGACGGTAAGAGATACGATTCTCAATTTGACGGGCAATACTCGATGCTACTAAAAATGCATCCAGTTCAGGTCTTTTGATTTCAAAAATGTTGATCTGAACTTCTTTTCCGGTAATTTTTTTAAGCTCTTCTTTCAACTTGTCTACCTCTTGGCCACCTTTTCCGATAATGATACCAGGACGGGCGGTAGTGATAGTAACGGTTACAAGCTTAAGAGTTCTTTCAATAATTACTCTACTCACACTAGCTTTTGCTAGACGTACGTGAACGTACTTTCTGATTTTATCGTCTTCGGCAAGCTTATCGCCATAATCGTCTCCTCCGTACCAGTTGGATTCCCACCCTCTGATAATTCCTAAGCGATTTCCGATTGGATTTGTCTTTTGTCCCATACTTCTATCTTAGCTTTGTGTGTTATTGTTAGCGCCAACCACTAATGTAACGTGGTTAGAACGTTTTCTAATTCTGTGTGCACGACCTTGAGGCGCAGGGCGCAGTCTTTTCAACATTGTACCGCCATCCACTCTGATTTCCTTCACGAACAATTCAGCAGACTCCACATCCGCATCCTCATTCTTAGCTTGCCAGTTAGCAATAGCGGATAATAACAACTTCTCTAAACGATTAGATGCTTCCTTATTGCTGAATTTCAAGATATTAAGTGCTCTATCTACTTTTTCACCTCTTACCAAATCGGCTACTAAACGCATTTTTCTTGGTGACGTAGGACAGTTATTAAGCTTAGCAAAAGCGATGTGCTTCTTTGCTTCCTTAATAGCGTCTGCCATTTCTTTTTTACGACTTCCCATAGCTTACTACTTTTTACCTTTATTTTTAGCACCTGCATGCCCACGGAATGAACGCGTTGGTGAAAATTCTCCTAATTTATGCCCTACCATGTTTTCAGTTACATAAACTGGAACAAATTGACGGCCATTGTGTACTGCGATAGTTTGCCCAACAAAATCAGGAGTAATCATACTGGCACGAGACCAAGTTTTGATAACAGTTTTCTTGTTAGCTTCAACGTTTGCAGCTACTTTTCTTTCTAATTTATAATGAACGTAAGGTCCTTTTTTTAATGATCTTGCCATGTCTTATTTCTTTCTACGTTCTACGATATATTTATTACTTGGATTTGTTTTAGAACGGGTTCTATATCCTTTAGCAGGAATACCGTTTCTAGAACGTGGGTGCCCACCAGAAGCACGGCCTTCACCACCACCCATTGGGTGATCAACAGGGTTCATTCTAACTGGGTTGGTACGTGGTCTTCTACCTAACCATCTTGTTCTACCGGCTTTACCGCCAACGATCAACTGATGATCAGAATTTGAAACCACTCCAATAGTTGCCATACAAGTCACCAAAATCAAACGAGTTTCACCTGAAGGTAATTTTACCGTAGCAAACTTTCCATCCCTCGCCATTAACTGAGCAAAAGCTCCAGCACTACGCGCCATAACAGCACCTTGACCTGGACGCAACTCAACGCAGGAAATAATTGTTCCTAATGGAATTTCACTCAAAGGCATTGCATTTCCAATTTCAGGAGCAACACCAGAAGCACCAGAAACTACATTTTGCCCAACTTGTAAACCATTTTGAGCAATAATGTAACGCTTCTCGCCATCTTGATAGTTCAACAACGCGATAAACGCTGTTCTGTTTGGATCGTACTCGATAGATTTTACTTCAGCAGGGATTCCAGCTTTGTCTCTTTTAAAATCAATGATACGATACTTCTTTTTATGACCACCACCAATGTAGCGCATGGTCATTTTTCCTTGACTGTTTCTACCACCAGACCTTTTTTTCGGAGCCAATAGACTTTTCTCCGGCTTATCAGTAGTAATGGCGTCATACCCATTTACTACTCTAAAACGCTGTCCTGGTGTGATTGGTTTTAATTTTCTTACTGACATTCTAATTACATATTAGCATATAAATCAATCATCTCACCTTCCGCCAGTTGTACAATTGCCTTTTTAACAGCATTTGTTTTACCATGTTGAATACCTGTTTTTGTATAACGGGTACTTCTATCTGGACGGACATTTATTGTACGAACTTTTTCAACAGAAACACCATAAGCTGCCTCAACCGCTTTTTTGATTTCTACCTTGTTCGCCTTTGTGTTCACTTCAAACCAATAGCAACCTTTCAGCTCGCTATCCGCTGTCGCTTTTTCCGTGATAATAGGTTTAATTAAGATACTCATCTGATTCTTATTTACTCAAGTTTGATTCAATTCCTTCTAAAGCACCTTCTAAAAGTACTATTTGATTTGCATTTAAAATCTTATAAGTACTTAGCTCTGAATTAGTTATAACCTCAGAACCTTTTAAATTGCGCGATGACAAATATACATTATTATTCTGCCCACCCAACACAAACAAAGATTTTTTGCTTTCAAGGCCTAACGCCTTTAAAACTGCAGTAAAGCTTTTGGTTTTTGGCGCCTCAAAACTGAAGTCCTCTAAAACCGTAATAGCCTTTTCATTAGCTTTGATACTTAAAGCTGATTTACGGGCTAAACGCTTTACGTTTTTGTTCAATTTGAAACCATAGTTTCTTGGTCTTGGACCAAACATACGTCCACCACCTTTAAACACACCAGATTTGATGCTACCTGCTCTAGCAGTACCAGTTCCTTTTTGCTTTTTAATCTTACGTGTAGATCCAGTAATTTCACCTCTTTCCTTAGATTTGTGAGTACCTTGTCTTTGGTTTGCCAAATATTGTTTAACATCCAAATACACTGCATGATTATTAGGCTCGATAGCAAACACATCTTTAGAAAGGTCTGCCTTTCTACCTGTGTCTTTTCCGTTTATATCTAAAACTGCTACTTTCATTACTTCTGAATTGTTACATAAGCGTTTTTGTGTCCAGGCACACAACCTTTAACTACAAGCAAGTTCTTTTCAGGAACTACTTTTAAAACCCTTAAATTTTGAACTTTCACTTTTTCACCACCCATTCTTCCGGCCATTTTCATGCCTTTGAATACTCGTGCAGGATAAGATGCAGCTCCAATAGAACCTGGTGCTCTTAAACGGTTATGCTGACCGTGGGTAGCTTGACCTACACCACCGAAACCGTGACGTTTTACAACACCTTGAAATCCTTTTCCTTTTGATGTTCCGGAGATATCAACAAACTCACCTTCAGTAAAGTGCTCAACAGTGATAGCATCTCCTAATTTGTACTCCTCCTCAAAACCTTTGAATTCAACGACCTTGCGTTTTACAGAAGTACCCGCCTTTTTAGCATGACCTAAGTCTGCTTTAGTAGCGCTTTTTTCTGTCGCGTCATCGAAACCTAATTGAAGTGCTGAATAACCATCCACTTCTTCAGTTCTGACTTGGGTAACGATACATGGTCCAGCTTCGATTACTGTACAAGGAATATTCTTCCCGTTTTCATCAAAGATGCTGGTCATACCGATTTTCTTTCCAATTAACCCAGACATTTTTATTATTTATTAATTATTAATATTTCGTTGAACTTATGTTCAACATTCTTTTATAAAATTTCAGGGACAAAATACCTTTCGTCCCTGAAATGTATTTATCCGTTTTTCCCGCGACCGCATCGGTGGGACATGTTTTATAATTCTCAATTCAGAATTCTGAATTTCGAATTACACTTTTATCTCTACTTCAACACCACTTGGTAATTCAAGCTTCATCAATGCATCGATAGTTTTTGATGAAGAAGAGTAGATATCCAATAATCTTTTATAAGAAGATAATTGAAACTGCTCTCTTGATTTCTTGTTTACGTGTGGAGAACGTAGTACAGTGAAAATTTTCTTGTGCGTTGGTAATGGAATTGGTCCAGTTACTACAGCTCCAGTACTTTTTACTGTTTTTACAATCTTGTCAGCAGATTTATCTACCAAATTGTGATCGTAAGACTTAAGTTTTATTCTGATTTTTTGACTCATTTTCTTAAATTTTAAGCTTCAACGCCTTTTGCCGCTTTAATTACTTCTTCTGAAATATTAGAAGGAGTTTCAGCATAGTGTGAAAATTCCATTGTTGATGTCGCACGACCTGATGATAATGTTCTTAATGTAGTTACATAACCAAACATTTCAGATAAAGGCACAGTAGCTTTTACAGTTTTTGCACCAGCTCTATCACCCATGTCACTTACTTGACCTCTTCTTCTGTTCAAATCACCTACAATGTCACCCATGTTTTCTTCAGGAGTAATTACCTCAAGCTTCATGATTGGTTCCATTATAACAGCTTTTGCCGCTTTTGCAGCCGCTTTAAAACCAAGTTTTGCAGCCAATTCGAATGATAATTGATCAGAATCCACATCGTGGTAAGACCCATCCGTTAAGGTAACTTTCATTGAGTCCACCTCATATCCAGCCAATGGTCCGTTAACCATTGCCATTTTGAATCCTTTTTCAACAGAAGGAACAAATTCCTTAGGTACGTTACCTCCTTTAATCTCAGAAATAAATTCAAGACCCTGTTTTCCTTCTTCAGCAGGCTCCAAAGTGAACACGATATCAGCAAATTTACCACGTCCACCAGATTGTTTCTTATAAACTTCTCTGTGCTCAGCACGCTGTGTAATTGCTTCCTTGTACTCTACTTGAGGTTGCCCTTGGTTTACCTCAACCTTGAACTCACGCTTCAAACGGTCCACAATAATATCTAAATGAAGCTCACCCATTCCAGAAATAATAGTCTGTCCTGAAGCTTCGTCTGTTCTTGCAGTAAATGTTGGATCTTCTTCAGATAATTTAGCCAAAGCCATACCCAATTTATCCACATCAGCCTTAGTTTTAGGCTCAACCGCAATACCGATTACCGGATCTGGGAAATCCATAGATTCCAAAACGATTGGCGACTTTTCATCAGACAAAGTATCACCAGTTTTGATATCCTTAAACCCAACAGCTGCTCCAATATCTCCAGCTTCAATATACTCGATAGCATTTTGCTTATTGGAGTGCATTTGGTAAATACGAGAGATACGTTCTTTTTTACCAGAACGATTGTTCAATACATATGAACCGGCATCCAAACGACCAGAGTATGCACGGAAGAATGCCAAACGACCCACGAAAGGATCAGTAGCAATTTTAAATGCAAGCGCCGCAAATGGATCTTTTACATCTGGTTTACGAACAGCTTCATTACCTGTATTTGGATCAGTACCTACAATATTATCCCTATCTAAAGGAGAAGGCAAGTAACGACAAACAGCATCTAATAAAAACTGTACACCTTTATTTTTGAATGAAGAACCACAAATCATCGGAATGATAGCCATATCCATTACAGCAGCTCTAAGCGCAGCGTGCACTTCTTCTTCAGTAATTGAATCTTCATCTTCCATGAACTTCTCTAAAAGGTTCTCATCATAAGTAGCCACCTCCTCGATTAATAAAGCTCTATATTTTTTAGCTTCTTCTTCCAATTCAGCTGGAATATCAATAACGTCAAAAGTAGAACCTTGCGTTTCGTCATGCCACACAATAGCTCTATTCTTCACTAAATCAACCACACCTTTAAAGTCTGCTTCATCTCCAATGTTCAAAACGATTGGAACCGCATTAGACTTCAGCATATCTTTTACCTGCTGACAAACCCCTAAAAAGTTTGAGCCTTGACGATCCATTTTATTAACGAAACCAATACGAGGCACTTTGTAGTTATCAGCCAATCTCCAGTTAGTCTCAGATTGAGGTTCAACACCATCAACAGCACTAAACAAAAAGACTAATCCGTCCAATACTCTTAATGAACGGTTTACCTCAACGGTAAAATCCACGTGGCCCGGAGTATCAATAATATTGAAATGGTATCCCTTAGTTTCAGGAGTAGGCTGTCCATTTTGCAATGGGAAATTCCACGTACAGGTAGTAGCAGCAGAAGTAATGGTAATACCTCTTTCCTGCTCTTGCTCCATCCAGTCCATTGTTGCAGCACCATCGTGCACCTCACCAATTTTATGGGAAACACCTGTATAATACAAAATACGCTCGGTAGTTGTTGTTTTTCCTGCGTCAATATGCGCAGCAATACCTATATTTCTTGTAAATTTTAAATCTCTTGCCATGTCTTAAAATCTAAAGTGGGAGAATGCCTTATTGGCTTCCGCCATTTTATGAGTATCCACTCTTTTCTTCACTGCTGCACCTTCTTCTTTCGCTGCCGCTAGAATTTCCGAGGCCAAACGCTGTGCCATGGATTTTTCGTTGCGCTTGCGTGAATAGCTAATTAACCACTTCATAGCGGTTGATATCTTTCTATCAGGACGAATTTGCATTGGGATTTGGAAGGTTGCACCACCCACACGACGACTACGTACTTCTACGTGAGGCATCACGTTGGATAAAGCATCTTTCCAAATTTCTAAAGCTGATTTTTCGTCATCAGTCTTTTTAGCTTCTACGATATCAATAGCATCGTAAAATACTTTGAACGCTACAGACTTCTTACCGTCCCACATCATGTTGTTCACAAAACGTGTCACCAATTGATCGTTAAATCTTGGGTCTGGTAAAAGTGGTCTTTTTTTCGCTGCTCTTTTTCTCATGTCTTCTTCTTAAAGTTTAATTACTTCTTAGGGCGTTTGGCACCATACTTAGATCTGCGTTGGGTTCTTCCAGCAACACCTGCTGTATCCAAAGCGCCACGAACAACGTGGTATCTAACACCTGGTAAGTCCTTAACCCTTCCACCTCTAACCAATACTATCGAGTGCTCTTGCAAATTGTGCCCTTCGCCGCCAATGTATGCGTTAACCTCGTTACCGTTTGTCAAACGTACCCTTGCTACCTTTCTCATTGCCGAGTTAGGTTTTTTAGGAGTAGTTGTGTAAACACGAGTACATACACCACGTCTTTGCGGACAAGAATCCAAAGCAGCCGATTTACTCTTCTTGGTTATTTTGGCTCTTCCTTTTCTTACTAATTGTGAAATTGTTGGCATATAATTTTACTATAAAATTTTATTAACCTCTATTTAGAGGCGTGCAAAGGTAGAAATTAAAATGAATTATTCAAACCGTAGTACATTAATTTTGAGGAGTTTTTAAAATTAAATTTTTAGAGCATATTAAATCTGTGGTTTTTCCGTTAGATTTACACTTAAAAGACCGAAGTTTGAAGACGGAAGACAGAAGTACAGCAACCGTTTTCAATGATATATAGCTATACAATTACTGTGCATAAATCCCGCTTTTTACTCCTTATTATATGTATGTGTATTTCTTCGAAGGGATTTGCGCAAAATTTATACCTTAAAATATATGGTGAAACAGAAACCGAAACTTCTATTATTGATTCCCTCAGTTATGTCAAAACACATGAAAATTTCCTCTCGATACAATCTGAAGTCGACAGCTTAAAACACCAACTTAATAAAATAGGATTTATCGAAAACCGATTGATAGAACTCAAAAAGAAAAACGACTCCATTTTCAATGCAAAATTTCACCTAAAACAAAAATTCAACACCATATATATATACTACAATTCCAAAGACGTCAATTCATCGCTTTTAAATTCTATTTCTGAAAACGTAACGGACACATATTTCACCATAAATATTGAAGAGGCGGAATATGTTCTAAATTTCTTAAATTCAGAACTGACGAATAAGGGGCTTCCGTTTGCAAAACTGAAATTATTCCATATTCAAAAGAAAGACAAAGACAATCTTCGAGCAGATTTGAAAATAATATCCAATCAAAAGAAAAGAACCATTGATGATATCAAAATTGTGGGTTATGAGAAATTCCCAAAGTCGTTCGTAAAGCATTATTTAAAGTTAAAACCCTCTCAGATTTTTGATTTGGCAACTATCGAAAAGAAAACCGAGCAGTTAAACAACCTTAGATTTGCAAATAAAGTAAAAGCCCCCGAAGTTTTGTTTCAGGAAGATTCTACATCATTATATATATATGTAGAAAAAGCAAAAAGCAACACTTTTGATGGCTTTTTGGGTTTTGGTACGAATGAGGACACCAATAGATTAGAATTTGACGGTTTTCTCAACCTAAGGCTTATCAATAATTTGAATTATGGGGAATTATTTAGCCTACTTTATAAAAGTGATGAAAATGATCAGGACACTTTTGACGCAAGGCTCGAACTCCCCTATTTGTTCAGCTCCCCTATCGGGGTGGATTTAAATCTGAGAATCTTTAGAAAGGATTCCTCTTTCACCACCACTGACCAAAAAGCCAGAATAAATTACCAAATAAATGCATTACACAAAATTTCGGCCGGGATTTCAAGTACTGCATCCAGCAATCTAAGGTCAGAAAACATTGTGCTTTCGCTTCAAGATTACAACTCTACATTTTTTACCGCTTCATACGAATACTTAAAACCAACCTTTTATGATAGGTTGTTCCCTGTAAAATCAAACTTCTATTTAGAAACTAATTTTGGAAACAGAACATCTTCCGATATAAAAACGCAACAGTCATTGTTCGTTCTAAAGGCCTTTAACAATTTCAAACTGAATAGAAAAAACAGTATATATCTGAATGTGGATGCCGCAAATCTCATTTCGGACAATTATTTTGAAAACGAATTATTACGCTTTGGGGGCATCAACTCCATTCGGGGCTTTGAGGAGAATAGCTTGTTTTCATCTTTATTTGGCGTTTTGAACACAGAATACAGGTACCGTTTAAGTAATTCCATTTACATTCATTCCATTACGGATGTGGCCTATTTTGAAAATAAGACAACGGATATCAAAGAAAAACTTTTTGGTTTTGGCTTCGGATTTGGGATCCTAACCAATTCAGGTCTGCTGAAATTTAACTATGCCAACGGTAAAAATGAAAACCAAAAATTCAAATTGTCCAATTCCAAAATTCATATTAGTTTGGTAGCCCAATTTTAACCTTAAAGTTTCTATTCCAAACTAAAAAATTAACCTTATGAAAAAAACGATTTAGTTGATAAGGGTGTGAAATCAATGCACTTATACAAAAAGAGCGCAATTATTATGCGCGCATAATTAAATAGTAAGCAAATAAAAGAATTTACAGTAAATCCTAAATTTTGATAAATTTAATTGTAACAAATTCTCCTTTTTTTATAAAAAACACAATCAATTTGGAACCGAAACTTAAATTTTAACCAAATTTTATTGTTTAATTAACTTTATTTTATGATTTTTGACACGACTAATTCAAATAATTATAAAATGAAAACAAAGTTTAGTGGAATTCTAACGCTATTACTGGCGTTTGTCGTGCATCTATCTTTTGCACAAGAAAAGACAATTTCAGGTACGGTAAATGATGGATCTGGTCTGCCATTGCCTGGAACAACTGTCTTAGTTAAAGGTACAACTACTGGTACTTCTACAGATTTCGATGGTAAATACTCTATTACAGCAAACCAAGGTGCCACTTTGGTTTTTAGTTTTGTGGGGTATACAACCCAAGAAATTACAGTGGGTGCTGCCAACACAATTAACGTTACGCTCAAGGAAGATGCGGCGGCATTAGAGGAAGTTGTAGTAACGGCCTTCGGTATCAAAAGGAATCCGAAGAATTTAGGATATGCTGTTAGTACAGTTGAATCTGAAGAGGTGATTGAGAACTCTGAACCGGATTTAGTGCGTTCGTTAACAGGTAAAGTACCTGGGGTTGACGTAAATTTCTCTACTGGTGTAGCTGGTGTTTCCAACAGAATTCAAATTCGTGGTGCAACTAACTTAGGCGGTGGCCAACCACTTATCATTGTTGATGGTGTTGCTTATGACAACACGCAGATTACAACGACAAGCCAAACTACAGGTGGTGGTGGTTATGAATCTGGTATTTCATCGCTAGACCCTAATAGTATTGAGTCTATTAACATCCTTAAAAGTACGGCTGCGGCGGCTCTTTATGGTTCCAGAGCATCTAATGGTGTTATTGTTATTACAACCAAAGGTGGCAGTGCATCTGGTAATACCAACAGAAAACTTGATATCAGCATAAATTCGGGTACCTATTTCGAAGAAATAGCTAACCTTCCTGAATATCAAAATAAATATGGAAATGGGGTAAATTACAGTTATGTAAATGCAAATGGTTCTTGGGGACCTGCTTTTGACACCTTAGAAACTATTCCCACTTGGCCAAACTTGCTCAATGCATTTCCAGATCAGTTTGGTCCTACTGTGCCTTATGAGGCTAAGCCAAATAACGTAAAGGACCTATTTAGAACAGGGGTGGTATTAGACAACTCTATCTCTGCTTCATACGGTGGTGATAAAGGCAGTTTTAATGTAACACTTTCTGATTTACAACAAGAAGGTTATATTCCTTTTAACACGTATGACAGAACTTCCATTTCAGTTGGGGGTACTTTTAAATTATCGAATAATTTTACAGTTGGTGGTAATATGAGTTACTCTCATACCGATCAGGTTGGTCCTTTCCTGGGGAATAACCAATTTGCGGGATCTGCTGGTTCCTTTGCCCGTGCATTGTGGCTAGGAAGAACTTGGGATCTTAATTTACCTTACACCGATCCTGTTACCGGTGGTTCTGTTACTCCAAATAATGGATGGGATCACCCATTATGGGCTTGGGAGAATGATCAAATCATTACTGCAACTCATAGGACAGTTGCGAATTACAACATGTCTTATGAATTTAATGATAACATTTCTGCGTTATTCAGAATTGGTTTGAACAAATACGACTTAGAAAGAAAGCAAATTCGTCACCAATGCTTCAAGAGCATCTTTAACAGATGGTGGTTCGCTTCAATTTGATAACGCCACTAACGAAGATATTGAATCTACACTTCTAGTGAATTTTGATTACGACATCACAGAGGATATTGGTTTCAGTGCTATTGTCGGTGCAAACAGCCTGCAAAATTCTTTTAAAAGAGACACTTATAATGGTAGCACCTTTGTAGTTCCTGGCATTTATACTCTAAGAAATACTATTAATCAGGCCAGTGATTTCGATCTTTTTACTCGTAAGCGGAATTTTGGTGTATTTGGTGATGTAACATTCTCATACAAAGATTTTCTTTTCTTAAACGCAACGGGAAGAAACGACTGGAGTTCCACGTTACCTATAGACAATAGATCATATTTTTATCCATCTGTAAGTGGCTCTGTAATTTTAACAGAAGCACTTAACTTAAAAAGTAATGCGCTTACATATGCGAAATTAAGAGGTGGTTACGCCAGTGTTGGTCGGGATGCAGATCCTGAATTCTTAAATGTTGTTTATACCGTAGGTCAAGCATTTAATAGTGTACCTGTTATTAGTCAACAGAATTCAGCAGGTAACTTTGTGTTAGGGGATCAAGAAATTACTCCTGAGTTTACAGATGAATTGGAATTGGGTCTAGACTTGGAATTCTTTAATAGACGTATTGCTCTTGACTTTACATGGTACAAAAAAGTGACAACCGATTTGATCGCTGAGGTAGCTGTACCTAGAACAAGTGGTTTTGACGAATTTGTTACCAATATTGGTGAGATGGAGAATACCGGAGTGGAAATTGGTTTGACCTTGGTACCATTTCAAACAGAGAATTTCGAGTGGACTTCATTTACAACCTTTACAAGTAATGAAAATACTGTAACTGAGCTTGTTGATGGATTAGATAGAGTACAGCTGGCACCTAACCAAATTGCTTATGCGCAGGTAGGGGAGCCATTCGGTGTGTTCTATGGTACTCGCTTTGCAAGAGATGATGAAGGTAATTATCTTATAAATCAAGCAGGTGGTGGTATTATTCAGGATTTGCAAAATGGTGTAGTTGGTGATCCAAACCCTGATTTTAAGGTTGGCTTTATCAATACTTTTAGATATAAAAACTTATCTTTACGTACCCAATTTGATTGGAGAGAAGGTGGCGACATTCGTTCTATTAGTATCACCTCGCTTCTTGGTCGTGGTGTAACTAGAGATACCGAAGACAGGGAACGCACCTTCGTAATTCCAGGTTTCTTGGGTGATGGTGCTGGAAATCCAATTCTTGACGGTAGCGGGAATAAAATACCAAACACTACCCAGATTGACATGAACGAGCTGTATTTCTCTCCTGCCGGGGGTAATACATTTGGAATAAATTCAACGGATGAAGCCAATATTTTTGACGGAACTGTGTTTAGACTAAGAGAGGTGAGCCTTGCTTATGACGTGCCTGCCAACCTATTAAAGAAGACGCCGTTTGGAAAAGTAAGCTTCAGTATTGTAGGTAATAACCTTTGGTATTTTGCACCGAATGTACCAAAATACACGAATTTCGACCCAGAAGTAACTTCGTTTGGTAATGGTGCCGTTCAAGGTATTGAAAATACAACTGCCCCTACGGCCAAGAGGTACGGGTTTAAGGTTAATGTAACATTTTAAAAAAATAAAAAAGCATGAAAAATTCAAGTTTTAAGAAGTATTTTAAGTACTTTTTATCAGCACTCATCTTATCCGTTACATTCGGGTGCGATAAATACTTAGACGTCGATACGGATGAGGATAACCCAACCGTAGCGCCATTAAATCTATTATTAACGGATATTCAATACAATACCATTGCTAACGCAGGAAATTTCAATTTCTGGTCAGCAGATTTGATTTCGGTTTATACCCATCAGTTTACTGCTAGGGAAGAACAAGATCAATATGGTATTAAGGCTGATAACGTCAATTTAAATAATGAGTGGGAAAACACCTTTTTAGGGCTTAATAACCTTCAAACCCTAATATCTCAGGCTGCAGATCAGGAAAACCTAGTGTATTTAGGTATTGGTCAAATTCTCAAGGCTTATCTTATTACTTTAACGGTAGACTTATACGGTGATGTACCATTTACCGAAGCAACTAGCCTAACTTCTGGGGTTGTAAGTCCAGCCTTTGATGATGATGAGGCTATTTATCAGGCGGCTATGGATCTGTTAGATCAAGGTAAAACTAATGTGAACAGTGGTACAGGATTACTTCCAGGTGCAGATGATTTGATTTATGGAGGGGATGTAAATAAATGGACTAAGTTTGTTAACTCCTTAAAATTAAAGCTGTTTAATCAAGTGCGTTCTACCTCGCTTTACTCTCAAAGTGCTGTTGACGCATTAGTAAACGAAGGGAATTTCTTTTCGTCGAGTGCAGATGACTTCGAATTTGTTCATACTGCCAACATTGCTCCAACTGACGAGCGCAATCAATTGTTCCAAAGTGCTTATGGTGGTGCTCAAGTTACTCACTATATCAGTCCTTGGTTTTATGAGATCTTAATGGGAATGAATCCTAACATACATACTGGTATTGTTGATCCTCGAATTCCCTACTACTGGGTAAACCAGTTACAAGATGGTCAATTCCCAAGAGATCAAGGTGATACTGACACTGGAGACCCAAATGCGGATTACTGGGATAGATCTACAGGATTCTTTAGTATTCGTTTTGGTAGTATAGGACCTGACAGAGATCATGCGGTTCAAACTGATGCTACTTTCCCAGGTATTTTCCCATGTGGTGGAAGATACGATGACAATGCTGGATTTGCTCGAACTATAAATAGTGGAACAGGAGTGGCTCCAAAACGTATGCTTACTTATGATGAGTTACAATATGTTATGGCTGAAATGATGCATGCTGGCTTAATTGCTGGTAATGCAGGTGATCAATTAGAACAAGCCATTACCGATAGTTTTGCTAAGGTTGATAAAGTGGTTGCAGGTACTGGAACCACACAAACTGTACCTACTTTGTTAGGTACCACTGAAGCAACCGACTTTATAGCTGCTATCAGAGCTGAATTTGATGCTGCAAGTACTGAGAAGCAATTAGAGATTATTATGACCCAAAAGTGGACCGCTACATTTGGCGATCCAATCGATCAATACACAGATTACAGAAGAACAGGTTATCCTGTTTTAGCCGATCCTTCTGCTAACTCTGGTGAGTACCAATTAGATAACGGTGATGGTTGGCCTTTAGATGATACGTTAACAACGTTGAACAACCAATTCCAGACAGCAATGTTCTGGCCGCAAAACGAATTGGACCTTAATCAAAATGCTCCAGAGCAAAAAGATGCTACATCTTACAAAATTTTCTGGGATAACTAAAAAAAAGATGAATTATGAAAAATTTTAAGTATTTATTTTATTTGCTTGCTGTAACAGTTTTATCTGTTTCATGTGAGAATGATGGAGGAACATCCGTAATACCTTTAAATGACGGAGCCGTTCCTAACATGACCAAGTCTGCAACTACAGATGCCTTTTTTAATCTTATCAGGCTTAATAATGGGGAAAATGTTAGTGTATCATTTAACGCGGAAGTGGCTCAGGGTGCCCCTGCATCTGCCGACATTATCGGAATCTATAATACAGCTGACGGAAATACTTACAGCGCAACGTTATTTAGTGATGTATCTTTACCACAAGATTTTACAATTTCGATTAGCGATCTTGTTTCCGCCTTTGCCGAATTAAGCACCTCAGACGACATAAAAGTAGGGGATGCATTAACGATTTCAGCTCGATTTACAATGGCTGACGGTACTGTGCTAAATATCGTAAATGATGATGGGTCCAGTGGAACAGGTGCGAACATTCAAACTACCGTATTGTTTGCCACTGTTATTACTTATCCTGTGTCTTGTCCTTCAGATTTAGCAGGAGAATATTCTGCCATAACCAATGGGGACAATACAGATGGCCAACCACCTGCCGTAGATTTAGCTTATGATGTTACTATTACCGATGAAGGTGGAGGTATTTATACTATTTCCGACTTCCCTGCTGGAGCTTACATATTGTGGTACACGGTATATGGTTTAACCTTTGAGCAAACAGGTACTTTTACCGATGTTTGTGGATCTATTTCCGCTACATTCGCAGATGCATGGGGCCAAGAGGTTCCTGCTACTGGTACGGTTAATGAAGATGGTACAATAACTTTAACTTGGTCTAATCCTTGGGGCGATTTTGCTACTTCAATTTTGACAAAGAAATAAGGTTATACCTATAAAAATCAATTAATGTTCTTAATAACCATCAAATTCACTTTTGATGGTTATTTTTTTAGTTTACCTTAAATTCTTTTTACCTTTATACAGCTATGAAACGAGTAATAATCTTATTATTTCTGCTTCATTCTAATGTATTGCATCTCTTTCCACAACAATTCAAAGAGATATCCTCAGAAGCAAGATTAAATAATATATCTAAATCCAATGCCATATCCGTTGCTGACTACGATCAGGATGGCCTGTTGGATATATTCATAGTGGCTAGATTAGAATTTGATGAGAACAACCCGAATAGTTACAGTAAACTTTTCAAAAATATTGGAAACGGAAGTTTTATAAATGTTACGGAGGATGCCAAATTAAATGAATTCGTCTTTCAAGAAAGTAGTCAATTAGAAACCCGATCACTAGGCAACAAAATAGGTGCTTCCTGGGGGGACTTCAATAACGACTCCTATCCTGATTTGTTTTTATCCGGAGTGAGTTTCAACCATTTGTTTAAAAATAACCGTGATGGCACTTTTACCGAAATTACTGCAAGTGCCAATATTCCGCAGTTTTGCCAGACGTGCACAACGACTTCTTCTTTATGGTTTGACCATAACAAGGATGGATATCTGGACCTTTTTTTAACCGACTATACCAATAGGGAACCCAATCGTATTTATATTAATAATCAGGATGAGACTTTTAATTTACTGGAATCGAACGTAAATGACCTTATTTCTATTAGCTATTCTTCAATTCCAATTGATGCGAATAACGATGGGGATTTGGATATTTATGTCGCCAATGATTTTGACAGGAACAATTTCTTGTTTATCAAAAATAATGACAACTATATAGAAGATGCCCAAAGCTATAGTTTATTGGATCCCTTCGATGGAATGGGGTTGGCTACGCCAGACTTTAATAACGACGGGCTTTTCGATTTATTTGTTACTAATATTAATGAAAATGGTTTTTATGTCAACAAAGGCAATGGAAATTTTGAGGACGAAAGTGAGACATATGGTGTAAAGGAGACGGAATGGGCCTGGGGGGTTGTATTTGCAGATTTTGATAACGACGGTTATGAGGATTTATACATCGCTAACGGCGTTGCCACTACTTTGCAACCAAATTATTATTTTAAAAATGTTCCCAGCGGAAATAATAACAGAGCTTTTGAAAACCAAAGTTCAAATTTCTCGGATTTCGGTAGAACGACAATTAGCAAGTGTATAGCCGATTTTGATTTTGATAATGATGGCGATTTAGACTTAATCGTTGGAGATTTTGAAAGTAATCTACAGTTTTATGAGAATACTTTGGACGGTGACAACAATTGGGTAAAAATTGTCCTAGAAGGAACAATTTCCAACAAAAATGCCTTTGGAAGTATTGTAAAACTTAAAAGTAACAATAATAACCAACAACGTTTATATCACGGATCAAGGTTCTTGTCTCAATCTGTTACACCTGTGCATTTTGGTATAGAAAAAGCCTCTACTATTGATGAAATTTCAGTGAAATGGCCAAATGGATTAGAAGAAACTTATTTTAACATACCAGCCAACAATACCATTTTACTAACAGAAAATGAAGGCATTACCTTTATAGACAATACAGATATCACGCCTATTTTTGGTTGTACGGACGTAAACGCCTGCAACTATAATAGTGAGGCCACACAGAATGACAATTCATGCACATACTTAACCGGACCAAGTATCACAGGCACCACTACCCCTTCACCTCTTAGCATTCACGACTACACAGTACCTTCTGATATCTACTCCCAGTATGAATGGACAGTCGAAAACGGGAGCCTAATATCAGAACCTAATTCAAATTCAATTTCAATTGAATGGGGCATTGCAGACAAAGGTACAGTCAGGCTTGTGGCCCAGGATGGTGATTGCTCCACACAAGAAGTAAATCTTTCTGTTGACATATCCTATGCTCCAAGTACGACAAACAAACACTCGGTTGCAAGATTATGGAATGAGGTGTTATTGGAAGCTATTCGGAATGATTTTGCACGACCTACAGTTCATGCAAGAAACCTGTTTCATACCAGCATAGCGATGTATGATGCTTGGGCGCTGTATAACTTGGACACGTCCACCCCATATTTCTCCGATGAGTATGACGCAACTAAAATACCTAGTTTTGATAATGAAGAAGAAAAATTAGACGCTCAGGTAAAAACTATCAGTTATGCTGTGTACAACATTTTAAAGCATCGCTTTAGGAATTCACCAAAATTTGATGAAACTTCAGATATTATGGAAGGTTTAATGTTGTTACTTGAGCTTAATCCAAGCAACACAAAATTAGACTATAGCGACGGTGATCCAATTGCCTTAGGCAACTACATAGCCTCAAGAATAATTGATTTTGGATTAAGCGATGGCGCCAATGAAACGAATGATTATGGCAATCAATACTATAGCAGCATTAATCCTGCCTTAGTGCCTTATGAAGATGGAAATTCTAAAATTGTTGATGGAAATAGATGGCAACCGTTACTGCTAGATGTATTTATCGACCAAAGCGGCAATTTAGTCACTGATAATACCGCAATAGAGTTTTTGAGCCCAGAATGGGGCAATGTAGTGCCATTTTCTTTGAATGAAACCTTAAGAACAGAACTCCAAAGAAATGGAAACAATTATAAAGTATATCACGATCCGGGCCCTCCACCCTACCTCAGCCTAACTTCCCAATCCGCTGAAAGTGACGCTTATAAGTGGGGCAATGTCCTTGTGTCCGTATGGGGAGCGCATCTGGATCCAGCAGACAATGTATTGTGGGATATATCCCCCGCTTCCATTGGAAATATCAATAGTAGTTTATTCCCTGAGAATTTTTCAGGATATCCCAATTTTTACAACCTTTTGGAAGGAGGAGATATAGGAACGGGACGATCGATCAACCCCATCACCAATGCACCCTATCCTGCTCAGATGGTACCACGCGGTGATTACGCAAGAGTTTTGGCGGAGTTTTGGGCTGATGGACCAGATTCTGAAACACCACCGGGACATTGGTTTACTATCCTAAATTATGTAAGCGATCATCCAGATTTAGATAAAAGAATTATGGGTGAGGGGGAAACTTTGGATAACCTTGAATGGGACGTCAAATCTTATTTTATTTTGGGAGGTGGCATGCACGATTCGGCTATTGCCGCCTGGAGTGTTAAAGGTTGGTACGATTATGTTCGACCTATTTCTGCAATTCGTTATATGGCTGAAAACGGACAAAGTACTGATCCATCCAAATCTAATTATAATATTGGTGGCATTCCTCTTATAGAAGGTTATATAGAGTTAGTAGAAGCCGGAGATCCACTTGAGGGGAACATGCAAGAAAATATTGGTAAAATAAAATTATATACATGGAGAGGCCATGACTTCATTAATGACCCCAAGACCGATACGGCAGGTGTTGGTTGGATTTTGGCCGAAGATTGGTGGCCGTATCAAAGACCCTCTTTTGTGACGCCCCCTTTTGCAGGTTTTGTATCGGGACATTCCACATACTCTAGGGCAGCAGCGGAAATCATGACCCTAATCACAGGAGATGAATACTTTCCCGGCGGTGTTGGAGAGTTCATCGCGAAGAAAAATGAATTCTTAGTTTTTGAAGAAGGCCCCTCTGTGGACGTGAAGTTACAATGGGCAACCTACCGTGATGCTTCAGACCAATGTAGTCTCTCAAGAATATGGGGAGGTATTCATCCTCCTGCGGATGACATTCCCGGAAGGCTTATTGGGGAAAAAATTGGCAAGGAGGTGGTCAGTCATGCATTACCTTATTTCAGTGCAAAACAAATTAACCAAGAAGGTGAAGTAAAAATATACCCTAATCCAATATCTGAAGGCGTTATAAATATCTCAAATACGCAACCAACTGATAACTTTACACTCTTTGATATAAGAGGAGGCCGAATAGAAATTGAGAACGTTCAATATGATGAATTAAGCCGAACCACCCGTATAGACTTACCATCTTCAATTGCTTCGGGCGTTTATATTATTTCAATTAATAGCTCTGCCAAATTAATTGTTTGCAACTGATCAACTCTGATCCTTCATTTAAAGGTTGAAAAAAACCATAGTTAAGATTTTCGCTTAATGTATAAAGTTGGAAAAATGGCAGGTGCCAAACAATTTAGAAAACCTTAAATTTACCCCATGCAAAACCAAACCCAAATATTCGGCCTAAGAGCTATTATTGAAGCCATAAATTCTGGCGAAACCATTGATAAAGTCTTTCTGCAAAAAGGTCTTAGAGGTGAATTGTCTACGGAGCTGGAATCATTGCTAAGAAAGCATGCCATTAACAGTTCCTACGTACCCATTGAAAAGTTAAATAGGCTCACTAAAAAGAACCATCAAGGTGCCGTAGCGAATATATCACCTATTGCCTTCCATAATCTAGAGGATTTGGTAATAAACGTAGTTGAAAGTGGTAAAACACCACTATTCCTTTTACTTGATCAGCTCAGCGATGTCAGGAATTTTGGTGCCATCATTAGAACGGCCGATTGTACGGGTGTTAATGGCATTATTATTCAAAAGAAAGGCGGTGCACCTATAAATGGCGATACGATTAAAACCAGTGCCGGCGCGGTTTTCAAAGTACCTATTTGTAAAGTGGATCACATCAAGGATGCCGTGTTTTATATGCAAGCCTCAGGCATTAAAGTTATTGCAGCAACTGAAAAGACAGATGCACTCCTTTACGATCTATCATTTAAAGAACCATGTGCTATCATCATGGGATCCGAGGGTCGGGGCATTAACCCCTCTACCCTTAAAGTTGTAGATGAAAAAGCCAAATTACCACTGTTTGGAGATATCGAGTCACTCAATGTATCTGTAGCCTGTGGTGCTTTTTTGTATGAAGTTGTAAGACAGAGAACAGCCCCCTAACCCCCAAAGGGGGAATCCTTACCTTCATCATTCAAACCCTGAGACCTTGGCTTAAAAATATAGTTTACTGTACGATTCGAATCGGTATTTCCCAGTTCTCCCCCTTCGGGGGAGTTAGAGGGGGCATCAATAAAATTCCCATCTTCATCAAAATGCCTTAAAAAAGGATCATCGTCTGGATTATAGTTTTCTTGCTCCCAAACATATCGCTTTGGCTTAGCTATCTGTTTTCTAAAAAACAAAGCGAACAAAAACCCAGATATAAGACCTGCCAAATGTCCCTCCCAAGAAATCCCCTCCTCTATGGGAAAAGTGTACCACACCATACTTCCGTAAAGGAAAACCACCAGAAGCGACAGAGCTATTAACCTAAAATGTTTAGCAAAAACACCTTTAAAAAACGTAAAACTCACCAGTACATAGATCAGTCCGCTGGCACCAATATGATAGGACGGCCTACCGATACACCAGGTTAAAAAACCTGATAGCAAAATACCTAAAAACAACACCCTCCAAGCTATAGGTTTGTAGAAATAAAACAGTGCCATGGATAGTACAAATAATGGAATTGTATTATGATATAAATGTTCAATATCTCCATGTATAAAAGGGCTTAACACCACGCCTATAAGCCCTGATAACGTTCTTGGATAAATGCCAAACTTGGAAAAATTGAACCCAAAACGCACCTCAAACCAAAATACCAACCAAAGCGTCAGTATAAATAGTATGGGATACGCAATAACCCTTGTTGAAAATTTAAAATGTTGCTGTTCCATTTCATTAAATATAGCAAATAGCTATCCAATATTTGTTTAGTGCTAAATTGGCAGATGGCTATGCCTTTTAAAGTATAAGCTCCCGCTCCCGCTAGTTTTCAAAACCCCGCTCCCGCTAGTTTTCAAAACTAGTGGCGTAAGAGTAGGCAAGGAATAGTTATAACAAAAAGTGTCAGGGAGCTTTAGGCAAACAGGTTATGCTACATATTTTGCCATAATAAGGTCGTATATATCAACACTTAAAAAAATCAATAAAAAAATTGGAAAATATTGATCAGGCACATAGGTGTAAAAATTTCTCTCATAATTGGACTGAATACCTACAATCTTTTTACTATATTTATAGAATTATCTTACAAAACACGTTTTTAATTTTATGATTATGAAAAAGACTTTACTATTATTTTTTGGTTTAGTTGTTTCTCCTTTTCTTTTTGGTCAAACAGCAACAAGTAAGGCTTCTAACCTTGGTCAATTAGAGCTTGATCTAGAAACTATATTTGCTTCTTTCGAAAGTTCGCAAGAATTTGTAGAAGAGATGTATGCCTTAGTAGTGTCTTATGAACTACAAGCACATACCTTTCAGGATTATCTTTTAGGGGATGATGGTTTTGTAGATAGACCCACAAAAGCGAGTAGGGAAATTGATTCGGGAAGATTTCTGGATGTCTTAAATGATAGCTTTATTTACTTGAACAATCATTATAATTCTGAGTTCGGATCAACTGGGACCAATTCAGCAAATCTAGAAAACCCTAACAGTTTTAATAGACAAAGGCCTGGTTTATGGGACGGCAGTATACATGGTATCCTTAGAGCCAATATTGTGATACAAAATATAGACCTATTGGTAAATGCTACTCAAGCAGAAAAAGACGTAATTCTTGGCCAAGCGTATTTCTTTAGAGCATTTTTTCATAATGAAATAATGAAGTTTTGGGGACGCTTCCCTTATATTATTGATGTTTTTGATGCTGATGACATAGAGATATCTACACCACGTCCAGAAACATATAAGGAAGTTGCTTTGCTAGCTAATGAAGACTATAAGAAAGCTGCAGAATTTTTGCCTGTAGATTGGGATGAAGAAGCTTTTGGAGCATCTACATTAGGCAACAATAAAAATAAACTTACTAAAGGAATAGCGTATGCTTTTCAAGGTAAAAATTTACTTCTGGCTGCAAGTCCGTTAATGTTTTATAATAATAGTCCTGGGATAAATACGTATAACTATGATATTGAATTATGTGATATGGCAGTTGATGCTTTTGCAGAAATTCTTAAATTAAAAGATGTAGGTGTTTACACTTTAGCTTCCTGGGCAAATTACGATGAAGTTTTTTGGAAAACACCGATACCGGACACTTGGCCAGGAAGTACAGAATTCATCTTTTCAGCAATTTTAGGAGATAAAAGACAAGCCGAAAGATTTATGACATCTGGTGTACCTAGAGCGATTCATACGGGTTCTGCTGGGTATGAACTTATTGATGCTACACACAATTATATTCATTACAATTTTGGAATGGCTAATGGACTTTCTATTGAAGATGATCTTTCTGGTAATTTTGGCACGCCAACTTACAACCCTAATAAGCCTTTCGAAAATCGTGATCCACGTTTTTATAGGTGGCATATTATTGATGGAGATATTATAGATGCTGGAGCTCAGGATCCAAATCATATAACTGCCAAACTTTGGTATGTATCTTCAAGTAATAAGGGTGTTCATCGTAGTACTGGTGCTGAAAACATCAGAATAGTAAATACTACAGGGTATATGTGGACTAAATTTTACCCTAAAGTTGACGGTAAGTACCATAGCAGATGGAATCCTATAATAGATCAATTTAATGGGGTACGTTTGCATATGAGACTTACTGACGTGTACTTAATGTATGCTGAAGCACTACATGCATCTAAGGGAGCAACCGCGGCACCAGCTTCTTACAACTTAACTGCTGAGGAAGCTGTTAATTTATTCCGTAATCGAGCGGGTATTCCTAATGTACATGCTAATATAGTTGCCGATAACAATAAATTTATGGATGAATTAAGAAGAGAAAGAGCCGTAGAAATGTCATATGAAGGACACAGGTGGGTAGATATTCGTCGTTGGGGAGTAGCACATTTGGAAAGGTATAGACAAAAAACGCAATTAAATTTTCCAGAAAATCATGCTACTGCTGGTGGATATCAAGAAAGTGAACTTGTTATGAGAGTTTGTGAGTACCCTAAGCACTATTGGTTGCCTTTTCGCCCATTTCGAATAAAATATCCTGAAGGTTTTCCTCAAAACCCTGGTTGGGAAAGTATCGTTTTATCTGTAAAAGATGTTACTAATAAAGAGGATAATCTGTTGGTATACCCCAACCCTTCTTCTGGTATATTTAAAATTTCTGAGAATATTAAATATTCAATTTATGATATTACAGGTAGATTAATTCTTTCTGGAAAAGGAAAAACAATTGATTTATCTGCTCAAGAAAAAGGTGTATACTTTCTTCGTTTTAATGGAAATACAAAATCGATTATTAGATACTAAAACTAAAAACTAAGCAAAAACCTCCACTTGCCACCTCTCCCCTAGTTTTCAAAACTAGTGGCAGTAAGAGTTAGTAAGGAATAGTTATAATATTACCGCCACTAAGTACAACTTAACGGTAGCCTATAGGGCTTCTCAAAAGTTTATCTTGAGAACCCCGGAAGACTCATGCTTTGCTGTACACATATGGCAAAAAAAATATGACTTAGCCGTTATAAAACGACCTTGGCAGATACCTGCGTTAGGGTCCCGATAGCTATCGGGACAGCACAAAAAAGACATAGTGGAAAGCCTGTCTGCCGGTAGGCAGGCCCGACCCTTTTCGGGTAACGCCCAAACAAATAAAATAGTTGTTAAAAATACTGTTAATAACGGGCTGTGCTTTCGGTAAAAAAGGAACAACCTATCGTTAAAAAAGTGTATTTTTGCATTTTCTTAAACATACACAACTAAAGCGTAATGATTCACTTCTTTGGAAACGTAAACAATAAGATTTTTGCGATTCAAACTTCAAAAGAATTATCCTCTGAAACGATTTCGAAATTGACATGGCTTTTTGGCAACCAGCCTAAAATTGAGCAAGCATTTTTGGATGCTTTTTTTGTTGGTCCTCGCGCTGCCATGATAACACCATGGAGTACCAATGCTGTGGAAATTTCCCAAAACATGGGAATTGATGGTATTTTGAGAATTGAAGAGTTTAAAGCGGTTTCTAAAGATTTTAATGATTTTGACCCGATGATTTCGGAGAAGTTTGATGGTTTGAATCAAGAATCATTTACCATTGAAATTGAACCAGAGCCTATTCTAAACATTGAGGATATTGCGGCTTACAACGTGCAGGAAGGGTTATCGTTAAGCGATGAAGAGGTGGCTTATTTAGAAGGTGTTTCTAAAAAAATCGGACGACCGTTGACAGATTCCGAGGTGTTCGGCTTTTCACAAGTGAATAGTGAGCATTGTCGCCATAAAATTTTCAATGGGACATTTGTGATTGATGGCAAGGAGAAACCGACCTCTTTATTCAAATTGATTAAGGAAACGTCGAAACAGAACCCCAACGATATTGTTTCTGCATATAAGGACAATGTGGCATTTATTAAAGGCCCGATTGTTGAGCAATTTGCTCCGAAACGCGCTGACATTCCGGATTATTACACCACCGAAGATTTCGATTCCGTAATTTCCCTAAAAGCAGAAACACACAATTTCCCAACTACTGTGGAGCCCTTTAATGGTGCCGCAACGGGTTCTGGTGGCGAAATCAGGGATAGATTGGCAGGTGGAAAAGGATCCATTCCTTTGGCAGGTACCGCCGTTTATATGACGTCCTATTCCCGATTGGAAGAAAATAGGCCATGGGAAAACGGCGTAGCAGAGCGTGATTGGCTGTACCAGACGCCAATGGATATTTTGATAAAAGCTTCAAACGGAGCGTCCGACTTCGGGAATAAATTTGGGCAACCGCTTATTTGTGGATCTGTCTTAACCTTTGAACATGAGGAAGATGCTCGTAAACTTGGCTTCGATAAAGTGATTATGCAAGCAGGCGGTATCGGTTACGGAAAAGTGTCTCAAGCCTTAAAAGACAAACCAAAAACTGGTGATAAAATTGTAATTCTTGGAGGTGAAAACTATCGTATTGGCATGGGCGGTGCCGCCGTATCTTCTGCGGATACTGGAGAATTTGCCTCTGGTATTGAACTGAATGCAGTGCAACGCTCCAATCCTGAAATGCAAAAACGTGCCGCCAATGCGGTTCGTGGTATGGTGGAAAGTGAAGAAAACCATATCGTTTCCATTCACGACCATGGTGCAGGCGGCCATTTGAATTGTTTATCTGAATTGGTGGAAGACACTGGCGGAAAAATAGATTTGGATGCCCTTCCTGTTGGTGATCCCACCCTGTCTGACAAAGAAATTATAGGCAACGAGTCCCAAGAGCGCATGGGGCTGGTTATTGGTGAAAAACACTTGGATATGTTGCGCAAAATTGCCGATCGCGAGCGCTCACCAATGTACACTGTTGGTGATGTTACGGGAGACGATAGATTTACCTTCCAGTCCAAGACAAAAGGAAATACCCCCATGGATTTGGCCATGGAAGATATGTTTGGAAGTTCACCCAAAACTGTAATGGTTGACAATTCTGTGGAAAGGAACTATGCAGATGTAGATTATAACCCAAGTGAGTTTTACGATTACCTTGACCAAGTTTTACAACTGGAAGCCGTTGCCTGTAAAGATTGGCTTGTGAATAAAGTGGACCGTTGTGTTGGTGGAAAAGTGGCAAAACAACAGTGCGCAGGACATTTGCAACTGCCGTTGAACAACGTTGGCGTGATGGCATTGGATTACAAAGGAAAGGAAGGCATAGCAACTTCAATAGGCCACTCTCCTATTTCTGGATTGATAAATCCTGTCGCAGGAAGCAGAAATTCCATTACCGAGGCATTAACCAATATCATCTGGGCACCTTTAAAAGATGGATTAAAATCGGTTTCTTTATCAGCAAACTGGATGTGGCCATGTAAAAATGAAGGTGAAGATGCTAGGCTCTATGAAGCAGTAAAAGCAGTTTCCGAATTTTCCATTGATTTGGGCATCAACGTGCCAACAGGAAAAGATTCACTTTCGATGAAACAGAAATACCCCAATGAAGATGTGATTTCTCCTGGGACGGTAATTATTTCAGCGGCCGCCAATTGTAATGATATAAGCAAAGTGGTGGAACCTGTTTTGAAGAAAAACGGAGGCGATATGTATTATATCAACCTTTCACAGGATAGTTTCAAATTAGGTGGGAGCTCGTTTGCGCAGATTCTCAACAAAATAGGAAATGAAGCCCCAATCGTTCAGGACGCTGGTTATGTAAAAACGGTTTTCAATACGATTCAAGATTTAATAAGAAACGAGCAAATAGTTGCGGGTCATGATGTAGCCTCTGGTGGATTGATCACAACACTTTTGGAAATGTGTTTTGCCGATAACAATCTTGGCGCGGCTTTGGACTTATCTGCTTTAAATGAAAAAGATTCTTTTAAAGTTTTATTTGGGGAGAATGCAGGTATAGTGATTCAGGTAAAGGACGATTCTGTTGAAAGTGTTTTGTCTGGTTCGAATATTGATTTCGTCAACATTGGAAAAGTAACTGAAAGCGACATACTCAGCGTTATTAATGATGCTGACGTATTTACTATGACCGTTTCAAGACTGCGAGATGTTTGGTATAAAACATCGTATTTGTTGGACCAAAAGCAAACTGCAAATGGATTAGCGCAGGATAGATTTGATAATTATAAAAATCAACCGCTTAAATATAAATTTCCAAAACAGTTTACCGGAAAACTTGCCGATGTCATTCAGAGCGTAAGCGAAGAATCTGAGATTACCACGTCGCAAACTCCTCGTAATGACAATAAGAGACCTAAGGCAGCTATCCTTCGAGAAAAAGGTTCCAACTCTGAACGTGAAATGGCAAATACCATGTATTTGGCAGGTTTTGATGTGAAGGACGTACACATGACGGACTTAATTTCTGGCCGTGAAACCTTGGAAGATATACAATTTTTAGGTGCCGTAGGTGGGTTTAGCAATTCTGATGTTTTAGGCTCTGCCAAAGGATGGGCAGGTGCCATCAAATACAATGAGAAGGCGAAAAAGGCAATCCGAAACTTTTTTAATAGAGAAGACACGTTATCCGTTGGCATCTGCAACGGCTGTCAATTATGGATGGAATTGGACCTCATCAATCCTGACCATGAGATTCATGGCAAAATGCATCATAATGATTCGCAAAAACATGAAAGTTCGTTCACTTCAGTAAAAATTCAGGAAAATAATTCTGTCATGCTTTCAACGCTTGCTGGTTCAACTTTAGGAGTTTGGATATCCCATGGCGAAGGGAAATTCAGCCTGCCGTATTCCGAAGATAAATACCACATTGTGGCAAAATATGGTTATGAAGGCTATCCGCACAACCCGAACGGTTCAGATTTTAATACCGCTATGCTATGCGATAAAACTGGGCGTCATTTGGTAACCATGCCACACATCGAACGTTCCACTTTCCAATGGAACTGGGCACATTACCCTGAAGGACGAAAAGATGAGGTTTCACCGTGGCTCGAGGCTTTTGTAAATGCTCGAAAGTGGATTGAAAAACTTTAGGATTTTTTAACTCTTTTATTCTACCAAGGCCATTTAAAACTTGAGGTATTTCCAGAAATACACCAAATTAGCCAATGAAGTAAACTGGGATACCTTCCTGTTTCAGCATACTTTTTTCTAAATTAGCCTTTGGCCATAGGTCCGTTACTCGCCAATTCAATCATTTATGGGAAAGAAAGTAAAGGTTATTATTCTTGCATGCACACTCTTTGGGTTCCCTTTCCTGTTAAAAACAATCGACTTCAAACTTGAAATTTTCCCTTCTGTAACGCTTCCTTCGTATTCTGACCAGGTGAATACAGATCGGGATCTTCGCCTAGTGGAATTTGAACTTTTTGGCATCGATAAATTTGGGAAAGAACAAAAACTTGACCGCCAGAAATTTTTTAGAAGCATTCCTGCAAAATATGTACCTTGGATTATTAAAAACAATTTTGGGCTTAAACAAAACGGATATACCGAGCATACTACAATAAGATTTAATATTACCTACAGAAAGACCATAAATAATACTGAAAAGGACATTGCAAAGACCAAAACATGGCTAAAAGAGGGACTTATAGGTCAGAAATGCCAAGATTCTTTCTTAATTGTTAAAAGAAACAAACTGACGATCTCAGAAAAAACCAGAAGATTAAAAGACAAAGCATTCATTAACGATACCATATTCCGTCTCTATGAATAATCTGATTTACCGCATTATTTCGAGGTTGGAAAAAAACGCATCGGTGGATGGTAAAAGTTTATCCTTTTACCGTATTGTGTTTGGGGTACTTTTGCTTGTCTTTTTTTTGCCCTCTTGGTCGTGGGTCGGTGGCATCCCTCCATCATTTTTCAATCCCAATATTTTTAGTTTTGCTTATTTAACGGGCGGGTATCTACCAGCTATTATTTATGAAATCGCAGATATTATCGCCATCATTTTGATTGTGATGATCACCCTGGGCATTCGGGCCAGAATGGCGTTAATAGGCATGTTTTTTATCAGTGCCATAATGTATAGCTACTCTTATAGCTTTGGAAAAATTGACCACAACACCTCTTTTCTAATATTTGCCTACCTCCTCTTGGCATTCACCAACTGCGGACACGGAGTGGCATTATTGAAGGACAAAAAACTATCGGAAAAAACACAATCGCTTGCCATATTAATCATTGCCTTAATGATATGTTTCGGCTTTTTTACTGCGGGCATTTCTAAATTTATACGTTGGGTAGATTTTGATTTGTCCACCAGCGGTTTTTTGTACTGGTTCAATGGTCAATATTTTTTGGCGAATGAACCCAAAATGTTTTTGCAGGCTTACGTTTTCGATATCCCACTTATAGTTTTAGAAATAATGGATTCAGTAGCTTCGATATTTGAAATCAGTGGCATTTTCTTTTTGCTCAAAAGCAAAAGAACGTGGTACATATTTTTACTCCATGCGAATATATTTCACCTTTCCACGCTATTAATCTTGAATATTGATTTCTCATTAAATCTGCTTACCTATGGTATTTTCATGGTTACACCGATATTTTATTATTGGCAATTTGAAGCTAAAAAAGGGAAGGGTTTAACAAAATGGTTCGTTGGAATTATTAGCTTAATCGCTCTAATCAAGATCATTGCTGCACTTTATCAAGTGGAACATCCCTTATTGAATTATTGGTCGAATGATGTGGAAACTCAAAATTATATGTCCCTAGGCTTTTGGGTCATCAGTATTGGCTTACAGGTGTATATTTTAAGAAAATGGAACGTTTATGGTTTAAGAGAAATCCAAAGATAAATTATTGGACATGAAAGATTTTTAGCCTCCAATTTTATTTATGAAGTCATTTGAACAGTAAATCAAAAGCCCCGAAATGTTATACACATCCCGGAGCCTTTGGACTAAAATAATTATAAAAAACGAAAAATTATAACGTTGCCTTAATCGCTGCCTGTGCGGCAACCAAACGTGCAATCGGCACACGATATGGCGAACAGCTTACATAATCCATTCCGACATTATAACAGAATTCCACCGAACTTGGTTCACCACCATGTTCACCACAAATACCAACCTTTAAACTAGGCTTAGTGCTTCTGCCACGTTCCGTCCCTATTTTCACCAATTGACCGACACCTTCCTGGTCCAACACTTCAAAAGGATCAACTTTTAAAATGCCTTTTTCGATGTAAATTGGCAAGAATTTACCAGCGTCATCACGGGAATAACCAAAGGTCATTTGCGTTAAATCATTGGTTCCGAATGAGAAGAAATCTGCTTTTTCGGCAATCTTATCCGCCATTAACGCAGCTCGTGGAATCTCAATCATGGTGCCGACCAAATATTCCACAGTATCATTTCTCTCTTCAAAAATTAGATTTGCTGTAGATCGGACAATAGTTTCCTGAGCTTCGTACTCCTTTACAGTACCCACCAAAGGAATCATGATTTCAGGCTTACAAATAATCCCTCGTTCTTTCAAATTCAACGCGGCCTCGATAATGGCACGGGTTTGCATTTCGGTAATTTCTGGATAGGTGTTTCCTAACCTACAGCCCCTATGTCCCAACATCGGGTTGAACTCTTCCAATTCGGCTACTTTATTTTTTACAGCTTGAAGAGAAATATGCATTTCATCCGCCAAATCCTTTTGAGTTGCCAATTGATGTGGCACAAACTCGTGTAAGGGTGGATCCAACAAACGAATAGTTACCGCCAAGCCTTCCATGGCCTCAAAAATACCCTCAAAATCTGAGCGTTGCATCGGCAACAAGTCTTCAAGGGCTTGCTTTCTCCCTTTTACGGTATCCGCGAGTATCATTTCACGCATGGCCTTAATTCTATCCAATTCAAAGAACATGTGCTCCGTTCTTGTCAACCCAATCCCCTGTGCACCAAAATTACGTGCTACTTTTGCATCTTTCGGGCTATCGGCATTGGTCCGTACTTTCATTTTGGCATACTTATCTGATAGTGACATGATTTCAGCAAATTCACCGCTCAACTCCGGTTCAATAGTGGCTACTTTGCCCTCCAAAATATTTCCTGTGGAACCGTTTAAGGAAATCCAATCGCCTTCATGATACTCGTGGTCGCCAACGGTCAATGTTCTTTTTTTATAGTTGATCTTTAAAGCACCCGCTCCAGAAATACAGCATTTGCCCATACCTCGCGCCACAACGGCCGCGTGCGAAGTCATACCGCCCCGAGCAGTCAAAATACCTTTGGCAATATTCATACCTTCCAGATCTTCGGGAGAGGTCTCGATACGTACCAAAATACTATTCTTGTACTTGTCAGCTTCGTCAGCAAAAAATACAATTTTACCTGTTGCGGCTCCAGGAGAGGCCGGAAGTCCTTGGGCAATAGTTGTGGCTCTTTTTAATGCTTGGGGATCAAATACAGGGTGCAACAATTCGTCTAACTTATTTGGCTCAACCAATAAAAGCGCCTCTTTTTCGCTAATCATCCCTTCCTTGAGTAAATCCATGGCGATTTTTACCATGGCTGCCCCTGTACGTTTACCGTTTCTAGTTTGTAATATCCAAAGTTTTCCGTCCTGAATAGTGAATTCCATATCCTGCATATCGCGATAGTGCTTCTCCAAAATATCTTGATAATCATTCAATTCCTCGAACATGGATGGCATTAATTCTTCTAGTGACGGATAATTTTCAGCTCTATCGGCTTCTTCAATTTTTGCCAATTCGGCCCAACGTTGAGAACCTAATCTGGTAATTTGTTGTGGCGTTCTAACGCCAGCAACCACGTCTTCGCCTTGGGCGTTAATTAAATATTCTCCATTGAATACATTTTCACCTGTACCGGCATCACGGGTAAAACATACCCCAGTCCCAGAGTTGTTCCCCATATTACCATACACCATGGCCTGAACATTTACGGCCGTACCCCAATCCGCCGGATAGCCATTCATGCTTCTGTAATATACCGCTCTATCGCCGTTCCAGCTATTGAACACCGCCATAACTGCACCCCAAAGCTGCTCCCAGGGATCACTTGGGAAAATTAGACCCTTCCGCTTTCTTATCACATCCTTAAAATCGAAAACCAGGTCCTGTAAATCCTGAACTGAAAATTCAGTATCTAACTTAAAACCACGCTTTTCTTTAAGGTTTTCAATAATTTCCTCAAATGGATCGATATCCTCTTTTGACTCAGGTTTCATTCCTAAAACCACCCCGCCATACATTTGAATAAAACGGCGATAGGAGTCCCAGGCAAAAGCTGGATTTTTGGTTTTTTTGGCAAGCCCCAGAACAACCTCATCGTTCATTCCCAAATTAAGCACGGTATCCATCATCCCTGGCATAGAAACCCTTGCACCCGAACGGACTGAAACCAATAATGGATTTTTCTTGTTCCCAAATTCCGTTCCCATAACGGCCTCAATACTGGCTATGGAGGCCTTCACTTCTTCTTTTATCAAATCTATAACTGCTTCCCTTCCTAGGGCGTTATATTCGGTACACACTTCGGTAGTTATCGTAAATCCAGGCGGCACTGGAATTCCAATAGAGCTCATCTCGGCCAAATTGGCCCCTTTACCTCCCAAAAGGTTTTTCATTGAACTGTTGCCGTCGGCCTTTTTGTCTCCAAAACTGAAAACCCGAGCCTTTACATTTTCAAGTATTTCCATGATATTATTTGTTAAATTTCCTGTATCAAAAACTCCAATAAAAGTAGTTTTAAACCGTAGAAACATCTATGATAAAAGTCATGTATCCCTTGTTATTATTAACGAATTAACAATTTAACATCTATTTTTTATGAATATCGTTTTTTAAAATCCGTATAATGATAAAATCGTAAAAATTGCTTACATAAAAATGAGTAGCTACACAAAAAAAGCACCTTCATTTTCATGAAGGTGCTTTTCTAACTAACCAAATTTAAAGCTTAGGCAAACTTTAATTTTTTATCATCAACCGACTTATCTTTTTTTTGGTACGCCTTTACCACCGTGCGCTTCATAAGAAGAGACACTAATAAAGCCACAATAAATAAGCCTGCAAATACTTTAAGCGTAGTATCTAAAGAGCCCGTAGCGTTCTTGACCATATCATAAATAGTTGGCCCCACAACACCTGCTAATCCCCAAGCTGCCAATACCATACCGTGAATGGCACCAAGCTGTTTGGTTCCAAATAGGTCTCCTAAAAAGGCCGGAAGCGTGGCAAAACCGCCTCCATACATAGTTATCACAGTGAAGAGCACTACCAAGAACATAACTTCCATACCAATTTGAGGCAAGAAATAAAATGCTAAAATTTGAAATCCGAAGAAAATGATATACGTATTTGCGCGTCCTAAATAATCCGATAAACTGGACCACATAATTCTACCCAGACCATTAAACACGCCTATTAGCCCCACGATTGCCGCAGCTTCCATAGGTGTGTAATTTAATTTTTCCTGCATCATTGGGCTTGCCGCCGAAATAATGGCGATACCACATGCAATGTTGATAAACATCATAATCCAGATGTAGTAAAAACGTGATGTTTTTAAGGCTTCGTTGGCAGTAATGTTTGCCATATCCTTTTTGATGGTTTTGCCTTCACCTGGTTTGAATCCATCAGGTAAATAGCCTTCCGGAGGTCTTTCGATGTATCTAGCAGATGATAAAATCAATACCATATATATCAATCCTAAAAAATAAAAGGCATTGGAAACACCAACCGCATCAAAAAGGGATTGCATCACTGGGCCGAATATCAAAGCGGCAAAACCAAATCCCATAATGGCCATTCCTGTTGCCAAACCACGTCTATCCGGAAACCATTTTACCAAAGTACTTACGGGTGTAATATAGCCCAAACCTAAACCGATACCACCGATAACGCCATAGCATAAATAAAATAGCCATAACGCTTCCAGTTGAACGGCCAATCCCGAACCTAAAATACCAACACCATAAAAAATACCGGCGGCAGTACCACTAATTCTCGGGCCTACTTTTTCTACCCAACGGCCTAAAAATGCTGCGGAAAGTCCTAGTAATAAAATGGCGATTTTGAATGCCCATTTTATCACACTCCCGTCAACATCAAAAATATCCTTAACAGGGTTGGTCATTACCGAATAGGCATATACCGATCCGATTGAAATGTGTATCCCTACTGCCGAAGCCGCAATCAGCCATCGGTTTTTTAGTTTTTGTGTTTTCATCGTTTTGAAATTTATTGTTGTAGGCTCAGGCTTAGTTTACATACTGTTGCCCCAACTTTTTTAATTAATTCTAACTTCCTTGAAGTAGTTTTTTAAGATGGCTTTCGCAGCATCTATTTCTTCCATAGTGTTTTCCCTTGCATCCTTCAATTCGTATTCCCACCCCATGGCTTCCCATTTATGGACGCCCAAGGTATGGTAGGGTTGCAATTCGATTTTCTCTATGGTCTTGTAATCTTTAAAATACTCCCCCATGCTTTGTAGGAGCTCTGTCGTATTGGTAATTTCGGGGATTAGAACGTAACGCAGCCACATTGGTTTTCCTGAGGCTTCGCGATATTTTGCAAAGGTGAATGTAGTGTCTTTGTTTTTTTGTCCTGTAATAAATTGATAACCTTCCTCGGTCATGTGCTTAATGTCCAGCATCACCAAATCGGTGTAGTTATCCAAAAGTTCTTCGGAAAAATGATTGAGTAATCTCCCATTGGTATCCAAATTGGTATGGATGCCTTCTTCTTTCAACCTTTTAAAAAATGGAATCAATTCCTTGGCCTGTAATAATGGTTCACCTCCAGAGACGGTAACACCTCCCTTTTTGCCAAAATAGGCTTTCTCTTTAAGTGCCATTTGCACCAAATCCTCAATGTGATAATCCTTACCGCCATGTGTATCGATAGTATCCGGGTTATGACAATATTTACATCGGAGTTTACAGCCTTGTAAAAAGATGACCATTCTGATACCGGGCCCATCATGGGTGCCGAAGGATTCAATAGAATGTACGTGCAATATGTTGTCTTTATGCTCGATGGCTTTTGTCTTTAGAATTTTGCATTTAGCATCTGAAAACAAAGGTTTTACGCTTCATTTTCAGATGCTTACAAAATATTAATAGAGTTTACATGGACTCGTGGAAAGAACGGGTGATGACTTCCATCTGTTGCTCCTTCGTTAATCTCACAAAGTTAACAGCGTAACCGGAGACACGAATGGTCAACTGTGGATACTCTTCAGGATGCTCCATCGCGTCAAGTAAGGTATCCCTGTTCAACACATTCACATTTAAGTGCTGTGCGTTGTGTATAAAGTAACCATCAATAATGGATGACAAGTTTTCAATACGCTCCTCATCATCAGCGCCTAAGGATTTTGGTACAATGGAGAAGGTATTTGAAATACCATCTAAGGAATCTTTATAGTCAATTTTGGCAACAGAGTTCAATGATGCAATAGCACCGTTGCAGTCACGTCCGTGCATTGGGTTAGCACCCGGTGCAAATGGAATACCTTTAGCACGACCATCAGGTGTAGCCCCGGTTTTCTTACCGTAAGATACGTTAGACGTTATGGTCAATACAGACAATGTTGGCTCCGCATCTTTATACACTGGCAACTTCTTAAGCTCGTCATTGAAGTCTCTAACAGCATTGGCCGCCAAAGTATCTACACGATCATCATCATTACCATAGCAAGGGAATTCGCCTTCAATTTTGAAATCGACAGTTAAGCCATCTTCATTTCGAACTGGTTTCACTTTTGCATATTTTATAGCTGATAACGAATCCGCAACAATAGACAGACCAGCGATACCGTAAGCAATATTGATACTTGGATTCGTATCGATTAAAGCCATCTGTGCTTTTTCGTAATAATACTTATCGTGCATGTAGTGGATAATGTTCATAGAATCGTTATACACACGTGCCACTTCTTTCATGGCAATTTTGAAATTGGCCATTACTTTATCAAAATCCAAAACTTCACAGTTGCAAGGTTCGATGCCTTCTACCATCTGTTTTCCGGTGATTTCACAACGTCCTCCATTAATTGCCAATAATAATGTTTTGGCCAAGTTGGTTCTCGCGCCGAAGAACTGAATGGATTTACCCAAAGATTGGTGAGACACACAGCAGGCTATACCATAGTCGTCCGTACCACGCTCTTCACGCATCAACCTGTCATTTTCAAACTGAATAGAAGAGGTATCGATTGCCACTTTAGAACAGAAATCCTTAAAGTTTTGTGGTAAATCTTGTGACCAAAGTACTGTCATGTTTGGCTCCGGAGATGGGCCTAGGTTATAAAGCGTGTTTAAGAAACGGAAAGAGGTTTTAGTTACCTTAGTTCTTCCGTCTTCAAACATACCACCAATAGCTTCGGTAACCCATGTTGGGTCGCCAGCAAAAATTTCATCGTAAGCACCCATTCTTAAGTGACGCACCATACGTAGTTTCATCACAAATTGGTCGATATATTCCTGAGCTTCTTCCTCGGTAATCAGCCCTTCTCTGAGGTCATTTTCAATATAAATATCCAAGAATGTTGAAGTATTACCCAAGGACATAGCGGCACCATCTTGCTCTTTTACAGCTGCTAAGTAGGCCATATACGTCCATTGTACTGCTTCCCTTGCGTTCTCGGCAGGTCGAGCCAAATCTAAATCGTATTTAGCACCCAGCACAATCATATCTTTTAAAGCCCTAATTTGCTCGGACACCTCCTCACGTAAACGAATCACGGATTCCGTCATTGGTCCAGTGATATTAGCTAAATCCTTTTGCTTTTCTTCAATTAAGAAATCAATACCGTAAAGGGCTACACGACGGTAATCCCCGATAATTCTACCACGGGCATAGTTGTCTGGCAATCCAGTCAAAAATCCTAAGGAACGGAATTTTCGAATTTCAGCAGTATAGGCATCAAATACACCATCGTTATGTGTTTTTACATATTTTGAAAACAATTCGGTCAAGGCGTCATTCGGTTTTACACCTTGCTCTGATAATGCTTTCTGTACCACTTTAAAACCTCCAAAAGGCTTCATGGCCCTTTTTAATAATTCATCAGTCTGTAAACCAACAATTACTTCGTTTTCCTTGTCGATATATCCGGCATCAAAAGCACTAACTGTCGAAACTATTTCAGTATCTACAGAACGTACCCCGTTATTTTGGCGTTCTTCCTTGGTCGCTTGTTTACAAAGCTCCCATAATTTTTCAGTTCTGGCACTTGGGCCAACTAAAAATTCGTGTGTTCCATGGTAAGGGGTAATATTGTTCAATACGAAATCGCGAATGTCCACCTTTTTGGTCCAAACTCCTGGTTTAAATTGTTTAACTTCCATCTCTTTATATATTTAATATTTTGTAAAAAATGTTTGTCTGCTAAGACGTATCAAAGGTAAATACAGCCCTTCTGAAAAAAGATGACAATTGTCATTAAACGCAAGAAATCAATGATTTAACCCATAATTTTTTTAACGAAAACGTTTGAAATTTTAAGTCGAAACAACCACTTTTTCAATATTTCATTTATTTTGATAAATATTCGATCTATTTTGACACTGTTTTTTGATGAATATCACAATTATTTTCATAAAATATTTCATTATTCACAAATTTATTAAGGTCGAAATCTTATCTTTTTACAAAATTTTCAAAATAAAGGGCTGTTTGAAAATCCTATTTAATTTCATATTTTGCATAATAGCTCTCAAAATTATTCGCTATGAAAGAGATAACACGACTTTTTGATTTTCCATATTATCAGCAGAACAACCATCCTTTGGATGCGGCTTTGAACACCAAACAAAATGGCCAATGGGTAAAAACATCTATCCATGATTATTTGGACAAATCCAATGCCGTCAGCCGGGCGTTGCTAAAATTGGGCGTTAAAAAGAACGATAGAATTGCTGTTATTTCCACCACAAACCGAACGGAATGGAACATTGTTGACATTGGCGTGTTGCAGGTAGGAGCTCAAAATATCCCGATTTACCCAACTATTAGCTCTGATGATTACGAGTACATTTTAAATCATAGCGAATCTATTTATTGCTTTGTTTCAGATGAGGAAGTTTTGGAAAAAGTCAATAAGATCAAAACCAGAACTGGGCTTAAGGAAGTGTATTCCTTTGATGAAATAAAGGGGTGCAAACATTATTCTGAGTTATTGGAACTCGGCAAAGACGATGGCATACAACCTGAAGTCGAGGCAAGAATGGCCGATGTAAAACCCGAAGAATTGGCCACCATAATTTATACTTCCGGCACAACGGGAAAGCCAAAAGGCGTGATGCTCTCCCATAATAATATTGTGTCCAATGTACTTTCGGCATCCAACAGATTCCCTTTAGATGCCGAAAACAGGGCCCTAAGCTTTTTGCCGATATGCCACATTTTTGAAAGGGTATTTACCTATTTGTATCAATTCCGAAGCATAGAAACCTATTATGCCGAGGCGATTGACAAAATTGGCGATAATGCGAGGGAAGTAAAGCCTCATACCATGACAGTGGTGCCAAGATTAGTCGAAAAAGTGTACGACAAAATCATGGATAAAGGTGCGGATTTGACCGGTCTCAAAAAGAAACTGTTCTTTTGGGCAGTCGAGCATGGAGCAGTATTTAAACCTTACAAACAAAATGGTTTCCTTTATGAATTAAAACTCTCTATTGCCCGAAAATTGATCTTTAGTAAATGGCAGGCCGCCTTGGGTGGTGAAATTATATTTATGGCCTCCGGTAGTGCGGCATTGCAATCCCGATTGGGACGGATTTTTGGAGCCGCCCAAATGCCCATTATGGAGTGCTATGGATTGACAGAGACCTCACCAGGTATTTCGGCGAGCGACAGACGCAACGGAGGGTGGAAAATCGGCTACGTTGGACGGGTCATCGATGGCGTGGAAGTTAAAATAGCCGAAGATGGTGAAATCCTCTGCAAGGGGCCCAACGTAATGATGGGCTATTACAAAGACCCTGAAAAAACAGCTTCCGTGATGACGGGGGACTACTTTCATACCGGGGATAAAGGCGAAATTGATGCCGATGGCTTCCTAAAAATTACTGGACGTAAAAAGGAAATGTTTAAAACCTCAGGCGGGAAATATATTATCCCTACCCTTTTAGAAAATCAATTGAAACAATCCCGATTTATTGAACAAATCATGGTGATCGGTGAAGGCGAAAAAATGCCTGCAGCTCTGATTCAGCCCAATTTTGAATTTTTACAGGATTGGATCGAACGGAAAAACCACTCGGCAGGAAATACATTGGAAGCTATTTGCAGTTCCGAAATTGTGCAAAAGCGCATTCAAAAGGAGGTGGACAAATGCAACCAAAAATTTGGCAAGTGGGAGCAAATCAAAAAATTTGAAATCACCCCCGAAGAATGGTCCATCGATGCTGGCCACCTCACGCCTACCATGAAAATGAAGCGGGATGTGATTAAGAAAATGTATTCGGATTTGATTGAACGGATTTATCGGGGGTAGTTGCGATTATAAATATATTTCTCTAATTAAACGAAATGCACAAATCAATCTTGACAATATTATTAATTATGTTTTCATTCTTCTCTAAAGGTCAATCAGACTTGGAAACTAAATTTTCAGAAGCAAATTCTGCTATGAATTTAAGAAACATGTATCAAAGAATAGTTTGGAATATGCAACCGACAAATCAATATTTGTTTGACCAGACAAAAGGAGAAGTTAAATATACTGTTGAGGAAAATGACTATGAAGTAATTGCAACACCTAAATTTTTAGGAACGTTCAATCTCGACGACAAAACATTTTTATGGGCAGACAAAAATCCTTCAATCAATAAAAGACTAAATGACAAAGTAGATTCGTTTAGAAAAACTCTACCAAAAAAATATCAAAAGGATAAGTTCAAATCTTCAACTGAATCGAATACAAATTTGTTGTCTCTTTTCAGTTTTCAATTGAATTCAAATGGCTTCGACTCAAAGCGTCAAGACAATACAATCATATATTATTCTCTTTTAGATATTAAAATATTCAAGGATGGAAATGAAATTTTAGTAATTGAACCTACAAATCATACTATTCAATTAGAAGTTTCAGAAAATATCGGACTGATAAAAAAATTCCACAAAGAAAAACTTGAAATAAACAAACAGTATAATGAACAAAAAATAAGCTCTAGCGAAGCATTTAAAAAAATAGAAAAGGTACATTTGAAATATTGGCTTAATGAAGACCCTTATTTTTTCCCTTCATTGTCTTGGCCCTGCGGTTTTGATGAAAAGTTAATACTTGAATGGAAAGAATTCAAAATCGACGACAATAGACTTTTTGTAATGTACACTACTGATTTAGGATGGACTTCTGAGTCATACGCATATGAAATTGATTTAAATGTTAGTGGAGATAAAAGGATAATAAACGAATATTAAAAGTAACCAGCTATGTATTGACTCCTTTGAAAAGCTTCGTCCGGTAGTTAAACACAACAACCCTCAACCCCACTTATTCCTTTTTTAGTACTTTTAAGCATAACTAATTAAAAATCAAACCAATGAAAACAAAAAATTTTCTAGTTTCAGGTATTGTTGGCGGCATTGTAAATTTCCTTTTAGGCTGGCTATTTTACGGTCTTCTCTTCGCCAATGTGTTTCCCCAGCCCGAAGAAAGCAGTTCCACTATGCTGTATATCTTTTTGGGCTGTATTACCTTCGGACTTTTTGTGGCTTATGTTTACACCAAATGGGCGCAAATTACCACGGCATCCACGGGAGCAACAGCAGGGGCAGTTATCGGGCTATTTATCGGATTGTTTTACAATTTCTTCAACTTGGCGATGGTGCCGGGCATGGAATTGCAACTGGCGGCCTTGGATGTAGGTATATCTGTAATCATGACAGCTATTATGGGCGCAGTAATTGGAAAATTAGGATAGGATATTTTTTAAATATTTAAAAAAATCACCCGAATAACAGGGTGATTTTTTTTGGAATTCGTTCAAATCGATTTTATCCTATTTATTATGCATGCATAATATATTTTTACTATATTTGGACATTCTAACTCTCAAGAATGAAAGACAAAACCATAGATTATGTATTGCGAACCACGTGGTTAACGGTGAACAAGATGTACAACGAAGAAGCCTCAAAATTTGAGAGTACGATGGCCACAGGGTTCACATTGCTGAGCATTGACCCCGAAAAAGGAACACCATCCACCGCTCTTGGCCCTAAAATGGGTATGGAGGCCACAAGCCTATCGCGTATATTAAAAACCATGGAAAAAAGGGGCTTGATTGAGCGTCATCCAAACCCCAACGACGGCAGGGGTGTCCTCATTCATTTAACGGAGTTCGGAAAGGAAAAGCGCGAACTTTCAAAAGAGAAAGTGTTGACATTCAACGAAACCATAAGGGAGCATATTCCTGAGGAAAAAATCAACCATTTCTATGAAGTTGCCGAAACGATTAATGAAATGGTCTGCAATAAAAAGATTTATAACAATAAATAGAAGTTTATACACGAATGGGTAAACGCATAATTAAAAAAGTTGCCGTAATTGGTTCTGGTATTATGGGAAGCGGTATTGCTTGTCATTTTGCCAATATTGGCGTAGAAGTATTGTTATTGGATATCGTCCCACGGGAATTGACGGAAGCTGAAAACGCGAAAGGACTCACTTTAGAGGATAAAACAGTTAGGAATCGTTTGGTAAACGATGCCCTTAAAAATGCCTTAAAATCCAAGCCCTCCCCTATTTATCATCAAAAATTTGCAAGTAGGATTACTACCGGAAATTTAGAGGACGATATCGCGAAAGTAAAGGATGTAGATTGGATTATTGAGGTGGTAGTGGAGCGTTTGGATATCAAACAAAAAGTGTTTGAAAACCTTGAAAAGCATAGAACTCCGGGTACTTTGATTACCAGTAACACTTCGGGCATTCCCATTAAATTTATGAGCGAAGGCCGAAGTGACGATTTCCAAAAGCATTTTTGTGGCACGCACTTTTTTAATCCGCCAAGATATTTAAAGCTGTTTGAAATCATTCCAGGACCGAAGACCGATGCTTCTGTTTTGGAATTCTTAAATAATTATGGTGAACAGTATCTGGGCAAAACTTCAGTAGTGGCGAAAGATACCCCAGCCTTCATAGGAAATCGCGTTGGTATTTTCAGCATTATGAGCTTGTTTCATGCGGTAAATGAGATGGGTTTGACCATTGAGGAAGTGGATAAACTTACAGGACCAGTAATTGGTCGACCAAAATCTGCCACTTTTAGAACTGTGGATGTGGTTGGTTTGGACACTTTGGTGCATGTGGCCAATGGTATTGCCGAAAACTGCAAGGATGACGAGCGGTTGGAATTGTTCAAACTTCCAGATTTTATCACAAAAATGGTGGACAATAAGTGGTTTGGCAGTAAAACAGGGCAAGGTTTTTATAAGAAAATTAAAGGCGATGGTGGCAAAAGTGAAATACTTTCTTTGGATTTGAGCAATTTGGAATACCGTTCATCCAAAAAAGCGAAATTTGCGACTTTGGAATTGACCAAACCCATTGAAAAGGTAATAGACCGATTTAAGGTACTGGTTTCTGGAAAAGATAAAGCTGGGGAATTTTATAGAAAAACATTTGGACAACTCTTTGCTTACGTAACTCACCGTATTCCAGAAATTTCAGATGAATTATACAAAATTGACGATGCCATGAAAGCTGGATTTGGCTGGGAGCATGGGCCTTTCCAAATTTGGGATACCATCGGGGTTGAAAAAGGCTTAGAATTGATAAAATCTGAAGGCTTGGAACCTGCGGATTGGGTTAACGATATGTTGAGTTCGGGAAGCAAATCCTTTTATACCGTCCAAAACGGTGCTTCCTATTATTATGATATTCCTACAAAATCTCAGGCGAAAGTCCCCGGGCAGGATGCCTTTATCATTTTGGATAATATCAGAAAATCCAATGAGGTGTTCAAAAACTCAGGTGTCGTTATTGAAGATTTGGGGGACGGTATATTAAACTGTGAGTTTCAATCGAAAATGAATACCATTGGCGGAGATGTTTTAGCAGGCTTAAACAAAGCTATCGACATTGCTGAAAAGGATTTTGACGGTCTGGTAATTGGCAACCAAGCCGCTAACTTTTCTGTTGGAGCAAATATCGGCATGATATTCATGATGGCCGTTGAGCAAGAATACGACGAATTAAACATGGCCGTAAAATATTTTCAGGACACGATGATGCGGATGCGCTATTCGGCCATTCCAACAGTATCGGCGCCTCATGGCATGTCCCTTGGAGGGGCCTGCGAACTGTCCATGCACGCTGATAAGGTCGTGGCGGCAGCTGAAACCTATATTGGTTTAGTTGAGTTTGGCGTTGGTGTTATTCCAGGTGGAGCGGGCTCTAAAGAGATGGCCCTAAGAGCATCGGACACTTTCAAAAAAGGCGATGTGGAATTGAATGTGCTTCAAGAATATTTTCTAACCATTGGTATGGCAAAGGTTTCAACCTCAGCTTATGAAGCTTACGATTTAGGTATTCTGCAAAAGGGAAAAGATGTTGTTGTAGTTAATAAAGACAGACAGATTGCTACGGCAAAGGCACACGCAAGGTTAATGGCGGACGCTGGTTATACACAACCGGTAAAACGAAAGGATGTGAAAGTATTGGGTAAGCAAGCCTTAGCCATGTTCTTGGTTGGGACGGATGCCATGGAAGACAGTAACTATATCAGCGAACATGACCAAAAGATTGCCAATAAACTAGCCTATGTAATGGCAGGAGGTGATTTATCAGAACCAACACTCGTTTCCGAGCAGTATTTGTTGGATTTGGAACGCGAGGCATTTTTAAGCCTCTGTACAGAACGCAAAACCTTGGAACGTATTCAGCATATGTTGACTAAGGGGAAACCGTTGAGGAATTAAATAAGCCCCACCTAACCTCCCCAAAGGGGAGGAAATGAGAAGGTTGATAAAAGATATTTTTTGAATAAGTAATAAATAAATTCACCCTGAGTAAGTTTCTCCCCCTTTTGGGGGAGTTAGAGGGGGCATGTTATGAAACAAGCATACATAGTAAAAGCATACAGAACCGCAGTGGGAAAGGCACCGAGGGGCGTTTTCCGATTCAAACGAACAGATGAGTTGGCCGCTGAAACCATTCAGTATATGATGAAGGAATTGCCAGAATTGGACAAAAAACGTATAGACGATGTTATTGTGGGCAACGCCATGCCAGAAGGCTCGCAGGGTCTAAATATGGCGAGGCTCATTTCCCTGATGGGACTGGATATTGTGGATGTTCCTGGGGTTACGGTCAATCGGTTTTGTTCGTCTGGGGTTGAGACCATTGCCATTGCGGCCGCTAAAATTCAAGCTGGAATGGCCGATTGCATTATTGCCGGAGGAGCCGAAAGTATGAGTGCCGTACCAATGACGGGGTTTAAAACAGAACTGAATTACGACGACATTGTAAAAAAAGGCCACGAGGAATATTACTGGGGTATGGGCAATACAGCCGAAGCCGTTGCAAAGGAATTCAAAGTGTCTCGTGAGGACCAAGATGAATTCGCTTATAATTCCCATATGAAAGCGCTAAAGGCTCAGGCTGAAAACAGATTTCAGGACCAAATTGTTCCGATTGATGTTGAACAGACCTATGTGGATGAAAATGGTAAAAAAGTAACTAAATCATACACTGTAACTAAAGACGAAGGACCTAGAAAAGGCACAAACTTGGAAGCCCTTGCAAAGTTGCGTCCGGTATTTGCTCAAGGTGGTAGTGTTACGGCGGGTAACTCTTCCCAGATGAGTGACGGTGCGGCTTTTGTGATGTTAATGAGCGAGGATATGGTTAAAGAATTAAAGCTTGAACCCATTGCCCGTTTAGTAAACTACGCCGCTGCCGGTGTTGAACCACGAATCATGGGTATCGGACCGGTTAAAGCCATTCCAAAGGCATTGGGGCTTGCCGGCCTGAAACAAAAGGATTTAGAGTTAATAGAACTCAACGAAGCCTTTGCATCCCAATCCTTGGCTGTAATTCGAGAACTGAATTTGAATCCAGATATAGTGAATGTTAATGGAGGTGCAATAGCACTTGGCCACCCCTTGGGATGTACAGGGGCTAAGCTTTCGGTGCAACTATTTGACGAAATGCGGAAACGAGATATGAAAGGTAAATATGGAGCTGTGACCATGTGCGTAGGTACTGGACAAGGCGCCTGTGGAATTTTTGAATTTTTAAACTAAAAATAAGCAATGGAAGCTCAAGAAAAAGATATTATTAGAGGTAGTCAATTTTTGGTAAAGGAAGCCAATTGCGAAGACATTTTTACACCTGAAGATTTTAACGAGGATCAGCTTATGATGAAAGAAGCGGTCACTGAGTTTGTGGATCGCGAAATATGGGCTAAAAAAGCCCAATTTGAACAAAAAGATTATGCTTTGACGGAATCCTGTATGAGACAGGCTGGTGAACTTGGATTTTTAAGCGTTTCAGTTCCAGAAGAATACGGTGGCATGGGCATGGGATTTGTTGATACGGTCTTAGTCTGCGATTTTATTTCGGGTGCGACAGGTTCTTTCAGTACAGCCTTTGGTGCGCACACCGGTATTGGCACTATGCCCATAACACTTTATGGAAATGAAGAACAAAAACAGAAATACGTTCCTAAATTGGCAACAGGTGAATGGTTTGGTTCCTATTGTTTAACGGAGCCAACGGCAGGAAGTGACGCCAATTCTGGTCGCACAAAGGCAGTGCTTTCTGAAGATGGTAAAACCTATAAAATTACCGGGCAGAAAATGTGGATTTCCAATGCGGGGTTCTGCCGTTTGATGATTGTTTTCGCTCGCATTGAAGATGACAAAAACATTACAGGCTTTATTGTGGAATACGATCCCGAAAACCCAAATGGAATTACCATGGGCGAGGAAGAGCATAAATTGGGTATTCGTGCTTCCTCTACGAGACAGGTGTTTTTTAATGATACTCTTGTGCCTGTTGAAAATATGTTATCGGAGAGAGGTAACGGTTTCAAAATTGCAATGAACGCCCTAAATGTGGGAAGAATTAAGTTGGCCGCAGCTTGTTTGGATGCACAACGACGCACCATTACGGAGTCGGTGAAATATGCCAATGAACGTATCCAGTTTAAAGTACCAATTTCGAGTTTTGGTGCTATCCGCCAAAAAATTGCAGAAATGGCCACCAACTGCTGGGTAGGCGAAGCTGCCTGTTACCGCGCATCAAAAGATATAGAAAACCGTATTGAGTTGAGAAAAAATAACGGCAAAGACTCGCATCAGGAAGCAGAGCTCAAAGGCGTTGAGGAATACGCTATCGAATGTTCGATTCTAAAAGTAGCCGTTTCTGAATTCATTCAAAATTGTACAGATGAAGGCATCCAAATTTTTGGAGGGATGGGCTTTTCAGAAGAAACACCAATAGAATCTGCTTGGAGAGACGCACGTATTTCAAGGATTTACGAAGGAACCAACGAAATCAATAGAATGCTTTGTGTAGGCATGTTAATTAAAAAAGCCATGAAGGGCCATGTAGATGTATTGACCCCCGCTATGGCCGTAAAAGAGGAATTGATGGGCATTCCTTCATTTGACGTTCCAGATTATTCGGAACTTTTCTCTGAAGAAAAAAGCATCGTTAAAAACCTAAAAAAGCTCTTTTTGATGGTAGCCGGTGCCGCATTGCAGAAATATGGCGAAAAAATTGAGCAACAACAACAATTGATGTTAGCCGCATCGGATATTATGATCCAGATTTATTTGGCAGAATCGGCTATTCTTCGTGCAGAAAAGATGGCAAAAAAAGAAGGCGAAGACAACGTAAAAGAGCAAATCGCCATGGCGAAGTTGAATTTATTTCATGCCATTGACGTTATAGAAACTGCCGGAAAACATTCCATCATTTCTTTCTCGGAAGGAGACGAGCAAAAAATGATGTTGATGGGATTAAGACGATATATCAAATATGTCAACATGCCGAATATTATTGAACTGAGGCATACTATCGCTGAGAAAGTAATTAAAGAAAATAAATATTGTTTTTGAGATTGTAATAATCTCCCCGTGACTAATTCAAATGTAAAATGCGTCTCAAATTCGGTTTTGGGGCGTTTTTTATTTAATTCAATCTTTAATGCGTATTCAGAAAATGAAAAAGGCTGAACTTGAAGGCATGGTTTTTGAAAAAGTAAACGATAACGATATGAATATTTTTATAGATATCAAAAATAAAGATGGTTCCACCGAAACTTACAAAGTCAATTATATTAAATCCTTAAGGTTGCCTCTTATTTTAAAAAACAGTAAATTCGGAGTATGTTCTGCTTAAATGAAAAGCCAATGCACAGATTTATATATGTTATTTTTCTAATTGTCATTTGTTTCACTGAAGGATTGAATGCTCAAGGCCTGCTATCGGAAAAACAGAATTTCACAAGGCAGGATACACTTCGTGGCAGTATCACCCCTGAACGGGAATGGTGGGACCTCACTTATTATCATTTGGACGTTAAAGTCCATCCCGAAAAAAAATTCATATTAGGCAAAAATACCATTCAATATAAAGTATTGAAACCCCATTCGGTAATGCAAATTGATTTGCAGGAGCCTATGCAACTTGTAAGCGCTGTTCAAAACGGGGACACTTTGGACATAAAACATGACGGGAATGCACACTTCATTTCATTGCTTCAACCTCAAGATATCGGTACCATAAACGAAATTGAAGTGTTTTATGAAGGCCAGCCCAGAGAAGCCGTCAACCCGCCATGGGATGGAGGTATTTCATGGACAAAAGACAAAAATGGGAATCACTTCATTGCATCGTCCTGTCAAGGTTTGGGTGCCAGTGTTTGGTGGCCTTGCAAGGATCATATGTACGACGAAGTAGATAGTATGAAAATAAGCGTAAATGTTCCTTCAAAATTGACCAATGTTTCAAATGGTAGATTGCAACTTGTAGAGCGCATCGGTGATACCAAAACATTTCATTGGATCGTGAAAAATCCGATTAACAATTACGGCGTCAATATCAATATTGGGGACTATGTGAATTTTTCTGAAGTGTACGACGGCATGGCTGGAAATTTGGATATGGATTATTATGTTTTAAGCTATAATTTAGATAAGGCTAAGCAGCAATTCAAACAGGCTCCAAAAATGATGAAGGCCTTTGAGCATTGGTTTGGGCAGTATCCGTTTTATGCAGACAGCTTCAAATTGGTAGAGGCACCGTACCTAGGTATGGAACACCAAAGTTCGGTCACCTATGGTAATGGTTTTCAAAATGGGTATTTGGGCAAAGATTTCTCAGGTACCGGTTGGGGATTAAAATTCGATTTTATCATCATCCACGAATCTGGGCACGAATGGTTCGCCAATAACATTACCAATAAGGACATTGCCGATATGTGGATCCATGAGAGTTTTACGGCATATTCTGAAAACCTGTATTTGGACTATCACTTTGGTAAAGAAGCATCATCGGCATATGTTATTGGTACCCGAAGGGCTATAGTCAATGACCGCCCCATCATAGGACATTACAATGTTAACAAAGAAGGCTCGGGAGATATGTATTTCAAAGGGGCTAACATGTTGCACACCCTCCGTCAATTAATCGAAGATGATGAAAAATGGCGAAAAATTCTTCGGAAAATGAATGTGGAGTTTTACCATCAAACGGTGACCACCCAACAAATCGAATCTTTTTTGAGCAAAGAAACAGGTATTGACCTGACTGAATTTTTTAATCAATATTTAAGAACCATCAAAATTCCAACACTTGAATATTCGGTAGACAAAAAAAGCTTAAAATACCGATGGACAAACATTGTTGAAGGGTTCGATATGCCCATTCAAATTGAAATCAACGGCGAAAGTCAATGGCTATTTCCGAAGGCAGACTGGAATACCTTAAAGACCGATTCAAAAATAAAATCTTTTGAAATCGACCCTGATTTTTATGTCCTTTCCAAACAGATTTAAGATTTGAAAGACTTACCTGAACTTTATTTTGAGCGCGACGCGGATTGGTACGATTGGCTATTGCGCAACCACACCAAAATTGATGGGGTTTACCTCATTTTCTATAAACTTGAAATGAATATCCCCACCATGCGATGGGAAGAAGCCGTAAAAGTGGCACTTTGTTTTGGCTGGATAGATTCTACAGTTAAAAGCTTGGGCAACGGACGACGACGCCAATATTTCTGTCCTAGAAATCCCAAAAGCACGTGGAGCGCACTTAATAAAAAATATATTGAGGAGCCAGAACAGTTAGGATTGATTCACGAATCCGGATATCAGATGATTGAATTGGCCAAAACCACCGGAACGTGGAGTGCCATGGATGATGTTGAAAACGGTATTATTCCCGAAGATCTTCAAAAGGCCTTTGATAAAAATGAGCGCGCCTTTGAAAACTACCAGAATTTTTCCAAGGGGTATAGAAAAAGTTATTTGTCTTGGTTGCGCAGTGCCAAACGCGAAACCACGCGACAGAAACGCATATCAGAAATCATTAGACTTTGCCATGAAAATATAAAATCCAGAGACTCCTATTAATCTATTCTTGGATGAATAAAGGACTTAATATCAGATTTCGACAATTTCGGGTTTGCTCCTTCGCTTTGCGCCACCAAAGCCCCTACTCCACAAGCAATGTCCAATGCTTTTTGAGGATCAACGTCATTGAGCAATTGACTAATTAATGTCCCCAAAAATGAATCACCCGCACCTACGGTATCCTTCACTTTGATTTGATAACCACTGTTGTAGTAAAGTTGGCCGTCATAAAGTAAAACGGCACCGTGCTCACCTTTTGTTACGCAAATATGCTGGGTATTGGTTTGCCTTGAAATGAACTTTAAATTCTGCTCCAGTCCATTGTATTCCGAATTCAAATAGCCTGCAACTTCGTAAAGCTCCTCATCATTAAACTTTATAAAATTGGCCTTATTCATCAGATCGATCAACATATTTTTTGAATAATGAGGTGGCCGTAAATTCAAATCGAAAACACTGTACTTTGATAAATCTAAGAGACTTAGAAGGGTTTGTTTTGAAACCTCATCCCTCGTAACCAAACTTCCAAAAACGAGGGCATCAGATGAAGCTACCTTTTCTTTTAATCCATCCGACAACTCAATTTTGTCCCATGCCCTTGGGTGTTCGATTTGATAAGTAGCAGAACCCTTCTTATTCAATGTTACGGTAACCTCTCCCGTACTGAATTTATCTTTTTTTTGTACAAACGTAGTATCAAGCCCGTTTTCAAGCATATATTCCAACAACTTTTGTCCATTTTCATCTTCTCCGATGGCACTAACTATGGCCACCTGGTTTCCAAAAGAAGCTATTCGCAAGGCAACATTCAAAGGGGCGCCACCAATTTTTTTTTCGCCATTGGGAAATATATCCCAAAGCACTTCACCGAAACAGACTATTTTGGGCATGAGCGCAAGTTTAGTAAATATTGGATTCCATAGTTTGCTGGTTAATGGAATTTCTAAACACCTGAAGCATACGTTTTGCAATACCAGTCCAACCAAAATTTCTACGAGCAAAACGTGCCCCTTCCACAGAAAGTTCATTTCTCAGGGTTGGATAAAGCAAGGGCATTGCCATCATAGCTCCAAACTCTAAGGGCCTGTGCGGATCTGCAAACAGCGCCTGATTGCCAAAATCAATCAAATCATATAACCCTCCATGCACGGTAATCACACTTGGCGTGCCACAGGCCATGGCCTCAATAGCCACCATCCCGAATGGCTCGTATCTTGACGGCATAGCGAATATATTTGCAGAACGATACACGTTGGCCAAATCTTCATCGGCTATATAATTCTTCCACTTAATTTTTTTATTTACGCCCAATTCGTTGGCCAATTCCTTCAACTTTTTAATGCCTTGCTTGTCCTGTTCAGAATCTCCACCAACCGCGGCAACTAAACGAGCTTCGGGTACTAATTCAAAAACGGTTGGCAAAGCTTTTATCAGTAAATCGTACCCTTTATTGTGCGCCATTCTTCCCAAGGCCAAAATATCGGTGGGGTGTATATCATATTTTGCTCGTATTTTATCGTTCTCTTTTGTGGGAACAGGGTAAAAGCGGTTTTCATCAATACCAGGTGGAATCATGGTACAGTTTCTTGGTAATACATCGTATTGCTGTGTCAACAAATCAACTTGTGGCAAGGTAGTAGCAATCACGTGATTACACATTTGAAATACAAAATACTCCTTTCGAATTCGCTCCTTAAAACGATAGTTTTCCTCCATTTCCTTTTCGTCCATATCGCTACCCATGGTATGCTGTTTCCACCATCCTAAGGAATGCGGCGTATGGACATGTGAAATGCCTAATTCTTCAGCAATCTTCTGACCGGCCCATCCTGCATCCCAATAATGGGAATAAATTACATCGTACTTTTTGTTCTCCTTTTTTATCGCTGCCAAGGTATTCGTAACAAATTTTTTCAAGTGGTCGTGCATATCCTCTTTTCTGATAAACTCCCTACCCCCAAAAGGGATACGCCACACACTGTAATTCTCATCTACATGGTCATACTCAGGCTGGTCTTCAAAACGTCTCGTGAGCAAATCTACTTTTTTACCTAACCTGCTAAAACGATCTGCAAGTTCGAGTACGTACACCACCTGTCCTCCCGTATCGGGTTTTCCTAGTTCTGGATTCGCGCCTACGTATCCATGTAAAGAGATCATTAAAATTGATTTCATCTGTTTAAATTTTATTGTTATATACTGGTCATGCTTCGACTACGCTCAGCACAGGGATGTAATTCGCCATTAAACATTTCGGTGGGTATTTCCACTTTGTTTGTATGGCTCATTTCATAATATGTCGTTTTAGATGTTCCTAAATTATTTTCAGGTCATGGCAAGCAGAAATATATTGTGCTGCTGACCAAGCCTGATAGGCCTTACCCATTGGTTTCCCGGTGGTACCGTGCGCCCATTCGTTAAACTCCCATTCTTCATTGATGCCTTCTTTGTTGATTAAAGCCAGTTTGTACAATTCGGCTTTGGCGATGTCCTTTAATCCCAATTTATTGACAAATTTCACCCAAAAACCACCAACGAATGGCCATATTCCACCATTGTGATAGTGGTTTGGTAAATTCAAAAGATTTACGGTATAATACGGACGCCAATCCGGGTCGCCAGGGCTTACCACAGGATATACATTCGCCACAGGATATGGGTCATTCACCCCCACTCCTAGCATAAATTTGAAGGTTTGATGTGCTTTTTCTGAATCGATAGTGCCATGTAAAAATGCCAAAATATTGCCCAAAGTATCGCAACGCCAGCTAAAATCAAATGGCGTGGTTTGCGCAATTAAATATGAGGTATCACCGAGGGTAAATTGCTTCTCTGCAAAGGATACCGATTGAAATAGCTGCTGCTGGGTGGATGGCCAAAAATTCTGAAGAATTTCTTTTTTAATGACCTGAGACCAACGGATATATTCCCCTGCCTGTTCATGATCGCCCAACATTTCCAGCATACGGCCAAAACATACATTGGAGCGATACCATAAAATTTCATCGTAAAGAATGTTGTAGCTTCTTCCAAATAAGTCAGTCCAATCTCCCGCCTCCGGGATTTCCAAAAGCGCATCATTATTACTGTCGTGCGCACCCAACCAGCGCATCGTTTCCTTAATATCTGAAATGTATTCCCTAAGGAATTTAATATCCTTGGTAACCATTACATATTCGTAAAACGCAATGACCGTCCATATACCGCTATCAATAGAACAGATGCCGCCTACTCCGGAATAATCGGGCACATTATCCTTTATCCTAACATTTGAAGGTATCTGCCCGTTTCTAGAAATATGCTCGAACAATGTGATAAGTGTTTGTCGAGCACATTTATGGATTTCTTTGTCTTTTTTGATTAATGGCAAAGCTCCAATTACAGTAATGGCACCATCTCTGGCCCAAACACTATAATAATTTTCATCCGTCCCATGTGCCACATTATCTTCTATTGAACAAGCAGAAAACCCTAATGGTGTAATATTTTTTTTCAGGGCTATAATTGCTTTTTTATAGCCTTCCTTAATAAGAGCTATTTTTTCGTCTTCATCCTCAGTAGCTATATGGCTCAATTCCTGCTGAATGAAAAAGTCTTCAGTATGATCTACATTCGTATCCACTTTGGCATCCTCTGGCAGTACTCCATAATAAATTAAACCTTCAATGATACCATCTCCCTTCTCATTTTCAGTATGATATACTTGACGATGTTTGGTATATTGGTATAACTCCTCATGGGCATTGGCTACTACTATGCCTTTAACATCCTTTACATCAAACATGGCGGAATCGTTTCCACTATCTCCAGCTACCAAAACGGCATTTGACTTTATCTTTAACTGCTTAAGCAACCATTGCAAAGCATTGGCCTTATTGGCAAACTTTGGAAGAATATCGAGAAATTTATCCCCGGAATACACCACATTAACATGCATATTAGCGTCCGCAAAATCCTGCTCAACACTTACAATTAATTCTGGAGTGGCATCATGGAAAAAATAACTACGCTTGTAAGCATGCTGGAATTTCGTGGGTTGTTCACTAATAGGATGGTCAATATTTTGAATAACATTTTCAACCGATTTCAAATCCCAACCATCATCCAAAACATCATTAAACTCCTTAACTACCTTTTTTTCCTTATAGTTGTAAATATGGGTGCCTACTCCTGAAATGATATAATCTGGTTTTGGCAGAATACCCTTGGCAATTAAATTAAGGACGTCGTCAATCAAGCGCCCAGTATTATAAGTTAAAAGAACACCATTGGGTTTATACTTTTCCCATATTTTTCGGAAGTTACTTTTGAAAGTATGAAAATCCATTAACGTGTTATCTATGTCAAATGAAAGTAACAGTATTTTTTCAGAAACGTCGGTGTTGTTTTTAGTCATACACAATTTTAAAAATTAAACGCTTTTTGCTGATATTTTGAAGAAAATAAGGCTTTATATGCCCAAAAACAAGTTAAAATGCCCTAATTCTTAAATATTTGGAATATTTTAAATACTATGACTAATAGTTATCAATACCAAAACCTACTCCAAATATTTTAGCAAATCAGCAAACGGAAAAATGCTTGATTTTAAAAAAAATGAGTGTTTCTTTATGAAGAAATACTCATTGGAACATTAATATAAAGACGCTAGAAATTCAAATTAAATCTTTATAAACTTATAATTTGAATTACCCGTTGTGCATTATGATTTAAAAGAAAAAAGTTGTTCATCTTACTGATAATCAGTAAATTGTT
>NZ_JBHULY010000027.1:0-33527 GCF_042684665.1 Hyunsoonleella rubra | reverse complement strand
ATAACCTTAATTCTCTCTTTTGTTCTTTCTGGTTAGTATCCAAATTTACAGAGAATCAAACTTAAGTCAGTATATAAATAACGAGAGCCTTGCTGATTTAAAGTTCCCGAAAGCAGTGTTGGTCCTTGAGTTCCACCAAATGTTGGTGTTGCTTGAGAAAAAACAGTTAATGGTCCTAAAAAAAGGCCAATTAAAAGGAGTAACTTAAAATATTTGTTTTTCGTTTGGTAAAGATTTGCCATAATAGTGTTGAGCTATGCTTTAGTTTTCAATTCAACTTTCAACTTGGATGTAAAAAAAATGAGATTACTTATATTGAGAGACTGTACAGTGGATATTTGAGAGTATTTTTTGTAAAATTAACATTTGTTAACAAACATGCGAATAGTTGCAGAATAATTAAATTCATAAGTTAGTTTGTAAAATATGCTTTTCTGCAAATTATTAAAATTATTGCCGTCTAAGTGCTGTGCATAACTACGCAATGAGTACGCGAATTTGATTTAAAACAGTAAAACTTAAAAAAAATCAATAAATCAAGTACATTCACATATCAAAAAGATAAGTGACTATGTGCAGCAGAATGCCTTTTAAAATTTATCTTTGCCGAAATTTATTTTTATGTCTTTTATTAAGGAAATTGAGCGCAGACGTACCTTCGGAATTATTTCCCATCCAGATGCGGGTAAGACTACTTTAACGGAAAAACTGCTGCTTTTTGGTGGTGCAATTCAAGAGGCAGGCGCCGTAAAAAGCAATAAAATTAAAAAAGGAGCCACCAGTGATTTTATGGAAATTGAGCGCCAACGGGGTATTTCCGTTGCGACTTCCGTACTTGCTTTTGAATACGACGGTATCAAAATCAATATTCTGGATACACCTGGACACAAGGATTTTGCTGAAGACACTTTTAGAACCCTTACTGCTGTTGACAGCGTAATAGTTGTAATTGATGTAGCCAAAGGGGTTGAGGAACAAACGGAAAAACTAGTTGAAGTGTGCCGTATGCGTAATATTCCCATGATTGTTTTCATCAACAAATTGGATAGAGAAGGAAAGGATGCTTTTGATTTGTTAGATGAAGTTGAGCAAAAGTTGGGTTTGAAAGTCACTCCTTTGAGTTTTCCTATCGGAATGGGTTATGAATTTAAAGGGATTTACAACCTTTGGGAGAAAAACATCAATTTGTTTAGTGGCGATAGCCGAAAAGATATTGAGGAAACTATCGAAATTTCGGATTTATCCTCCCCTGAATTGGACGAATTGGTTGGTGAATCTTCTGCTAATACACTGCGCGAAGAAATAGAATTAGTGGAGGGTATTTATCCACAATTTGATAAAGATGCCTATTTAGAAGGTAATCTGCAACCGGTATTTTTTGGTTCGGCCCTAAACAATTTCGGTGTTCGGGAATTATTGGACTGTTTTGTTGAAATTGCCCCAAAACCCAGACCCAAAAATAGTGAGGAGCGTTTGGTAAAACCTAATGAGGACAAATTCAGCGGTTTTGTGTTTAAGATACACGCCAATATGGATCCCAATCACCGAAACAGGTTGGCTTTCGTGAAAATTGTTTCTGGGGAGTTTAAACGCAATACACCTTATTTGCACGTTAGGCACAATAAAAAGGTGAAATTTTCTAGCCCGAATGCATTTTTTGCTGAAAAAAAGGAAATTGTAGACGTTTCCTATCCCGGTGATATCGTTGGACTTCAAGATACGGGAAATTTCAAAATAGGAGATACGCTAACCGAAGGTGAAGTATTGAACTATAAGGGCATTCCTAGTTTTTCACCTGAACATTTCAGGTACATCAACAACGCTGACCCATTGAAATCAAAGCAGTTATACAAGGGTATTGACCAGTTGATGGATGAAGGTGTAGCCCAATTGTTTACTTTAGAATTAAATGGCAGAAAGGTTATTGGCACGGTTGGAGCACTTCAATATGAAGTCATTCAATACCGATTGGAACATGAATATGGGGCAAAATGCACCTACGAAAACTTGAATGTGCACAAAGCATGTTGGGTAGATCCGGAAGATGAAAAAATTGAAGAATTTGAAGAGTTTTTAAGGGTGAAACAACGGTTTTTGGCCAAGGACAAGCAAAACCAATTGGTGTTTTTGGCGGATTCGGCCTTTTCGCTCCAAATGACCCAGCAAAAATACCCAAGTATCACATTCCACTTTACTTCTGAATTTGAATAAAATCCGTATGTATTTCATCGGAAAAAGCGTATTTGACATATTTTTTTGCGCGATTGAACGAATTTTTAGGACTTAAAAATCAACTCTTTATAAATTGTATCTTAGAAATCAACCCCAAATTGATGACACCATGGAAATAGAATCTAAAGAATTTAGCAACAAGGATATTACGGTAACCTATGACCCTTGTCTATGTACACTTTCAAAAACTTGTGCCCGAGGATTGTCTCATGTATTTAGTGATACAATCATCCCTTGGGTAAATTTAGACGAGGGCAAAACCGACGAAATTATCAAACAAATCAAACAATGCCCATCTGGAGCCTTGCAGTATTATAAAAAGAACCACAAACAAGCTATATAATTAAATTCCGAATTGAAACAAAAAATCCTTTGAACATGGTTCAAAGGATTTTTTTATGTTTTTAAGCTTGACCAGTTGGGCCGAAATTTAACGGAATTGGAGGTTGTTCATAGTCTTTTATCTCCCCGTGGGCATTTTCAAACCTTGCCACGTTATCTCCTAGCGCTTTCAATAGACGCTTTGCATGCTGGGGTGTTAATATAATTCTGGATTTTACCTTATTTTTTGGTACTCCGGGCATAATATTAACAAAATCCACTACAAATTCTGAGACCGAATGATTGATGATGGCTAAGTTGGAATACGTGCCTTCAGCAACTTTTTCATCCAGTTCAATATTGATTTGACCTTGTTTTTGATTGTCTTTTTCGTCTGCCATAATAATATATTGTTTTAATAAAAAAAGCCTTCAATACTATCTAGATTGAAGGCCTTTGTTTTTATGAGACACTTCGACTACGCTCAGTGTAAATTCGACTTACAGATTTCACTGCGTCTAAGATTTGTGAAGCCAGAGTCTCATTTAATTAAAGTTCATTTCCTGCTTCACCTGCATCATTTCGTCAAATTCTTCTTTAGAACCAACGATGATGTCCGTATAATTTCTCATACCCGTACCTGCTGGAATTCTATGTCCAACAATAACGTTTTCCTTCAATCCTTCTAAAGAATCCACTTTACCGGCAACCGCAGCTTCATTCAATACTTTTGTGGTTTCCTGGAAGGAGGCCGCAGAAATAAATGATTTGGTTTGAAGCGAGGCTCTTGTAATACCTTGTAGAATAGGTGCCGCCGTTGCAGGCTTGGCATCCCTTGCTTCCACAAGTTTTTTGTCCTCCCTTCTTAAGATAGAATTCTCATCCCTTAAATCACGAGGCGAAACAATTTGACCCGCTTTTAAGTTGGTGGACTCTCCAGCATCTTCTACTACCTTCATTCCGAAAATTTCATCATTTTCTTTAATGAAATCATCTTTATGCGCCAATTGATCTTCTAGGAAGATGGTATCACCAGAATCAATGATTCTTACTTTACGCATCATCTGTCTTACAACAACTTCGAAGTGCTTATCGTTAATTTTCACCCCTTGTAAACGGTAAACCTCTTGTACTTCGTTCACTAAATATTGCTGTACCGCAGAAGGCCCTTTGATATTCAAGATATCGTTTGGGGTGATAGAACCATCTGATAAAGGCATACCTGCTTTTACATAATCATTCTCCTGAACAAGGATTTGATTAGAGAGTTTAACTAAGTATTTCTTAATCTCACCTAACTTAGATTCTACGATAATTTCGCGGTTTCCACGTTTGATTTTTCCGAAAGACACAACACCATCAATTTCACTAACTACAGCAGGGTTTGAAGGGTTACGTGCTTCGAATAGCTCAGTTACACGTGGCAAACCACCCGTAATATCGCCAGCTTTGGCAGATTTACGTGGTATTTTTACCAAGATTTTACCCACTTTAATTTTCTCGCCATCATCAATCATCAAGTGAGCACCAACTGGTAAGTTGTATGAACGTATAGTTTCACCTTTTCCATCTTCAATATGAAGTGTTGGTATCAACTTTTTATTTCTAGATTCAGAAATTACTTTTTCTTGGAATCCTGTCTGTTCATCAATTTCAACTTGGTATGTCACACCTTGCTCGATGTTTTCATATTTAACCTTACCGGCAAATTCTGAAATAATCACACCATTATATGGGTCCCACTGACATACCACATCACCTTTCTTCAATTCCTGACCATTTTTAACAAAAATGATGGAACCGTAAGGAATGTTGTTTGTACTTAAAGTGATTCCTGTTTTCTTATCTACAAGTTTGATTTCAGACGTTCTGGAAATTACGATATCCGCTATATTACCTTCGCTATCTTCACCTTTTACAGTTTTCAAATCTTCGATCTCAGCAATTCCGTCGAACTTCACTGCCAATTTGTTATCCTCAGAAATGTTACCTGCAATACCGCCCACGTGGAAAGTACGTAATGTCAACTGAGTACCTGGCTCACCAATAGATTGCGCAGCGACAACACCAACAGCTTCACCTCTTTGTACCATCTTACCAGTCGCAAGGTTACGTCCGTAACACTTCGCACAGATACCTTTAGTAGCCTCACAACTTAATGGAGAACGTACTTCCAAGGTCTCGATTGGAGAATCTTCGATAGCCTTAGCGATATCGTCATCAATTAACTGCCCTGCAGCAACTAATAATTCATCGGTTTGAGGATCGTATGTATCGTTTAATGCCACACGGCCAACGATACGTTCTTCCAAAGTTTCAACAACCTCATCATTTTTCTTCAAGGGCGCTACTTCAACCCCTCTTAACGTACCACAATCTTCTATATTAATAATAACATCCTGAGATACATCCACCAAACGACGTGTTAAGTAACCCGCATCAGCAGTTTTAAGTGCCGTATCTGCCAGACCTTTACGTGCACCGTGAGTAGAAATAAAGTATTCCAAAATTGAAAGCCCTTCCTTAAAGTTAGAAAGAATTGGGTTTTCAATAATCTCACCTCCACCTGCATTAGATTTTTTAGGCTTGGCCATCAAACCACGCATACCGGTCAACTGACGAATTTGCTCCTTAGAACCACGAGCCCCGGAATCCAACATCATATACACAGAGTTGAATCCTTGTTGATCCTCACGGATACGCTTCATGGATAACTCAGTTAATTCCGCATTTGTCGATGTCCAAATATCAATTACCTGATTATAACGTTCGTTGTTGGTAATCAATCCCATATTATAGTTGCCCATAATACCGTCCACCTGCTTATTGGCAGCATCAATCATACCTTGCTTTTCTGGTGGGATAATAATATCTCCCAAGCTGAACGACAGACCACCTTGGAATGCAAAATTAAATCCTAAAGTTCTAATGGCATCCAAGAATTCTGCTGTTTCTGGAACGGATGTTACTTTAAGGATTTGACCAATAATATCCCTTAAGGATTTTTTCGTCAATACCTGATTGATATATCCAGCAGCTTGAGGTACATGTTGGTTAAAAAGAACACGACCTACAGTAGTCTCGACAATCATTCTATCTAATTTACCATCTTTATTAATGTCGATGGTTCTTACCTTGATTCCTGCATTCAAACCCACTTTCTTTTCATTGAATGCAATTTCTACTTCTTCTGGAGAATAGAAAGTCAACCCTTCACCTTTAATCGGTAATTCCGGCGTAGACTTCCGCTCTTTGGTCATATAATACAAACCAAGTACCATATCCTGTGAAGGTACGGTAACAGGTGAACCATTTGCAGGGTTTAAGATATTATGTGATGCCAACATTAATAATTGACATTCCAAAATCGCCTCTGGCCCTAATGGTAAATGTACCGCCATTTGGTCACCGTCGAAATCCGCGTTAAATGCGGTACAAACTAACGGGTGCAACTGGATCGCTTTACCTTCAATCAACTTAGGCTGGAAGGCTTGAATACCTAAACGGTGTAATGTAGGCGCACGGTTTAGTAATACCGGATGCCCTTTAAGGACGTTTTCCAAGATATCCCAAACCACTGGCTCTCTTTTATCTATAATTTTCTTTGCAGATTTTACTGTTTTTACAATACCTCTTTCGATTAATTTTCTAATCACGAAAGGCTTGTATAATTCAGCCGCCATGTTCTTTGGCAATCCACATTCGAATAATTTTAATTCCGGACCAACAACAATTACAGAACGCGCAGAATAATCAACACGCTTACCTAAAAGGTTTTGACGGAAACGTCCTTGCTTACCTTTTAAAGAATCCGATAAGGATTTTAATGGTCTGTTAGAATCTGTTTTTACTGCTGAAGACTTACGTGTGTTATCAAATAATGAATCCACCGATTCCTGTAACATACGTTTTTCATTACGTAAAATTACTTCAGGCGCTTTGATTTCAACCAAACGCTTCAAACGGTTGTTACGGATAATCACACGACGGTATAAATCATTCAAATCAGACGTTGCAAAACGACCACCATCTAACGGAACTAACGGACGTAATTCTGGCGGAATGATTGGAATTACCTTCATAATCATCCACTCCGGTCTGTTTTCACGATTGTTATTAGACTCTCTTAAAGCCTCAACAACTTGCAAACGTTTTAACGCCTCCGTTTTACGTTGCTTAGACGTTTCAGTATTCGCCTTGTGACGTAATTCATAAGACAATCCTTCTAAATCAATACGCGCCAATAAATCGATTAAACACTCAGCACCCATTTTAGCGATGAACTTATTTGGGTCTGAATCTTCTAAATATTGATTTTCTTGAGGAAGTTCCTCAAGGATATTTAAGTACTCTTCTTCAGTAAGGAAATCCATTTTTTGCAATGGCTCACCTTCCTCATTTTTAGCCTCACCAGGTTGAATCACCACGTAACGTTCGTAGTAAATAATCATATCCAATTTCTTGGAAGGTAAACCTAATAAATATCCTATTTTATTTGGCAACGAACGGAAGTACCATATATGCGCCACAGGTACTACTAAATTGATGTGCCCTACACGATCACGACGTACTTTCTTTTCAGTTACTTCGACACCACAACGGTCACAAACAATACCTTTGTAGCGAATTCTTTTATATTTTCCACATGCACATTCGTAATCCTTTACAGGACCAAAAATACGCTCACAGAACAAACCATCACGTTCTGGTTTGTGAGTTCGATAATTGATAGTTTCTGGTTTTAAGACTTCACCTCTAGATTCTGCTAAAATAGACTCTGGTGATGCTAAACCAATTGAGATTTTGTTAAACCTCTTAACTGTATGTTTATCTTGTTTTCTTGCCATGTTTTTTTAGTTTTCAGTCTCAGTCTCAGTATTCAGTTGCTATAAACTGCATACTTCGACTGCCAACTTTAAGTTTTACTCCTCTAGTCTGATGTCTAATCCTAAACCTTTCAATTCGTGCATTAATACGTTGAAAGATTCTGGTAAACCAGGATCAGGCATTGGTTCGCCTTTTACGATACTTTCGTATGTTTTGGCTCTACCAATTACGTCATCAGATTTTACAGTTAAGATCTCACGCAGAGTACTTGATGCGCCGTAAGCCTCAAGTGCCCAAACTTCCATCTCACCAAAACGCTGACCACCAAATTGTGCTTTACCACCAAGCGGTTGTTGCGTAATTAATGAGTAAGGTCCAATAGAACGTGCGTGCATTTTATCATCAACCATGTGACCTAATTTCAACATGTAAATTACACCTACAGTCGCTGGCTGATCAAAACGGTCTCCAGTTCCACCATCATATAAATATGTATGACCGTATCTTGGAATTCCAGCTTCATCAGTTAAAGCATTGATTTGATCAATGTTCGCACCATCAAAAATTGGAGTCGCATATTTTTGACCCAATTTTTGTCCGGCCCATCCCAAAACAGTTTCATAAATCTGTCCGATGTTCATACGAGAAGGTACACCAAGTGGGTTCAATACGATATCTACAGGTGTCCCATCTTCTAGGAATGGCATATCTTCCTGACGAACGATACGTGCCACGATACCTTTGTTACCGTGACGTCCCGCCATTTTATCACCAACCTTAAGTTTACGTTTCTTAGCGATGTAAACTTTAGCCAGTTTGATGATACCTGCTGGTAATTCGTCACCAACTGAAATGGTAAACTTCTCGCGACGCAAGTTTCCTTGCAAATCATTTTCCTTAATCTTATAGTTGTGAATTAACTCAGAAACTAATTGATTCGTATGGTCATCAGTCGTCCATTTACCAGACACTAAGTGTGCATAATCATCAACAGCGTTTAACATTTTAAGCGTGAACTTCTTACCTTTTGGCAATACTTCTTCACCTAAATCATTAAAGATTCCCTGAGCTGTTTTTCCGTTTACTATAGCAAACAGTTTTTCAACTAAAACATCTTTAAGTTCATCAAACTTTCTGTCGTATTGTGCTTCAAGAGCTAAAATATCGTCTTTATCCTGAGCTCTTTTACGCTTATCTTTTACCGCTCTGGCGAATAATTTCTTATCAATTACAACACCATTCAACGAAGGCGACGCTTTTAATGATGCATCTTTTACATCACCAGCTTTATCACCGAAAATGGCACGTAATAATTTCTCTTCCGGCGTTGGGTCAGATTCACCTTTTGGCGTAATCTTACCGATTAAGATATCACCAGGCTTCACTTCGGCACCAACGCGAATCATACCATGCTCGTCCAAGTCTTTAGTAGCCTCTTCGGAAACGTTTGGTATATCATTCGTTAACTCCTCGTTACCCAGTTTTGTATCTCTTACTTCAAGAGAATATTCATCAATATGGATAGACGTGAAAATATCCTCACGAACCACTTTTTCAGAAATTACAATCGCATCCTCAAAGTTATATCCTTTCCAAGGCATGAAGGCCACTTTCATATTTCTACCAAGTGCCAATTCTCCTTTTTGAGTAGCATAACCTTCACACAATACTTGACCCTTAGATACTTTATCACCTTTTGTAACAATAGGTTTTAAGTTGATAGAAGTACCTTGGTTAGTTTTTCTGAATTTTACTAACGGATACGATTTGATATCAGAATCAAAACTTACTTTAGCTTCGTCTTCAGTACGATCGTATCTAATTTTAATTTCATTAGCATCAACATAAAGTACTTCACCTGATCCTTCAGCATTAATCAATACTCTGGAATCTGATGCTACTTGACGCTCTAAACCTGTCCCAACTATTGGAGAATCCACTCTTAATAACGGTACCGCTTGACGCATCATGTTAGATCCCATCAATGCTCGGTTTGCATCATCATGCTCCAAGAATGGAATCAAGGAAGCCGAAATTGATGAAATCTGGTTAGGTGCCACGTCAGTGTAATGTAACTCATTCGGATCAATCACTGGGAAGTCACCTTCCATACGCGCAATTACCTTATCGTGCTGAATTTTTCCATCACCGTCTACTTCAACAGTAGCTTGAGCAATCAGTTTTTCTTCCTCTTCCTCCGCACTTAAATAAGTTGGTGCGTTTTTGATGTCAACCACACCGTTTTCAACTTTTCGGTAAGGTGTTTCAATGAATCCCATTGAATTCACTTTAGCAAAAACAGACAGTGAAGAAATCAAACCAATGTTTGGTCCTTCAGGTGTTTCAATCGGACATAAACGACCGTAATGCGTATAGTGAACGTCACGAACCTCAAAACCTGCTCTTTCACGTGATAAACCTCCAGGTCCTAAAGCGGATAAACGACGTTTATGCGTGATCTCCGCTAACGGATTGGTTTGATCCATAAACTGAGATAACTGGTTTGTTCCGAAGAATGAGTTGATAACGGAAGATAATGTCTTCGCATTAATCAAATCGATCGGGGTAAATACCTCGTTATCACGAACGTTCATACGCTCACGAATGGTACGTGCCATACGCGCTAAACCAACACCAAACTGAGACGACAACTGCTCACCTACTGTACGTACACGACGGTTTGATAAGTGATCGATATCATCAATCTCTGCTTTGGAGTTAATCAACTCAATTAAATATTTTATGATGGTAATGATATCTTCCTTGGTCAAAACTTGTTTGTCCATTCCGATATCCAAACCTAATTTTTTATTCATTCTGTAACGACCTACTTCACCCAAAGAGTAACGTTGGTCCGAGAAGAATAACTTATCTATGATACCACGCGCCGTTTCCTCGTCTGGCGGTTCTGCATTACGCAATTGTCTATAGATATGTTCAACAGCCTCTTTTTCAGAGTTTGTTGGGTCTTTTTGAAGTGTATTATGAATAATGGCATAATCGCCTTTATCCTGATCTTCTTTGTGTAACAAGATCGTTTTTACACCGGCTTCAAGAATTTCTTCAATATTCTCTTTATCTAAAATAGTATCGCGATCCAATACAATTTCGTTACGCTCGATAGATACTACTTCACCTGTATCTTCATCCACAAAATCCTCGTGCCATGTGTTCAATACGCGTGCCGCTAACTTTCTCCCTAAATATTTCTTTAAACCTGTTTTAGAAACCTTAACCTCTTCGGCTAAATCGAAAATCTCTAAAATATCTTTATCACGCTCGAAACCAATCGCACGGAACAAGGTAGTTACAGGTAATTTTTTCTTTCTATCAATGTAGGCATACATTACCTGATTGATATCCGTAGCAAATTCAATCCAAGAGCCTTTGAATGGAATTACCCTTGCTGAATACAATTTTGTACCATTGGCATGGAACGACTGACCAAAGAAAACCCCTGGAGAACGGTGTAACTGAGATACAACCACACGCTCTGCACCATTGATAACAAAGGTGCCACTTGGTGTCATGTAAGGAATAGTTCCTAAATAAACATCTTGAACGATAGTTTCAAAATCTTCATGCTCAGGATCGGTACAATATAATTTTAAGCGTGCTTTTAATGGCACAGAATAAGTTAACCCTCTTTCTATACACTCTTCAATAGCATAACGTGGTGGGTCGATGAAGTAATCTAAAAATTCTAAAACGAATTGATTACGAGAATCTGTAATTGGGAAGTTCTCCATGAAGGTATTGTATAACCCTTCATCACCTCTCTCTTCAGATTTAGTTTCAAGTTGGAAAAAATCCTGGAAGGATTTAATCTGGATATCCAAAAAATCAGGATATTCCGTTCTATTTACAATAGAGGAGAAATTTAATCTTTCAGCTTGTGTTGACAACATCAATGGACGGAATTTTGATTAAAAAATATGATGATAGTGCTTAAAAACACTAGTAATTCAGCCTAATTTTTCACCTACTTAAAAAGGCTGTTTTAGCAATTTTTTTGTGCCTATGTTTATAGACGCAAAATGGTCTAGGCCACGTTCCGCGTATTACGGAACCGGCCTAAACCTTTGTATTGTTGAGTAGTTAAGCTTACTTAAGCTCAACCTCAGCTCCTGCTTCTTCTAATTGAGCTTTAAGAGCTTCAGCTTCGTCTTTAGCAACACCTTCCTTGATTGGAGATGGTGCCTCATCAACTAATCCTTTAGCTTCTTTCAAACCAAGACCAGTTAATTCCTTAACTAATTTTACAACTGCCAATTTAGATCCACCTGGAGCTTTAAGGATTACATCAAATTCTGATTTTTCCTCAGCAGCTTCACCACCACCGGCAGCACCTCCACCAGCAGCAACAGCAACAGCGGCTGCAGCAGGCTCGATACCATACTCATCTTTTAATATAGTAGCTAACTCATTAACTTCTTTTACAGTTAAGTTAACCAATTGTTCTGCGAAATCTTTTAAATCTGCCATTTTTTCTATCGTTTTAAAAATGTTTTAATAATAATATAATTGTAAAAAGTGCGTACTTGTTAGATTATCCTTCTTTTTCGGATAATGTTTTAATGATGCCCGCCAATGTGCCTCCACCTGATTTAAGTGCAGAAATAACATTTTTAGCAGGAGATTGAAGCAACGTTACGATTTCTCCAATCAACTCATCTTTAGACTTAATGTCTACTAATGCATCCAATTGCTCATCACCAATGTAAATCGCTTCCTCGATGAAAGCCCCTTTTAATACTGGTCTTTCTGATTTCTTTCTGAAAGCTTTGATGACTTTGGCTGGTGCATTACCAGTTTCAGAATACATTACGGAAGTATTCCCTTTTAAAACCGATGGAAGTTCACCAAACTCTTTGTCTGAAGCTTCCATAGCTTTTTCAAGTAATGTATTTTTCACTACTGACATGCTTACGTTGGCTTTAAAACAAGCACGACGTAAATCTGATGTAGACCCTGCATTCAATCCTGAAATATCAGTTAAATAGATATTTGTGTTATCGGCTAATTGTGCAGTTAAGTCTTGAATTACTTGCGATTTTTCTTCTCTTGTCATAATAAAAGGTATTTAACTGATTAACCAATTTTAGGATCTACAGCAACGCTTGGACTCATAGTAGAAGACATAAAAATACTCTTCACATAAGTACCCTTTGCAGTAGTTGGTTTCAACTTTAATAATGTTTGTAATAATTCATTTGCGTTACCCGCAATTTTATCAGCACTGAAGGATGCCTTGCCTATAGCCGCGTGAACGATTCCAGTTTTATCGACTTTAAAGTCGATTTTACCAGCTTTTACTTCGCTAACTGCTTTGGCTACATCCATAGTTACCGTACCTGTTTTAGGGTTTGGCATTAAACCACGAGGTCCAAGGATACGTCCTAAAGGCCCCAATTTACCCATAACGGCAGGCATTGTAATGATAACATCCACGTCGGTCCATCCGCCTTTGATTTTATCAAGGTATTCGTCCAAACCAACGTAGTCCGCTCCAGCTTCTTTAGCTTCGGCTTCCTTATCCGGTGTTACTAATGCTAATACTTTCTTGTCTTTACCAGTACCATGAGGAAGTGATACAACACCCCTCACCATTTGATTTGCTTTACGAGGATCAACTCCTAAACGCACAGCTAAGTCAACAGACGCATCAAATTTAGTATTGGTAATTTCTTTGATTAGTGCAGACGCTTCATCAACAGAATAAAGCTTCCCTTTTTCAATTTTAGCTAAAGCCTCTTTTTGCTTTTTTGTTAATCTTGCCATTTTCTAATGTCTTTATAGATTAAGAAGGGAATTTCCCTGTTACAGTGATTCCCATTGATCTTGCTGTACCAGCTACCATTTTCATAGCAGATTCAACAGTAAATGCATTCAAATCTTGCATTTTGTCCTCTGCTATGGCTTTTACCTGGTCCCAAGATACTTTAGCTACTTTTTTTCGGTTTGGTTCGCCCGAACCTTTCTTCACCTTGGCCGCTTCTAATAATTGTACTGCAGCTGGTGGAGTCTTGATTACGAAATCGAAAGACTTGTCCTTGTAAACGGAGATAACCACAGGCAATACTTTACCTTGTTTATCCTGGGTCCTCGCATTAAATTGCTTACAGAACTCCATTATGTTTACACCAGCAGCACCTAGAGCGGGTCCGACCGGTGGCGATGGATTCGCAACACCTCCCCTAACTTGTAGCTTAACTACTTTTCCTAACTCTTTTGCCATGTTTTAAAATTTAAATGTAATAAGATTTAGTTTTGGAAGCTCTAAACTTATCTGATATATGTAACAATTATTAAATTTTCTCAACCTGCATATAGCTTAATTCCAATGGTGTCTTTCTTCCGAAAATCTTAACCATTACCTCAAGCTTACGCTTTTCTTCGTTTATGTTTTCGATAGTACCATCAAATCCATTGAATGGCCCATCGATTACTTTTACGGTTTCGCCTTTTGTGAATGGAATAGCCACATGGATGTTATCATCCTCAGCCAATTCGTCCACTTTACCTAACATTCTGTTAACTTCAGATTGTCTTAATGGCACAGGGTCCCCTCCTTTAGTTTCACCTAAAAAACCGATGACGTTAGTTATGCCTTTTATAATATGTGGTACTTCTCCTGTCAAATTCGCTTGAATCATAATATATCCCGGAAAGAATACTTTTTCCTTTTGAATTTTCTTTCCATTACGAATTTGAATCACTTTTTCAGTCGGCACCAACACTTGGTCTACATAATCCTGCATACCCAAACGAGCAATTTCATTCTCGATATAGGTTTTGATTTTGTTTTCCTGACCGCTTACAGCCCTAACAACGTACCATTTTTTTTCACTTACTTCAGACATACCGCTTGCTTTTATCCGTTAATCCAATCAAAGTAAAGTGTAACAACCTTGCTCAAAACTGTATCTACTCCCCAAATAGCCAATGAAAAGATGATGGAGAACACAGCTACGATAACTGTTAAATTCTGCGCTTCGGCCCAAGTTGGCCAAGACACATGGTTCTTTAGTTCTTCAAACGATTCTTTTACGTATGTTACGATTCCAGCCATTTTATTTCTTTTTTTCAGGAGTTAACCTGATTTATCTATCAAGGTAAAAAATACCAAATGTTCTTAGCACGGGTTGAGAGACTTACTTCGACTACGCTCAGCATAAACTTCTCGCTCGCAATCCTTTGCTTCGCACGGGTTGAGAGACTCGAACTCCCGACACCAGGTTTTGGAGACCTGTGCTCTACCAACTGAGCTAAACCCGTGTTTGGATTAGTGCTCTACCTCCCGATAGCTATCGGGATGAGCTAAACCCGTAAATATAAGTCAAAAGGCATCACGCCTTTGGCGTGATACCTTATGAGTCATATTATATTAAACTAGTGTTTAGTCTAAAATCTCAGTTACCTGACCAGCACCAACTGTTCTACCACCTTCACGGATAGCGAAACGTAAACCTACGTTCATTGCAATTGGTTGAATCAACTCAACAGTAATCGTTAAGTTATCTCCAGGCATTACCATCTCAACTCCATCAGGAAGCGCAATGTTTCCAGTTACGTCAGTTGTACGAACGTAGAACTGTGGACGGTAGTTGTTGTGGAATGGTGTGTGACGACCACCTTCTTCTTTCTTAAGGATATACACCTCAGCTTTGAATTTTTTATGTGGTGTTACAGAACCAGGCTTAGTGATAACCATACCTCTTGAGATTTGCGTTTTCTCAATACCTCTTAAAAGAATACCAGCGTTATCTCCAGCTTCACCTCTATCTAATATTTGACGGAACATCTCGATACCAGTAATAGTAGAAGTTAATTTCTCAGCACCCATACCGATGATTTCCACAGGGTCTCCAGTGTTAGCAACACCAGTCTCGATACGACCAGTTGCCACAGTACCACGACCAGTAATAGAGAAAACGTCTTCGATAGGCATCAAGAAAGGCTTGTCCATATCACGTACTGGCTCTTCAATCCAAGTATCACAAGCTTCCATTAATTCCAATACAGTATCAACCCACTTTTGCTCACCGTTAAGTGCACCTAAAGCAGAACCTGAAATTACAGGACCGTTATCACCATCATACTCGTAGAAGTTCAACAAATCTCTAACTTCCATATCAACAAGCTCTAAAAGCTCATCATCATCCACCATGTCAACTTTGTTCAAGAACACAACGATACGAGGAATACCTACCTGACGTCCTAAAAGGATGTGCTCACGAGTTTGTGGCATTGGGCCATCAGTTGCAGCAACAACCAAGATAGCACCATCCATTTGAGCCGCACCAGTTACCATGTTCTTTACGTAATCCGCGTGACCTGGACAGTCAACGTGAGCATAGTGACGGTTAGCTGTTTGATATTCTACGTGAGATGTATTAATTGTAATACCTCTTTCTTTTTCTTCTGGAGCGTTATCGATTTGGTCGAAATCCTTAGCTTCTGATAAACCTGCATCAGCTAATACTTTAGTAATAGCAGCAGTTAAAGTTGTTTTACCGTGATCTACGTGTCCAATAGTACCAATATTTAAGTGTGGTTTTGAACGATCAAAAGTTGCCTTTGCCATGTTTTAAATAATTTAAATCTTAGTTATATAATAATATTAGTGTATTCAATTTTTTTTGAGCCAATGACGGGATTTGAACCCGTGACCTCTTCCTTACCAAGGAAACGCTCTACCCCTGAGCTACACCGGCGATTTTTAGTTCCAAGTTCAAAGTTTAAAGTTCAAAGTTTTTCAACGATTCACTTTTTACCTATTAGCTAATAACTCAGTTTGTTTGAGCGGGAGACCGGGTTCGAACCGGCGACATTCAGCTTGGAAGGCTGACGCTCTACCAACTGAGCTACTCCCGCGTTTTGCAAGCCTAAAACTTGCTTGGTTTTTTTGGATTATCTCGCTTTGCTCGATGATCCTGGATTGGTGACCCAATCCAAATAATTTCTAAACGCAACCTTACAAAAGTGAACTTTTGACAGTTCCTTATTAGAAATCATATGTGGGAAGAGCAGGATTCGAACCTGCGAAGGTGAAAACCAACAGATTTACAGTCTGTCCTCGTTGGCCGCTTGAGTATCTTCCCAAAATGTTTGAATTTCACCCCAAAAAAACGGGACAAAATCCTAAAACAAAATTTCAAATAACATTCTCAAAACATTATACTTTGAGATTCCTGCTTTCGCAGGAATTTAGAGCCGATAGAGGGACTCCCTTCGACTACGCTCAGGATAAACTTCTCGTCCCAATTCCATTCAGTTTAGCATTTCAAAACCGTCCGGACACCTGATGCACTTTTCAAAATTTCAAGAGCCGATAGAGGGACTCGAACCCACGACCTGCTGATTACAAATCAGCTGCTCTAGCCAGCTGAGCTATATCGGCCTTTTTTTGACCTTTTTCCACATAAAAAAAGCCCGTTATTTCTAACGGACTGCAAATGTATAGATATTTTTAGTTATTCAAAACATTTTTTAAAAAAAATTATTAGGAATGCGCTCTTAACTTTTCTTTTCGCCTTAAGAGCTGTCGTTCTAAGGATGCTACGGCAGTATCCGTGCCTTCCTCAAAGGTTTTGCATTGTTTTTTTACCACAAAGCTGTCTCCAGGAACGCTTACTCTAACCTCAAAAATCTTATTCTCTTTGTCGCTAGTATTTTCAACCTTTAAATACACATCGGATTTGATGACCTTATCATAAAACATATCCAATTTGTCCATGCGCTTTTGAATAAAGTCTATCAATTTTTGGTCAGCATTAAAATTAACGGATTGCAGGTTTACTTTCATCTGTTTTTTAGGTTTTTAAAAAATCAGCTACACTTCGTGCAAGTATAAAATTCGCCTTGATTAAATAGGATTGGTATAACTCACTTTCGTCCAAGGCTTATTCCATATTCTAATTTTTTGGTTAGACAATGATTTAAAAGCACTAATTTTTACTTCTTGGGTGCGCCTTTAAATGTACTTTTTTAAGCTCGGCTATACTATTGTGCGTATATACCTGTGTTGCTGCTAAACTGGTATGGCCCAAAAGCTCTTTAACAGCGTTGAGATCGGCCCCTTGGTTCAGTAAATGGGTCGCAAAGGAATGCCTGAGAATATGCGGACTCTTTTTTACCTTAGAGGAGGCCTGACTAAAATAGTCATTTATTAGCCTGTAAACAAGTGTTTCGTATATTTTAACGCCTTTTTTCGTCAAAAGCATATGCTCGGAATCTTGGATGTTCTCCAGCTGGTTGCGGTGTTCTAAATACCTTTGCAAGGTTTGTTCCACCGATTTTAACAACGGCACAATGCGCTCCTTATTTCTTTTTCCGAGAACTTTAATGGTTTTATTGCCCATGTCGAAACTGGAACGTTTTAGTTCGATCAGTTCGATACGGCGAATACCTGTGGAATACAACAGTTCGATAATGAGCTTATCGCGCCAGCCTTCAAAGGAATCTTCAAAATGCAGTTCGTCCAATACCGTGGACACTTCGGCTTCAGAAAACGGCACCTGTACCCTTTTACTGGTTTTTAGGGCGCGGTGTTTGGCCAAGGGATTCACCTCAATGTCCCCAACTTTCAAAAGGAATTTATAATAAGTACTTAAAGAAGATATTTTGCGGTTGATGCTTCGGTTGGTCAGTCCCGATTCTACAAGTGCGACAATCCACGTTCGGATTTGGGCATAGTTGACCTTTTTAATGGATTTTGAGCCGTATTCCTCTGAAATGAATGCCTCAAACGATTCCAAATCCTTTTGATAAGCCTGCACCGTCAGCTTGGAGTAGTTTTTTTCTAAAAGTAGGTAATCTGCAAATTTGTTGAAAGGCATTCTTCGAGTTTAGAGTTTAGAGTTTAGAGTTTAGAGTTTAGAGTTTAGAGTTTAGAGTTTAGAGTGAATATACGATTTATTCAGCTAACCTTAAAACCTCCACACAATTTATAAAACCAATCCTATATACAAATAACCAATGCCGTGTCATGTCGAACAAGGTGAGACATCACATAATGAAAAGCACAAATAATGAGATTTCTCACTTCGTTCGAAATGACAAAATAATAGCGCATAAAAAAAGTCCCGCAAATTGCGAGACTTTTATATCTGTTTTGCAGAACGATTAAATATCCTCTGCATCTCTAAGTTGCTGAATATACTGCGCTTTTTGGATTTGGGCTCTGCGCTTTACGGAAGGCTTTACAAATTGCTTTCTAGTCTGCAACGCACGCTTAGTTCCTGTTCTGTCAAACTTTCTTTTAAAACGCTTTAAAGCTCTATCTATATTCTCTCCTTCTTTTATCGGAATTATTAACATAGTGTCTTAACCTCCTCTCTTTTAGAATTTTTCGGATGCAAATATAAAACTAATTCTGAATTCTGAATTCAAAATTTAGAATTTTTTAAGTCGCCGGCTTATAAACCTTTTTATCAATAATAATCTTAGCCAAAATTTCGCGTAGTATTTCGGAGGTACCACCACCGATGGGGCCTAAACGGCTGTCTCTAAAAAGGCGGGCCATGGGGTACTCTTCCATGTAGCCGTAACCGCCCAAAAATTGCAGGCATTCGTACACCACCTCGTCCGCCATTTTGGTGGATTTTAGCTTGGACACGGTGGCTTCCTTTACCACGTATTCGCCCTTACCTAAGGCATGTGCTACAGCATAATTGAAGGTTTTGCAGAGTTCCAAATCCGCGTATAAATCAGAAATTTTATGGCGCAGGGCCTGAAATCTGTCGATGCTTTTTCCAAAGGCGTGGCGCTCGCTCATATATTGCAGGGCATATTCCAAAGCAAACTCTGCACGCGCATGGGCATTAATTCCCATAATCAGGCGTTCCAAAGAAAAGTGTTGCATAATATAGGAAAAGCCCTGATTTTCGTTTCCCATCAAATTACCCAACGGCACTTTTACATTATCGAATGCAATTTCTCCAGTATCAGAAGCACGCCAGCCCAACTTATCCAGTTTGGTGGCCGATACGCCCTTGGCATCCCGGTCAATCACAAATATGCTAATGCCCTTATTACCCAGCTCCGGTGTGGTTTTGGCCGCTACCACCAAATAGTCGCTACTCACCCCATTGGTTATAAAGGTTTTTGAACCATTGATGATGTAGTGGTCGTCCTTTTTTACCGCCGTGGTGCGCATACCTGCCACATCACTTCCTCCAAAAGGTTCCGTTATGCAAAGGCAACCGATCATTTCACCGGTTATACTTTTTGTTAAATAATGTTGCTTTATGGCTTCGTCGCCTTCGGCATTGATGTGCGTCATTGCCAAATAGACATGGGCCCAAATAGCCGCGGCAAATCCTCCGGAATTAATTTTTTGTAGTTCCTCCAAAAGAATTACGGTATAGAAAATATCCAAATCCATACCGCCATAAGCCTCGGGGTAGTTAATGCCGAAGAACCCCATATCGCCAAACTCCTTCCAAATAAACCTGTCAATTTCGCCTGTTTTTTCCCAGGTATCAATATATGGGACCACTTCTTTTTTTAAAAAATGTTGAAGGCTTTTTCTAAAAAGCTCGTGCTCTTCAGTAAAATACATACTCGTCATAGATGCAATAATTTGATAAACATTAAAATTGGTTTGGTTTGTTCGGCAGGAAATTTTAATGTGCAATTCTAATCAAGCGACAAAGATAATTTAATTATCTCGATTTTGCTCAGCGGAATACCTTTTACTTTGCTCAATTCGTCCAAAGAGCGAAAGCCTTCGTGCAACTGACGGTATTCTATAATGTGATGGGCAATTTCGTAGTCGATATGCTGGATGGTGACCAATTCGTCGGCCGAAGCTTTGTTCAAATTGATTTTTGTAATTTTTGGAGGGGTTTTTACGGTGAAATGTTGGGCGATATTTTCAATCACTTCGGGAGATAGTCCGTACACCTCGCTTAATTGGACATCGGCGATAAAACCGCCTTTGGTGCGATTTCTGAATTTTATGATACGTTCCGATAGTACTTTTCCAATGCCATTTACCTTTTGTAATTCTTGGGCGGTGGCGGTATTCAAATCCTTTTTTTGAGCGAAGGTTTTTGGGGTGCTATTATTCAAATATGAAAATGAAGATTTTGGCTTCGGATTGGTCACCCAGTCAGGGAATTTGAAATATGGGCTGATACTATCCAACCAAGCATCCGAAACTTTGGTAACCTCCTGAAATTGCTTTGTGGAATTCACCCATTTATTCCGTTTCCGAAAGGCGAGCAATCGGTCTATTTCCTCGTTGCTCATTCCTAAAACTGAACCTTTGTAATCGGTGATGTAATTTGGATTGAAAGGATAGATTTTGAGCTGGCGATTAGCGATTTCAATTTGTTTGAGCGAATCGATTTCAGCTTGATATTTTTTGAGTTCGGCGTTATCTACTTCCACCGTTTTGTTGGCTTTTGGAAGCACAAAAAAATACACGCATTGCAATACAACAATTATAAACAGCAACAAAAAAATCCCATTTCGTTGTTCTCTCGTAAACACAAAATGGGATTTCAAATTACGCATGGTAATTTATGCTTTAAGCTCTTTAATGGCCTTCTTATATTTATTCAGTTCGGTTTTTACTTTCGGTGCCAGAAGTACCAATCCAATCATATTAGGCACCATCATAGCGAATATCATGGCATCCGAAAAGTCGATTACTGCGCCTAAACTTGCGGCCGCCCCAACTACAACGAACAGGCAGAACAACAATTTGTAAGCGTACTCCATTTTCTTTGATCTTCCGAACAAAAACGCCCAACCTTGGAATCCATAGTAGGACCAAGAAATCATCGTACTAAATGCAAATAGTATCACAGCAACAGTGAGCACATAAGGGAACCACGAAATCGCGGATTCAAATGCTCCAGAAGTTAAAAGAATGGCTTGCGCATTATCCAAACCTGCATTAGCCGAAGTCACATTTCCTGTGATTATCAAAACCAACGCCGTCATGGTACACACCACAACCGTATCGATAAATGGCTCCAATAAAGCTACCATGCCCTCACTTGCGGCATATCTCGTTTTTACTGCGGAATGTGCAATGGAGGCAGAACCAACACCAGCTTCGTTTGAGAATGCAGCTCGCCTAAACCCTTGCACCAAAACGCCAATGAAACCACCGGCAATTCCTTCCGGACTAAACGCCCCGTTAAAAATTTGAGCAAAGGCATCGCCTACCATACTGAAATTTGCAAAAATCACAAACAACGAAGCGGCAACGTAAATAGCCACCATAAATGGTACAATTTTATCCGTAACCTTGGCTATGGACTTGATACCTCCAATAATCACGATACCTACTAGGACAGCCATTACCAAACCAAACAACCAACCTTTGCCGTGGATAAAGGATTCGCTACCACCGGTTATATTTTCAACCAATTGAAAGGCCTGGTTCACCTGGAACATGTTACCGCCACCGAAAGAACCGCCAATAACGAAAATGGCAAATAGCACGGCTAATACTTTTCCGAGGCCTTCCAATCCTTTGGATTTCAGTCCTTTTCTTAAGTAATACATGGGACCTCCATACACAGTTCCGTCATCTTCGATATCTCTATATTTTACACCAAGGGTACACTCAACAAACTTAGAGGCCATGCCCAAAAATCCCGCAACAATCATCCAAAATGTAGCACCGGCACCACCAATGGAAACCGCAATAGCTACACCAGCAATGTTACCTAAACCAACCGTAGCAGATAAAGCGGCCGTCAATGCCTGGAAATGGGACACCTCCCCCTCATGGCCTTCAACCCTTATGGTATCAGGGTTATCCTCTTCATCCGTAAAGGGCATTTTTGCCATTTCCACCTTATGATCTTTTCTACCCTCTAAATCGTCATATTTTCCTCTAACTATATTTATTGAAGTAATAAATCCTCTAAAATTGATTAAGTTAAAATAAAGGGTGAAATAGGTTGCGCCAATAATCAAAGGAAACAGCACCCAATACACACTGACCTCATCGGTAAACGGAATTTGATAAAATATTGCTTGAACAAACCATCCCGTCAGATCACCAAAAACCTGATCGATCTTTTGGTCAATCCCAATTTCCTGGGCGTCTTGGGCAAATGTAAAAAGAGGCAAAATCAATGCAAGACATCCTAGAAGATATTTCTTCATAATTGTAAGTGTTCGTTAATTTTTATTGAAAAATTGTCATAAGAAGTCAGCAAGATGCTAAAAAAAAACGGGTTTTTAAAACATATTGCCCCAAATATACCTATTCCTCCAGCTCGATATCGTATTCAGAATTTAGCTCTTCGATCTGCTCCGGTCTTCCCAAAACGATAATCTTGGATTTTGGCGCCAGCGGTAATTCTGCTTCTGGATTTACGGTGTATTCTCCATTTTCGTCTTTATAACCAATCACGGTACAACCTGTTTTCTTCCTTAAATCCAAATCCTTAATGGTGCGCTTCTTTTTCTTATTTGTATCAAACAATTTTTCAACAGCAACCTCTTCAATATTGATATTCGAATCGCCAACTATAGCAAGATTATCAATAAATTCCATCAAGCCGGGCACTACCACAAGTGATGCCATATGGTCGCCACCAATCATATCTGGTAAAATCACATTGTTGGCTCCGGCAAATTTTAATTTTTCATAAGAAGATTCCTGTGACGCACGACTGATGATATTAATCTTACTATTCAATTGCCTTGCGGACAACACCACAAACAAATTATCCGCGTCATCCGGCAAGGCCGAAATAAAGTTCGAAGCCCTATCTACACCAGCTAAAAGCAAAGTTTCATCTTCATTGGCATTTCCAATTACATAAGGTATATCGTCATGTTTCAGTCGCTCCTCCACGTCCTTATCTTTTTCAATAACTACAAAAGATTTATGGTGGGCCTGTAATTTTCTCGCCGCCTGCTTTCCGTTTCGTCCATAGCCACAGATGACCACATGGTCCTTAAAACTGTCTATTTTCTTTTGCATCTTTTTATGTTTTAATTCTTCAACGTCGTTCTTGCTTAAAATATATTCTGTAATAATGGACAACGCATAACCCACAATAATCACACTGGCCAATATGAGAAATATTGTAAATATCTTGGATTGTTCATCTAGGGGCATTACCTCGCCAAAACCCACGGTGGTCATCGTAATAACGGTCATGTAAAGCGCATCCACCCATGAATAATCCGAAATAAATCTATATCCAAAAACACCAACCAACATGATAACTACTAACAGCATCATGGCAGTATATATTCTTGACCTAAAGAGTCTTACAATTGGATTCATAGCTATAAGTCGAAAACTGAGGAGCGTTTGGTATATACTAAATCCTTGATGCGCATCCAAAATGCGAGAAATAAATACAACGCAAAACCGAAGCCCACCGTCACAAACGTGAGGTACATAAACGAGGTACGTACCACCTTGGCGCGAATGCCAATTCTGTCTGCAATGCGCTGGCAAACATGGTAACCATGTTTCTGCAAAAACAGCAGGATTTTGTAAAATGCGTTCATAAGCGCAATTTAAACTTTACTTTTTTAGTTTAAAAGTTTAACGGTTTAAAAGTTTGCTGCCAATGGCACATTTTAAGCACAAATTTTTGTCACAGTATTCATTTTTCAATTGAATAAGAGCTTGGGACTGCATAGCGTTCTCCGAAACCTTTTGTAACGCATTGAATTTATTGACAATACTGTTACTTTCCGACGGAATTTTTTCGAGTAAATTAATATTACTTTCTTCCGAAGACTTTCCCTGATGTTTGGCATAACTGAACTTTAGCGGGACGATGGTATTGATAATCAACAAATCGATAAACGCTTTTGAAAGCGTTTTTTTCGAAGCCTTCGAAGCTTTTGAAAACGTGTAGTGTGTCTTCCAAAAGGCAGAGACTTCAACTGAAAACAGTTGGTAAATGTCATCAATAGAACCACTATCAATTAATTTTGAAAATAAATTTTGGTGTTTATGGTATAGATTGGCTAATTGAGACAATCGAATGGTTGGGAAGTTTGGTGGTCGTAGGCGGAAAAATGATGGTGAAACCATAGCAGTTTCCAACTTGAACTTCTGTTTTAAAAACTGATAGTCTTTTTGAAGGGATTGAAAATAAGGCTCTTCAACTGCAGTTTCCAACATCCCGGATTGACCGAACAGCAAAGCTTCTATTTGTTCCAATTTAGGTTGCGATTTTCTTAAAACTGAAAAATCGAAGGAATTGGCCAAACACAAAAAGGATTCCCCATTCACTTTTAACCCAAAATTTTTGGCCAACATTTTGAACAGCACAGCTTCCCAACCATTTTTAGAGATTTCCAACAATTTGAAAATTTCAATGGATTTTCGCTCTAAACGTTCAAAATACAAGCGCTCCAACCAATTTTGAATGGTAAAACCATCCATTTCTGGGAAGTCTTTTTCACAATTAATCCATTGCTGTTTACCATTGAGCAGTTTCGTATAATTATTTAAAGATGAAGGCGATACGCAATCTCTTAATTCCAAAGTGGGGATAACCGAATTATCCTTACGGAATACTTCTGCATCATGTTCCCAAACCACGTGCAGAATCACATTGTCGTAAGCCTTGTCCAGTTCATGGTTGTGCAAAAACCAATCCGAGGATTTTATGTGTATTTCCACATTGCCTGCCCACAGTTGTTCGCCAATCCTGATTTGTGCATTGAAAAAATCCGGGCCAGCATTCAGGTTGTGCTCTCCAGTGGCAACAACATCAATGTTTTGCCCATCGGATGTCATTAAATCCTGAGATTCGTATTTTCTATGTTTCCAAATGTAATGTAGGAAGTCCTCTTGCACCTCCCGAAAATATAAAATAAATCGTACACATCTTTTGCCTCCGTAAAAAAATTTTACATTTGCCTTATCTACCAAACTATTGCACAGGCGTAAATGCAAAAATCAAAAATTAGTCCATCGGTTTCGATAAAAACCACTTTAATTTATAGTGTTTTGGCATTTGTGGGCTGTTTGGCATTGTACCATGGTATTTTTAAAACTTATGCTTTTGCAGATTCCTATGAGTTTATTTGGACTGCAGATTACGACCCGAATTTTCAGCACCAATTTATTACCCACGGCCGACCATTTTATGCGTTTTTAAATCAATTGGCGTATGGCACTTTTTCTGATACCATTTCCGATTTAAAGTGGATGCGGTTATTCTCGATGTTTTGGGCAGTGTTATTTTCAGTACAAGTTTTTCGGTATTTATTGAAGCTGAAATTAAAACCAATAGAAGCTGGCCTGTTCTCTTTTTCAATTTTGGCTTTGCCTTCTTTTTCTGTTTATATCGGCTGGAGTGCTACGTATCAGGTAACGTTGGCCACCAACCTGTCCTTTCTATCTGGAGTCATTTTGGTAAAGGTTTTTGAGGAGGAAAGTAAAAGGATTATATCAGCTGTCATTCCTTTGGTATTAGTGATAGCTTCATTGATGCTCTATCAAACTGCGGGAACGGCCTTTCTACTTCCATTTGTATTTAAAGCAACTCTTACAAGGTACTTATCCAAAAGAAACTTTATTGCCATTTTGCTGTTTTTAGGAGCTTCATTTGGCTTTTATTTCTTAATTTTTAAACTGCACCTGTTTTTATCTGAAATACCGGCTCATAACAGGACGGAAATCAGTCCCATAAAATTGCCGTACCGCCTTGTAAAGTTCTATTTTAGAGAAATTTTCGCATTAGCTAAAGCCAGTGGGATCATACTTTGGTCCAAACTTTTTTTATTATTGGGAGCCATACCCTTTTTAGGGTTTATGTATTTGTTTTTCAAAGAGGCAAAACATGGAAAAATCTTGCTCTTTATATTTCTTATTAGTGTAGCTCCTTTGAGCTATTTACCAAATTTGTTATCCGCTTCAAATTGGTTATGCAATAGAGCCTTAGGGCCTACTGCGGTAATTATTTTTTTCTATCAATTTTACTTAATAAAACAGTTGTACGAAAACAGCAAAATATATAAAGCATTAGCCGTTGCAGGATTTATGGTTGTAGTTAGCCTCTCATACGTAAATTTAAACCACTACATCTGTAATATTCAGCACAAGGAATACACTATTTTGAGAGCAACGATGGGCACTATTAACACCAACAAATATAAAAACATCACCTTCAAAATTCCAGAACGGCATTTTTTGATCAATAAGGGGTTTTACAAAAAAGACTATATGGGGGAATTTGTTCAAACCTCAAGCTCTAGGATTTGGGTGCCAAACCATTTTTTCTATCAGGTATTGAAGGAAGAGGGCATTATCAAAAATGGAGACGTTCATGATTTTTCGGTCTCCGTTAAGCCACAAGACGAAAGTCCTGATAAAAGCATGCAAAACGAAGTTGTTATTAATTTAAGGGATATCTTAGCCAAGGAATTTTCAAAAGCGTTAAAGGCGAATGAATAGGAAAAAAGACATTGCCATACTCATTGTTGTGCCATGTTTCAATGAGGAGCATCGCTTAAAAACAGAGGCATTTTTAAGATTCTCTATAGACTATCCGAATATCCATTTTCTTTTTGTAAACGATGGTAGCACCGACAATACTGCCCAAATATTGCGGGATTTGTGCCAAGAAAACCACAGCTTGAATAACATAAGCTTTGATGCGAACCGAGGTAAGGCCGAAGCTGTTAGACAGGGTGTTTTATTTGCACAAAAGGAACTGGACCAATATGATTTTATAGGTTTTTTGGATGCTGATCTTTCTACACCCTTATTTGAAATCAACAACTTTATTTCAGCTATTGCACTACACGAAAACATCAAATTTGTTTTAGGTATACGTGTGATACGTCTGGGTGCCATAATAGAACAAAACAGAATCCGATACCATTTAAGTCGTGTTTTTGCAAATCTGGCGGGTTTTGTTCTCAAAGAGCCTCTTTTTGATACCCAATGTGGAGCAAAACTCTTTCATACTTCAATCGTGCACAAACTTTTCGAAGAGGCGTTTATTAGTAAATGGCTGTTTGATGTTGAGCTCATTGCTAGATTTAAGATATTTTATTCCGGCCGGCCAGATCATGTGATTTTAGAACACCCTCTTGAAGAATGGCGGGGCATCAAAGGCTCAAAAATAAAAAAGCGTCATTTTTTGAATGTCCCATACCACTTGACAAAGATTTGGTTGAAATACAGAAAAGAAATTAAAAAATCCCATCCACTAACAAAACAATAAGCCATGGAAGCACTAACCCTAACCACTCCCGCATTACTGTTCTCGGCCATTTCATTAATTATGCTGGCCTATACCAATCGATTTATAGCCTATGCGGCAACTATTAGAAATTTGCACGATAAGTATATTAAAAATAAAGATTCCATACTGATTGCCCAGATTGAAAACTTGAAAAAACGATTGTACTTGACGCGCTCCATGCAGATCTTGGGTATTTCCAGCTTATTGTTGTGCGTTCTGACCATGTTTCTAATTTATATCGAGCAACAGGTTATTGCGGTTTGGGTATTTGGTATTGCACTGATTTTGCTCATCGCTTCCTTAGGGTTTTTGATTTTGGAAATTCAAATTTCGGTAAAGGCCCTGGAGCATCATATTAGTGATATTGAAGGGAAGTAAAACTTGATTTTGTAAAATTTTCAACTAACTTCGCTGCCGTAGGATATAAGTCATTAAAACGACGCATATCCTCAAGGTAACGAAACTACTCAAACCGGATCGCTTTCACAGGAGAAATCTTGGTAATAATATAAGATGGTACCAAAAGCATCAACAAGCACAGTAGCAATGTTCCCACATTAAGGCCAACCACATAAGTCCAATTTAGATACACCGGAGCCTCTGTAACATAATAGGTATCTGGATTCATCGCGATGGGTTTAAAATACTTTTGTACCAAAAGTAGCCCCAATCCCAAAACATTACCCCAAAATAATCCCAAAAGAATCAAGTAGGAAGCGTTGTATAAAAACAGTTTTCGGATACTCCAGTTGGAACTGCCTAGTGCTTTTAAAATCCCAATCATTTGGGTACGCTCCAAAATCAAAACCAACAAGGCGGTAATCATATTGATGCCCGCCACCAAAATCATTATGCCGATAATGCCGTAAATATTTTTATCAAAAATCTTGACCCACTCGATGATGGAAGCAAATTTTTGGTCGATGGTATTCACATCGAGCGTCGATGGTGTATTTTGAAAAATTTCGATGCCCATCCGTTCGATATCGTCGTAATCGTCAATAAACACTTCAAAATTGCCGACTTCATTTTCCTTCCAGCGGTTCATACGTTGAATATGCCTTAGGTTGCCCACCAAATAGGTAGCATCAAAATCCTGAAACCCCGAACTGTAAATCCCCACAATTTCAAAGCTGATGATGTTTGGGGGCTTTTCGGTATCGTCCTTTAAGAAATACATCTGGAATTTTTCGCCTAAAGCGAACCCTAGTCTATCTGCCAAATATTTTGAAATCAACACTTCCTCGCTCCATTTGGTTTCAAAACTTGGTACTCGTCCTTCAACCAGAAACTCATCAAAATACCGCCAATTATAATCACTCCCTACACCTTTTAATACAGCACCTTCAAAATCGGTTTCTGTTCTGATTACCCCAAATTTTGTAGCCACCGCCTGGATGTGTTTCACGCCGTCCACAGCGGAGAAGACAGGATAAAACGATTCGGTTTTCTCATCCAAAGCAATGGGTACTATACTTTCTTGGGAGGCATTGCTGTCGTAATTGGTAATGGACACGTGCCCGTTGAATGCCACCACTTTGTCTCGTATTTTTTCCTGAAGTCCGATACCTGTTGCAATGGAAATCATCATCACCACCATGCCAATGGCGATGGCCATGATTCCAATTTTTATTATTGGTGCCGAAATGCTACTTTTATACGCTTTACTACCAATAATGCGTTTAGCTATAAAATACTCGTAATTCAAACTAATTTATGCGGTTTAGCTGTTTCAAAAATAGGGTTTTCCTAATAATAATAGGCGTTGTTTTCGTTATGATTTCCTGTGGGAATGGGAAGAAGATGGAAGACGGAAGACATCCCGATAGCTATCGGGAGGCGGAAGTTGAGAAGAGTGACGAGACCCTGAAACAATCCCGAAAGCTTTCGGGACAGGGTGACAGAGGGATGGTTGTTGGGGCTAATCGAACGGAATTGTATTCACCCATTTTAAAAGGAAAACGAGTTGGAGTCGTTGCGAATCAAACCTCGGTGGTGTTTCATGAGAAGCCTGAGTCTCTCGAAGGGCAGGTGCCTGAGGTTCTCGAAGGGCAGGTGCCTGAGGTTCTCGAAGGCACCGATTCGAATGTATTGTCTTCGAGAGCCTCTGACAACACGAGAGCCTCTGACAACAAGAGAGTCTCAGACAACAATTACACTCACTTAGTAGATTCACTTTTGAGTTTGAATATTGACATCAAAAAAGTATTTGCGCCGGAGCACGGGTTTCGAGGCAAGGCTGATGCGGGTGCACATGTTGAAGATGGGTTTGATACTAAAACGAATTTGCCTATTATTTCGCTTCATGGAAAATATAGGAAGCCTACTCAGGAAGCGCTTCAAGATTTAGATATTGTGATTTTTGATATTCAGGATGTTGGCGTTCGGTTTTACACCTACATTTCTACGTTACACAATGTGATGGAAGCCTGTGCGGAAGCTAAAATTCCTGTTTTAATTTTTGACAGGCCAAACCCGAACGGGCATTATATTGATGGGCCAACCATGCAGGCCGAACACACAAGCTTTTTAGGGATGCATACCATTCCTTTAGTTCACGGGATGACCATTGGGGAATATGCGCAAATGATTAATGGCGAAAATTGGTTGGCTGATAATTTGCAATGCGAGATAACCGTAATTCCCGTTAAACACTATACCCACCAAAGGTCTTATAGTTTGCCGATTAGACCTTCGCCCAACCTACCCAATGACAAGTCTATTGAATTGTACCCAAGCCTAGGTTTGTTTGAAGGTACGAATATCAATGCAGGCCGAGGTACGGAGTTTCAATTTCAGCGTTACGGGGCTCCTTTTTTAGATAAAAAGGTGATGTCTTTTACCTATACTCCTGTTGCAAATTTTGGAGCAAAATACCCAAAACACAAAGGGACACTTTGTTATGGTGAAGATTTACAAAATGAAGTCGTTAATGGTGAAATGACCTTAAAATGGGTGATTAAGACATATCAAAACTCCACCGATAAATCGAAATTTTTTAACACGGATAATTTTACTAAACATGCAGGCACCGAGGAACTTCAAAAACAAATTGAAGCTGGAATATCCGAGACTGAAATTAAAGCAACTTGGCAGGAGGATTTGGAAGCTTTCAAACTTATTAGAACAAAATATTTGATATACCCATAATGGGCTTTGCGTTAGGGATTGAACGGCATGTTTGAAATCCCCGACGCAGGAGGGATTGAGTAGTGAAAGCCCGACCCCTTTTGGGTAACGCCCAAATAAACAACACGATTTACTTCTCAGCCTCCATAGTGGGTTTATCATATTTCTGAAATGGCTGTTTGAGCAATTCGCCAATATGGCCGTTCTTTTTCTCATCGGGGAATACATCCACTCCGTAAACGATGTCATCGGTATCCATGGCCATAAATGTACCGAACAGGCGGTCCCAAACGGAAAAAATATTGCCGTAGTTGGAATCCGTATAGGGTAGCCTATAGTGATGATGTACCTTGTGCATATCGGGGGAAACAACAACGTAGCTTAACATCGTATCTATGCGTTTGGGCAATTTGATATTGGCATGGTTAAATTGCGTGGCCACAACCGAAAGGGATTGATACAACATCACGATGCCAATCGGTGAACCTATAATCAAAAAGCCTATTAGCGTAAAAAAGTAGCGTATCACGCTCTCCAAAGGGTGGTGCCGATTGGCGGTAGTGGTGTCCACATTATGGTCCGTGTGGTGCACGAGATGTACCATCCATAAGGGCTTTATCTTATGCTCGATAAAATGTGGCAGATATGCTCCGATCAAATCCATCAAAAACAGTCCCAGAATAACATATAGCCACCGGGGCATTTCGGGCAACCAGTTTAAAATGCCAAAATCGTTGACCACCACCCAATCGGAACATTGGAGTAGCAAAAATGCCAATGGCAAATTCACCAAAATTGTTGTAATCGTAAAGAAAATATTAGGGATGGCATGTTGCCATTTTTTATAGGGTTTTCCAAACAAAGGCATGATACCCTCCAACAGCCAAAAGAATGTAAGACCACCTGCAATAATAAATGCACGGTGGTGGGACGGAATGGTTTCAAAGTAATTTAGTAGGCTTTCCAATTTTGCAATTTTCCTTTAAAAATATGAAAATCATACATCTTGCGCAAAGGGTAATTGACGGAAGACGGGTGACCGATGACCGATGACCGAAACTAAGACTGAGACTGAGACTGAGACTGAGACTGAGACTGAGACTGAGACTGTAAACTAAATTTTAATCCGTTGTTTCATAGTCTCAACGATATTAAAGGCAGCTGGGCAAATGGCCACATTTTTCAGGGTTAAATTAGAAATCTGCTGAAACTTTTTTCGGTCGGTATGCGGAAATTCCCGGCAGGCCTTTGGGCGCACCTCGTAAATAGAGCAATAGTTATCAGCTCCTAAAAAGGTACAGGGCACACTTTGCAATACGTAGTCGTTGTCCTCATCAATTTTTAGGTATTGTGCTATAAACTGTTGCGGTTTTAGTTTGAAGAATTTTGAAATGCGCTCAATGTCCTTATCCGTAAATAGGGGTCCCGTAGTTTTACAGCAATTGGCGCATTCTAGGCAGTCGGTACGTTCAAATTCTTCCTCGTGCAGATCCTGCATCACATAATCCAAATCCTTAGGCGGTTTCTTTTTTAATTTCTGAAAGAATTTTTTGTTTTCGTTATGTTTATCTTTGGCGAGCTTTGGAAGATTGTTTATGATGTCTTGCATGGTGTAAAAATAGTGCATTTCGTCATCACGAGGATTATTTGAAATCGAAATATATTTTGATTTAAAATACCTAAACGAAGTTTATGACCGAAGTAATCTATTGAACAAAAAGAGGAGATTGCCACGTCCTTCGTCCTCGCAATGACAAAGGCATATGAAAGACATTTTTGGAAAAGCATTATTGGATTACCTTCACGGAATTTCTACAGGCTCTTTGACCGAGGAGAATATCATAACATGGACTAATATATCCGATAAAGATATTTTGCCCCTTCCCTATTTGTTTCGGGACTTCTCCGAAATGCCTAAATTGGAACAAAGAGCGTTGGAATTATCAAAAGGTAAAGTTTTGGATGTGGGTTGTGGCGCCGGAAGCCATAGCTTGTATTTACAGGAAAAAGGGGTTGATGTAAAAGCGATTGACATTTCAAAAAGGGCCATTGAGGTAACCAAGCAAAGAGGTGTTTTGAACGCTGAAGTTTTAAATATTCTAAATGAAACAGAAAGGTTTGATACCATTTTATTGTTGATGAACGGCACTGGTATTTTTCAGGAATTACGACAAGTTTCCAAATACCTAAAACACCTGAAATCATTATTGAACCCAAACGGACAGATTCTCATAGATTCCTCGGACATAAAATATATGTATGAGGATGACGATGGTGGCCTGTGGATTGACACAAATGCCAGTTACTACGGAGAGCTGGACTATTTTATCAGCCATAAAGGTGAAAGCGAAGTACCACTGAAATGGCTGTATCTGGATTTTGATACTTTAAAATTGGCTTGCGAAACTGTTGGCCTAAAATGTGAATTGGTTTCGGAGGGGGTGCATTTTGATTATTTGGCGCAATTGTCGTTATAAAACTTCACTATAGCCTCTAAGTTTTTTCGGTTATATCTTTTTTTATTAATCCTAGAAATTAAGTCAGGACAATCGTAAAAATACTCAGATGCTCTCTTTTTGAATGATTTAAGCTCTATATAATTAAAAATTACTGCTTCCTCTTCATTACGAATTAAAAGTGACTCCTTAAAAACTGTCCCCCTCCCATCATCTGAAACAGTCCTTTTAACTAATTTTATTTTGCCATCAATAATCAATTCCGCAAAACCTAATTGAACTTTATTTCTTTTACCCGTTGTGCATTATGATTTAAAAGAAAAAAGTTGTTCATCTTACTGATAATCAGTAAATTGTT
>NZ_JBHULY010000026.1:0-191654 GCF_042684665.1 Hyunsoonleella rubra | reverse complement strand
CAATTTACTGATTATCAGTAAGATGAACAACTTTTTTCTTTTAAATCATAATGCACAACGGGTTAATATTAGTTAATTTTAACTATTTCCTCGACCGAATGCTTTCGATAATTACCGTAGAAATAATCAATGATCCTCCAATAAACGTATTAGAAGTAGGTATTTCATTTAAAAAGAAATAGGCCAAAAGAATGCCAAAAAATGGTTGGGTGCTTAGAATAATACTGGCTGTGCTTACTGAAAAATATTTTAGGCTTTTTATAAGCAAGGAATGTCCAACTGCTGTAGCCAATAGGGCCAGCATAATAACATAAGGGTATTGAGTCGATATTTCTGAAGTTCCAAATATGAATAATACGGGAACAAGGACAATGGTTACTACCAATAATTGGTGCATCATAATCATGGTACCATTATGGGATTTTGAGCTTCCCTTCAACATTATATTACGAAGTGTAAATAGTATTGCGGAAATTACTCCCCAAATGACACCATTAAAATGGGAGTTTTCCGTGTTAAACTCTGGAGCCAAAATATAAACACCGATTAAAACCAAAATGGCCAATAGCAAATGAACCTTGTTGAATTTGGTTTTGGTGAGAATGGGCTCCAAAATTGCGGTAATTGCGGGATAGGTGTATAGCGACAGCATCCCAATGGATACGTTAGAAGTTTTTACGGAATGGAAATAGGTAACCCAATGTGCTCCTAAAAATAAGGCGCTGATTAAAACGGTTCTGGCGTCCTTTTTTGACCTAAATTTCAAATTTACCTTTTGAAGTTTGCAGAATGCAAACAGAAAAATCAGGGCTAATGCAGAACGCCACCAAATTATTACGGCAGTCGGCATTGCAATATATTTGCCCAATACCGCCGCAGAGCTTATTAAAACAGTAGCAAGTGTTAGTTCTAAAACATTTCTAAAATGTTGATTATTCATTTAAATTGACACTTGATTATGGCGTTCAAAAGTAGTTAAAATTTGCAGATACCTAATTTTTCCTATTGAGTAATGTGCTATTTTGTGTTACTTTTACCGTTTAGCTTTTTAAATTTATCGTAGTAGGTGATTGCCACACATTCCATAGACCAAGTTTTTGATACTGCCCGAGTTGAGGAGGTAATCGGCGATTTTGTACAATTGAAAAAGGCCGGTAGCAATTATAAGGGTTTAAGCCCCTTTAGCGACGAGCGAACGCCAAGTTTTATGGTATCGCCAGTAAAACAGATTTGGAAGGATTTTAGTACTGGAAAAGGTGGTAATGTTGTTGCCTTTTTGATGGAGCATGAACATTTTACCTATCCAGAGGCTATTCGCTATTTGGCAAAAAAATATAACATTGAACTTGAGGAAACTCAGCAAAGTGATGCTCAAAAGGAAGCTGCCAACGAACGTGAAAGTCTGTATCTGGTCAGTGAATTTGCTAATGTTTATTTTCAAAAGATTTTGAACAAAACAGACCAGGGCAAATCTATCGGATTAAGTTATTTTAAGGAACGTGGTTTTACCCCCGATACCATCAAAAAATTTGATTTGGGCTATGCCTTGGATGAATGGCAGGCCTTTACGGATGAGGCTTTAAAGCAAGGTTATCAGCTCGAGTTTTTAGAGAAAACAGGACTTACGATTGTAAAGGGTGAAAAGCGTTTCGACCGTTTTAAAGGTCGCGTAATGTTCCCTATTAAAAGTATGAGCGGGCGTGTACTTGGTTTTGGTGGCCGAATTTTGATAAATGATAAAAAGGCAGCAAAATATCTGAACTCCCCCGAAAGCGATATCTACCATAAAAGCAAAGTGCTTTACGGTATATACAATGCAAAACAAAGCATTGCTAAGGAGGACAATTGTTATTTGGTGGAGGGTTATACGGATGTGATTCAATTCCATCAAACCGGAATTAAAAATGTGGTATCTTCTTCGGGAACGGCTTTAACTTCGGAACAAATCCGTCTGATCAACCGACTTACCAAAAACATTACAGTTCTTTTTGATGGGGATGCAGCCGGAATGCGTGCATCACTTCGGGGTATCGATTTGATATTGGAACAGGGAATGAACGTTAAGGTATGTTCTTTTCCAGAAGGAGAAGACCCAGACAGTTTTGCCAAGCAAAACACCTTGGAGGAGCTTACACTTTACTTAGATGAACAGGCTCAAGATTTTATTCAGTTTAAGGCGTCCATTCTTTTTGAAGACTCCAAAAACGACCCCATAAAAAAGGCTGAAACTATTCGCGATATTGTCAATAGCATTTCCAAAATTCCAGATACCATAAAAAAGGAGATTTATGTTAAGGAATGTTCCAAAATTATGGATATCAGCGAAGAAGTGCTGTTTAGTACTTTAGCTCAAATCAGTAAAAAAGAACATCAGGAAGAGAATAAAAAGTTCAAAAAAGAACAGCAGAGTTTTGAGGTAATACGCCATGAACAGCCACAGGAAAAAGTGGATGTGCAATATATTTTGGAGCGAAAGATTATCGAAATTTTATTGCTTTACGGCAATAAGACCGAGGATTTTGAGGATTTAGTACTAAAAGAAAATGAACAAGGTGAGCTAGTGCGAGAACCAGTCATTCAGCAGGCCAAAGTGTTCGAAAAAATTTATCTGGATCTTCAGGAGGATGAAATGGAATTTTCAGATCCTCAGTTCAAGGATTTGTACTACACAGTGATTGACAAGTTAAATCAAGAAGACAAAAATTTTGAGTTGAGAAACTTCATTAATGCACTTGATGCCAATACGGCCAATGAGATTACCAACATCTTAATGGAAGATGAACGCTATACTTTGGACGATTGGCACCGAAAGAATATATTCCCAAAGGAAAAAACACAAACGGTCTCGCAATTAGTGAGCGAGACCATTCTAAATCTTCGATGCTTTTTAATAGAGCAAAAAGTACTGGAATGTCAGCAAAAAACATTGGAGCACAAATCTGAAATTAACAGGTCTGTGCTGGAAGAAGTCAAAGAATACTCCAACCTCAAAATGTTGCTGTCAAGAAAATTGAGCCGAGTATTATAGGTCTAAAAACTTCGCTTGATTTACTAGGTCAACTAGATTGTCCACCTTTAGTTTTTTCATCAAACGTGCTTTATACGTACTCACAGTTTTTTCATTGATATCCAATTCCTTGGAAACTTCCTTGTTCTTCTTTCCAATGGCCAAAAGTTTTAACACTTCAGTTTCCCTTGTAGAAAGTTTTTTAAAGAATGTGCCATTTTTGTTGTTTCGGCTCCCAAATGCAAGTTCTTGGGTCAACTCATTGCTCAGGTGGATGCCACCATCATGAACTTTGGAAACAGCTTCACTTACGGTAATAACATTTTCGTTTTTGGAAACGTAACCGGCAGCTCCAGCCTTAATAGAGTTAAAGCCATAAACGTTTTCAGGCTGGGCACTGAACATCAATGCCTTTACATCTGGAAAGTCAGACTTTATGTGCCTTAGCACGGTTAAACCATTTAATTTAGGCAAATCAATTTCAGTCAAAAGAACGTCAACGGGTTCTTTTCTGAGAAAGTCCAAAACGGCTTCGCCATTGTCAACACTGCCGACGATTTTCACGTCAGAAGAAGCAGAAAAAAGGTGCTCAAGCCCTTTTCTAATAATAGGGTGAGGGTCTGCTATTAATAATTTAATCATAATTCTTAGGGTTTTAATTTACTATGATGTTGATTTTAAATGAGAGAATCATAGTATAGCTATAAGGGAATACACCCAAAGTGCAAAAATACTAAAATTTTTGATGATAATACAATGCCTAAATCAAATTGCTAGGAATTTCGCAAATTGGAATAGGAATCATCTTGTGTTTATTGTTATTATTGTAACGTTTGTAAATTCTGAAAACCTCTTGTTGTCGACCTGAAAAATCCTCTATAGTTTTGCCATCTTCATCCATTTTCATGGCCCATTCCAATTCTGGGTAGGATGCTCCAATCTGGTCCTCGTCGCTTCGGGCATCACCAAATAAACCGTCACTGGGCGCAGCTATCATAATGGATTCTGGTACTTTAAGGAACTCGCCAAGCATATACACCTGGGATTTCAATAAATATGCTATTGGGCTTAAATCAACGCCACCATCGCCATATTTTGTGTAAAAGCCTACCCCAAAGTCTTCAACCTTATTACCCGTACCGGCTACTAAAAGCGAATATAGACCTGCATAATAATACAAAGTAGTCATTCGAAGTCGTGCCCTCGTATTTGCCAAGGCCATGTCAATGGTGGCTTGGTCGCCGTCCATAAACACCTCAGTTTTAAATTCCTCAAAAACTGGAGTCAAGTCTGCTCGGGTATCACTTACATTATCAAACCTTGCTTTCAGTTGCTCAATATGTTCATGGGCGCGCGAAACATGGCTTTCTGCTTGATGAATAGGCATTTCAACGCAAAGAACGTTCATGCCGGTTTTTGCGCACAATGTGGAAGTTACGGCAGAATCAATACCGCCAGAAACACCAACAACAAATCCATTAACACCGGCATTCGTGGCATAGTTCTTCAGCCAGTTTACTATATAATCAACAACTTTTTCAGTTTGCATACAGCGAGAATTTTAATTTGGGAATAGTACCTTTGCAAACAAAAATAAAGCAAACACTCAATTAATAAAAATTTATAGCGTTTAGTTTTCTATGAAAAATTTGATATTCCCAGTACTGTTGATAGTGGTTATTTCCTGTGGAAAGGACAATACCTTGGAGCAGGAAATTGCGAAAGTAAATACGGATATTTCTGTAGAAAGGTTTGATTTGCTTTTTGGCGAAATTACGGAAGGCAATTTACCCGAATTGAAACGGGCCTACCCTTTTATGTTTTCCGAAAAGTTTCCCGATTCGTTTTGGATTGCGAAAACTAGGGATACCATTCAACGGGAGCTTTTTAGGGAAGTTGCTGAGGTATTTCCAAATCTTGATGAGGTGGAAATGGACATTGAATCGCTTTTCAATCATTTGAAATATTATTTTCCTGAATTTAGTATGCCAAGGGTGATTACCACAACTTCTATGGTGGATTACAGAAATCGGGTAATCGTTACCGATACCATTGCCATCATTGCACTTGATAATTATTTGGGTAAAGAGCATTTTTTTTATCAGGAAATTCAAAAGTATATCCGAAAGAATTTTGAAGCCAAGCAGATTGTGGTGGATTTGGCATCTGAGTATGCAGGACGGTACATTTATCAACCGCAGCGGAAAACTTTATTGGATGAAATGGTATACTTTGGAAAGCAATTATATTTTAAGGACATTATGTTGCCAAATGTTTCAGAGGCTGAACGTATGGGCTATTCTGAATCGGAATTTGAATGGGCCAGAGTCAATGAACACTACATTTGGCGGTATTTTATTGAGCGCGAATTGTTGTATAGTACCGATACCAAACTACTTAGCAGGTTTATCAATCCAGCTCCTTTTAGCAAATTTTATTTAGAAGAGATAGATGCCGATTCTCCAGGTAGATTGGGCCAATACATCGGCTGGCAAATAGTACGGGCTTACATGAAAAACAATGAAGTTTCCATAAAGGACATGCTACAAATGAAACCTGAGGATATTTTTAATAATTCAAAGTTTAAACCACGTAAATAATGGCAAATACAATCACATCAAAAATTGAGCTGAATGTTGAACTAGATGAAAACCGCATTCCTGAAAAGCTGTTATGGTCAGCGGAAGATGGGGGCATAAGTAATGCAGAGGCCAAGGCAATGATGCTGTCTGTTTGGGACGATAAAGCCAAAGAAATGTTGCGTATCGATTTGTGGACCAAAGATATGCCCGTTGATGAGATGAAAATATTCTTCCATCAAACTTTAGTGGCCATGGCCAATACATTTAACCGGGCGACCCAGGATGAAAAAATGACGGCAACCATGAAGGATTTTTGTGATTATTTTGCCGAAAAATTGGAATTGAAAAAATAAAGGATTTATTCAAACATCTCCGTAAAATACTTGTAAAACCAAGGAATTGTTTCAATCCCTTTAAGATAGTTCCATATCCCAAAATGTTCATTGGGGGAGTGGATGGCGTCGCTATCCAAACCAAAGCCCATTAAAATAGTTTTGCTTTTTAATTCCTTTTCAAATAAGGCAACAATTGGAATACTGCCTCCGCTACGTTGAGGAATGGGAGTCTTTCCAAAAGTGGTTTCATAAGCCTTACTGGCGGCGCGATACCCAACGCTGTCAATTGGCGTTACGTAGCCCTGACCACCATGATGCGGCGTTACCTTTACTTTGACGCCTTTTGGCGCAATACTTTCAAAATGAGTTTTGAAGAGTTGAGTAACCTCATCCCAATCTTGATGTGGCACCAATCGCATTGAAATTTTAGCAAAAGCCTTACTCGGGATTACCGTTTTAGCACCTTCGCCAATATATCCGCCCCAAATACCATTGACATCCAAAGTAGGCCTAATAGAATTGCGTTCATTCGTGGTAAAGCCTTTTTCACCATAAACAGCATCTATATCCAGAGCGTTTTTATAATTTTCCAAATTAAAAGGGGCCTTGGCCATTTCGTCGCGTTCTTCTTTGGACAGCTCTTCAACCTTATCGTAAAAGCCGGGGACGGTAATGTGGTTGTTCTCATCGTGAAGTGAGGCTATCATTTTGGTCAAAATATTGATGGGGTTTGCCACCGCACCCCCATATAAACCAGAGTGTAAATCCCGGTTTGGTCCAGTCACTTCAACTTCAACATAGCTCAAACCGCGCAATCCCGTGGTGATGGAGGGTACATCATTAGCAATCATTCCCGTATCAGAAATAAGGATAACGTCATTTGCCAGTTTCTTATGATTGTTTTTGACAAAGGTTGCCAAATTTGCGCTGCCCACTTCCTCTTCACCTTCTATCATAAACTTCACGTTGCATGGTATTTGATTGGTGGCTGTCATAAATTCCAATGCCTTTACATGCATATATAATTGGCCCTTGTCGTCACAGGCGCCCCTCGCAAAAATGGCACCGTCGGGATGCTTTTCAGTGGCTTTAGTAATAGGCTCAAAAGGGGGCGACTTCCATAAATCCAATGGGTCTGGAGGTTGCACGTCATAGTGCCCGTATATCAACACGGTCGGTAAATGTTTTCCAATGGTTTTTTCGCCATATACAATGGGGTAGCCATCCGTTGTACAGATTTCCACAGCATCACATCCCGCTTTTTCCAAACTTTTTTTGATGGCTTCGGCAGTTTTTAAAACATCATTTCTATAAGTAGAATCGGCACTTATGGATGGGATTTTAAGTAAATCGATAAGTTCATTGATGAAGCGTTCTTTGTGCTGTTTTATGTAAGATTGAATTGCGTTCATAGGATATTTTAAATGAAGATATCCAAAAGTATAAAAAAGAATACTTTTTATAGCATCGCCCTTTGGAATTTAAAAATCTTAATTATATTTGCATCCCTTTAACCCCGATAGCTATCGGGATGGACTATGCGGGCGTGGTGGAATTGGTAGACACGCTAGACTTAGGATCTAGTGCCGCGAGGTGTGAGAGTTCGAGTCTCTCCGCCCGCACGAGTTAAAAGCTTCTCAATTTTTGAGAGGCTTTTTTTGTGCAATGCTGTTTGATTAAAAAATGTAAAAGGAGAGGAGAGAAGTTTATACTGAGCGGAACCTAATGGGACTTCGAAAGTACATAAATTAAAAAGTGCTACACAAATAGCCAAATTATTACAGAGCACGCATTTTCTTCCATTAAAGAACCTGAAAATTTAACATATATCCTTGTAACAATTAGGCTGTTAGAAAGTCTACTTTATAACGACTAACCCAATAATTTGTAACTTTGTACCCTAATTTAATCCATAAAATGGACATCAACGACAATATTGAGTCGCCAATGACGCTTAAAGTCAGCTTCAACAAGTTGCTTCAGCATTATGAAAAACTGGCCGATAGTGAAGATGAATTTCTTTCTGCCAAGGCAAAGCGTGTCCTAAAGTCTGCGGCATCGTTTCCGGAGTTAAGGGATGGTTTTAGCGATACGCAAATTTTGGAAGACAGGAAAGAAGAAATCAGAATTATTCTTCAGGATTCATTTGCGCCTGTGTTGACCAAAAATGAAATTAAAACAGCCTCTGTGCCGTTTCATAATTTGATATTCAATTCTTCAGAAAGGTTTAAAAATATTATCAAAACCGCAGGTGATGGCTTTGAGTTGAATATCAAAAATATGCCTGATGACCACAGGTACATCATTGCTTGTACCATAATTCTAAATTTTTGCTACGGTTATAATTTGAATTTTAAGCGCCCGTTTTATTATGAAATTCCAGATGCCAATGGCATTTTAAGGTTTTATAAGATAATGTATAATGCCGATTTTTGTGAAATCGTTCCAACGGAAAAGGCAAAAAAAATTACTGAAGAGGATTATAAAAAGCTCCTGGATAATTTTGAAAATTTAGACTTATGGAAGGAACTTTTTCCTCAAGGCAGCTATATTTTCAAAGGCTTCGTGATTTCCAATATTTTTGATGTTACAGAGGATCAATCAATTTCCAACATAAAATCCAATTTAATCGGTGAGGATAAGCGTAAGGACGAAAACTTTATGTACGAGTTTCATGATGTATTTAGGTCTTTGCTGGGTATCAATGATTTGCAGGTTGGTTTTTCAATTTATAATGAAGAGGAAAAAGCTTTTGAACGTGTTTATGGGGTAGGAATCAATAGTTACCTTTTAGGAGATCAAGAGCGTTTGGAATGTAATAGTTCATTGTGCAAATGGTCCTATAACAGATTGATTGTAGAGAAAAAATATTTCTCTATTTCTGACGTGGATGGCGTTTACGAAAAAGCAAAGAGAGGTTTCGCGCCTCAGGTGGAAGTGTTGCATAAACAAGGTTTTAAAAGTGCCATTTTTGCACCAATTGCTAATGATGAAGGACTTATGGGCATAATGGAAATTGTATCCAACACACCACATGCTTTGAATAGTATCAATGCCAATAAGTTGGTGGATGTGATGCCATTTATCGTTTCGGCAGTGGAGCGGTCCAAAAAGGATGAAGAGAATCTTATTGAAGCTATTATTCAAAAGGAATGCACCTCAATTCACCCGAGTGTGCATTGGCGTTTTGCTAAAGAAGCAAAGAATTATATAAAGGCTGAAGTGGAAGGAGAAGAGGCTTCTTTTCAAAAAATAGCCTTTGATAATGTATATCCGTTGTACGGGCAAATAGATATTAAGGGGTCTTCGGAAGCTAGAAACTATGCTACACGAGAAGACTTGTCGCTTCAACTTAGAGCGGCAAAACAGATTTTGGATAAGGCTTTGAAATTGGAACATTTGCCAATTTATGAGCAGTTTATTTATCAGATAAATGATTTTCAGAACGGATTGGACGAAAATTTCCAAGTGGATAGCGAGCAACAGATTTCATCCTTCTTCAAAGAAGACGTTGAACCTCTTTTAGATCATTTAAAAAGTAATCAACTGTTGAATGATGATGTAGAAGCCTACTACAAAAATATTGACGAAAAGGTCAACGTACTCTACAGACATAGAAAAGACTACGATGAAACTATTGCGAAAATTAATGTGGAAATGGCTACGCTTTTGGACAAAAAACAAGAGGAAGCCCAACAGATGTATCCGCATTATTTTGAACGCTTTAAAACCGATGGTGTTGAGCATAATATGTATGTTGGAGAGTCCATTACCAAAGAGGATAGTTTCAATAAAATTTACTTGTACAATCTGCGTTTATGGCAATTGCAGGTAATGTGTGAAATGGAAAACGCCTATTACCAAATGCAATCTGATTTTCCAGTGGCGTTGGACGTAGCCTCCATGATTTTGGTGTTCAACCAGCCGTTGACCATCAGTTTTAGGATGGACGAAAAGCAATTTGATGTTGACGGCACCTACAATGCACGTTACGAAATCGTAAAAAAACGTGTAGATAAGGCTTATATAAAAGGCACCACAGAACGCGTTACGCAAAAAGGCAAAATCAGCATCGTGTATTCCCAAAAGCAGGATGAAATTGAATATTTGGGTTACATCAAATTTCTTCAGTCCAAGAATTATTTGGATACTGATGTAGAAATTGTAGAGTTGCAAGATTTACAGGCGGTAACCGGATTAAAAGCAATCCGCGTAAGCGTACTATATCATAAAAACGAAAATGATAAGGCGTTTTATACCTATGATGATTTGATGAAAGAGCTTAAGGCTTAATCCCTTTAAGTCGCACCACTTGTTGCAAAAGCAATTCCAAATGCAAATACGCTAACCACAATACCAATCATAAATACGGTATAGGTAGTCCTCAATAGGTTATATTTTCTATTCAAAACAAGGCCGAGGAAATAAAGGTCTTTGGTTAATGAGCCATACAAATAATCCTTATCCTGCATCATTTCTCCCATGGCCCATTCAAAATCTTTTAAGCTCATTTGATGGAAATTGCCGAAGAATAATAGATTTACTTTTTTATTGGCTACGTCCTCTTTTGTGAACTGCCCCTTTGTAACGTTCGGCCTAGTTGCCAAAACCGATAAGACAATTGAAGCAACAGTGAACAATAGAAAAATTAACGTGGGGTATATCAAATAACTATTGGAAGGATTATCCAGTTTGGGCAATAAATTAGATAGGGCTACAGAAATAATAATAGCATTTACCGAAAGCAAAATATTGGCTTTGGTATCGGCAATATCGCTCAATGTGATATGGTTTCTTAATGCTACCCGAAACATGGTTTCGATACCTCGATCTGGCAATACCACCTTACTTTTTTTAAAACTGAGCTCCTCCTTTTTCTGATTTAATTTTTTGGAATCCGCATCAATCTTTTTCTTCATTTTGATTAATTGCGAAAGATTTTTACCCTTGCGATTATCCCACATACTTGATGCCTCTGTTGAATAAAATCGATGTCTGGTGGTGAGGAAATCAATATTTTCCGCAATCCATTCAGACTCCGAAAGGCTCTTATTGCACAACAATTCCCATTCCTTTCTGAGCAGTTCAGAAATCTCCAAATAATTTTTGCTTCCTATATGAGAACTGTCCGCGTCCCTAATAATGCGTTCCAATTGATTTTTTGGGACGGCGTCAATTTTAGTTGCTAGAATTAAATCACAAATTGTTCTTACGTCCTTTTCTGGGCAGTTTTGTCCTGCCAAAAACGCCTTGGCTATTTTAACACTCTCTTCTTCGTGGTCTTTCGCCCCTTTGGTGTAGCCAGTGTCGTGCAACCATGAGGCCACCAAAAGCAGATTTTTATCAGCCTCCTCAATATTGGCTAATTCAGCAAGTTCTTTTGCGCTATTTACTACACGTTGCGTATGTGGAATATTGTGATACAAAAAAGATGTGTCTAATTTTTCGTTGAGTAGGTTAAGTGCAAATTTCTCGGCTTCAGCAATCAACATAGGCGTGATTTAAAATGATTATTGGTAAAAATACTAAACTTTAGTTGAAAAAGGATTTCTCGATGTTAGCATCGAGATTTCCTTTGGGATTTAGTATGCATAACGGCATAATTTGTCGTAAATTTCAAATATGCTTTCAATGGGTATGAAATAGATAGAAATGTAAGTTTTCTAGTCTTTTTTTGACTAATGTCTCGTTTGAAAGCATATATTAATTTAACAACGAAAGGACAAAAAATATGCTAACTTGGAAAGAAGTTATCGGTTTTTCCGTAAACGGAAACCCAACTCCCGACCGGCGAGTTGAAAAAACACCAGCCGAATGGCAAGCACAATTAACCCCGGAACAATTCAGAATTACGAGATTAAAAGGCACGGAACGCCCGCATAGTGGTGCGCTATGCAGTATTTATGAGGCCGGAAAATACAATTGTGTGTGTTGCGATACACCTTTATTTGATTCTACCATCAAGTTTGAATCGGGTACGGGATGGCCGAGTTTTACGCAACCCATTAAAGAAAATGCGATTAAATATGAAAAAGATAGTTCCTTTGGAATGGTGCGTGTTGAGGTGATGTGCAATACTTGCGATGCGCATTTAGGACACGTATTCCCGGATGGGCCAGAACCAAGTGGTTTGCGCTATTGTATCAATTCAGAATCCATGCAATTGGAAAAACAAGAAAACATATCAAAATAATCAAATAGCTCCTTCCCGGTAATTGAGCGTAGTCGAAATTTGGGAAGGTGGGTTTTGTCCTGAAGCCTCGGGATGAAACTCGGAAGGGTAAAAAAAATGACAAATAAAAAAATACAAATAGCAACAGTTGGCGGAGGATGCTTTTGGTGTACCGAAGCCATATTTAGGGAATTAAAAGGTGTTGAGAAAGTAGTGTCTGGATATTCCGGAGGGGATGCTCCCGGAAAACCAACATATCGCGAAGTATGTTCGGGTTTAACCGGTCATGCCGAAGTCGTGCAAATTACCTTTGACGCCAATATGATTTCCTATGAGGAAATTCTACTTATTTTTATGACCACACATGACCCTACAACGATGAATAGGCAAGGGGCAGACAGGGGTACACAATACCGCTCGGTGATTTATTATCACGACGAAACCCAAAAAGAAATAGCTGAGGTTGTTGTTAAAGAAGTCGCCAAATATTTTGATGATCCAGTAGTAACTGAAATATCGCCTTTAGATGTTTTTTATGACGCCGAGGATTACCATCAAGATTATTATCGCAACAATACACAACAAGGGTATTGTAATGCAGTTATAACCCCAAAGTTGGCGAAATTCAGAAAGTTGTACGCTGAAAAATTAAAGTAACTTAAAGTTTAAGGCCTGCGAGTTTTGACGTACTGAACGGGTTTCAGTATCAAACTTTATAGATTAGGAACAGCATGAAAAAAGTATGATCGATGTCTTATTACGAAAATAAACCACAACTGTTTAAAGCCCCAGAATTTGGTGTTGACACTTGGGTGGATAGTGATGGAAATAAAACTGAGGCCATAAAATTGTCAGATTTTAAAGGAAAATTTAAGGTGGTATTTTGTTTTCAAAGTTGGTGCCGTGGGTGTCACACTAAAGGTTTGCCAGACTTAAAAAGAATGGTCGATGCTTTAAAAGAAAATGACAATGTGGTTTTTTTGGCAATTCAAACAGTTTTTGAAGGTCATCATGCAAATACCTATGAAAAAACGTTGGAAACTCAAAAGAAATATGGATTACAAATACCGTTTGGATATGACGCTGGTAAAGAAGGTGACTTGCAGTCCACTTTAATGCGCAACTATAAAACGGGTGGCACACCTTGGTTTATCTTTATAGATAAAAAGGATTATGTGGTGTTTTCGGAATTCCATTTATACCCAAATAATGCCATTGAATTTCTTAAAACAATGTGATTTATGGTGCCAAAAATCAAAATTTATGGTGCTGAAAGATGTCATAAAAGTCAATATTATATTCAATTTTTAAAAGATTTGAATCTTGATTTTCAGTTTCTTGATGTAGAAACAAATGAGGCCAATGCTGAGGCGTTACGAAGTTTATATAAAAATAGGCGACTTAATTTTCCAACGATTATGATTGGCGAAAAGAAATTGAGAAACCCATCAGATTCAGAATTAAAAAAATGGATTGAAAAGTTATCATAAAACTAAAAAGACCTGTCAGGTATTGAAAACACTACTGTTCGGAAGAGTTTTGAAGAACCCTCCTAATCCCGCCTCTGGCGGGATTGTCCTCCCTTTAGAAAAGGGAGGAGCCAAAAAGCGACAAAAATTTAGGTTTAAAATTAAGAGATTCCTAGATTTAATCTCATATTAAGTTCTCCTCTTTTTGTAAAGAGGAGAATGAATTTCAATTTTTCATTAAAAAAAATTGAAAGAAAGAGGAGTTAAGACCCTATAAAACGCTTTTATTCGTCTTCCGAGCACTTGTGTTTTCAAAACCTGACACGTCTAGAAAGTAGAAAATGAAATTAAACATAAAAGATAAATTCAATAAAGAATTACCGGCAGATCCTATTTTGGAAAACTCCAGAAGGCAAGTGTCTGAGGTGTGCTTTTCTTATGTTACGCCCAAGGAAACGTCAAAACCTGAATTGTTGCACGTGTCGCCCGAAATGCTTGAAAACTTAGGGCTTGCCGAAGATGATGCAAAAAGCGAAGATTTCTTAAACGTTTTTACGGGAAACACCGTATTGCCATATACTAAACCTTACGCCATGTGCTACGGTGGGCATCAATTTGGAAATTGGGCAGGACAACTGGGTGATGGTAGAGCCATTAATCTATGCGAAGTAGAGCATGATGGCAAAAATTGGGCACTGCAATTAAAAGGTGCCGGCGAAACGCCCTATTCCAGAACAGCTGATGGCTTGGCTGTTTTGCGGTCTTCCATTCGGGAGTATTTATGTAGCGAAGCTATGTTTCATTTGGGCGTGCCTACTACTCGGGCGTTGTCTTTGGCATTATCGGGAGACCGCGTGTTGCGGGACATGATGTATGATGGCAATGCCGCTTATGAAAAAGGGGCTATCGTTTGTAGGGTTGCCGCGACCTTTTTGCGTTTCGGGAACTACCAAATTTTTGCGGCGCGACAAGATGAGGCAAACTTGAAAGTTTTGGTGGATTACACGATAAAACATCATTTTTCACACTTAGGTGAGCCCTCAAAGGAAACTTATATCGATTTTTTTGGGGAAGTCGCCAATCGTACTTTGGATATGATTATCCATTGGCAACGCGTAGGTTTTGTGCATGGTGTGATGAATACCGACAATATGTCAATTCTCGGTTTGACCATTGATTATGGCCCTTACGGCTGGCTGGAAGGTTATGATTATGGATGGACTCCAAATACTACGGATAGTCAGCACAAACGGTATAGATATGGCAATCAGCCCAATGTTGGTCTTTGGAATTTGATACAGCTCGCCAATGCGCTTTACCCATTGATTGAGGAAGCTGAGCCTTTGGAAGCCATTTTAAATCAGTATAAAACGGACTATGATGAGAAGTCTTTAGAAATGATGCGTTCAAAATTGGGGTTTCAAATTTCGGATGAAAGCGACCAAAGTTTAGTGCAGGATTTGGAGGATATTTTGCAACTTACGGAAACGGACATGACAATCTTTTTCAGGAGTTTGGCCGATTTCAAAATAGAAAATGATTTAAACGGTTTAAATGTGATTTTCGACGCATTTTACAAGCCAGATGAAGTTGCGTTCAATACTGAGGAACGGTGGAAAGATTGGTTTGTAAAATACGGAGCGCGTTTACAAATGGAAACACTTTCTTTTGAAGAGCGAAAAACGAAAATGAATGCCGTCAATCCCAAATATGTCCTAAGAAATTACATGGCGCAAATGGCCATCGATGATGCCGATAAAGGCAATTATGGATTAATTGACGAATTATTCAGAATACTCAGGAAGCCTTACGACGAGCAACCCGAATATGAAAAATGGTTTTCAAAACGACCAGAGTGGGCCCGCTATAAAGTGGGGTGTTCGATGTTATCGTGCAGTTCGTAATGGGATTGTTGGATAAGATAAAACAACTCTATATAGGTTACTCTAAAGTAAGCTATAATGGCAAAAAATATGGTGTAACACGAATTGATTTCAACCAAGGCAAAAGCTTTAAAGTATATGCCGAAGAGTTAGGTGGAACAGACTTTATAAGCCTTAATTATTATGTCACTTCATCGTCGGAGAAATTGAAGCCTTGCGAGATGCCGAATGAAAAGGTTGTACATTTTTTGAATAATTTTAAAGTATTGAATGATTAACAAAATAGCTTTCGGAGGCGGTTGCCATTGGTGTACAGAGGCCGTATTTCAATCTTTAAAAGGCGTGTCCAAGGTTGAACAGGGTTTTGTGGCTTCCACGGGGGCAGATCGAAGTTTTTCTGAGGCAGTTATTGTACACTTTGATCAGGCGGAAATCTCATTAAATGTGCTTGTCGAAGTTCATTTACATACCCATAAAAGTACTTCAAATCATTCTATGCGACCTAAATATCGCTCCGCCATTTATGCGTTTTCAGAAGCGCAAAAACTGGAGGCAATTTCAATTTTAGAAATATTCCAATCCCAATTTCAGCACAAATTAATTACCCAAATATTGCTTTTTGATAAATTTAAAGCGTCGCGGAAGCAAATTCAAAACTATTATTTCAACAATCCTAAAAAACCGTTTTGCGAAAGTTTTATCAACCCAAAACTACAAATACTACTGAGCAGGTTTTCAAAATATACAAATCAGAATAAATTAAAGCATTTGAAAGATGAATCGCGAAAGACTTTCTATACCAAACACAAAGGGTCATAACTTACAGGCTTATTTAGAATTGCCGGCCGACCAAAAGCCACACTATTTTGCCATTTTTGCGCATTGTTTTACTTGCACCAGTAATTTATCGGCCGTAAAGAATATCAGCCGTTCGTTGACCTCCCACGGATTTGGCGTAGTGCGTTTCGATTTTACGGGTTTGGGAAGAAGCGAAGGAGAATTTGCAGAAAGCCACTTTTCCGCCAATGTGGACGATCTAATTGCAGTGAATGATTATATCACGGAACATTATAAAGCACCCGGATTGTTGGTGGGACATTCACTGGGTGGTGCCGCCGTGATTGTTGCCGCCTCGAGATTGGAAAACCTAAAGGCCGTGGCAACGGTTGGAGCGCCTTCAACAGTAAACCATGTAACACATTTGTTTTCTCATGGTATTGAAGAAGTAAAACAAAAAGGCGAGGTTGAGGTAAATATTGGAGGGAGACCGTTCAAAATTAATCAAGAATTTGTTGAAGATTTTGATAAAATTGACTTGCCCAAAATCACCAAAAACCTGCGAAAACCATTATTAATTATGCACGCGCCGTTTGACCAGACAGTGGGGATTAACAATGCGCACGATCTATACCATAATGCCCATCACCCTAAAAGTTTTGTGAGTTTGGACGATGCCGATCATTTGTTGTCGAATTCAAAAGATAGCAACTATGTAGGTAATGTTATTGGCACTTGGGCAGATCGGTATTTTGAACCTCGGGACAATACAATGTTGGATACAAATGGTGAGCAATTGGTGGCGCATTTGAATTTGGTGGAAGATAATTTTACCACCTCAATCCAAACCAAAAAACACAGTTTTATTGCCGACGAGCCCGAAAGTATCGGAGGTGATGATTTTGGCCCCTCGCCATACGATTTTTTAAGTGCGGGATTGGCGGCATGTACCGTAATGACACTAAAAATGTATGCCCAACGCAAGCAATGGGATTTGAAAGAAGTGTATGCTTACATCACGTATTCGAAAAAGCACAGTGAGGATTTGATGTTGGATTTGGACGAACCAAAACGTATGGACCATCTGCAAAAACGTTTAAAATTTATTGGTAATTTGGACGATGCCCAAAAAATGAAACTTCAGGAAATTGCTTCTAAATGCCCAGTACATCGTACCTTACTATCCGAAATCATAATAGAAACCGAAATAATTAATTAATGGGCAACAATACCACAAAAATAGGATTAGGCTTGGCGGCGCTTGGGCGACCCGAATACATCAATATAAGGGAAAACAAGAATTTAGATAAATCTGAAAAAGCGTTTAAGGAAAACACGTTTTCGGTTTTGGACGAAGCGTACAATCTGGGGATTAGCTATTTTGATACCGCTCCGTCTTATGGAAAAGGCGAGGCATTTTTACAGGAATGGAACGCGTCAAGAAATCATCAAAACGTGATTCTTGGTACCAAATGGGGCTATACTTATATGGCAAATTGGGAATTGGGTTTTGACGGCAAACACGAGGTAAAAGAACATTCGCTTGAAAAATTGAAAGAACAATGGGACGTATCAAAGCAACTTTTGCCCCGTTTAAAATATTACCAAGTACATTCTGCAACCTTTGAAAGTGGCATCCTTGAAAATCAGTCGGTTATAAACGAATTACATCGCATAAAAAAGGCAACCAATTTAAAAATAGGTATTACCGCAAGTGGGGCTAACCAAAAGGAGATCGTTAGTATAGCATTAAAAATAAAAGTTGAAAATGAAGCGCTTTTTGATAGTTTTCAGGTGACCTATAATGTCTTTGAGCAAGACGCGTTTCAGATTTTAAACACAGCGTTGTCTCAAGGGAAGTCGGTTATTGTTAAAGAAGCGTTGGCTAATGGAAGGGTGTTTCCAAACCCAAATTTTGAACATTACAAAAACACCTATGAGGTTTTAGAGCGACTATCTAAAAAATACGGGGTAGGGATAGACGCCTTAGCGCTTCGTTTTGTAATGGATAATTTGAAACCGACTTATGTGTTGAGCGGTGCATCAAATAAAAAACAACTCAAGGAAAATGTAAAAGCCCATGATTTTAGTTTTTCCAAAACCGAATTGGATGTATTGCGAAACCAAAACATTGCCCCCAAAACCTATTGGAAGGAGCGAGACCTGCTAACATGGAATTAAACCAAATGCTTATCTTTAAGCGTTAATCCATTTACGTATGAAGTTTAAAAAACTCACACTTTTAGTCATTGTAATTTTCGTTTTGCATGCCTGTGCAACCTATAAGCCTCAGTACAAGGATACAAATGCACAAGTTCCATTTCCGGATAAAACCATAGCGCACTCATTTTATTTAATTGGTGATGCAGGCCTTGCAGGAGAGGCAGAATCTTCACAGACGATTGCCAATTTTAAAGCTGAATTGGACAAAGCATCAGAAAATAGTACTGCTATATTTTTAGGCGATAATATTTATCCGAAAGGATTACCAAAAAAAGATGATGAGGATAGGGCTTCCGCCGAAAAGCAATTGAATGCCCAAATTCATGCTGTCGAGAATTTTAAAGGTGAAACCGTTTTTATTCCCGGTAATCACGATTGGTACAGTAACGGCCTCAAAGGGTTGAAGCGTCAAGAAAAGTACATTGAATATGCCTTAGGGAAGAATACATTTCTGCCTGAAAATGGTTGCCCGATTGAAAGGGTAAACATTACCAAGAACATCGTTTTAATTCTGGTGGATTCCGAGTGGTACATGACCAATTGGGACAACCAACCAACCATTAATGACGATTGCGAAATAAAAACAAGAACCAAATTTTTTGATGAATTGGAGGGCGAGATCAAAAAGGCAAGAGGCAAAACCACGATTGTTGCGGTGCATCATCCAATGTTTACAAATGGGTCCCATGGAGGGCAGTATTCCTTCGGAAACCATCTGACGCCTCTCCCAGTTTTGGGAACCTTGAAGAATTTTATTCGGAAAACTGGAGGTGTCACCACTGTTGACGACCAAAACAAACGCTATAACGAATTCAAGAAACATCTGGTTACCTTGGCTCAGGAAAATGACAAGACTATTTTTGTGTCGGGCCACGACCATAATTTACAATACATCGTTGAAGATAATCTACCTCAAATCGTAAGTGGTTCGGGTTCTAAAGCAAACCCTACGCGTAATGTTGGTGGTGGACAATTTTCTTACGGTGCCATGGGCTACGCCAGATTAGACGTTTTTAAAGATGGTTCGTCCCATGTGCGGTTTTATACTGATAATAAAGTTGTATTTCAAACCCAAGTGCTAAAACCAGATGATAAAAAAGTATTTACAACATACCCTTCATCATATCCAGAAAGCAAGACAGCATCAATTTACACAGAAGAGGAAACAACCAAAGGTGGGCTGTATCAATTCTTTTGGGGAGACCGCTACCGGAAGGATTTCAGCACAAAAGTAAAAGCACCAACGGTGGATTTAGACACCTTGTTTGGGGGTTTAAAAGTGATTAGAAAAGGTGGTGGGCATCAATCCATGTCCTTGCGATTGGAAGATAAAAAAGGAAGGCAATTCGTGATGCGCGCGCTTCGGAAAAACGCGATTCAATATATACAAGCTGTAGCATTTAAAGACCAATATATTGAGGGTCAATTTGATGATACGTACACCGAAAATTTACTTTTGGATGTCTTTACGGGTTCTCACCCCTATGCGCCATTTACGGTGGGAACTTTAGCAGATGCCGTGGACGTGTATCACACAAATCCAGTATTGTATTATGTGCCAAAACAGAATGCATTGGGGCATTTTGCTGATGAGTTTGGTGATGCACTTTATATGATTGAAGAACGCACCGATTCGGGACATGGCGATAAGGCAAGTTTCGGTTTTTCAAATAAATTGATAAGTACGGATGATGTCTTAAAAAAGCTGAATAAGGATGAGGATTTTGTCCTGGATGAAGAAGCTTATATCCGAGCTCGACTGTTTGATATGCTTATTGGCGATTGGGACCGTCATGAGGACCAATGGCGTTGGGCAGAATTCAAAATTGATGGCAAAAAAGTGTACCGTCCAGTACCAAGGGATCGCGACCAAGCTTACTCCATAATGGCGGACGGCGCATTGCTTGGAGTCGCGACTAAAATAGTTCCGGCTTTAAGATTATTGCGAAGCTATAAGGAGGAGTTAAAGAGTCCAAAATGGTTCAATTTGGAGCCTTATCCCTTGGATATGGCTTTGATAAATCAATCGGGAAAGGAGGTATGGGATGCCCAAGCAAAACGAATTGTTGAAAATATAACCGACGAGGTTATTGATGAAGCTTTTAAATTCTTTCCACCGGAAGTAGATCAAAATACGATTAAAGATATCAAACGAAAATTGATAGGACGACGGGCTAATCTTAAAAAAATATCAGACACCTATTATGCCCACGTGAATAAGTACGGTGTGATAAAAGGTACCAATAAAGATGATTGGTTTGATATTGAACGGCTTCCAAATGGAGAGACTAAGGTGGTGGCCTATCGCATTAAAAAAGGGAAAAAGGCAGATGTGTTCCATAGTCGCACTTATATTTTTGACGATACCAAAGAAATTTGGATTTATGGCTTGGATGATGATGATCGATTTGAAGTATTTGGCAACGGTGATAACTTGATAAAAGTAAGATTAATTGGCGGCCAGAATAATGATGTGTACAATATAACCAACGGAAAGCGCCTAAAAGTATATGACCATAAATCCAAGGAAAATACTTTTATGACCAATAAAGGGGGCAAGAAATTGACCGACGATTATGAAACGAACGTATACGACTATAAAAAGTTGAAAAACAGCTCCAATCAATTTTTACCAACCATAGGCGCAAATCCAGATGATGGCCTTAAAGTTGGTTTTGTACATACTTATACTAACTACGGTTTTGAACGTAATCCATTCAGCTCCCAGCACAGTCTTTCTGCGGCATATTATTTCGCGACCAATGGTTTTGACTTGGGGTATCACGGCGAATTTGCCAATGTTTTTGGCTCTTGGAACTTGGAGTTGGGAGCCAAATTCACAAGTCCTAATTATGCCATCAATTTCTTTGGTTTTGGAAATGAGACGACCAATCCAAATGCTGAGGACAGCGATATGTTCAACTTAAATTATAACCGCGTAAAACTTAGGACTTTTAAGGTGTCCCCGGCATTGACTTGGCGAGGGCAATTGGGAGGTAGTTTTAATATTGCGGTGTCCTACGAATCCAACGAAGTGGATAAAACCTCAGGTCGATTTATTGCGATGCCAATGATTTTGCCAGATTCAACTTTTGACCAGCAGGATTTTTATGGCGCAGACGCCAAGTATGAATATGCCAATTCGGATAACGCGGCGTTCCCAACTTTAGGGATGTTGTTTGCGCTTCATGCTGGATACAGGAACAACGTAAGCACCTCGAAAGGGTTTGGTTACATCATTCCTGAGTTGGCGTTCGATTATAAATTGATACCTAGTGGGCAATTGGTTTTGGCCACAAGGTTGAAAGGGCATTTTAATTTAGGAGACGATTTTGAATTCTATCAGGCCGCCAGTTTAGGAAGAAACAATGGCTTAAGAGGTTATAGGGACGAGCGCTTTATCGGTAATTCGGCATTTGCCCAAAGTACGGATATAAGATTGAATCTTCGAAAAGTAAAGACAGGGTTATTGCCATTAAACATTGGAGTTTATGGCGGTGTGGATTACGGACGAGTATGGTTGGATGGAGAAGATTCTGATAAATGGAATAACTCCTTCGGCGGCGGTATTTTCGCCAATGCAGCCGATATGATTACCTTAAATGTTTCAGCTTTTAACAGTGATGATGGTTTGTTATTTGCTTTTAGAATGGGCTTTGGGTTTTGACATACGGTGTCACCCTAAACTGTCAGACTGAGCGTAGTCGAAGTCTTGTTTCAGGGTCTCATTTTTATACAGTAATGTTTACCTAGTTTTTACGTCTAAAATGTCGTAAAAGAAATAAAAAATGAAAAGCAATTTCAACGACATTATAAATTCTGAAAAAGTAGTTTTAGTAGATTTTTTCGCTACTTGGTGTGGGCCTTGCCAAGCTTTGATACCCATATTAAAAGAGGTGAAAGATGAAGTAGCTGATGCTGTAAAAATCGTAAAGATTGATATTGATAAGAACCACAATCTAGCAGTTAAATATCAAGTGAGAAGTGTGCCTACAATGCTTCTTTTTGTAAATGGTGAACCAAAATGGAGGCAATCGGGTGTCCTTCAAAAGGAAGATATACTTCACGTTATCCAAACACATGCCGGTTCCACTGTTTAGTCTAGGCTGAAACTGTATAAATTTCCTCCGCTACCTTTGGTCTTTTCGTCCGTGATATAAATCGAAGAATTGTCCTTAAAACAAATGCCTTCCTTTTGGGAACTATGGTCAAATAGTAGTGCTTCAATATCGCCCGAAAAAAAATCATCGGATTTAAAATTAGTGATTTTCCAAAGTTTGTCATGAGTCAATAATATCACAGTTTTTCCATCATCACTGATGTCCGCAGAAGTGATTTTCAAGTACTTCTCTTTCAGCTTAGAAATCTTGATGGCAGTGTGTTTGCCAACCCTATTTGGGACTTTAAAAAGTATGGAAGATTTATTATCCTTACTGAAGAGGTAGAAGAAATCATTCCAAAGGAAAAAAGCCTCAAAATCTTTGGGTTTCACGGATTTGGGTAAAGTGAAACTAATGCGCTCCCCTTTTGTTTTGTCCGAAGATAAATCCGAAACTTTGTAAATCGTAAAATCGTCCCGATTGCGGCTGTTATTCCCAAAATCACCTATGTAAATATTGCCCTTTTTGTCCGAGGTTAAATCCTCCCAATCGATGTTGCTCGATCCTTTGATGTCAATATCCTTCATGATTTTTCCTTTTAGGTCAATACCATAAATATTGTTCTTGTTGCCTGAATCTTCAATCGTCCACAGCAAACGGGAACGTGCTACTGTTTCTATTGCCGAGCATTCTTTTAAACTGCTTGGTAAGTCTGCTAAAACCTTGAGTTTTCCCGTGTCGCAGGAGGTAAATACAAAAGCACAAATGATAAATGTTTTAATCTGATTCATTGATAGAATTCCGAACTGTCCAATGTAATCACTTTAAATGCGTTTCAAAAATTTAAAATCATAAACTATTGGTAAAAATTGATGTTGGGCATATATTATTTAATAATTTTAAAGTTTCAAATAGCCGTGAAATATGACTACTGTAGATGATTTATTAAACCTTCTGGTTTTAGAAAAAGTTAGCGATACTGCGTTTAACGGTATAAGTGAAACAGTTGGAAGCCCTGTGGTATTTGGCGGACAGGTGTTGGCACAGGCCGTAAATGCAGCAAGCCGAACCGTTTCAAAAGAAAGAATATTGCATTCGCTTCACGCCTATTTTTTGGAAGCGGGTGATTTAAAGGTGCCTATAACATACACCGTCGGTATTATAAGGGATGGAGGTAGTTTTTCGGTAAGACGGGTTACGGCTTCTCAAAATGAGCGGACAATTTTTATCCTGGCAGCCTCCTTTCACAAAATGGAGGAAGGTTATGAGCATCAGATTAAAATGGATTCAAATGTAAAACCTCCAGAAGATCTGTTGAGTTGGACGGATGTGCGGGTTGAATTTAGCGATGCATTGCCAAAAGGGTTAAAATCATTCTTAGAAATAAAGCGCCCCATAGAATTTAAACCTACGGCATTTGCCAACCCATTACAGCCGAAAGATTTACCGCCAAAACATCAGGTCTGGTTCAAGTTAAAAGGCGAAGTAAATGGATTGGATTTGGGAACTAAACAGCAAATCCTGACCTACATTTCGGATTACAATATTTTAACGGCCACACTAAACCCGCACGCCAGTAAAGCGCATTGGGGCAATACGCAGACGGCTAGTTTAGACCATTCCATGTGGTTTTTTAGGGATTTTGATTTTGCGGATTGGCTATTGTATTCCATGGATTCGCCAAATACTTCCAATGCCAGAGGTTTGGCCAGAGGGCATATTTTTACAAGAAGCGGAAAGTTGATTGCTTCCGTAGCGCAGGAAGGTTTAATGAGACCAATGAAAAAATAATTATGGAACCATTTAAAATAGGGCATAGAGGTGCAAAAGGTCATGTGGCTGAAAATACTTTGGAATCGATCCAAAAAGCTATCGATTTGGGCGTTCATGGGGTCGAAATCGATATCCATAAATGTGCTTCAGGCGAATTGGTCGTTTTCCATGATTTTACTTTGGACAGGATAACTGACGGCACCGGTGAAATCTCTAAAAAGTCACTTTCAGAATTAAAAAAGCTGAAAGTAATGGGGCAATATGCCATTCCTACTTTGCATGAGGTCATGCAGCTTATGGGTGATTTGCGACCACTTTTAAATTTGGAATTGAAGGGTCAAAATACAGGTGAAGCCATTGTTGAATTCATGGATTACTATGTCGATAACCATGGATGGAAATGGCGGGATTTTATCGTTTCCAGTTTTCAAAAGGAACTGTTGCAAGATGTATTTCATTCTGGAGAGCCTTTTATGACAGGAGTGCTAACCGATACAAATTTGGAAGATACCATCGATTTTGCCCAGGCAATTAATGCCGTGTCTATCCATCCTGATTACACCATGTTGACCAAAGAAAATGTGCAATTAATGCAGTCTTTGGGGTTTCAAGTAATGACCTATACCGTGAATGATAGGGCTGATATTGAGCGCATGCATGCCTATGGAGTGGATGGCATCATTTCTGATTTTCCGGATAGAATTTGATATATTTTTTATATCTTTGATATATATAATTTATATATCATGGGAAAAACCAAAAAGTTAATAGAACTGGACGATAAAGCCATCGAAATTTTAGAAAAACAGGCCAAACTTCAAAAACGGTCCTTAAAAAATTACTTGGAATATACTTTGGAAGATACCGCATTGCGCTATAGCGAACCTTCTGAAGAATATAAAAAGATGATGGATGATATGCTGGATAGAATGGAAAAAGGAACATTGAAAACAACACCTTTAAAAGACGTTTTGAAACGATATGGTCGAGAACTATGAAATTACAGATGAAGCTGATAGAGAATTAGATAAAGCAATTTGTTATTTTAAGTTTTTAGGCAAAGAAGAGGAATTTTTAGATGATTTCCTGGCTCAGATTGAACTGGTAATCAAAATGCCTCAAGCTTTTCAAATCAAATATAAAAATGTAAGGATTGTGCCATTAAATTATTTCAATTATGCGATACATTATGCTGTTTTTGAAAAGACAGTTTTTGTTTTGAGAATAATTAATCAAAGCCAACATTACTAAATGCAGACCTACATCGCCCTACTAAGAGGCATCAACGTCAGTGGCCAAAAGAAGATCCCTATGGCGGAACTTCGCGAACTACTATCTAAATCAGGTTTGGAGCATGTGCAAACGTACATACAAAGTGGCAATGTTATTTTTCAATCCGAAAAAAAGAACAAGACAAAAATAGAGGATAAAATTCATGTGGCCATTCAATCCCATTTTGGCTTTGAGGTACCTGTTTTGGTGATGAAACCTAAGGAATTGCAACAAATTTTTGACAACAGCCCCTTTCCGCTGGACAAAAAAGAAAATAGTTATTTTATGATGCTGTATGCCAAGGCAGATGAAACCGTAGTTGAGGAAGTTTCAAAGTTGTCCTATCCCAATGAGGAGTTTTTGATAACGGATAAAGCGGTATATTTCTATTGTTCGGCAGGTTACGGCAAAGCAAAGATGAGCAATAACTTCTTCGAGCGGAAATTAAAAGTGACGGCTACCGCCAGAAACTATAAAACAATGGTAAAACTATTATCTTTGTCAACTGAAATTTAACGGATGACAGAGCAAGATTTTATTCCAAAGCCTTATGGCAAAAATATTGAAAGTGGACAGTTTACTTGGGAATCGCCAAGCAATATTGCATTGATAAAGTATTGGGGTAAAAGGAAAAACCAGATACCAGAAAACCCATCGATAAGTTTTACCCTAAGTAATTGTAAAACCATAACTACTGTTGGTTTTTCAAAAAAGCAGAATAATGAAGGCTTTTCTTTTGAAGTGTTTTTGAATGCTGAGAAAAAGGACGATTTCAAACCAAAAATAGAAACATTCTTCAAAAGGGTTGAAGCCTATTTGCCATTTTTAAAGGGTTATCATTTTAAAATAGAAACCTCGAATACATTCCCGCACAGCTCTGGAATTGCCTCCTCGGCATCTGGCATGAGTGCCTTGGCGTTGTGTTTAATGAGTATTGAAAAGGAATTAGTAGACTCTAATGTCACCCTGAGCGCAGTCGAAGGGTCTCATAATGATAGCAACTTCACCAAAAAAGCGTCCTTCCTAGCCCGACTGGGCTCAGGAAGTGCCTGCAGAAGTTTGGAAGGCGATTTGGTAGTATGGGGAGCGCATGAAGCCATTGAAGGTAGTTCGGATTTGTTCGGGGTAAAATATCCATACGAAGTTCATCACAGTTTCAAAAACTATCAAGACACAATTTTGCTGGTTGACAAGGGTGAAAAACAAGTCAGCAGTACCGTTGGCCATAATTTAATGCACGGTCACCCTTTTGCACAAGAGCGTTTTAAGCAGGCCGATGCTAATCTTTCTGAAATGGTTTCGATTTTGAAGGAGGGGGATTTGGACAGATTTATCGAAATAGTTGAAAGCGAAGCATTGACCTTGCACGCGATGATGATGACAAGCATGCCCTATTTTATCTTGATGAAACCCAATACGTTGGAGATTATCAATAAAATTTGGGCCTACAGAAAACAAACCGGCTCAAAAATTTGTTTCACTTTGGATGCTGGGGCAAATGTACACGTCCTTTACCCTGAAAATGAACTTTCATCGGTATTGGAATTCATTAAAACTGAATTAGTTGCATATTGTCAGAATGGACAGTATATTTGCGACGTTATTGGTTTGGGGGCTAATAAATTATAAAATAGCGTCAATTTTGTTTAAAAAAATTGTATTTTTGTTAAACAAATTGTTCCAAACTATGAACATTTTATGAAAGGACCTCTCTTTTACTCTAAAATTTTACTCTTCGGAGAGTACGGTATCATTAAGGATTCCAAAGGCTTATCCATTCCCTACAGCTTTTACAACGGTGCGTTAAAGAAGGATGAAAGTCCGGCTGAATCAGCACTGAAATCCAACGAGAGTTTAAAGCGTTTTGCAACATACCTCCAAGATTTGGATTCTAATTTGGTGCGTTTTGATAGCGAAAGGCTTTTAGAGGATGTAAATTCTGGTATGTATTTTGACTCCTCCATTCCCCAGGGTTATGGCGTGGGTAGTAGCGGTGCTTTGGTAGCGGCCATTTATGACAAATATGCTTTTGATAAAATTACCGTTCTTGAAAATCTAACTAGAGAAAAATTGCTTAAGCTGAAGTCCATTTTCTCTGCCATGGAATCATTTTTCCATGGAAAATCTTCAGGTTTGGATCCGTTGAACAGCTATTTGAGTATTCCAATTTTAATCAATTCGAAGGATAATATTGAAGCCACTGGTATTCCAGCCCAAAAAAGCGATGGCAAAGGTGCCGTATTTTTATTGGATAGCGGTATTATTGGCGAAACTGCCCCTATGGTAGGTCTTTTCATGGAAAATATGAAACAGGAAGGCTTCCGTAGTATGTTGAAAAACCAGTTTATCAAGCATACCGATGCCTGTGTGGACGATTTCCTTAAAGGTGATATCAAATCCCTGTTCAAGAACACAAAGCAGTTATCCAAAATCGTGTTGAATCATTTTAAGCCTATGATTCCACAGCAGTTTCATGAGCTTTGGAAAAAAGGCATCGAAACCAATGAGTATTACTTAAAACTTTGTGGTTCCGGTGGTGGAGGCTATATCCTTGGTTTTACCGAAGATATCGAAAAAGCCAAAAAAGCTCTGGCCAATTACAAATTGGAAGTAGTTTATAACTTCTAACTTTCTTACTATCTTTATTTCAAATTATTTGTTGTCATCCTGAACTTGTTTCAGGATCTCAGCCTTAACTACTTCAATGCTTTCCAGAAGACAAAAACATATCTTGCTTAAGTTTTTCAGCATGTTTTCCGTCGTTCGGGGTTACAATATCCTCATCGTAGTAATTGCCCAATACCTTACGGCTATTTACATTTTGGCTTACGACAAACCTTTAAAGGCTGTAGTGTTTGACCTAAATCTCTTGATGCTCGTATTGGCTTCAGCGGCTACCATAGCAGGAGGTTATATCATCAACAATTTTTACGATTCCGAGAAGGATTTAATCAACCGGCCCATCAAATCCAGATTGGACCGATTGGTCAGCCAAAATACCAAACTATCATTTTATTTTGTGCTCAATTTTTTGGCCGTCATCATGGCGAGTTATGTGTCGTTTAAGGCGGTGGTATTCTTTTCGGTGTATATTTTTGCCATTTGGTTGTATTCCCATAAGTTGAAAAAATTGCCCTTTGTAGGCAACCTCACTTCGGCCATTTTAACCATCACACCGTTTTTTGCCATTTTTATGTATTACAAAAATTTTGAAACCGTCATTTTTGTACATGCTATTTTCCTGTTCCTAATGATTTCTATGCGAGAGCTGACCAAGGATTTGGAAAACATCAAGGGCGATATTGCCCAAAATTATAGCACAATTCCAGTAGCCTATGGCGAAAAAGCTTCCAAAATAATGCTGACCATTTTGGCGACACTCACGCTTGTTCCGGCCTATCTCTTATTGTTCCGTTTTGAAGTGGGCCACATGTACCTGTTCTTCTATTTAAGCATTTTTCTGTTGCTCATTTTTCTGTTGCTACTTTGGAAATCAAAAACCAAAATTCAATATTTGGTATTGCACAACATATTGAAATTCATTATTCTGGCGGGAGTTTTTAGTATTTTGTTGATTGATGTTGGTGTGATTTTGAATCGTATTTAGGAAATTTGGGTGTACCATATCAAACAAATGGTTATAATAGGCTTTTGTTTATAAAATTAGCATTATGATTACTAATCCTAGTATTATGAAAACTAAAAATCCTAAAACGTTAAGTTTAAATTCATATTTACTAAATTTTTGATCCCCAAAAACACCAGACATAAATATTAGCAATCCTAAAAATCCTGAAATCAGACCAGCGAAAGTATTGATTGTGTAAAAAGCTTTTGAGGTTGTTTCATTTTCCACGCTAAAAATCCACAAGCCATTTGTTAATAGGCCGAAAATTAGAATTAAGAAACTAATACAAAGAATAGATAAAAAAGTGTAATTCAGGATTCTTGCTAATTTCATAGATGTATTTTAAAGATTAGTGCCAACAAAAATATAGCTACAATCCCAAACAGTGGAACAACTCTTATATCACTTAACATTACAATAGTAATAATTTTCATAAGCAAGTTCCTGAAATCTTTTGAAGAAAGCAATCAACACCTTCGTTTTGGTATCCATACTTTGTCGAAGCTTGATGTACTTGGGCAAAAAAGTGTAAATTTTAGTGGGCAACCTCAATTATCAAAAGGTATAAACATATCTTTGCACAAAATTTTAAGTAATGAAAAGGCAACAAGTGGGCAAAGGCAAAGGGAAGCCGAGTGGACGAGGGCAAGGTAAAAGGGATTTTGGCAAAAATTCGAACAAAAATATATCTGCTAAAAAAACTTCGGTGGCTCCAAAAAAATCTGGAAACCCAGACGAAATCCGATTGAACAAATATGTGGCCAATGCTGGGGTATGTTCACGTCGTGAGGCGGATGTGCATATTGCTACGGGATTGGTTTCGGTAAATGGGAAAGTGGTGACTGAAATGGGTTATAAGGTAAAGCCGGGTGATGAGGTGCGTTACGATGGGGCACGGATTACCCCGGAGCAAAAAGCCTATGTACTCTTGAACAAACCCAAAGGTTTTGCCACAACCACAAGTGATGACAAAGGTAGAACCGTGATGGATTTGGTGGCCAATGCTACCAGCTCCAGAATTAAGCCCATTGGGCGATTGGGGCGCAACTCCAAAGGGTTATTGTTGTTTACCAATGACGATAAAGTGATGCAAAAATTCACCAATTCCAAAAACGGGATTGCCCGTTTGTTTCATATTGAATTGGACAAAAACCTGAAACTTGAGGATTTAAAAAAGATTCAAAACGGATTTAAATTGGACGGCAAACTTATCGAGGTTGAAGAAATCAGTTATATTGACGGGGCTCCAAAAAGGGAGGTGGGCCTAAAAATCAAGAATATCGGAAACACGATTATCCGTACTATTTTTGAACATTTCAATTACGATATTTTAAGCATAGATTGTGTGGCCATTGGCCATTTGACCAAAAAAGACCTTCCCCGAGGACATTGGAAGCATTTGACGACTCAGGAGTTGAATACGTTGCGGATGTTGTAGATTCCGAAACAATCCCGATAACTATCGGGATGGAATGACACAAGGTAGTCTTTAATTTAATGTTTTTTTAAGATTGGATAATCTTTATCTTGTCAAGATTAACATCGATAACACCCCAAATAGACTTATAATATTCTAAATCCGCGTTAGGGATTGAACGGCCTGTTTGAAATCCCCGACGCAGGAGGGATTGAGTAGTGAAAGCCCGACCCTGACCCATAGGCGTCAGGGTAACGCCCAAAAAATAATTTTCAAAATAATTGAAAATCGTTTGCCGTGTCAAAAAATAATCTACATTTGGGCCACTTTTAGCTGAACATATTGAAACCTGTTTCTATGTCCGGGCTTTTGAAAATTAGGGAGTTATATTCAAAAGCGGCTTATCGATTGAGCCACCGGATTTTAAAGCTTAATTCCGATTCTGTGACCCATGGTCCACAACATGCCCCTGTTTTTGTGCATACTGACCCAAACATATTTCGAACTTGGTGGCATTGAATTTTTGTTGGCTTTACACAAGCTTAACATTATATATAGTTTTAATTGTTTCAAAAATATGTTAAATTCACCATCTAAAGTATACCGCGAAACTATGGGATTGTTGTTGCGATTTCAATTTTTGTGTATCTTTTGGACATATAAAACTGAGACCAAATCAAAATTTAACCAACCATGAAACCAAAAAACGATAATTTAAAACGGGTTATTGTCGATTTTAAAAAACTGACCCCCGAGATATTGGCACTTCTTGTTGAAAAATATCCGGACGGTTATGATGATGACCATATTATTTCCTTCAGAAACCAGCATAACGAGATTATTGAGGCCGTGGAAGTAACCACTGCGGACACCAAATATTTGGTAAAAGTAAGTACCAAACTGGCCGTAACCATGGAGAACTATGACGAGGACGATTATGAGGATTATGAGAATGACGACCCCGAAGCCGTTCAAGATCCCGAAATTGCTGATGAAGATTCAGACGATAACGATTAACACATTTTTTTCACTATTATTATGAGAATCGCCGCTTTTAAGTATTACAAAAACGGTTATTACACGTTTTGGTTTGAAAACGGAGAGGAATTGGCTTTTGAAGAAGTACACCCTCGCGTTTTAAAACAATTCGACCTAAAAAACGACAAAAGTTTAAGGGACAAGGATTTCAAGATTACCTTTGTTGAGGATGGTGATGACCAGGACCCGATCTATCGCGTAGAGAGTTTAAAGCCCTTGTAGCCTCTTTACCATTTTATATAGATGGTAATGATTGGAAGTTCGTCTTTTTGTTATGGGCGAGTTTATCGAAAGTTGATGTGAAAACATCTTTTGTATAAGAATAAAACGTATATTTATTTGACCGCTACGGAAATTCCTTTTTGAACTTCTTGTAGTGGCATGTTTTTTGAAACGATAGATTTAAAGATATAAATTCATTACAATGAAAACAAAAACTAGAATACTTGCTTTGGGCAGTTTATTGTTAATTGCCTTTTCTTTTATGAGCTTTACTGCTGAGAAGTCTAAAGCCAATACTTCGGCACATATGTTGGAGCAGGAGGGTTTAATCGTTTATGCTACCTACGATGGGAAAGAAGATTACGGGTACAATTTTGTAACCACGGATAAAAACGGTGAAGAAAGAACCTTAACTTTTCAGAGCATAGCTGAGCCGGCGCTTAGCCTTTTTGACTTGAACGCCGATACCTTTGTTGGCACTAAATTTAAAGTGACCTTTACTAGGGATATTAAGGTAACCAAGGACGAAAACAATATGGATGACGAAGAGGAAATCAATACGATAACTAATTTAGAAAAGTTATAGGTTTTACCTGCTTTGAGCGTATAAAGAAATGGGCTTCTGAGAAGAAGCCTCTTTTTATGCCCACATTTAAAGCACGACTTTTAGGAGGTCGTAATATTCCTTGGTGATGTGCAGGCCGTTGTGTCCGGCATCCGTAATAAAATGAAGCGTAATGTCGGGTTTTAGCGCCAGTAGTTTTTTTGAATTGGTTTTTGGGTTAACCAAAAAATCGCGGGTACCATGAAATATATGAATAGGGCATTTTACTTGTTGCACAAATTTATAATTGGGAATATCGTACTTGATTAAAAATTCAGGAACCGGCGGTGCAATTTCCTCAGAAACCAAAGTTTTCCAAGAATAATACGGGGCATTTAAAATGAGCATTTTTGGTTTATTTCGGGAGGCCACATAGCTAGCCGCACCCGTGCCCAAGGAAAAGCCTAATACGGTGATATCATTTTCTTCGTAGCGCGTTTTGGTGAAGTCGTACACCTTTTGGGCGTCTGATAAAAATTCGTCACTATTACAATAACCTCCATCGCTTTTACCGTAGCCACGATAGTCCACAAACAAAATATCGTATTGGTTTTCAAGAAACAAATGGGCCCGCTTTCCCCATTCGTGAATGGCTCCGGCATTACCGTGGAAATATAAAATAACCCCTTTTGATGCCTCAGCTTTAAACAGGACGGCGTTTAGAAAAATATTGTCTTCTACCTCAATGTTAAGTTCCTCAAAAGGTTCTTTAAATTCAAACCTATAGTCCTTGCTTAATATTTTTGGATTGAAAAAGAAGCGTTCCTGCTTAAAATATAAAAACACCAGAGAGGCTAAATAAATTACGATGAGGGCAATGATAGTACGAACTAGGCGTCTGAGTATTTTTCTGAAATTAATTTTCAACAGGGTTTCTTTTAAAGAGTTCAAACAAAAATACGGCATAAACCACTACATATTCAATAGCTATCACCCAAAGATTTTCGGATTTATCGGCTTTATTCAAATTGAGATAAGCCAAATAGCTCAAAATAATTACAAAACTCCACACTAATGGAAACTTGTATTTTGTGAATACCGATAAGATTAAAAGCGTGGCGATGTACCAAGGGTGCACGGTAGTAGCTGTAAAATAGTATATTGAAAGTACCAGAAGCATTGCTGTAATCAACTCCGCCATAGTTTTATTTCTTCTGAAAAAAGTGAGAATAAGCGTCGCTACAATCACGACTATAGGAATGATTTTTCCAATGACGGCAATTTCGTTGTACCCTCTAAATGTATATCCAATCGTCCTAGCGATATAATACATACTGGCATTGAATTCAAAATTTTGAAACCAAAGAGCGACGGTTTCAGAATAATTATTGATGAATTCTCGAGAGTAGAAAGGAAGGAAGAGTAGGATTGTGGTACCTATTATTATGGCATAAAAAACTATTAATTGCGATATTCTTTTGATAACGTCATTGCGAGGAGTTTGCGACGAAGTAATCTCTTTTGTTGAAACAGATTGCTTCACTGTGTTCGCAATGACGTTGCGCTTCACAAACCACTGAAAAAACAACGGTAAGAAAATCAGCGGTACCAATTTTACCGAAATAGAAAGCGCCAAAACTACAGCACTCCATTGCCATTTTCCTATGTAAAGTAAATAAAGGCTCCATATTAAAAAGAAAATCATAACGCCTTCAAAGTGAAGATTTCCTGTAAGTTCAATAATAATAAACGGATTAAGGATATACCAAAAGATATTGTAAACAGGGATTTTTAATTTTTTCAATAGCCTTTTTCCAAAGTGGAGCGTGCCAAAATCAGCAACAATTATCAATAATCGCAATACGACTGCCGAACCAAGAATGCTCTTTCCTGCAAATATCCCGGCAATAATAAAACACAATTGGTTTATGGGTGGGTAGTTGGTAAAATGGCCTGCGTTTAGTGCGCCCATGCCCTCGCGGAGTTCTAGTGCCTGTGCCACGGGCAATTCCCCTTTGCTGATAAAAGATTCAACAGTAAATAAATAAGGATTGAAACCTTCGAGAATCATCCGCCCATCCCAAATAAAACGATAAAAATCTTGTGAGAGGTTGGGTATGGCCAAAATAAAAACGGCCCGAAACCCAAAGGCCAAATAAGTCAGTAATTTTATGTTGCGTTTTAAGTGCTTTATCAACTGGAAGAAGAGCAAAAATAGTCCGGCGTAGAGCGCAATGAGCTTTACGTATTCCGTTCGCTCTAAACCATAGGCAAAATTCCAGTAAAGTATGATGCTTCCAAGCACCGCTAATACTGGCGCCATATTTTTTTTAAAGAATGTCAGATTTAAAAGCACAGGTTAAATATAACGCTATTTGTTAGTTTGAGTAAACCACTTGACAGAACAAAATAAATCGAGTAACTTCGTTGGGCTTCATATTCCTATTAAATTCTGTGCTATGAAAAATTTTAAGTTATCCGTATGGTTTTTGTTTTTGACATTTTCGGCATTTGGCCAAGACCGACTTACAGGGCAATTATTCGCTACACGTTCTGAGGTTATTGCCCAAAATGGCATGGTGGCCACTAGTCACCCGCTAGCTACTCAAGTCGGGATTGATATTTTAAAAAAAGGTGGCAATGCCATTGACGCCGCTATTGGGGCCAATGCAGCCCTTGGCCTTATGGAGCCTACCGGTTGTGGTATTGGTGGCGATTTATTTGTGATTCTTTGGGATGCCAAAACCCAAAAACTTTACGGGCTAAATGCAAGTGGCCGGTCCCCGAAAAGTTTAACGCTTGAGTATTTTGAAGAAAAAGGGTTAACCAAAATTCCTTCAACTGGCCCACTTCCTGTTAGTGTGCCCGGTGCAGTAGATGGGTGGTTTGAGTTGCACAACAGGTTTGGGTCGCTTCCTATGAAAGTTATTTTGACTCCGGCCATTGGATATGCAGAAAGTGGGTTTCCTTTTACGGAGCTTATTGGGTTAAGTTTTAATCGTACTGTGCGCTATTTTAAAAATTCTGGGTTTCCCAATATTGAGGACACCTATATGAGTGATGGTAAGATTCCAAAAGAAGGTGAAATTTTTAAAAACCCTTATTTGGCTGATACTTATAAAAGGATAGCCAAGGGCGGCAGGGATGCTTTTTATAAAGGAGAAATTGCTAAGATCATAGCGGATTTTATAAAAGATCAAGGCGGCTTTTTGTCGAAGGAAGATTTGGCTAGCCATAAAAGTGAATGGGTAGATCCTGTATCCGTAAATTATCGAGGTTACGATGTTTGGGAGTTGCCTCCCAATGGACAGGGCATTGCGGCGCTTCAAATGTTGCAGATATTGGAAGGTTATGATTTTTCAAACATTGAATTTGGAAGTGCCGAGCACTTGCATTTGTTCACCGAGGCGAAAAAACTGGCTTTTGAGGATCGAGCGAAATATTATGCCGACATGGATTTTGCAAAAGTCCCTGTTTCCCAATTGATTTCTGATGATTATGCTGATGAACGGCGAAAACTAATTACTGAAAGGGCATCGAAATACGAGGCCGGCGAAATCAGTGCTGGTGAAACTATTTATCTTACTACCGCGGATAAAGAAGGCAATATGGTTTCTTTTATTCAAAGTAATTATCGGGGTATGGGTTCAGGAATGGTGCCTCCAAAATTAGGTTTTATGTTGCAGGATCGGGGTGAACTTTTTAATTTGAACCGGGGTCATTTTAACACTTACGAACCGGGGAAACGTCCATTCCATACCATCATACCTGCATTCGTCACCAGGGACGGTAAGCCTTTTTTAAGCTTTGGGGTGATGGGCGGCGATTTTCAGCCCCAAGGGCATACACAAATTATTATGAATATTATTGATTTTGGGATGAATGTGCAAGAGGCTGGTGATGCGCCCAGGTGGGACCATTCAGGAAGTTCAGAACCAACCGGTGAAACGGCAGAGGGCACGGGGACGATCCGTGTTGAATCTGGGATACCTTATGAGACCATTCGGGGATTGATGTGGAAACGACATAAGGTAGGTTTTGGATTGGGCGGATACGGCGGTTATCAGGCTATTATGTGGAACGATGAGCATAAGGTGTATCACGGCGCTTCGGAAAGCAGAAAGGATGGACAGGTTTCTGGGTATTAAACCTTTGAAGCCAGAGACTTAAAAAAGACATAGCCAAAACCAAAGAATAGCATTAGGTGGAAAGGGAACAGTCCAAAGTCACCACCTTGGTCACCCACAATGAAAGCGCTATACATTCCAAAGCCAAAATACAGCATCAAAAGACCTTCAAAAATTACATGTACGGATACATTCTTTTTAAGGTATTTGTTGTTCTTCCAGTTGTCTTTGTACTTTTTGATATTGAATTTTGGGGTGCGCACAAATTCGCTCTTTTTACCCCAGTGCCCTTCTAAAACCGCAATGGAATTATGCAACGAAAAGCCCATAGCTATGGAGAAAAATAGGAAAAATGTCCCAATGTAATTCATAAAATTTTTAATGCCAGTACCATAGATTTTTCTATACATCATCCAGTAGCAAATAAAGAAGATGATAGTACTAATCACGAAGAAACTCATTACATAAAAATAAGGTTTCAAATGAGTGTATTCGTTTTTGATATAAAGCATTGGGATACTTAGGATGGCCACTATTAGTATGTTCAAGAACATCGTACTATTAAGCAAATGCAACAGCCCATGTACTTTGGTTTTTGCGGATATGTTTTCATTCTTCAAAACTTTCCAAAGCATTTTTCTGAAGTTTTCTGCACCGCCCTTGTTCCATCGGAATTGCTGCGAGCGTGCTGCACTAATCACTATAGGCAATTCCGCAGGCGTTTCCACATCTTCCAAATACTTGAATTTCCACTTTTTCAATTGTGCCCTATAGCTCAGGTCCAAATCTTCAGTAAGCGTATCGCCCTGCCAATTACCGGCATCAATGATGCACTCCTTTCGCCAAATACCAGCCGTACCGTTAAAATTGATAAAATGCCCTTTTGAATTTCTACCGGTCTGTTCCAAAGTGAAATGGGCGTCCAGGGCAAAAGCCTGAATTTTGGTCAATAGTGAATAGTTACGATTGATGTGCCCCCAGCGGGTTTGTACCACCCCAATGGATTCATCTTTAAAATAAGGAACGGTACGTTTGATCCAATCTTCATTTGGTAAAAAATCGGAATCAAAAATAGCAATGAATTCACCTTTGGCAATTTCCAAACCTTCCTTTAGAGCACCTGCTTTAAAACCTTGTCTATTGGTTCTGGTGATATGTTTGATATCCAATCCAGTTTTTTGAAGTGTCGCGATATGTGCCGCCGTGCTTTCAACCGTTTCGTCTGTTGAATCGTCCAACACTTGGACTTCAAGCTTGTCCTGCGGGTAGTCTATTTTAGCAATATTGTCCAACAACCGTTCCATCACATACATTTCGTTGAAAACGGGAAGTTGAATGGTAACGAGCGGGACTTCATCGGGATTGGATAAATCGAATTTTGGACAATCCGTTTCCTTCTTTTTTGCAGTGAGATAGTTGAACAGTAAATTCAGTTGCGCCAGGGCATATAAAAATATCATCACTAGCGCGATGGTATAAATAACAATAATGACGGCTTCTACATACATTATTTAAAGCTGTATTTGAAAATCCAACTAAGTATTTTTATGCCAGCAAATATACTACCTTTTACGGTTCCTGAAACTTTTGAGTAACCAATTCGGTTTCGGTACTTTACAGGCACTTCGGTATATGATAATTTTTGCTTTAAGGCCTTGAGTTGCATTTCTACAGTCCAGCCATAGGTTTTGTCTTCCATTTTTAAACCGAGCAGTTTGTCATATTTGATGGCTCTAAATGGGCCTAAATCGGTGAACTTAGCACCAAAAAATAGTTTCATCAAAAATGTGGCCAGCCAATTTCCAAATATTTGAGGCCCGGTCATAGAACCCTTTTCACGTAGTCGTTTAACTCGGGCGCCAATTACAAAATCAATGTTATCATTTAGGATAGGCGCGACAATTTTGGTCAGTTCTTCGGGATAATCACTATAATCCCCATCTATAAAAACGATAATGTCCGGTTGTTCTGCTTTCTTGGCAACATAGTCCATACCTTTTAAACAGGCGTAGCCGTAGCCTCTTTGGGTTTCCCGTAACACCGTAGCACCCGCTTTTTCTGCATTAATTTCGGTAGTGTCGCTGGAGTTGTTGCTTACCACGATGATTTCATCTACAATATCGGGAATATCCGCAACTACATTCGCAATAGAATCTGCTTCATTATAGGCAGGTATGATAACGTTTATACTTTGGCTACGTACTTCGACAAGCTCAGTATGACACTCAGCACTGGTTTTGGTCATTTTAAATCGTTAAGATTATTGTCTCTTTTGAAAGATCGGAAATCCGTCCATTCCTTAAGTTGTTTTCCGTCCTTAAAACGTCGGGCGGACACTAATCTTTCGTTTTGATACATCAGGCAATAGCCGTTTTTGAGATTGTTCTTTAATTGACATTTATGTTTTAATTTTTCCATAGCGTCATAAAACAACCACCAATTATTTTTTTTACCATTCATGAAGTGGCCCTCGCTCTCCTTAGTGCCATTTTCGCGGTAAAAGTACCAATATTTTACAGGTTTACCATTTTTAAAATGCCCCTCTTTTTTTGTATTGCCGTTTGAATAGTAGAAGGTCCAATACTTGATTTTCAAATTATTTTCCATCCAGCCTTCAGATTTCAAAACCCCATTTTTATAGTAGTGCCTTTGATATCTTTTTTGTGCCGAAAGAGTTGAGGTAAGAAAAAGTAGACTGAATACTGCAACTAAAAATCGCATATTACTTTTGATTAACCAATTCCATTAAATCGACATCATTCCCCAACAAAATTTCGTTTGGATTGATACGTCCTTTCATGCTATCGTTTTCAAGTTTTAATACGCCACGCGGGCAAACTGCCGAGCAAATCCCGCAGCCCACACAGCTGGAGCGCACAATATTTTCGCCCTTTTGAGCATAGGCGCGAACATCGATACCCATTTCGCAATACGTTGAGCAATTTCCACAGGAAATACACTGTCCGCCATTGGTCGTAATTCTAAACTTGGAAAATAAACGTTGCTGAAACCCGAGAATGGCCGCCATTGGGCAACCAAATCTGCACCAAGCTCTACTCCCTAAAATGGGATAAAAACCAGTACCTATTACCCCTGAAAATAAGGAACCAATATAAAGGCCATATGCAGAGCGTAACGTACCTCCTTTAATGAAAAATAAATGGTCTGTGGTACTTGTAAAATGCATGATAAGTAAGAGTGCAATGGTTACGAAAAAGCCAATGGCACCCATTTTGGCATCTTTGCCCAATTCTTTTCTTTTGAAGACCATTACACCAACAAAAATCAAAGTTAAAAATGCAATAACAAGGCTGATAAAAACCCCTCGGGTCAACCAGAAGTCATTACTACTGTAGCCGAGATAAGTATACACCATCGCGGTGGTCATAACAACGGAAAACACCAGTACGGTATGAATGAGCCAACGCTCCAATCGCCACGCGGAAAGTTTTTTTGAGGATAACTGTCGAAACGAATCACCTGCAGTTTCGGCTAATCCACCACAACCACAAACCCAGGAGCAGTACCAACGTTTTCCAAATTTATAAGTTAAAATTGGAGTGATGACGAATATGGAAATGATGCCAAAAAGCAGCAATGCTAAACCAATAGTTCCGTTGGACAGAAATGCCTTTACGGACCACTCATCAAAAATATAGTAGTTGAGTGGCCAGATACTTTTTAAATCGTAATACGGCAAATCGCTGTTCATCACATACATAAATTCCGGAATCAAAAAGGCAAAGCCCAATTGAAAAAACATCACCGAAACCGTACGTAACTGCTGGTAACGATTGTGTCGATATTTCAAAATAAATTTATAACCGAAGGCCAAAATGGCAATGGTGTAGAGCGTACCGTACACAAACCATTGGCTGGCAGGTCGTCCACTTAATAGTTTGCTTAAAGGGTCAAAAAGGCTTATTAAACCTGTGTTTTCCGCTCCGTCGGTTCCAAGCCCCAAGTACTTCGGGAAGAAATAAAGTATAATGTAAAACGCAGTAAGGATTACACCAACAATCCAGCCCCAAACCCCTCTGGATGAAATAGATTTAAGCCAAACCCCATCGTTTTTGATACCCTCCAATTTTTTTAGGTAGGCTTCTCTGGAATACAAAATAGTACCTCCAGTGATGAGTCCTAAAGCTAGGCTTAAAAACAACCCTTGATTAGGAAAGTCAACATTGAAAAGCGCCAACGCCAAAATGAAAAGCCCAATAATTCCTAATGCCAAGGCTACTTTTTGGGTGTTTGTAATATCAAGGGCATCCGGTGTTGCCAAAGACATGCTATGGTTTATTTTGTTGCTCATGATTATACGATTTGTAAAGTTTTAGAGAATGCCGAAAGGATTTCGGTTTCGTAACGGCTATAAAATTCTGGGTCAAAATTGGCTTGGGATAAATGATTCATAACATAATCGACATCACGTTTTTCCGTAAGCCATCTATCAAAAACCTCATGGCGCATTCGGATGCCAAAGGTGTTAATGCCTAAAAATTGATTGGTGTTTTTATGATATGCAACAGTAATGCATTTTGTATCATCTTTGTGTATCCAATGGAAATGAGTTTCATAATCTCGCTTATTGCGCTCGCTAAACACCCATCCGTAAGTCTGGTATTCAATATCCAAAAATTTGGCAGAGTTAAACCAATGCCCAGGCTTATATTCAATACGATTGCCACAAATGGTTTGGGCTACCGTTTCGCCCATCATGCGCCCCGTGTACCAAACCGCTTCGATAGGGCGACGTTGGCCAATGGCCTCATGCTGTTCTGCACAATCCCCAATGGCATAAATATCTTTTATGTTGGTCTCCAAAAAGCGATTCACTTTTATACCTCTTCCAGTTTCGATTGGGGAATCCTTGAGAAAATTAATATTCGGGGAAACCCCAGCAGTCAATCCAACCACATCGCATGAGATTTCCTCGCCGGTTTCCTCAATCACTACAGATTTTACCTTTCCATTTTCATCAGCTTTAATCTCTTTTAAATTAGAAGATAATCGCAAATCGATGTGGTGGTTTTTAATATGTCGGTTAATCATTTCACTTTCACCTTCAGGCAAAACACCATTCCAAAAGCTACTTTCTCTAACTAAAAAAGTAACGGGGATACTTCTAGAATTGAGCATTTCAGCCAATTCGATGCCAATCAGTCCGCCACCCACAATAACGGCACGTTTACAAACTTTGTTATTGGGCGCATACTTTTCAAGATTTTCTAAATCCTGTTTGTGGTACATGCCCATTACGCCATCCAAATCCTGTCCCGGCCAACCAAATTTATTGGGTTTGCTTCCGGTAGCAATAATCAATTTATCGTATTGAAGTGTATCACCTTCAGCAAAAACCAAGGTTTTTTTATCGGTTTCAATCTCCTTTACATAGCCTTTTTTAAGGTTGATTCGGTTTTTCTCCCAAAACCAATTTTCGTAAGGTTGGGTATGTTCAAATTTCATGTGTCCCATATACACATACATCAGTGCGGTTCGCGAAAAGAAATAATCAGTTTCTGCGGAAACAATGGTAATTTTTTTATCGGATAACTTTCGAATGTGCCTTGCGGCAGTCACTCCCGAAATTCCGTTTCCTATGATAACAATGTGATCCATAATTTTGTGGTTGCTGTGACATTAGGTCGCACCTAAAGATAAGAACTTAAATGCAAGCCCCTAATTTAGAACAAGTTTAAATTGACCTATTTTTGTAAGGAGTTTTACAGTTTTAAGACGCTAAAAATTTCTTATTTTTTTTGAAAGTTTCTTAAAATACGTCAGACTTAGGTTTCAGAAAATTAAAATTCAAATCGATAAAAATGAAAAAATATATAGCTATAATAGTCATCTTCACAGTTAGTTTTTCAGCTACCGCACAGGACTTAAAAACATTTTTTAATAAGGCAGATGCTTTTTTTAAAGCCAATGTAGCAAACGGAAGCGTAGCTTATGATAATATCCATAAAGACCCTTCACAGTTGAATGAAGTTTTAAAAATTGCAGAGGGTATTTCTGTTTCAAAAGACAATGCCAAAAACTATCAAGCCTTTTGGATTAACGCTTATAATTTATCTGTAATTAAGGGGCTGATCGATAAATACCCTACTAAATCACCATTGGATAATGCTGGATTTTTTGATAAAACGAAACACAGTGTTGGAGGAAAAAACATCACCCTAAACGACATAGAACATAAATTGCTAAGAGGTAATTTTGCGGAGCCAAGGTTTCATTTTGTGTTGGTTTGCGGTGCCGTTGGGTGCCCACCTTTAATTAACAAGGCTTACATGCCCGACACTTTGGATACTCAATTGGAAACCCAAACAAAAAAAGCCATTAATGGAGATTTTATCAGAGTGAATTCCAAAAAAAATCGGGTACAAGTTTCCCAAATAATGGAATGGTATAAAGAGGATTTCAAAACAAAAGATACGGACGAAATCGATTTTATCAATCAATATAGAACCGAAAAACTGGAAGGCAAATGGAAGCTGAGTTACTTCCCCTACAACTGGACAATTAATAAACAATAGATAGCTGACAGGTCTGAGAAAAACCAATAAACCAAAAATTAAAACAATGAAAAAGATAATAGCATTATTAATATTAATAACAATTTCGTTTAACGGATATTCCCAGGAAGATGACCAAGAAGAAAAGCGTAGCGTCATTCAAACCTATACCCCGTCTATCCTATTAAAAAAGGGGCAATGGGATATCAAATGGTTTAACAATTTATATACCGAAACCAAGAATTTGTTTGGTGGGCCAAATGGGGATGAAAAGCAAGATATCGCAAGAAATACATTTTTTACTTCAACTGTAGACATTTTTACAGGGGTTTCTGAAAGCAGAAAATTCAACCTTGGCCTTATTTTAGAATTTCGTTCAAATGTTATAGCAGGAAGAAATGCCTTAGATGTATTGAAATTTGATGGCGAAAGAGGAACTGCCCGCTCGGGGTTTACTTCTATTGCGCCTGCGATTAAGTTCAATCCTCTAAAAAACGTTGGCAACTTTACCATTCAAACCGCTTTTCATATTCCTTTGGTAGATAATGAGGTTGAAGATTTTTTGCCAATAAACGACGGAAATGGTGTGTTTCTAGACCAAAAAGGGTTCATTTTCCAAAATAGATTCTTTTATGATTACAGTTTTGCAGGTGGCGATTGGCAGTTGTTTTCTGAGCTGAATACAGAATATAATTTCGGTAAAAAAGTTGGGCGAGACACCAATGGATTTCAAACGGAAGGGAGCTTTGCCAACAACAGTTTTCGATTGACACCAGGAGTCTTTTTGAGTTATTTCCCAAGTTCAAAGTTCACTATTTTGGTTTTGGTACAACATTCCCAGCTTATCGCTATTAACAATGAAAATGATTTTTCTCAGGATTTCACGGCTCTTGGTGGTGGGCTAAAATATCAATTAACGGATGTGCTTAATGTTGAAACGTTGTATACCAACTTTGTAAGAGGTACGGGTACAGGTCTTGGCCAAACCTTCAACATCGGTATAAGGGCGTTGTTTTAAATAATAAGACTTAAAAATAGTAACTTAGGAGTTTTTATATTGCTTTTCAAATGCGATTATTTAAACTCCTTTTTTTCATTTTATGTGTCAGCCTGCAAGCTTGTGTAGCGCAAAGCGACAAAATTAATGGAGTAAGTTTTGTGGCGGCCAATGCCGAGGTGTATGAGACACATGTTAAACCCATAATCGATGTTAAGGCAAATTATGCGGCCATTATGCCTTTTGGGTTTATTCGGGATTTGAAACACCCGAATATTGTTTACAATACCCACAGGCAATGGTTTGGAGAGACAGCAGAGGGAGCTCGGCAATATGTGGGTGAATTGAGAAAAAAGAATATTAAAATCATGCTGAAACCTCAGATTTGGGTGTGGCATGGGGAATTCACTGGATTTATCGAAATGAACAATGAAGCCGATTGGACCACTTTGGAAGCGTCGTATTCAAAATTCATTTTAGAGTATGCCCAGTTAGCGGAGGAGTTAAAAGTTGAAATATTTTGTATCGGTACCGAACTGGAGCGATTTATTAAACACAGACCAGAGTATTGGCATCAGCTGGTTTTGGAAATAAGAAAAATGTACAAGGGAAAGTTAACGTATGCGGCCAATTGGGATGAATTTAAACGCACACCGTTTTGGGGTGCTATGGATTTTATTGGGATTGACGCCTATTTCCACGTAAGTGCTAATAAGACGCCAACAGTGGAGGAATGTTTGCAGGGATGGAACCCCCACGTAGAGGTCATTAAAAAGTTGTCGTCAGAAGTTGGTAGGCCTATTTTATTTACCGAATTTGGATACAGAAGTGTGGATTTTACTGGTAGAGAGCCCTGGAAAAGTGATAGAAATATGGGGGCTGTAAATTTAGAGGCTCAGGCCAATGCCACTAAGGCCCTGTTTAAAACCTTTTGGAAAGAAGACTGGTTTTCAGGTGGTTTTGTTTGGAAATGGTTTATTAATCATGCCAATTCAGGTGGGGCAAATGATACACGGTTTACTCCTCAAAACAAACCGACGGAAGCCGTTATAAAGTACTATTTTAAGTCAAGCTGATGAGAAGTTTAATTATATTATTATTTCTTAGTTTTTTAATGTCGTGCGTGTCCGATGATTCGGAATCCATCCTGTTTAATAACGAACATATTTTATCCGAATTCATTAGCGATAAAACCTTTATCCAAAATGAAGTCATCGCCTGCTCCGCAAGTGATAGCGAGGCGCCCGATTTGATTAATGTGTATTTCTATCCCGAAATGGGGTCAGCAGATTTTAGGCTTTACGAATCCTTTTCTGAGGATGGGAAAGATTTTTCCAAATATCAATTGGTGAATTTGAATTCGGAACCATTATTTCAAGGGGCGATGCAAATATTTAAAGTCCGCTCCCAGAGTAAATGGTTTGTCGTAACTTTTGAATTGGATGACACTATTGAAATTTCTACACCCATTCGCTCAAAGGTGTTTTCGCAGCCAACCATTTGGAGTGATGTTGTAGCCATTAATCAGGAAGAGTCACTGATGCCCGAATTTTCTTGGGACATTAATTCCGTCGAAAACAATGCCATTTTCTTCCAAGTTGTGGCGACTGAAGACCTTCAATTTCTATCCGGAACCTATACCCAAGAAAATAAATTCCAATATTATAATTTAAATAACGTAGTTTTGAATGTTACCCAAGGTACCCCACCAAATCTTGAAAAAGGTGAAACTTATGTATTTACATTGATGGACGTCAGTTTGGATAATTGGGTAAACGAGGTGATTATGACCCCATTTGTGGCCGAATGATGAACAAAACCCTGTTTTTTGGTTTTCTTTTAGGTGTTTCTTTCTGTTTGAAGGCTCAAAACGCTCTTGTTGCCGATGTAAAGGTGCAGGGCAACGAAAAATTGAAGACGTCTTTTATAAAAAAAGTCGCTTCCATAAAAGCTGGTGACGTATTGGATTCCCTTCGGATTGACGCCGATATAAAACTTTTAAAGCGACTGCCTTCCATATCCCATGCGTCGTATCAAGTATTTCTAGCTGAAGATGGCAAATACAACGTGTTTTATAACATCGAGGAAAATTTCACCTTGATTCCTTCGGTCAATTTTTATACCACGGATAATGATGAATTTGCTTATCGCATTGGGCTTTACGAATTCAATACCTTTGGTCGAAATATCATTTTTGGAGGTTTTTACCAGAAGGATGTTTACGATTCTTACGCCATAAATTTTAGGGCACCATTTTTGTTTTCGAGGCATTTTGGACTCGCTGTGAATTATCAAGATTTGACCACTCTGGAACCTGTGTTTTTTGATGACAGAACCGAAGACGATCAATATAAATACAATAATGAGAGTTATGAAATTTTAGGACTGTATCGCTTAAATTTCAATAATCGTTTTGAGTTGGGTGTGAATTATTTTACTGAGGATTACCAATTTAGAGGAGATAATGTGAATAACAGGCCCGAATTGAAGGTGCATAAATGGCTCTTAAAAGGCATTTACGAGTTCAATAACCTCGATTATTTTTACCAGTACGTTGACGGGTTTCGAAGTATTTTAAACCTCCAATACGTTACCTCTCAGGATGCTATGTTGCCAGATTTTTTTATCGGATGGAATGATTTTTTCTATTTTAAAAGAATTGGGGAAAGGGGCAATTGGGCCAATAGACTACGAATGGGGCTATCTTCAAATGACGAAACGCCTTTTGCGCCATTTTCTGTTGATAATAATTTGAATGTTAGGGGCGTTGGGAACACCATCGATAGGGGTACCGGGGTCGTCGTACTGAATACCGAATATCGACATACCCTGTATGAGAAAAACTGGTTTGTACTTCAGGGCAATGTTTTTGTGGATGCCGGTTCATGGCGCAATCCCGGGGGTGATTTTGGTGATTTTAGTAAGGCCGATAACGTTAAGGTATATCCAGGATTGGGCCTGCGTTTTATTCATAAAAAAATATACAACGCCATATTCCGGATAGATTATGGCTATGGTATCAGCGAAAATGCTACCAAAGGTTTAGTGTTTGGTATTGGTCAATATTTTTAAAACAAACTATTCCAAAACGATCACCAAATCATCAGAATTTACCATAATACCAGTTTTTAAAACAATCTTTTTAACCGTGGCATCTGTTGTGGCCGTAATTGTGGTTTCCATTTTCATAGCTTCGATGATAAACAAAGGCTGGTTTTTTACAACTTTTTCACCGCGTTTTACCAGAATAGTGGATAGCATCCCTTGCAGAGGAGCCCCAATTTGATGCTCGTCGTCCTTATTGACTTTTACATTTTCAACTTTATCTATCTTGATTGAAGTGTCCTTAATTTGTACACTCCTGCCTTGTCCATTCACTTTAAAATAAACCGTAACCATACCGTCATCATTAGGTTTGCCAATGGAGTCCAGGGTTACCAACAAGGTCTTTCCTTTATCTAAATGGACAATAATTTCCTCGCCTATGTCCATGCCGTAAAAGAAATTTTTGGTGGGCAGGTTCATAAGATTGTCATATTTTAAATGCTTATTGTAAGCATCCGTAAACACCTTCGGATAAAGCTGATAGGATAAGAAATCCGTAAAGTCTATATTTCTACTTAAATCGTGTTCAAATATTTTTTTGAAGGCTTGATATTCCTTTTCAATATCTACAGGGGGTATGTGTGCATTGGGTCTATCAGTATAAGGTTTCTGATCCTTCAGCACCAGTTTTTGAAGCTTTTTAGGGAATCCGCCTACTGGCTGTCCTAATTCGCCTTTAAACAGATCCACTACCGATTGCGGAAATGAAATGCTGTCGCCACGCTCGATGACATCTTGAATAGATAAATTATTACTTACTAAATACTGGGCCATATCACCAACCACTTTAGAGCTGGGGGTAACCTTGATTATATCGCCAAAAAGTTTGTTTACCTCTCCGTACATTTTGGTGATTTCATGAAAACGGGCCTCCAGTCCTAAACCTTGTGCCTGCGGTTTCAAATTCGAATATTGGCCCCCTGGGATTTCGTGCTTGTAAACCTCTCCGGACCCTGCTTTTAATCCAGACTCAAAAGGATAGTAATATTCTCTGACCACCTCCCAATAATTAGAGTATTCGTTAAGGGAATCTATGTTTATGTCGCTTGCCCTTTCGTGGAATTTCATCATCTCTACCAGCGAATTAAAATTGGGTTGAGATGTTAAACCGGATAAACCGCCAAGGGCTACATCTACTACGTCAACACCAGCTTCAATAGCTTTTAAGTATGTTGCCGCCTGAATGGACGAAGTGTCATGCGTATGAAGGTGGATGGGGATTTTTAATTCGGATTTTAATGCTGAAATAAGCTCGTAAGCGGCATAGGGCTTTAATAGGCCTGCCATATCTTTTACACCTAAAATATGGGCACCTGCACCTTCGATTTCTTTGGCAAGATTTACATAATAGTTTAAGTTGTATTTTTTGTTTTCAGGATTGAGGATATCATTAGTGTAGCAAATGGAACCCTCGGCCAAACCTTTCGTGCGTGTTCTCACATGTTCTATACAAGGGCCTAAGGATTTCATCCAGTTGAGCGAATCGAAAATCCTGAAAACATCAACACCGTTTTCCCAGGATTTTTCTACGAATTCACCTATAATATTATCTGAGTATGCCTTGTAGCCAACACCGTTGGAGCCTCTTATGAGCATCTGTAGCAGTAGATTGGGCATAGCTTTGCGCAGCAATCGCAGTCTTTCCCATGGATTCTCTTGAAGAAAGCGCAGGCAAACATCAAATGTAGCACCGCCCCAAACTTCCATACTGAAAATATCCGGGTGATTTTTGGCATAGCCTTCAGCTACTTTCAGCATGTCGAAGGTACGCATTCTTGTAGCCAATAAACTCTGGTGGGCATCGCGCATAGTGGTATCTGTAAAATGAATTTTCTTTTCATTTAATAACCATTGTGCAAACTTATCGGGTCCCATTTTGTTCAATAAGTCTTTGGTGCCTTCCGGGTATTGGGCATTGGTATCAAATTTGGGTATATTGGGTCTGACGAACGTTTTGTTAGGGTCCTTCTTTTTAACGTCAGGATTGCCGTTAACAATAACATCGCCTAAATACGTAATCAGTTTTGTTGCTCTGTTTCTTGGTGCTTTAAAGACGAATAAATCCGGGTTTGATTTTATAAAATTAACCGTTACCAAGCCTTGTCTAAAGGTGCTGTGCTTCAGAATATTGTCAAGAAAGGGCATGTTTGTTTTTACACCTCGGATCCTGAATTCGGCTAATGCGCGACGAATTTTTCTGCTGGCGCCATCAAGTGTCCGGCCATGCGCGGTAACTTTTACCAGCATAGAATCGAAAAAGGGCGATATTTTCGCGCCCTGATAAATACTTCCAGCATCTAATCGAATACCAAACCCCGATGCGCTTCTGTAGGCAGAAACTGTTCCATAGTCGGGTTTAAAATCGTTTTGGGGGTCTTCTGTAGTTACACGACATTGAAGGGCAAATCCATTAATTTTTAAAGATTCTTGGTTTGGTATTTTTATTTGCTCATCTGATAGTTTGTAGCCCCCGGCAATAAATAGTTGCGTTTTTATCAAATCAATGTTGGTAATAACTTCTGTGACAGTATGCTCTACCTGTACCCTTGGGTTGACTTCAATGAAGTATATGTCATCATCCTCTACCAAAAACTCTACAGTTCCAATGTTGTTGTAGTTTACTGCTTTGCAAATTTTTATGGCATAGTCGTACAATGCTTGTTTGGTTTCGTCCTTCAAACCATAGGAGGGTGCAAACTCAATCACTTTTTGGTATCGCCTTTGTACGGAACAATCCCGTTCAAATAGATGCACCATGTTTCCATGACTGTCTGCAACTATCTGTATTTCAATGTGCTTTGGGTTTTCAACAAATTTTTCTAAAAACACAGTATCGTCGCCAAAGGCATTCAATGCCTCTCGTTTACTCTCATTATAAGCCTTTCTCAGTTCTTCTTCTTCCCTGATGACCCGCATCCCACGACCGCCACCACCAGACGACGCTTTTAACATGATAGGATAACCAATTTTTTCTGCTTCAGAAATGGCAACCTCTATATTTTTTAAAGGTTTTTCGTTGCTCCTAATGATCGGAATATTATTATCAACAGCAACTTGTTTTGCCATGATTTTATCGCCCAAAGCCTTTAGAACAGATACATTTGGGCCAATAAAAATAATGCCGTTGTCTTTACAAGCTTTTGCGAAATCAGCATTTTCGGATAAAAATCCATATCCAGGATGAATGGCATCTGCACCGTTGTCAAGAGCGATTTTTATTATGGCATTTATATCCAAATAAGGTTTTAGAGGTTCATTGTCTTCACCGATTTGGTAGGATTCGTCCGATTTGTACCTGTGCAGGGAATATCGGTCTTCATAAGTGTAAATACCAATAGTTCTTAAATTGATTTCTGTGCAGGCCCTAAAAATTCTAATAGCGATTTCCCCACGATTGGCAACGAGTACTTTTTTGATTTCCAATGAATTATTGATTTTGGTGGTTTAGTTATTTGCAACTAAATATACTTAAAGTCTGCAGAATAATGGAATATATGCTCTATAAATTCTTTTTTTTAATCTTAATTTGATTTACGTATGAATGTATATTTTTTAGAATCTACTAGCTTTGTGAAAAAATGAAACAGCATGAGGATATTTGCAATAGGAGACATTCACGGCGGCCTAAAAGCGTTAGTTCAACTTTTAAATAAACTGCAAATCAAGGAGGAAGACCACCTAATTTTTATGGGCGATTACGTGGATGGCTGGAGCGAATCTGCGCAGGTGGTTCAGTTTTTAATTGAACTATCCGAAAAGTTCGAATGTATCTTCATCAAAGGCAACCACGACGTTTGGTGCGAGGAGTGGTTGCGCGATGGCGATGTCAATAAAGTATGGTATATGCATGGCGGAAAGGAAACCATGGAAAGCTATGAAGGTTTTAATGATGCCCAAAAAGCAAAGCATTTAGCATTTTTTGAAAATCTAAAAATGTTCCATTTGGATGAAGAAAACCGATTGTTTCTTCATGCAGGTTTTACTTCAATGCACGGTGTGGAAAAAGAAGTGTTCAAAACCACTTTGTATTTTGACCGTACCCTTTGGGAAATGGCACTCACAATGGATAAACGCATTGAAAAGAATTCCGAACTATATCCAAAGCGCCTAACGCATTACAAGGAAATCTACATTGGGCACACACCGACTATCAACTACAAACGCTACGAGCCAATGAACGCCATAAACGTCTGGAATATCGATACGGGGGCTGCCTTTTTTGGCCCGCTTTCAGCCATAAATATTGACACGAAAGAGGTTTTTCAAAGCGATGTGGTGAAAGATTTGTATCCCGATGAAATGGGAAGAAACCGTTCTTAGGCGTTGACCAAATTTTCTTTGTAGTAACAAATCAGTTCCTGTGCCGAGGCACCCATCCTATTTTTCAAATGGATACGCCAAAAATGATATTGGGTTTTCCAAATGCCATGTTTTCGATAGCATCTTGCCGAAGTTGTTAACCATTTAGGTATGACAACAAACTGCTTTTTTTGATACAGTTTTTTAATTAAATCGTTGTCTTCGTAAATGGTGAAGTTTTCATCGTAGCCACCAATATCATAAAATAGTTTACGGGTAATGAATTGACTTTGATCACCGCCTCGGCATGCACGAAAGGGCAGGGCGGTCAACCATCCTGCCAGTTTTAACCACCAATGGTCGCTATCGAAACGCATTCTAAAACAGCCTGCTGGCTTGTCTTTTTCAACTGCTTCAACAATAAATTGGTCAAAATATTTTGGGGGATAGGAATCGGCATGCAAAAAGTAAAGTACATTGCCCGTAGCATGTTTTGCTCCGGTATTCATTTGTTTGGGGCGTCCTTTTTCGGAATGGATTAATCGGATGTCAGTTCGAGTGTAGTGCTGTTGGCGCGATGTATCGAGAACCTCGTTTTTAGTGCCATCCGTGCTACCGCCGTCAACCACAATAATTTCTAAATTAGCCACATTAATAGCATTCTCAATGAGATGATACAATACATTTTTGATGTTGTTGGCTTCATTTAAAACAGGTATGATGATGGATATTTTAATCATTCAAATCCCAATTATAATCTTTATAACGAATTTTCGCTCCTTCTGATATGGTCACTTCAGAATATTGATTCAGAAAGTCAATCAAAGAACCATTCTGCTTAAAATCCTTAGCAAACCATTGAAAGATTTTGGAAAGCTCTAATTGATCTTCCGAAATAAAATTTCTTTCGGGATCATTTAAAAACTCAGATGTCACTTTCGCTAATTGTGCTTCTAAATTAGATGCGGTAAACGCTTCATTTTGAAGTTTCGGACACGAATAAGACGCACAAACAATAGCAAAATGAATACGCGGTTCGTTCATCTTTCTTAAGATTTGATGTTCAATTTCATCCAGATTATACCATTTTTCACCCAGCTTCCAATAGCGCTGTTTCCAAGGGTTTTTAATATCTTTTATGCTTTTTATGGGGTAGTGCCGAAGGATTAAATCAATGGTCATGGCGTTGTAGGCATTGATCCAATAGACGAGTTTTTCTTGTTTGGGAGTGTTGTTGTTTGGCAAGTTTTTGTCGAGTTCTTTGATATAATTGTTCAGGCTTTTCCAATCGGATTTGAAGCCCTTATAATTCACATTTTCATGTGCCGAAACATGTTTTTGAAGTAAATCATTAAAAGTAGAATGACTAAAATTTGTAGAAACCGTGCCGTCTTTTTGACCAGATTCCTTAATAATTTCGGTTTGATTTTCGGACGCATTAACCTCCAACGAATCTATAATTTCAGCGGTATCCGTAGAGGGTGACTGTAAAGTGTCTGAGCTTATAGAGGGTTTTGGAGCGGAAGTTGAAGGTGCCTTAGCGACCGTTTTTTTACTCCCGGAACAAGACATCATAAGGCCAAGAAAAATAAAAATTAGTAGGTATTTCATTTGAAGCTCAGATTTCCAGATTAATTTGCCTCTTCATTTTGAGACATTAGTGGGTACAGTTCTTGTTTTATAAAATCCTTGGGAAAGGATTCGTCACCTCTAAAGCCCAGTTCAATATCCCTGCCGTTGTATGGGACGTAATCGGTTTTAAAAATATAATCCCAAATACTCAGGGTTAGTCCGTAGTTGACGCCAAACCTAACATGTTTTGGTAAATCTTTGGCATGGTGCCAAATATGCATTTTCGGATTATTAAAAATGTACTTGAGCACACCGTAGTCCCACCCCAGGTTGGCATGGTTTAAATGACCAACAGCAATAGCAAAAAAATAAACTAAGGACACATCTTGGGCGCTGTAGTTGGCGATGAGTGCCAAAGGAATATATAATAGGGATTTATAAACCACGGGCTCCATCCAATGGTATCGCAGATGTGCCGCGAACCCCATTTCCTTTACGGAATGGTGTACTTTATGAAAGTTCCAAAGAAAAGGAATTCGATGTAGTAGTCGATGTGTATTCCACTGCACAAAATCACTGACCAAAAAGAAAATTAACAGACCCAACCATTTTGGAAGATCATCGGAATCAAACAATTGAAAGTCGGAAAGCGTTAGTCCAATACCTGACAAGGCATCGTTTAACAGTTCGGAAGCAATATTGGAAAGGGCAATTAAAATGATAAGATTTAGCAAAAAGAAATTGAAGAACATATAAAAGGTGTCCAGCCAAAAATCCTTCCGGAAAATGGGTTGGTCCTTCCGCCAAGGAAACCATAGTTCCAAAAACCAAATCAACAGGGAAATACCGATTAAACCATAAAAATAATTGTCCCAGTGGTTTTGAAATAGTATCTCATTTTTTAGATAGTTCCAATACCCAGAATAGGAATTTTTTATGAGCTCAATATATTTGTCCAATCACAAGAATATTAATTGAATTAAAAAATTAACAACAGCCCCCACCATCATAGTGATAGGTAGATTCACTGATAAAAATGTCATTCCTACTTAAATCGGTTAAAGCTTTGGCCGTTTTGTCACAAATTGCTAAAGGTTGGTTTTTCAATAAAATATGGCCCTTTTTATCGTCCACAAATTCCTCATCGCCATAATAAATGGCAGCTTTCCCGGTAAAAATGCAGGGGCCGTCATCGGGCATAGGGTCTTTAATAGCGGCTACTTCAATAGATTCAATATAAATCAATTCGTCGGTATCGTAATGGTTTGGGCTTAATATTCTATACGGTTTTCTTGCCCTAATTTCAATCGTGCCAAAACCGGCATCTGTTAGCATTTTTATGTACTCGGCAATAGGCAAGCTACCGCTTAGGCAAAGGGCTCGTAATCTGTCGTCGTTGCGAAGGTTGTCATTCATTGGATGCTCGCAGGTGGGATCGCTCATTACTAATCGACCATGTGGTTTTAGGACACGATACATTTCGGCGATGGCCTTTTTTAAGTCTTCGGCTTTAAAAATATTGAACAGACAGTTCTGGGCGGCCACATCAATGCTGTTGTCTTCAACTGGTAAGTTTAGGGCATCCCCTTTTTTAAGCTCTACAAATTCACTTTTAAACCAATCGTTTTGCTTTTCGGCTTCTATGAAATTCTTTTTCGAGGCCTCCAGCATCTCATTTACAACATCCACACCAATTACACCTCCCTTTTGGCGATTGAAATAGGAAAACTGCAGTAATTCCATACCGCCACCAACGCCAACATAAAGCATTTTAGGGTTATTGGTCAAATCTCTGGCATGCACGGTTGAGCCACAGCCATAATTCATCTCTTGCATAATTTTCGGAATTTTCAGCCCGGGCAACTCCCAAATAGGATTAGTGGTGCAACATAAGCCTACATCAGGGGTTAAAGCGGCTTCTTTGTATACGTCGTGGGTCGTGTCTAGGTATCTGCTCATTTTTCAGTATTCAGTATTCAGTATTCAGTATTCAGTATGCAGTGTTCAGAATGCAGTGGACTGCATACTGCTACTGCCAACTGTTTACTATAAAAATTCTATTAATTCTTTGAAGAGGTTCACCATATCGGGCTCCGCTTTGGCAGCCATCGCTATGATTTCCTCAATATTTACGGGTTCCAAATTATCTGGGTCGCATTCATCCGTTAAAACTGACACGGCGGCCACTTTCAATTTTAAATGATTAGCGACTATGATTTCAGGTACCGTGCTCATTCCAACGGCATCGGCACCCATAATTTTCAACATTCTATATTCGGCACGGGTTTCCAGTTGGGGGCCAACAACGCTAACGTAGACGCCTTCGTGCAATTTGATGCCCTTGGATTTTGCAATGCTTTTAAACTTGGCATTGATGCCGACATCATAAGGCGCGCTCATATCCACAAAGCGTTCCCCGAATTGGGATACTCCTTTAAAAGCCAAAGGTGAGCTTCCTTGAAGATTGATATGATCTTCTATCAACATTAATTCCCCTTTTTTAAAATTCAAATTGATAGCACCTGCGGCATTCGAAACTAAAAGAGTTTTAATGCCCAATTGTTCCATAATCCGAACTGGATAGGTAACATCTTGCAAGCTGTAGCCTTCGTATAAATGAAAACGCCCCTGCATGACGACAACTTTTTTTCCGGCAAGCTTACCAAAAATTAATTTCCCCTTATGAAATTCTACAGTAGCCGTTGGGAAGTTGGGGATATGGTTATAACTGGCTTCTTTTAAGATTTCAATGTCATTAATTAACTGCCCAAGCCCCGTGCCTAAAATGATGCCTATTTCTGGGTTGTCAAAGCCTTTTTCCTTTAGGTAATCTACCGTTTCGTGTATAAACTTAATCATTCAATTGTTTGATTTTTTCTTGAAGTTCCACGTTCGATTTGTAAAAATCAGAAGTGATGAGGTCTTCAAATGTGTCAATGTCATTCAAGGTACCTAAAATACTAAATGTAATGCTTTTTGACTTTAATTCGTTTAAAGTTTCTTGAAGTAAAATAGACTGGCTCCAAGGTTTGTTTTCGAATACGCAATCATGGATTTTAGAGAGCCCAATCAAATAATAACCTCCGTCTATTGCTGGACCAAATACAGTTTCAGAATGCTCTAAAGCTTTTAACCCATTGTAGATATGAGAGGCATCGATATCGGGTAAATCAGAACCTATCAAAACAATTCTTTGGTAGCCATGTTCGAAACCTTTGGTAAACGCATTTTTCATTCTAACTCCGAGGTCTTCACCCTGTTGTACAAACTTTTCGAAACCGACCCATTTGGTGTCCAAAACGGCATCCGAAAAATAAATGCGCTTATCTGCTTCAACCTCGGATGTCGCCTTTTCGGTAATATCCACTAATTCTTTATAAACTTCAAAAGCACCTTGATTGCCAATGGTTTTGGCCAATCGGGTTTTTACTTTGCCAAGCTTAATGTTTTTTACAAAAACGATAACGAGATTTTTAGTCATATACCTTTATGCCTTTTTTGAGCCATTTGCTCCATGATGCCGAAAATGTATGAATCGAATCCGTGGGGATTTCTTTTGAATTTAGGACTTCCAGGTCATTGTTTTTCCATTCAAAAATACCGCCATATAAATTTAAAACATTAGTGTATCCTGCCTTTTTTAGTTTTTCGGCAATATCTTCGGAGCGGATGCCTAAAGAACAGTACACCACTATTTTAACGTTTTTATCGGGCAGTTGGTTTATTGTGTTTTCCAGATTGAAATGGTCGTAGCCTACACATATGGCATCTTTTAAATGACTGGTTTTGAATTCTTTTTCTTCCCTCGAATCCAATAGAATGACCTCGTTTTGTGTTTGATACAAAGAGTCCACTGAAATATAGGGGATGGATTCTGTGTTTTGTTGCTTCAAAAGCTTATCCAATTTCTTTTGGGAAAACCCTGCAAAAGCACTACAAATACAAAAAAGTAGTATTATGTTTTTCATCTGAAGAATTTATGCAACTGTACCCTGGCAACTACTTCCGGCACCAGCAGTGCATCCATAACAATGTTGCGAAATTACAATATTTCTACCTTCTAAAAGGTCTTCACTATAGTCTGAAATGTGTTTCACCTTGCTATTTACAGGCAATTCCAGCATTTGGTTAAAATCACAGTCGTACAAATAGCCATCCCAACTTACAGAAAGTGTGTTGGTGCACATTACATTTGCCACGGCCATGGGGTTATAGGCCTCAACCAATTGGTACATATAATCCTCGTAGTTTTCAGAAGCGATAAGGTAATCCAAAAACCTTGAAATTGGTAAATTTGTTATGGCGAAAAGGTTATGAAAATGGATATCGAAATCCTCTAAAAGCGCTTTTTTAAAGTCCTTTTCCATGGAGGTTTGATCCCCAGGTAAAAACGCACCGGAGGGATTGTACACCAAATCCAAACGTAAACTGCTGTCCGGCATACCATAGCCAACAGTATTCAACATTTTTAGTGCTTCAATGGAAGCATCAAACACCCCGTCACCACGTTGTTTATCCGTTTTTCCCCGTGTCCAATGGGGCATAGAACTAACGACATGCACATTATGTTTTTTAAAGAATTTAGGTAAGTCGTGATATTTTTTATTGGCTCGAATAATCGTCAAGTTAGAACGTACAATAAAATCTTTGATACCCGCTTTTGATGCTTCCTCCACAAACCATCGGAAATTGGGGTTCATCTCGGGTGCGCCGCCTGTTAAATCCAAGGTGTGCGCGCCAGTGTTTTTAACCACTTCCAAACATTGTTGCATGGTGTCTTTGGTCATGATTTCTTTTCTGTCGGGGCCGGCATCTACATGGCAATGGGTGCACACTTGGTTGCACATATAGCCTAGGTTGATTTGCAGGATTTCCAGTTTTTGCGCCTTGAGCGGAAATTGATTGGTTTCAGCGATTTTTGAGGCAAACTTTGGTAATTCCCCATTTTGGAAAATACCGTTTGATAGAATTTCCATTTGCCGTTTGCTATTGGCCAAAGCGCTTTCGCGTTTATGTAGCGATAGTGTTTTTAGTTTTGTCATATTATCTCTGTTCATTTTGTCTTGATACAAAACAAACCAAAAAATCATATCAATCTGAGGAAATTCCTGCCTGCCATTCGCTCTCGGAATTCCGTGCTTGAAACTTCGTTTCGCATCTGCATTCCTTCGCTCAATATTTCTGCAGATTGATGATTCCGACTGCATCGGAACTCGGGTGTTAACTTTTTTGCCAACTTATTTTTTATATCAAAGTACTTTTCAACCTTCTAAACTCTAAACTCTAAACTCTAAACTCCAAACCTGTAGGGAAAGAGTGGAGTTCCCCTCCTTGGAGGGGCTAGGGGTGGGTTGCGTTAGGGATTGAGGCATTTGTTGAAGCTCCCCGACGCAGGAGGGAGCGACTGCCGAAAGCCCGGCCCTTGTGGTAACGCCCAAAACTTACTCAATAACCCCATTCATTTTGAAAACTACTATTTTTGTGTTTGAGTAAAGTTCCTCCCCCTTGGGGAGGCTAGGAGGGGCTTCTACCCATCCAACTTATTCACCTTATTCATCATCTGTACCCCATGCACCAACGTTGCACCACTTTTTATGGCGGCACCAACATGTATGGCTTCCATCATTTCTGCTTTGGTAACACCGCGTTGCAAACCGTCCTTGGTATAGGCATCGATACAATAGGGGCATTGCTCGGTATGCGCAACCGCTAAGGCAATCAATGATTTTTCTCTGGCGGTAAGTGCGCCTTCCTCGAACACTTTGCCGTAATATTCAAAAAATTTAGTGCCTAGTTCCTCGCTCCATTCAGTGATGTTCCCAAATTTTCGGAGGTCTGCGGGATCGTAATATGTCTTTTGCATTTTAAAATTTTAGCTGTAAATATAAGCATCTAGTGGTTATGTCGATAAAATTAACTGGACTTAACAGAATTTAGAAATATTTAGTATCACTTAAATTTTTCGTAGAAACGAAAAAAGTATATCTTGTAATTTCCTTAAAATTTAGGGTGAATGTTTAACTTTCATCCCTCTAACTAACAAACTAAAATAAGTGTACTACATAGGATATGATTTGGGGAGCTCTTCGGTAAAAGTAGCCATTGTGAATGCCGAAACAGGGGCAAGCGTCATTACTCTCAATGAACCGGTAAACGAAATGGAAATTGTGGCGCCACAACAAAACTGGGCGGAACAAGACCCAAATTTGTGGTGGAATTATGTGTGTATTGGCACGAAACGGGCCGTAAAAGAGAGTGGTATCGATGCTTCCAAAATTGCAGGAATAGGTATTTCTTATCAGATGCACGGGTTGGTCGTGGTTGATGCTGACGGTGAACCGTTGAGAAACTCCATCATCTGGTGCGATAGTCGTGCCGTGGATATTGGAGATACTGCTTTTGAAGCTTTAGGAGAGGGTGCTTGTATGCAAAAATTATTGAACTCCCCCGGCAATTTTACGGCATCCAAATTAAAGTGGGTTCTAGATAATGAACCGGATGTTTATGCTAAAATTCACAAGTATATGTTGCCAGGGGACTTTATTGCTCTTAGGCTATCCGGTGATATCAATACCACTAAAAATGGGCTTTCTGAAGGTATACTTTGGGATTATAAAGCCGACACCGTTGCTGACTGGCTATTGGAATACTACGGCATTGACAAGAGTTTAACACCAGAAATAGTTGAAAATTTTAGCGATCAATGTCGTGTCAACAGTTCTGGAGCAAAAGCCACAGGATTACCAGAGGGTATTCCTATTGTTTACAGAGCGGGTGACCAGCCCAACAATGCTCTGTCGCTAAATGTATTCAATCATGGCGAAGTAGCGGCAACCGGTGGTACATCTGGAGTGGTGTACGCCGTAACCGATGTGCTAAAGTCCCAAGAGCCGTCGAGGATTAACCACTTTGCCCATGTCAATTATGGCGAAAATTCTAAGACTTTAGGAAAACTGCTTTGTATCAACGGTGCAGGGATTCAATACCGTTGGCTCAAGGATAACTTGGCTTCCAATTCTTATGAGGAAATGAATGCCAAGGCAGATGTTATCCCCGTTGGGTCAGAGGGTGTTTGCGTAATTCCGTATGGTAATGGAGCAGAGCGTATGTTCAACAACAAAATACTGGGAACCCACATTTGTAATTTGAACTTAAACACGCATAGCGAAGGTCATTTATGTCGTGCGGCACTGGAGGGCATTGCCTTCTCCTTTGTCTATGGCATGGATATTTTAAAAGCTGATAATGCCGAAATCAAAGTCATAAGGGCAGGCAATGACAACCTGTTCCGTTCAGAAATATTTTCAAAAACCGTGGCTACTTTAATCGGACACGATATTGAAATTTATAATACCACGGGTGCCGTGGGTGCGGCCCGAGCGGTAGGTTTGACCGATGGCGATTTCAAAAAATTTGGCGAACACATCTCGGCAAACGACCATGTGATGACCTACAAACCCTTGGGCAACAAAAAACCCTACGAAACAGCATATCAAAACTGGAAAAAGCAATTGGAATTGATTTTGAATAATTAGGGCGTTACCCTATGGGTCGGGCTTTCGGCAGTCGCTTTTTTGTGTTGCATAGGTGCAACAACACAAAAAGAGCTTCAATCCCGATAGCTATCGGGATCTCAATCCCTAACGCAAGTACAGAACAAATAAACATATCAACGCATAAACATTAATAAAATGGCAATTTTAGGAGACAAAGAATACTTTAAAGGAATCGGCGAGATTAAATTCGAAGGCAAAGATTCCGACAACCCATTAGCATTTAAGTACTACAACCCAGAGCAAGTGGTTGCTGGTAAAGCCATGCGCGAGCATTTTAGGTTTGCCATAGCGTATTGGCATACCTTCTGTGGACAAGGGGCAGACCCATTTGGGCCTGGAACCCAAAATTTTGAATGGGACCAATCTAATGACCCCATTCAGGCTGCAAAGGATAAAGCCGATGCCGCCTTTGAGTTCATCAGTAAAATGGGTTTTGATTATTTCTGTTTTCACGATTTCGATTTGGTAGCGGAAGGGGCAACATTATCGGAGTCGGAACAGAGGCTGGAAACCATTACGGACTATATTAAAGGGAAAAAGGTTGAATCTGGTACTAAACTGCTTTGGGGAACAGCCAACTGTTTTTCAAACCCAAGATATATGAACGGTGCATCTACTAATCCTGAATTTAACGTAGTAGCCAGAGCAGGAGCACAGGTGAAACTGGCTTTGGACGCTACCATTAAATTGGACGGTGAGAACTACGTGTTTTGGGGCGGTCGTGAAGGCTACATGTCCCTATTAAATACGGATATGGGGCGCGAACTCGATCACATGGCGCAGTTTTTAACTATGGCGAGGGATTATGCCAGGGCGCAAGGCTTTAAGGGTACGTTCTTTATAGAGCCAAAACCTATGGAACCTATGAAGCACCAATACGATTTTGATGCCGCTACAGCAATTGGTTTCCTTCAAAATTATGGATTGGAAAAGGATTTCAAAATGAATATCGAGGTAAACCATGCGACGTTAGCGCAACATACCTTTCAGCATGAATTAGAAGTATCGGCGAAAGCGGGTATGTTAGGAAGTATCGATGCCAACCGCGGCGATTACCAAAATGGCTGGGATACCGATCAGTTCCCGAATAACATTCAAGAAACCACAGAGGCCATGCTGGTCTTCTTAAAAGCAGGTGGCTTACAAGGCGGTGGCGTTAATTTTGATGCTAAAATCAGAAGGAATTCTACTGACTTGGAAGATATCTTTTTAGCACATATTGGTGGAGCGGATACCTTTGCAAGAGCGTTGATTACTGCCGATAAAATCATATCATCTTCGGCCTACGACAAGTTAAGAGAGCAGCGTTATGCGTCATTTGATTCTGGAGACGGAAAGGCTTTTGAAACAGGAAAATTGGATTTTAGTGACCTGTACAAAATAGCCCAGCAAAATGGTGAACTAGAATTAAAGAGTGGTAAGCAGGAATTATTTGAGAATATAATTAATCAGTATATTTAAGCACTTGATGCATTAGTTTATCGCATTTAAAGTCCCTGAAGAAAAATTACAAACATTTAAAAACATATTATTTTGGAAACAGAAGAACAAGTAAATAAATTATATGTCATTGGACTTACCATAGTTGCTACTTTGGGAGGTTTTCTTTTTGGATTTGATAGTGGTGTTATAAACGGTACTGTAAAAGGACTCGAAATTGCTTTCGAAGCGCAAAATATTGGCAGTGGATTCAATGTAGCATCCATGTTGTTAGGATGCGCTGTGGGTGCGTTTTTTGCAGGTAAATTGGCCGACTTATATGGTAGAAGATCCATGCTTATCGTAGCCTCCATTTTGTTTATCATCTCGGCTTGGGGTTCTGGAATTTCTATGTCCTCAGTAGAGTTTATAGTTTATAGGATTCTTGGAGGTTTAGGTGTGGGTGCGGCTTCGGTAATGGCACCGGCATATATTAGCGAGATTGCCCCGGCAAAATACAGGGGTGCTTTGGCTACCACTCAGCAAATTGCGATTATCGCAGGTTTGTTTTTTTCGTTTTTGAGTAATTATAAACTAGCCGATATTTCAGGGTCTTCCCTAAACCCGTTTTGGTGGGATTATGAAACATGGCGTTGGATGTTTTGGGTTGAATTAATTCCAGCTACTATTTTCTTCGTTTCGTTATTATTTATTCCTGAAAGCCCTCGTTATCTAGTTGCGAAAAGACACAAGGAAAAAGCTCAGAAAGTCCTTAGTAAACTTTATGGTTCGCTAATGGGAGAGCGAAAAGTTGAGGAGATAGATGCTTCATTATCTTCAGACCATCACAAACCGCGATTTTCAGACTTATATGATAAAACCCTTGGACGTATAAAACCGATTGTATGGGTAGGGATTGGACTTGCCGCATTTCAACAATTTGTTGGTATCAATGTGGTGTTTTATTACGGTGCTGTGCTCTGGCAAGCGGTGGGGTTTGATGAAGGCGATTCATTATTGATTAATGTTATTTCTGGTGCCTTGAGTATTGCTGGCGTTGTGTTATCCTTATTCTTGGTTGACAAAATAGGTAGAAAGCCGATACTAATGATTGGTTCTATAGGAATGAGTGTTACATTGGCTTTGGTGGTATATGCGTTTTCTACTGGCGCACTCGAGATTAATCCAACTACGGGGGAGGAAACATTACAATTAAGTGACGCTATGGGTATTCTTGCGCTAATAGCGGCTAATGCCTATGTGATGCTGTTTAACTTCTCATGGGGGCCTGTAATGTGGGTAATGCTCGGTGAAATGTTCCCAAATCAAATCAGGGGTCTGGGACTGGCAATTGCAGGACTATCCCAATGGATTGCGAATTTTATTGTAACATTAACCTTTCCTATGTTACTCGGTTCAATGGGCTTGGCCTTTGCCTATAGTCTATATACTTTGGGCGCTATACTTTCTATATATTTTGTATTCAAAAAAGTGCCTGAGACCAAAGGCAAAACCTTGGAGGAAATGGAAAGTATTTGGAAAAGCTAGGAAAACAATATTTAAAATATTTTTTAGTGGCGGCAGGTGGCTTTGGCAACTGCCGTCACTTTTTTATGAAAGTTTTTTCGGGGGATTCTCGTTAAACTTTTCTCGTGCTTTCGCGCTCTATAAAACTTGTTTTCACCACTTTTGTAATGCTAGGCTTGTTCTGATCCTCGTTTTCAATCCGATCTATCAAAATGCTTGCTGCGGTTTCCCCTATATGTTTACCATGTTGGCTAATGGCGGAAATGGAAGGGGTCAAATGTTGTAAAATTTTGCCATTGGTAAAACAGGCAATGGACATTTCTTCAGGAATCCGGTATTTCATGTGTTTTACAATGCGAAGTGCATTTATAACTGCGCTTTCTTCCAGGCATAACAAACCGTCTATGGTTTTATCCGACAGCACAATTTTTAAGGCAGTATCAAAATCTTCAAATCTCCCCAAGCGTATAATGAGTTTTTCCTCAACCGGAATGTTGTGTTTTTCTAAGGCAGTTTTATAGCCCTCCACCCTTAGTTTGCCCACACTTAAATTATCAATTACTGAAACCAACGCTATGCGCTTGCAACCTGTTTTTAGCAAGTGTTCGGTGGCTTCAAAAGCACCCACTTTGTCGTTTACAATCACTTTGTCACAATCGATTTTATCTGAAACTCTATCAAACATCACCATTGGTACCCCTTCATTAATGGCATTTCTTAAATGGGAATATTGCTGTTTTATTTGGGTCTCTTCAGCCAAGGATATAATTATCCCGTCAAGCGTATCGCTTTTTAGTAATTCCAAGGTTTTTACTTCTTTTTCATAAGATTCATTGGAAATACAGGAAATCAAATGGTAGCCATGTTTATTAGCTGTAGCCTCAATGCCAACAAATACCTTTGCAAAAAAACTGTTCATAATATTTGGGATAATAACCCCAATGGTTTTTGTTTTTTTGCTTAATAAACTGAGGTCAATGCTTTTTGACTTATAGTTGTGCTCCCTGGCATAAGCCACAATTTTTTCCTTGGTGCTGGTACTGATTTCATAGCTATCGCTCAAAGCTTTGGACACCGTGGCAATGGAGACGCCAAACGTATCGGCAATATGTTTAAGGGTAATGCGTTTGGGCATTGTTTTTTAGGCTTACTTGTTTATTCTCTAAAGTAGTTCAGATAAATGACAAAAACAAAAAATCCCGTAAACATTGAAGTTTCGGGATTTTTTTGTGGTACCTCCAGGAATCGAACCAGGGACACAAGGATTTTCAGTCCTTTGCTCTACCAACTGAGCTAAGGTACCTCGCCAAAGCGGATGCAAATATATATGCATTTTTATTATTTGCCAAAATAAAAATAATAAAAAGTACCCGATTTTTTATCGCAACAATTATAAATTTTTTAAGATATTAATTAATGTGGTTTTGTAGATTTACGCTTTTCATATGGGGATGAATTTAGTTATTGATGTAGGGAATACTTATGTAAAGCTGGCGGTTTTTGAAAAGGACGAGATCGTTTTTAAAACAATCACTAGACTTGCAGAGGTTGTAGACGAAGTGATGGCTTTGAACAGCAGGTATTCGAAGTTAAAAAAAGGTATCGTTTCCTCGGTTGGCAGGTTAAGTAAGACCCAAGTTAAGTCCATCAAAAAGACTATAGATCTTTTAGAGCTTTCCCATACCACCAAAGTGCCTTTCAAAAATAAATATGATACCCCCAAAACCTTGGGTATCGATAGAATTGCTCTAGTCAGTGCATCCGTATTACATTACCCGGATAGTAACGTGCTGATTATAGATGCCGGTACGTGTATCACTTATGATTTTATCATGGATAAAAATGAATATCTCGGTGGCGCCATTTCACCCGGTATCAGAATGCGCTATAAATCACTAAATAATTTTACCGCAAATTTACCGTTTTTAGAGACAGAAGCTTCATCCAATATTATTGGGACTTCCACCAGCAGTTCAATACATTCAGGAGTGGTAAACGGTGTTGTAAATGAAATAGATGGCTTTATAAAAGCGTATCTCGAAAAATATTCGGATTTAACAGTTATTTTAACAGGAGGGGATGCTAATTTCTTGTCAGAACAATTAAAAAGTAGCATATTTGCCAACTCAAATTTTCTGTTGGAGGGTTTAAATTATATTTTGGAATTCAATTCAAACTAATGATAAAAAAACTTTTAGTAGTTTTTATTGCTGTATTTAGTATTTCATCTTTTGCGCAAGAAGGCATTGCCTCACCTTATTCGTTTTATGGCATTGGTAGTTTAAAATTTAAGGGCACGGTGGAAAACCGCAGTATGGGAGGTTTGAGTATTTATACCGATAGTATCCATGTGAATCTTAGAAACCCTGCGTCCTTCACTGGACCGAATTTGGCCAGTTTTAATAATGAAAACCGCCCTGTTAAATATACCATTGGAGGAAGCTATGCTTCGTCAACCTTAAAAAGTAGCTCGGGCGAAGCCAATGTATCCTCAGCATCGGTAGATTACTTGGCAATGGCCGTACCTATCGGGAAATTTGGTTTTGGCTTTGGGCTTCTGCCTTACACAGCCGTGGGCTATAAGCTGGAAACCTTGAACGATGAAGGCCAAACCAAAAATCGTTTAAATGGAGAAGGAGGTTTAAATAAAGTGTTTGCAGGCTTGGCTTACTCGGTTACGGATGAGTTAAGCATCGGTGTCGACCTTAACTATAACTTTGGAAACATTAGAAATAGCGCTATCGAATTTCGTTTCGATAGTGATGGGGTGCCATTGAACCTGCAGTCTCGCGAAAACAACCGTTCGGACTTAAGCGGTTTAAATGTAAATCTGGGGCTGTCATATAAAAAGATGCTCAAAAACAATTTGGAGCTGGTAACGGGTGCTACATATACGCCCGAAAGTAAACTAACGTCCCAAAACCTACGTTCGTTTTCAACGGTAAGTATAGGTACTGCCGGAAGAGAATTTACTACTGCTACCGTTGATGTGGATCTGGAAGATAGCGGTTTGCAGGAGACAGATTTAGTATTGCCCTCTAAATTTTCTATAGGTGCAGGGATCGGAAAACCCTTAAAGTGGTTTGTGGGTGCTGAGTATGCTTTCCAGAAAACCAGTAACTTTGCCAACCCCTTATACGACGATGTGGCAACCGAAACTAGTTACGAGGATGGATCTACGTTCTCGTTTGGAGGGTTTTATATTCCCAAGTACAATTCGTTTTCTAGTTATCTCAAGCGAATAGTGTACAGGGCTGGTTTCAGAACTGAAAGAACGGGCTTGGTTATCGAAAATAACTTGGGAAAAGAGTCTATAAACGAGTTTGGCATATCTTTTGGAGTAGGTGTTCCGGTTGGGGAATTTGGCTCCAACGCCAATCTAGGATTTGAAATTGGTAGGCGAGGAACGACTAACAGTAATTTAATACAAGAGAATTTTATAAATTTTCAGATTAGCTTATCTTTGAACGATAGATGGTTTCAAAAGCGAAAATATGACTAACAGCATAATTTAATTATCATGAAAACAAGAATTACATTATTTTTCACACTTTTATTTGCAGGCTTAGGCTTAGGATTTGCGCAGGATGAAGAGTGTATGACTAAGCTTTCTGTATTCCACGAATATACAAAGGCAAAAAACTTCAATGAGGCATATGAGCCTTGGATGGCGGTAAGAAATAAATGCCCTAAGTTTAATAATGCCATTTATATTGATGGTGAAAAAATTCTAGACCATAAAATTGAAAATTCTTCTGGGGCAGAAAAAAAGGCCTTTATGGAAGACTTGCTTTTGCTATGGGAACAACGAGCTGAGCACTTCACAAGCAAAACGCCGAAAGGGGAATATATGGCCAAGGCATGTCAGCTAATGTATGATAATAGAGATATTTTAGGCAAAACAGACGAGGAGCTTTATGAGTGTTTTGATAATGCCTACCATATGGATAAAAGCACCTTTACAAACCCTAAAAGCTTATACACCTATTTTTCTTTGATGGTAGATTTATACGATGCTGGAAAGAAGCCACCAAAGGATTTGTTTAATAAATATGATGACGTAGTTGAAAAAGTGGAAGGCGAAGTTCAGAACTACTCTGAAAAATTGAACAAACTAGTAGCTAAAGAAGAAGGTGTAGATGGGCAAGAAGGAGTTGCCCTATCCAAAAAAGAGAAAAGCTATAAGAGATATTTTGAAAGCTATTTAAAGGCGTATGACCAAATTTCTGGTAGTATTGATGGAAAGCTTGGAGACAGAGCAAATTGTGAAAATTTGATACCTCTTTACACAAAAGACTTTGAAGCCCATAGGGCTGATGCAGTTTGGTTAAAACGTGCTGCTGGAAAAATGTCCGAAAAAGAGTGTACCGATGATCCGCTATTCTTCAAGTTGGTAAATGCTTATCATGAAATCAGCCCATCTGCAAATTCTGCATTCTACCTGGGAATATTGAAGGATAAAGATGGGGATACAAGAGGAGCTATCGACTTTTACAAGCAAGCTATTAGTTTGGAAACAGACGACTTTAAGAAGTCAAAATTGAACTACAGAATTGGTTTGAAATTGAAATCAAAAGGGAATTACGGAGCTGCTAGGGGTTTCTTCAGAGAGGCCTTAAAGTTGAACCCATCTAATGGTCGTCCACATTTATCTATTGCAACAATGTACGCCTCTAGTGCTAAAAACTGTGGGGATACTAACTTTAATAAAAGAGCAGTGTACTGGTTAGCAGCTCAAGAAGCTAGAAAAGCTTCTCGTGTAGACCCAACTTTAAAGAAAGCGGCGGCGCAGTCTGCGGCAAATTATGAAGCAAAAGCACCTCAAAGAGCTGAAATTTTTACAGCTGGTAATGCAGGACAAACTATTAAAATTGGTTGTTGGATAGGGGCTTCAGTACAAGTGCCTAATCTTTAGTGCGAAAACTTAATATAAATAATATTTTAACCATAGTCATGGCAATTTCCATGACTATGGTTTTTTCATGTAAAAACAACTTCAAAGAAGTTCAGAAAATCGGTATTTCGGAAAACGAGCCTATTGGCGAGGCTGAAAATATTCACTTGAAATATACAGATTCTGGAAAGGTAAAAGTTATACTGAAAAGCGATAAAATGTTGGATTTTACAAATCGCAATTTTCCTTACAGGGAATTTACGGAAGGAATATTTTTGGAGCTATTCGGTGAGGGGGGTGAAAGGAATGTTATAATTTCAGACTATGCTGTATTGTACTTAAAAACAGATTTGATAGATTTACAGGGCAACGTTAAAATTGCTATGCATAGTAAGGATACGCTTTTTGCCCAACAACTGTATTTTGATCAAGGTAAGGAATGGCTGTTCACAAACAAACCCGTTACATTTCGAACGGGTCAGGATTTGATTCACGGTAATGGTTTTGATTCTAACAGAGATTTTACAAATGCAGAGGTGCTGGAAATCACGGGGATTATCACTTTGGATGAGTAAACAATCGTCCGGTTTTCATTCAGTTAAACACTTCAATTTTGACTATCTTTGCATACATTTTATGTCCAAATGATGAAATACACCAAGTTTTTTCAATACGCTTATTTGATATTTGCCATCCTGTTTTTATACGATGCCATTTCGAAATATTCGGATAACGGCGAAATTGCCTATGCTTCTATTTTGTTGGCGGCTACGGCAATATTCATGTTCTTTTTCCGAAGAAGATTCAATAAAAAGTTCGATAACAAAGATCAATAAATGACGCTGTCCGCTGTTATTATTGTATTATCACTAATTCTTTCTGCGTTTTTTTCGGGTATGGAAATCGCTTATGTGTCCTCCAATAAAATCCATATTGAAATTGAAAAGAAACAAGAAGGCATTTTGGCAAATGTGCTAACTAGATTGACTGCCAAGCCTTCAAAATTCATTACCACAATGCTTATCGGGAACAATATAGCATTGGTGGTTTACGGGTTTTTTATGGGTGATGTCTTGGTCAATTGGTTTCAATCCATGTTGCCGTCGGATTCGGCCTTTGTTAACTATATGTTTACGGATTTAAGCCTGCTTTCGCAAACGATAATTTCAACCTTTGTCATCTTGATAACTGCGGAGTTTTTGCCCAAAGTGTTTTTCCAGATTTATGCCAATTCATTAGTGAAAATACTGGCTATTCCGGCTTTTATATTTTATGCATTGTTCACATGGGTTTCAGATTTTGTGATTTGGATTTCGGATATGGTGCTAAAGTATTTCTTTAAGACCGAAGGCGATAATATCCAGATCGCATTTAGCAAAGTAGAATTAGGCAATTATATAAGCGAGCAGATGGAGTCGGTGGAGGAACACGACGAGGTAGATTCCGAAATCCAGATATTTCAAAATGCTTTGGAGTTTGCTGAGGTAAAGGCCCGCGAGGTGATGGTGCCCCGTACTGAGATTATTGCAGTAGACATCAACGATACTATTAAATCTCTGAGTGCTTTGTTTACTGAAACAGGCTGTTCTAAAATTTTGGTGTACAAAGATTCCATTGATGATATTTTGGGCTATGTCCATTCTTTTGAACTCTTCAAAAAACCTAAAACCATCAAGTCTATTTTGATGCCAGTGGAGTTTGTGCCAGGCACTGTTCTAATTAGCGATGTGCTGAATATTTTGATTAAAAAGCGCAAAAGTATCGCTGTGGTTTTGGATGAATATGGTGGCACGTCAGGCATTATGACTGTTGAGGATATTGTGGAAGAATTGTTTGGCGAAATTGAGGACGAACACGACACAGCTGTGCTGAAAGAAGATCAGGTGGATGAGCAAACCTATGTGTTTTCTGCCCGTTTGGAAGTGGACTACCTCAATGAAACCTATAAAATCAATCTTCCTGAGGACGAAGCATACGAAACTTTGGGGGGCTTTATCGTGAACCATACCGAAGAAATCCCCGAGCAAGGTGCGGTAATTGACATTGAATCTTTGCAGTTTACAGTTTTGGAAGTATCAAATACCAAAATCGATCTAGTGGAGCTCAAAATTATGGAGTCGGATTAACGAATACCCCCAGCATCGCTTTTTAGTCTAATTAAACCTGATTTCCCCTTTTATTATTAAACAGAAAATGGTATTTTCGCGCACGATATTTTTGTCAACCCCCCAAAGTTAAAGTCCTTTAGGGATTTTGTTTTACCGGTGTCAAGGCAAATTTGCATAACAAAAAACCAACAATAAAAGGTTAAAATTTAAAGACAACCCCATGGCAGTTTTAAATAAAATTAGACAGCGTTCATTAATTCTGATTTTGGTCATTGCATTGGCCTTATTTTCATTCGTATTGGCGGATTTGTTCCGTAATAGTGATGCTCTTTCCGCAAGATCTCAGGATACAGTGGCTACCATTAACGATATAGAAGTAAAGCGCGATGACTTTTTGCAAAAAGTGGAAATTTTGCAACGCCAAATGGGACCAAACGCTACCAATACACAAGTAATGAACCGGGTATGGAACCAAGAACTGCGCGAGGCTGTTTTTAAAACGCAATATGAAAAATTGGGCATAACTGTAGAGCAAGATCAAATGCGCGATTTGTTGAAAACGCCACTCTCCGCCAATCCGGAATTTCAAAATGAGGCAGGTTTGTTTGACGAAAATAAGATGAATGAATTCATTGCCAACTTAAAGGAAATCGCACCACAACCAGGTTTTTTGGGTGGTCGTCCAATTACCTATTCCGATTGGGTAACCTATGAAAAGCAATTGGCTAATAGAGCTTTAGAGCAAAACTATTTCAACTTGGTAAAAGCTGGTTTAGTTGGTACTCTTGCTGAAGGTGAATTGGACCATAAAATGGAGGGTAATTTGGTGGACATCAAATATGTTCAAATCCCATATTCTTCAATTGTGGACAGCACTATCAGTGTTAGTAAATCTGATATCAAGGCATACATTAATGAGCACTCAAGTGAGTTTGAAGTAGAGGCTTCCCGCGATATCAAATATGTTGAATTTAAGGAAGAGGCTACAATTGAGGATGAAAATGCAATTAAAGCCATTTTGGAGAAATATAAAAACGGAACTGTTGAATACAATAACGGAAGAACGGATTCCATAAAGCCTTTTGCCGAGGTTACCGAGCACGAAAGTTATGTTAATTTGATTGGTGATTCGGATGAGAAATTCAATGATGGTTTCGTGTTTAAATCAAGTTTACCAGCTTCAGTGGCAGATAGTATTTACAATTTGAAACAAGGTGATGTTTTTGGGCCTTACAAGGACAATGGTATGTTTAAGTTAACCAAGCTTATTGAAACCAAAAATCTTCCAGATTCGGCTAAAGTGAGACATATTTTGGTCCCTTTTATTGGAGCACAAAGTGCTGGCCCGGATGTTAAGAGAACTGAAGACCAAGCAAAAGCGTTGGCGGATAGTTTACTATCGGTTATTAAGCGAGATAAATCCAAGTTTCCAGAATTGGTTACTGAGTTTTCTTCGGACCAAGGAAGTGTTGCTAATGAAGGCCGTTATGATTGGCACCCTTACGGACAGATGGTTCCGGAATTCAACGCTTTTGAGTTCGAAGGCAAGGTTGGTGATATTGGAGTGGTGAAGACTATTTTTGGATTCCATGTAATTGAGGTTGAAGGCCAAAGCGACAAGAAGAAGGCCGTTAAAGTTGGTACTATTGCCAGAAAAATTGAGCCATCGGAGACAACCATTAATGCCATTTTTAGGGATGCTTCCAATTTTGAAATCAAAGCTGGCGAGGGTGATTTTGAAGCTGTGGCTAAAGAAAATAATTACACCATTCGCCCAGTAAACGGTGTAAAGGCTTTGGATGAGAATATTCCAGGAATCGGTACTCAAAGACCAATAGTGCGTTGGGCATTTGAAGAAGATACTAAGGTTGGTGATGTAAAGCGTTTCACGACTTCAAACGGTTATGCTATTGCGCAATTGGTGGCTGTAAACGAGGAAGGCTTAATGTCTGTTGAAGATGCTTCGGCAACGGTATTACCAAAAATAAGAAAAGAGAGAAAGGCAGCTTTAATTAAAGAGCGCGTGTCAGCCTCTACTTTAGATGATGTGGCTTCTGCAGAAAACACATCGGTTAGAACTGCATCTGCAATAAACATGAAAAACCCAACCATTTCAGGGGCTGGAAGAGAACCAGTAGTTGTTGGAGCCGCCTTTGCATTGGATGAAGGGGAGACTTCTGGACTCATTGAAGGCGAAAAGGGTGTGTATATGGTTGAGGTGACCAAGAAAACATCGGCTGTAGAGTTGGATAACTATCAAGCGGCAGCCAATAGGATTGAGCAACAAAAATCTGGAGCTGTAAACTCGAAGCTCTACAATGCACTAAAAGATGCCGCAGATATTGAGGATAATCGAGCGAAGTTGCAGATTCAATAGTGCCCCACCTAGCCTCCCTAAAGGGGAGGAAACCTTACTCAGATAAAAAGAAAAACCATATGGCTCTGGAAATTCCAGAGCCATATGGTTTTTTAGTTGCACACGTTTGAGTGGAACACCTCCCCTATGGGGAGGACGGGAGGGGCTTCACCATATCGCTGTAGGGTATTATGGTTTCAAAGCCTTTTTTCCTGAAATATGACGTAGGGTCATTTTCAGAACAGACCAAAATAAAATCCCCGCCCCAAGCTCCGAGGCTCTTAATGGCTCCATTAAAGTCATTGAAGTAAATAGACTTTACGGTTTCCATTTTATTTAAGTTTGAAATAATAGCTTCGTGACTCGAAATCAAGTGTTGAAATGCATTCAAATCGTTGCAGGTAATCATTCTTGAAGTGATGTCATTTATTTCAGAAATAACGGGCTTTAAATCTGTGTTTAAGGATTTGTAATGCGCAATACCCTCTCGGCTATTTTGTTTTTTATTTAGGTAAACAAAATAAAGATATTCTTTAAATGGAGGATTGAAATCAGCTAATTGAACTTCTGGTTTTCCATCAACTAATTGATAGGTAATGGATGAATTGTGCTGCGCACAGGCAATATCATAACCACTACCGCCAAAGGTCAATTCTAAGAGTTTATAGGCATCTATGTTTGTCCATTGCGCAATATTATTGATTAACGTTGAAGAGGTTCCCAATCCCCAATGCCTTGGGAAATCCAAATGTGTTTCGACATTAAAACCGTTGCGGTCGTCAAAAAATCGAGGATTTAAAGTTTTAACGGCATTTAAAATCTGAAGCAGTCGTTCAGAGGTCTCGTCATTTTGAAGGGCCATTAATTTGCCATCTTTCATTATTTCGAAAGTACCCCGAAACCAGACATTTCCCTTTTCGTCAAAACTTTTCCAAAAGAGTAGGGGTTCTTCATGGCTTTCAACGGTTAATGATTGTCCATATTTTGTTGGTACTGCTAGGCTTTTGGCACCATCAAGTACTATATACTCGCCTGTGATCAAAAGCTTGCCATTGCTCTTAAAAATTTGTTTTTTTGGTGTGGTGCCTTTGAATGCCTCAGGCACCATTCTGGCAGTTTTTTTTGTGTCTAAGGTTCTCGCGGTGTCTGAGGTTCTTGCGGTGTCTGAGGTTCTCGAAGACACAATATCCCTATAAGCCAACGAAAGCCCGGGTAACTCATCAAAATTCCTAGCAATTAAAGCCTCTTTCTTTTTCCTGCTCCATCCTTGGATTTGTTTTTCTTTTTGAAATGCCTCATCTATTCTTTGAAATTCTTCAAAATAGACCAATTTGACCGGAAGCCTTTTTTTAGTATGATTTGCTCCATAACCATTTTGGTGTTCGGTGATGCGCTTTTCTAAATCAATAGTGCTACCTGTGTAATAGCTTCCGTCAGAGCATTCTAATATGTAAACAAAGGCTTTAGCCAAATTAATTCATTTTAAGGTGTCTTCGAGAACCACAGACACCGTGTTTCTTTTTTGATGGCAGGTTAAGATTTAGCTGTTGGTTTGGCGGAATCGTAACCATCTACGTCCTTAACTTATTAAGAGCCTCCATCACTGCTCCATGGGTAACCGTATTAGTTTTAAAATACTCTGTCAAAGTTTGTTTTTCTTTATCGTTGGCGCCGAATTGATTCAAAATATTCATTAAATGCATTTTCATGTGACCTTGTTGGATTCCTGTAGTAGTCAAAGAGCGTAACGCCGCAAAATTTTGAGCCAATCCTGCTACGGCAACAATTTGCATCAATTCTTTTGCCGAAGGTTGGTGCAATAATTCTAACGACAATTTCACCAGTGGATGCAATCCTGTAAGCCCACCAACGGTGCCCAAAGCCAGAGGAATATCCATCCAAAATCTAAAAATACCATCCTTGATTTCGGCATGGGACAAACTGCTGTATTTCCCATTTCTGGAGGCATAAGCATGAACGCCTGCCTCAATGGCCCTAAAATCATTTCCTGTGGCTAAAACCACAGCGTCAATGCCGTTCATAATGCCTTTGTTGTGGGTCACGGCACGATAAGGTTCAACTTCGGCAATATTGACGGCCTGTACAAACTTTTTGGCAAAAGCTTCGCCAGAAATGGATGCGTTCTCGCTCAAATTTTCCACTGGACAACTCACTTCTGCCCTCACTACACAATCCGGCACATAATTAGACAGAATACTCATTACTACGTCTATTTGGCGTTCTTCAGGATTGAAACCCTCAAAACTCAATGCTTCACTTTTAAAGGTTTGAGCAAATTGTTCCAAACAGGAATTGATGAAATTGGCGCCCATGGCATCTAGGGTTTCAAAAGAAGCGTGCAGTTGGTAATACCCTGTGATATCTTCGGTTTTATCGCGAAGTTCAATATCCAAAATGCCTCCGCCACGTTTTTCCATATTGGCGGTAATATGTCTGGCATCAGTAATAAGTTTGGGTTTTACAATCTCAAAAAAACGCTTCAGTGCTTCAAATTCACCATAAAACATAAAATGTACCTGCCCAATTTTTTTGGTCGAAATCACTTCAGCCTTAAAGCCTCCTCTGTCCAACCAAAATTTAGCCGCTTTACTTGCCGCCGCCACCACCGAACTCTCTTCAATAGCCATCGGAATAGTGTACATTTTCTCATTAATCAGAAAATTAGGGGCTACCCCAAGCGGTAAATAATAGTTGGTAATGGTGTTTTCAATAAACTCATCATGAAGCTGTTGCAGTTGTTCGTCCGTGTTCCAATACTGTTTCAAAATACCTATGGCATATGAAGCATTTGAAAAATAGGAATTGACTATCCAATCAATTTTTTCGGATTTAGACAGTCTTGAAAAGCCAGATATCGTTTTACCCATCACCCTTTGTGTTAAAGTGCAAAGATACCACTCTTGATATGAATATGGAATGGCTTTGGAAAAGAGGCGATTTATCTGTTAATAATTTCGTTTAATTACATAATTTTTAGTAAACTTGACAACTCTTTATAAAATAAGTAGTTTTTTTGGTTAAACATCTATAATGTGTAATTTTATTTTACTAAAATTGAAAGATGTGAAAGTTAAAACCTACTTTTAATTAAGTTAGCGATACACGTATGAATTACTTGAAATTCTCCCTTTTTGTTTGTCTTTTTATTTCACTTTCCCTTATCGCCCAAACAAAAAAAATAAGCCTAGAAGAAATTTGGAGCGGGGCGTTTAGAACCGAGAGTATGGATGTGTTGCACTCGATGAAAGACGGACAGCATTATTCGGTTTTCAATTTTGATAGGACTATCCCAGCCACAATGGTAGATATCTATGATTATAAGACGTTAAGCAAGATAGAAACACTTGTGTCTTCTAAAGATATTCAGGAAATAAACTACTTTACGGATTATAGTTTTAGTGGAGATGAGTCCAAATTGCTTTTGGCTACTGAGGAAGAACAAATTTATAGGCATTCCTCAAGAGGGGTGTATTATGTTTATGACCTCAGTACGAAAACAGTCCAAAAAGTCTCGGACGAAAAAATACAGGAACCTACATTTTCACCGGATGGTACGAAAATCGCCTTTGAGCTAAATAACAATTTGTACATTAAAGATTTAATTTCGGGAGAGCTAAAGCAATTCACCTTTGATGGCGAAAAGAACAAAATAATCAATGGTATTTCGGATTGGGTGTACGAGGAGGAATTTGCTGTGGTACGGATGTTCCATTGGAATTCTGATGGTGATAAAATTGCATTTATTAGGTTTGACGAAACCGATGTGCCAGAGTTTTCTATGGACATTTATGGCAAGGAGTTGTATCCCCAGCAGCAGGTGTTTAAGTATCCCAAAGCAGGAGAAAAAAATTCAAAAGTTTCCCTTCATCTTTATGATTTGAAAGAAGACCAATTGACAGATATAAAGGTGGTTAAGGCGTGTCAGGATTTTTATATTCCTAGAATAAAATGGACAAACCGTTCCGATATACTGAGTGCGCAGTACATGAATCGTCACCAAAATGAATTGGATCTATGGTTCTTGGATACCGCAAAGAACACATCTACTCTGGTGCTTTCGGAAACCGATAAAGCCTATATCGATATCACAGATAATTTGACGTTTTTAAATGACAGTAGTTTTTTATGGACGAGCGAGAAGGACGGTTTTAATCACATTTACCATTATTCTAAAAAAGGGGATTTGATCAACCAAGTGACTAAAGGCAATTGGGAAGTCACCGAATATTACGGTTATGATGAAGATAACAATACGGTGTTTTATCAATCCACGGAGAACGGCTCTATAAATAGGGATGTTTACAGTGTCAAATTAAATGGGCGCAATAAAAAAAGGCTCTCTAAAAGTGAGGGCACCAACAGTGCTGATTTTAGTGCTGACTTTACATATTTTATTAATACCTATTCCAGTGCCTCAACTCCAACGGAATATACATTGAACAGTGCATCCTCAGGAAATTTGATCAAGCCTATTTTGGATAATGATGTATTAGTTGAAAAACTTTCAGAATACGGTACCTCCAAAAAGGAATTTAGCACCATTAATGTTAATGGCAATGACCTGAATATGTGGATGATTAAGCCTGTGGATTTTGACCCCTCTAAAGTTTATCCCTTATTGATGTTTCAATACTCAGGCCCCGGTTCGCAACAAGTTTCGAATTCTTGGTTCAGCTATAACGACTACTGGTTTCAGTATTTGGCGCAAAAAGGATATGTTATAGCCTGCGTAGATGGAAGAGGTACCGGATTTAAAGGGGCAGAGTTTAAAAAAGTTACCTATTTAAATTTGGTGAAGTATGAAACGGAAGACCAAATAAGTGCGGGCAAAAAATTAGGGGCGTTACCTTTTATTGATGCGGATAGGATAGGTATTTGGGGTTGGAGTTATGGCGGACACATGTCAACTAACTGCCTGTTGAAAGGCAATGACGTTTTTAAAATGGCTATTGCAGTAGCACCAGTTACAAGTTGGCGTTTTTATGATACAATTTATACCGAACGGTTTATGCGTACTCCCCAAGAAAACCCCGACGGATATGACGATAATTCACCTTTCAATTACCCAGAATTGCTAAAGGGAGATTATTTGTTGATTCATGGCTCTGGAGATGATAATGTACATGTACAACATACCATGCGCATGGTAGAAGCCCTTATTCAGGCAGATAAACAGTTTGAGTGGGCTATATACCCTGATAAAAACCATGGTATTTATGGAGGTAATACGAGGTTGCACCTATATCGAAAAATGACTAATTTTTTAGATAAAACCCTAGGTGATAAACTAAACCAGCTTCAAAAAGAGGACAGAAAGGTGGAATCAAAACTAAAAGGATAACTCACTAATCATCATATTTTTATGGCAACTTCAACAATTGCAAAACAAAAGGAATTATTTGGGCATCCGGTAGGGCTGTACGTACTGTTCTTTACAGAGATGTGGGAACGGTTTTCCTACTATGGCATGCGTGCCATTTTGGTGTTATACCTGGTAGCACAAACCAATGCTGAAAATGCTGGATTGGGATGGACTAATGGTGATGCCTTGGCTTTATATGGATGGTACACCATGATGGTTTACGTAATGTCGATTCCTGGAGGGATAATTGCAGATAAGTTATTAGGTCAAAAGAAGTCTGTACTCGTTGGAGGTGTGTTGTTGCTTTTAGGGCATAGTATTTTGGCTGTTGAGGAAATGTGGGCGTTTTATACTGGATTGGTACTGATTGTTTGCGGAGTAGGTATGTTAAAGCCTAATATTTCTACCATGGTAGGGGGGCTTTATAAACAAGGCGATATAAGGCGTGATAAAGGTTTTACTATATTTTATATTGGTATCAATGTGGGCGCATTTTTGTCCAGTTTAATTGTCGGATATGTTGGTGAAGTTTATGGCTGGCACTATGGATTTGGTTTAGCTGGAGTAGGCATGTTTTTTGGTATTTTGCAGTATGTCCTCGGTCAAAAACATTTAAAGCATGTTGGGAACTTTTTAGGCGCTTCACAAAATGAAGAAGAAAAAGCATTGATGAAGAAGCCATTGACTAAAGTGGAAAAAGATAGGGTAGTGGTTTTACTCATTTCTTTTGTGTTGGTTATCGTGTTTTGGGGGTCGTTTGAACAAGCTGGAGGGTTGATGAATATATATACCATGGAAAAAACCAACAGAATGCTGTTTGGTTGGCAAGTGCCAGCTACTTGGTTTCAATCCTTAAATGCCATGTTCATTATCTTTTTGGGAACTTCAGTAGCCTTATTTTGGGCGAAACGAAAATTAAAAGGAAAAGTGGCAACCTCACTGTTTAAAATGATTGTTGGCCTAATCATTATGGGTACTGGTTTCTTTTTTATGACAGCTGCAACAGCGCAATATGAGGCAACTGGTTCTTCTGCAATGTATTGGTTGGTGTTGGCCTATTTATTTCATACCGTTGGTGAATTATGTCTTTCTCCGGTGGCATTATCCTTTATTACAAAATTATCCCCGATGAAATATGCTTCAATTATGATGGGTGTTTATTTTGCGATGACTGGGTTTGGCAGCAAACTAGCAGGGTTGTTGGGCGAGTGGTCCGAAAGTCTTGGTGAGTACACTATCTTTACGGGGATTGCCATATTCTGTGTGGTGCTTGGTGGACTGGTACTTTTAGTTAGAAATAAATTGGAAGCGCTTACGCATGGTGTTGAAGATGAAGAGGGCGAAATGAAATATGATGAAGCAGAAGGCTTTGAATTAGCGGATAATTAAACTATAAATCATGGATAACAACGCAAACGACCAATTTTTTAAAGATAAAGTTCTAGGACACCCAGCAGGCCTTTTCGTGCTGTTTTTTACCGAAATGTGGGAACGTTTTTCCTATTACGGGATGCGTGCCATTTTGGTGATATTTTTAACAGGCTTACTTACAGATGAAAATCCGGGTTGGGAATGGACGTCTTCCGCTGCTTTATCGCTTTTAGGCACTTATGCCATGCTGGTTTACCTAACGCCTTTAATGGGAGGATGGCTCGCCGACAATAAAATTGGCTACAAAAGGGCTGTTGTGATTGGGGCTTTGCTAATGACTTTGGGGCACGCCGCTATGGCTGTTGAAACTCCTACTTTTCTATATATTGGTATTGCCTTTTTGATTTTAGGTAATGGGTTTTTTAAGCCCAATATGACTTCGATTATTTCAAAAATGTATGAGGGCCACGATGAAAAAAAGGATGGCGCCTATAATATATTTTACATGGGCGTTAACGCGGGAGCGTTTATCGGAATTATGCTCTGCGGATGGGTAGGTGAGAAAATCGGATGGAGTTATGGGTTTGGATTGGCTGGGATTTTTATGCTTTTGGGCATGTTGCAGTTTTATTTTGCGCAACCATTATTTGGATCTATTGGGGATAAGCCCGTTAAGTCTAAATCGGAAGAGGGAGCAGAATCAAATGTCCATCGAAATGAAGCATCAATCAAGTTGAATCATTTTATTCCAATTGATTATCTTTTGATTGGTATTTTTACCATCTCTGCACTAATTTTTATCATCAATGACCCTTTAAGTAAAATTGGAAACATCCAGACCTTCAATTTTACTGTAGCGGGAATGACGGATTCGCTGTTCTTTGCACTTCTGGCGGCTATTACTTTTATTTTATTGTTGATTATCAGAATGCCAAGATATGTTGCTATTGAAAGGGATAAAATGATAGCCTTTGCCATTTTCTGTTTGTTTACAATATTTTTCTGGGCCGCTTTCGAGCAGGCGGCGGGGTCATTGCCAATTTATACGCGTGATTATACGAATCGGGTTTTAGAGGGAGGAGCGGCGACGACATTTAAAATCGTTGATTTGATTGTAACTGTAGTGCCTTTGGGTATTATCACTTTTGTGTTATTGAGCTTGTTCAGAAAGACATTCAATAGAATCGGGCTTTCAAATTTGATTCTCGGATCTAGTTTTGTAATTGTTTGGGCCATTGTAATTTATAAGCTCTACATTGAGTTTCAATCCACCGAAACAGAAGTGCCCGTAACTTGGTTCGCTATTTTGAATTCGTTATTTATCATCATGTTTGCTCCACTATTTACCAAATGGTGGGACAGCAAATACAATCCACCTGCATCGGTTAAGTATTTCTTGGGATTATTCCTATTGGGTATAGGATTTGGATTCTTGGCTTTCGGAGCCAAAGATGTTCCGGCAGGAGCACAGACTGCAAGTTTGAGCATGGCTTGGCTTGTACTAGCTTATTTATTCCATACCCTTGGCGAATTATGCTTATCGCCTATGGGGCTGTCATATTTAAGTAAGCTGATTCCGCCGAGAATGATTGCGTTTATGTTCGGTGTGTATTATTTGGCGATTGCTATCGGAAATAAGCTGGCGCATTATGTTGGTGGCGATATTGAAAAAATTACAAATGAACATGGATTATCTACCTTCTTTTTGATTTTCACCTTCATTCCGATAGGTATCGGGGTGATTTCGTTGTTGTTACATCCGCTGTTGAAAAAGCTAATGCACGGCGTTCGTTAATCGAAAAAACGTTAAAAATCAACGAAAATGCACCGACTTAGGTGCATTTTTTGTAAGTTGGGCACAACATTTGCAACAAATCGAGTTATGAAGAAATTAGTAATTATAATGGTAGTAGCCCTATTTGCTACCTACAATGGGGTTGCGCAAAAGATAAATTGGGTGACCTTTGACGAGGCTTTGGAGCTTCAAAAAAAGAGTCCCAAAAAAATAATGATGGACGTCTACACCAAATGGTGTGGCCCGTGTAAAATGTTGGATAAAAATACCTTTCACAATCCGGATGTAGTTGATTATGTGAATAAGCACTACTACGCCGTAAAGTTTAATGCCGAAGGGGAAGATGTGGTGACTTATAAAGGTAAAACCTATTCAAACCCTAATTACAATCCGGCAAGGGCGAATACTAGAAACAGTGCGCATCAATTGTCGAGATATCTACAAGTCAATGCTTACCCAACTATTGTGTTTTTTGATGAAAAGGCCGATGTGCTTGCGCCGATACGAGGTTATCAAAAACCTACGCAATTGGAGCTATACCTAAAGTTGTTTAAAAACGACGACCACAAGGAAATGGATACTCAAGAAAAATTCAATGAATATTATAAGGCGTTTAAACCCGAGTTTAAGGGATAGAACAAAGCATTAATAATTAATAATATAAGCTCCCTTTTCCAAAGTATAGTGAAACGGGAGTTTTTTCATTTTGCAAATCGCTTTCCAGCGCTCGGCATAAGATTTATAATTGCTGCCATCGGCAATGATCTGCTTGGGTTGTATTGAATCAATCAAACGATTTAAATTGATTCTCGGAGATTGGCGTAACAATACATAATCCGGTTGCATTGATTTTAAATTATAAATCCCTAAGCTGTCCACCACCAGTAGTTTTTGATTGTTCAAATTGTAAAAATCCTTTAACCCATCTGTTTCAACCGTTTTAATTTGGTTCGCAACCCGATAGTTGGTAATAGTGTTGTTTTTTGACCAAGTGAGGCTATCCATATCATGGTCAACTTTGATTTTATGTTCGTTAACTTTTCCAATTAAGCTGTTTCTGCTTTTATGAAAAACAATGAATGCGTTGTCTGGTTTTGAAAGGTTCAAATAGATAAATGCGCACTGGGCAAGAATCACGACTACCAAAAATAAACGAAGGTTAGCATAGTTCTTTCTAAAAACCCATTTAAAGAAGGCTATAAAAATAGCATAGGCCATAATGACATATAAAAGGCTAAACGGAATGTCCTGAAACAAAAAAGTATCCTGTTGTGCCACCCATCCAATGAAATTATTCATCCATCCAATAATTTGCCCAAATGTTGAAGCCAAAAGGTTCGGTAAGGCATTAATGGTAGCTAAGAATATCACCAAAATGCCACATCCAAGTATGAGGCCTAATAGCGGAATAATCACCAAATTGGATACAAAAAATACCCCCGGAAATTGGTGGAAATAATATAGGCTAACAGGAATAATCCCCAATTGGGCGGCAAGCGTTACGGTCAGGGTATGCCAATATAAATCTAAAATCCAATTTTTGGGTCGCCAAAGTCGGTACAATATCGGGTCGATGGTTACAATGGAAAATACTGCCAGATAACTTAGTTGAAAACCGACTTCAAAAATAAATAGCGGTTTAAAAAGTAGGATGATAAACATTGAAATGGCCAGCGTGTTATAGGTATTTGCAGGTCGATTCAAATTCATGCCAATGGCCACCACGCTAAACATGGTCACTGCCCGAGTAACCGATGGGGACAAACCTGCAATAATTGCAAAACACCACAGCAAAAACACCAAAAGAGAGGCCTTAAAAAGCTTGCCACGTTTTAAGCGTTCCAAAGGCTTGAGCAACCAACTTAAAATCAAAAGGATAATCCCAACGTGCAGTCCGGAAACCGCCAAAATATGGACTGCACCAGCATCGATATAATTCGAATAGACTTCTGCACTAATGTCCTGCCGCTGTCCTAAAAATAGTGCGTTGATGATGGCAAGTTCATCCGGTTCAAAATTATATTGTTTTAGCTTTAAATTGATGAAATCCCTGATGCTGTTTGCAATGCCGAGAATTGTTATTTGTTTTGAATCCGCTTTCAAAAGGAAATCCTCATCGACGACAATTTGATGGTAGATATATTTTTTTTTCAAGTAGTTTCTATAATCAAATTGCCCAGGGTTTAAGGGAGGATTGATGCTTTTAAATTGAGTTTTAACGAGGAAAATATCATCCACTTTTAAAGTCGAATTTGTGCTGTCTTTTTCAATGTTCAAAAGCGTTTTTCCGGTGACTTCTTGGTCGTTTAGTTTTAATACATCAACCACATATTTATTGTGATAAAAGCCAGGTTTCAAAACTTCACGTATTCTGAATGAAATCGTGTGTAAACTGTCTTTTGAAAGGTCAACATGGTGAGAATAATGGTGGTCAAAATTGGTTTCGTCATGAAGGTTTACGGTCAGAATTCCAATGGAAATCATCGATAGATATGTGGCCAATCCAAACCATATGGTTTTGGTAAACCTTTTCTTTGCAATGAAATATAGTACCAATAAAAGCGCGAGAAAAACGGAGACAATACCAATTGAGAGGTATAATTCAATACCGAGAAAGTACCCAATTAGAATGCCAACAACAAGGCAAATGGTTAGTTTAATAATGGTAAAACTGAGTAGTTTCATTAGGGAGTAAGTTACTAAAAATTGTAATTTGTAGTGGCTAAAAAACCCCTCCGCCTATCGGCACCTCCCCTTGAAAAAAGGGGAGGAACCTTTTTCTTTTTTTTGTCTGCTTTTATAATACCCGTCTCACTTCTGTGAAAGCCGATTTCCAATAATCTTCATTTAAAGAAGAAATAATGACCCCTTTTTTCGTGGTGGCGTGTATAAAATAAATGGCATTGTCTCGAATGTTCACCACCAAGCCAACATGATTAATGGCATTGCGTCTGGACTTTCCCGTTTTAAAAAACAGTAAATCGCCTTTGAGCGTTTCTTTTAGTCTGATTGATTTTCCCTTTTTGGCCATGTCACGAGAAATCCTCGGCAGATAAATTTGATGGGCCTTAAAGGATTCATGAACCAAACCTGAACAGTCCATTCCTGAGGTTGTCGTGCCTCCCCATTTATAACGAACCCCCAAAAACTGTTTGGAATAATCAATAATTTGGGAGGATTTGGAAACTGTTTTTTCTTCTTTTTTATCGCCGTCAAAGGTTTTGGTTGAAATAGCTGACTCCTGCTTTTCAACTTTAGATTTTTTGGTGACTACCTTAGGCCGTTTTGAGGACTTGCAATTTGAAAAACCAACTATTAGAAGCAATAAAAGCAGGGTTTTTTTCATGTAGGGATTATGATTTTAGGGACTCGTAAATCAATTTTGCGGTTTTTTCACTGGCGCCTTTACCACCAAGTTTCTTTTCAAGTTCATAGTAGTCGCTGTACATTTTAGTTCGGTTATCAGATTCTAAAATACGTTCCAATTCGGATTTCAGTCGTTTTTTGTTGAAATCGTTTTGAATCAATTCGGTTACAACCTCTTTGTCCATTACCAAATTCACTAACGAAATAAACTTTAAGGTTACTATCCGCTTTGCGATATGGTATGAGATAGAGCTCCCTTTATAACAAACCACCTGTGGCACTTTAAACAGTGCGGTTTCCAAAGTGGCTGTGCCCGAAGTGACCAATGCGGCATAGGAAACACTCAGTAAATCATAGGTTTTATTGTCAATAAAACTGACGTTTTTATTTTTTATAAATGACTTATAAAACTCATAATCCTGACTTGGAGCGCCGGCAATTACAAATTGATAATCGGTAAAATCATCCACCAAACTCAGCATAACAGAAAGCATTTTAGTGATTTCCTGTTTACGGCTTCCCGGTAAAAGGGCGATAATCGGTTTACCGCTCAATTTATGTTTTCGCCTAAATTCAAACTCATCTGCCTGCTCCCGATTAGCAATAGCATCGATTAAAGGGTGCCCCACAAAATTGACCTCATAGTCATACTTCTTATAAAAAGGCTTCACGAAAGGTAAAATCACGTACATGGCATCAATATCCCTTTTGATGTCTTTAACCCTGCTGGCACGGGATGCCCAAACTTGAGGTGAGATATAATAATTGGTTCTAAAACTATTGGCTTTGGCCCATTTCGCAATGCGAAGATTGAAACCAGAGTTGTCAATAAAAATAATGACATCAGGATTGTAAACCTCAATATCGCTCTTGCAAAACGCAATCATTTTATAGATTTTGCGGATGTTTGCCAGTACTTCGGCAAAGCCCATAAAAGCACGTTCTTTATAGTGTTTTACCAAATGCCCGCCAACTTGTTCCATCAAATCGCCACCCCAAAACCTAAAATCAGCATTGTTATCTACCTGTTGTAGCGCTTTCATTAGGTTGGAGCCGTGCAAATCGCCCGATGCTTCTCCAGCAAGTATGTAGTATTTCATTTTTTATTTGATAACCGAAAAGGTCTTCGGCAATATCTATTAAGCTGTTTTAAAGTTTTATTTTTTTGGGATTCTGTCTGTTAGAGAAAAAAGAAAGAATTTCAATTCTGCCTTCATTTTCTCTGTAATACATAGTGTTGAATTTTTTGATTACAACCCTTCTAATTTTCTTCGAGTCAGATAATGGGAACAAGTCGGGCTTTTTTGAAATTAATTTCAGGGTTTTGTCGATTTCCACCGAAAGTTTTTTCATTTCGCGCTTAGTAAAATGCTTTTCAAGGTATTCGTATGTGTCAGCTAATTCGTTTAAAGCGTGGTCTGTCCAATAAATTTTAAAGCCACTTCCCATAGATGTCGTGCGCATCGGAGTTTGGCTTCAGATTACCGCTTTCAGCATCCGAAATTCCTAATTCGATTGATTTTTGTTCGGCTTCTGATATTTTATCCCACCAATCTTTGGTCTCATTTTTCCGCAACTCCATGATTTTTTGGATTAAAGAACTGTCTTCCACTGTCGTGAGCCATTGGATGAGTTCAATTTTGGCATTTTGAATATTTACTCCCATATTTCAAATTTAGCTTATTTCCATTGAGTTGGCAAATACACCCATCACGAAGAAAGGGTGCGTGAATTACTCCTTTGTAAATTATAGCATTTTAATCACAAAAGTAAATACGGCAATCAGCACCGTAATCAAAAGCACGCCCCTGGCTCGATAATCCTGTCTTTTTCTAATGAAAAAGAAAAAAACCAACAAGTTAAGAATGGCGCCGAGACTAATCATTTTTCCCAAAAATCCTTCGTTGTAAGCAGCCTTAATAACTGTTGCAACATCGTCACCATTGCCTAAAAATGTGGCGGCCAAAAATAAACCAATCGCATTGGCTACCAAACCTACGGCAATTCCAATTCCTAAATCTTTATTCATATTTGCTTTTGATAATTAATTATCGTTCAAATTCCAATCGTTTAAATTTTGAATACAATGATGCGCCGTTAAATCAAACTGCACGGGTACAACCGAGACATAATTATGCTCCAAAGCCCATTCGTCGGTGTCCTCGCCTCCGTCTAAATTAACAAATTTACCTGTCAGCCAATAATAGTCGCGTCCCGATGGGTTTTTACGTTTGTCAAATTCCTCCACCCAATTCGCACGCGCCTGTCGGCAAATCTTGATGCCTTTAATTTCATCCTCTGGAAGGTCGGGGATGTTCACGTTTAGTACAACCCCTTTTTGCAATCCGTGTTTCAACACATTTTTGGTAATGGTTTTTACAAAAGTCTTACAGTCGTCAAACTTGGCACTCCATTTATAGTTCAAAAGTGAAAACCCAATGGCTGGAATCCCCTCAATACCAGCTTCGATGGCAGCGCTCATGGTTCCCGAATAAATTACATTGATAGATGAATTGGAGCCGTGATTGATACCGGATACGCAAATATCTGGTCGCCTGTCCAAAATCTCCCTAACAGCAAGTTTCACACAGTCAGCCGGTGTGCCAGAACAAGTATATTCTAAATGATTTCCCGTGGTCGATTCTACTTGTTCAACATATAGGGTCGAATCTACGGTAATGGCGTGCCCCTTGCCACTCTGTGGACTGTCCGGAGCCACTACTACCACTTCGCCAACAGTGCCCATCACTTCAATTAAAGTGCGAATTCCCGGTGCGGTAATACCGTCGTCATTGGTTACTAAAATCAGGGGTTTTTTCGCCATAATTCGGTTAAGATTTGCGTTAGGCTAAAATAAACAAATTCTTAGAGGCTGTTTAGAAATATGTGGTTAGAATTTTTATTGGTGATTTTTGATGACCTTTTATGCCAAATTTTCTAGCATAGCCATAGCTACGGTATAAAATTTTACGACAAAGGGCGCAAAAAGAAGCATAATAAAATAATTGACATATTTTTAATCAACCTCTTTGCAACGCCTAAATTTGTTTGGTTTAACAAAAAATTAGCGGCCCGTCCGTTCAATGGCACGGTTTTTTCAGTAATTTAGTAAATTCAAAGCCCATAAAAATTGCTTTAGTAAAGACATGAAGGATATGATGAAAAAGAATTTTAAAGCCCTATTACTTGTACTACTGCTGGCATTTGCGTCCTGCAGTTTCACCTCAAAAACTTTTGATAACCCCGATAAGGACAAATTATTGGTCCAGGTGATTACTTATGTTTTACAACAAGGTCATTTTGATCCGATTCAAATTAATGACCAGTTTTCTGAAGAATTGTTTGAGGATTATTTAGAGCGTATCGACCCGGTAAAGCGGTATTTTTATCAATCGGATTATAAGGAATTCCAAAAGTATAAAACCGAAATTGACGATCAGCTAAAGGCCTTCGATATTACATTTTTCAATGTAGTACACGAGCGTATGTTGCAACGTATCGATGAGGCCAAAAGTATTTACAAGGAAGTGCTTGCAAAGCCTTTTGACTACAATATCGATGAAACTTTTGATACGGATTACGAGAACATTGATTTTGTTTCAAATAAAAAACAAATGAAGGAGCGTTGGAGAAAGCAATTGAAATTTTCTACGCTTTCCAATTATGATGATATTCACGAAGAGGAAAAAAGGGCTAAGGAAAATGACCCCTCCTATGTGATGAAAACTGAGGTCGAAATTGAAAAACAGGCAAGGGAAGCAACACTGAAATCCTTGAATATTTACTTCAATGACAACGTGGATGATTTGACCCGTGAAGATTGGTTTTCTACCTACGTGAATACGATAGTGGAAGAATTTGACCCGCATACTTATTATTTGGCACCTCGAAGCAAGGAGGATTTTGACCAGCAAATGTCCGGGAAATTGGAAGGTATCGGGGCGCGACTTCAAAAGCGAATGGACTACATCAAGATTGTAGAATTAATTTCCGGTGGCCCCGCTTGGCGAAGTCAATTGTTGGAGGTTGAAGATGTAATTTTAAAAGTGAAGCAGGAAGATGAGGAGCATCCGATTGACATCGTGGGTATGCGTATCAATGATGCGATTAAGTATATCAAAGGCCCAAAAGGCACAAAAGTAACGTTGACTATTAAGAAGGTTGACGGTACAATAAAGGATGTTACCATAGTTAGAGATGTGGTAGAATTGGGTGAAACCTACGCCAAGGCATCCTTGGTGGAAAAGGGAGATAAAAAGTTTGGTATCATCAACTTACCACGTTTTTATGTGGATTTTCAGGACTATAAAAATTTGAATGCCGCTATTGACGTTAAAAAGGAAATTGAGCGTTTGAAGGATGAAGGTATGGAAGGTTTGATTTTGGATTTGCGTAATAACGGAGGAGGTTCATTGCCTGCTGTTGTGGACATGGCCGGACTGTTTATCAAGGATGGACCTGTGGTTCAAGTACGTTCTACGGGACAGCCAAAAGAGGTGTTGAAGGACAGGGACCGTTCGATTGTGTGGGACGGCCCATTGGTGATTTTGGTGAATGAACTATCCGCGTCGGCTTCTGAAATTATGGCCGCCGCCATGCAGGATTACAAACGTGCCATAGTCATAGGTAGCAAACAAACTTATGGAAAGGGAACAGTTCAAAATGTATATAATTTAAACAACTTGGTTCGAAATAATACCAGTGGCGACTTGGGTGCTTTAGCTTTTACCACCCAGAAGTATTACAGAATTAATGGAGGTTCAGTGCAATTGGAAGGTGTGAAAAGTGATGTGCAGGTGCCAGGGCGTTATAGTTTTATCGATGTAGGTGAAAAGGAAAAGGAAAACCCATTGCCATACGATGAAATAGACCCGGCTGATTATGAAATTTGGGATAATTATTTTGATTACGACAATACCATTAGCAAAAGTAAAGAGCGCATGAGTGGCAACGACCAGTTGAAGTTGATTGAAGAAAACGCGAAATGGGTGAAAAGTAAAATTGACGAAACCGTGTTTTCTCTGAACTACAAAACTTATAAAAATCAGTTGGAATTGAATGAAGAGGAGGCCAAGCGCTTTGATGCTATTTCAGATTATAAAACTAATTTGACATTTGTTCCCACAAAGTTTGAAAAGCAACTATTTGAAAATGATACCACCAGCTTGCGGGAAAAGCGGGAGCGTTGGTACGAAAACTTGAGCAAGGATGTATATGTTGAAGAAGCAGTCCATGTGCTTGAGGACCTTAAAATGGCTTACAGTATCAAAAAGGTGGCGAAAGTAAAAGATTAACCTTGAATGGGTAAAACATCAAACTCATTAAAACAACTGGCGCTCCAAAAGTTTAAACGAAACTTTTGGGGCGTTTTCAGTTTTTGCTTTATTGTTTTGGTTGGGCTGATATCCATTTTTGCTTATGCTTTTGCGCCCGATAATTCGCAGTACGCCAATCAGATGCATTTGTCCATTCATTCTAAACCGCCCGGGTTTAAGATAGCCATGCTAACCATCCCTTCACAAGTCCAAAACGAACAAAATGGATTAAGCAAGCTCTTTTTTGGTGTAAAGAATACAGACTCGGAGGTCCCTATTTCGGATTACAACATTGAGGCCAATCATTTAACATATACGGAATACGCCTCCGACGGATTAAAAGGTGTCGAAAAAACCATTCCATTAAGCAGTTTTCCGAACAATGACGCGCTTGCTTTTATAAAAGAAAAAACCTTTGTATTTGGAACGGACAAATATGGACGTGATTTGTTGAGTAGAGTATTGGTTGGAGCCAGAATTTCATTTTTTATTGGATTTGTTGCCGTATTTATTTCACTGGTCATTGGGATTTTGATGGGCAGTTTGGCGGGATATTTTGGAGGCAAGGTGGACGCGGTGATTATGTGGATTATTAACGTCACCTGGTCTATCCCAACCCTGCTATTGGTGATTGCCATTACCTTGGCACTGGGCAAAGGGTTTTGGCAAGTGTTTATCGCTGTGGGTTTGACTATGTGGGTAGAGGTGGCACGGGTAGTACGGGGCCAAATTATCAGTACTAAAGAAATGCAATACGTAACCGCGGCACGCGCTTTGGGGTACAACGATTTTAGAATTATTACCAAACATATTCTACCCAACATTATGGCGCCAGTCATTGTGATTTCTGCCGCCAATTTCGCAGCAGCCATTTTAATTGAAAGCGGTCTAAGCTTTTTGGGTATCGGCGCCCAACCACCCATGGCCAGTTGGGGTGCGATGATCAAGGACCACTACAATTATATTATTCTTGGAAAACCTTATTTGGCAATGATACCCGGGTTGTGTATTATGAGTTTGGTGATGGCTTTTATGTTGATAGGGAATGCATTGCGGGATGCTTTGGATGTGAAGGGGTAAACCCATTTTGGTTTAGTATAAAATTTCTGAAAGTAAACTACCTTTTCATTTCACCAAAGAACATAAGGAGTTAGCTATGTGCCACATTAGAACGGGTGGGACTGCATTTCCAATAGCACGATATTGTCTAGCATCCGAGACAATATTAATTTTAAAATTATCAGGAAAAGACTGAATTTTTGCAGCTTCTCGTGGCGTAAATCTTCGATATCTGCCATCAATTTTTAAAACTGGATCGGTGCTATTCAAGCTGACTTTAGCTAAGTGTGAGCTAATCGTATTGCAAGGTTGCTCCAAATCTTGATCCCTTCCTTTATTCATTTTTTTTCTCACTCGCATCATTCCATCTACCGCTCGTTGGCTGAAGAACCATTTTTCATCCTCGTTAGCTTTTTTATCTATTACCTCTTTCAATTTAATTTTTGAACCGTTCAGAGTCGTAGGTTTTGGAAAATTAAAATAGGCAAAGTCCTCATAATTCTTGAACCCAATTATGAAAACTCGTTCTCGTTTTTGTGGGACACCATATTCTGACGCATTAAAAAGCTGATATTTTACGTGATAACCAGCTTTTTCAAACTCTTTGATTATCATTGGAAATGCTTTCTTTTTGTTGGCCGACATAATTCCTTTTACATTTTCCGCAATAAAGAATCTAGGCTGTTTTTTTTCAAGAATTTTGACCATTTCAAAGAATAGCATTCCTCTTTCGTCTTTATAACCTAATCTTGGTGGATTTTGTGCACTAATTGAAAACGACTGGCAGGGAAAACCGCCCAAAAGAATATCGTGTTCGGGAATTTCAGACATGGAAACATCCTTGATGTCTTTAGTTATGCATTTATGTTCAAAATTGTCATTGTAAATTTCTGTAGCATATTTATCAAAGTCGTTAGCATATACTACCTCGAATGGCAGAGAAGGGTAATTTTTATTAAGATAACTGAAATTACCAACTAGACCTAAATCCATTCCGCCACAACCACAAAAAAATGAAACAGCCTTTAATTTCTTATTTCCATTAACTCTTGCCATTGTCCAGATTCTTTTGAAAATTCTACTACTAAATTTTTATCAACTTTTATGTTGCCTCGTTCATATTCCTTTACAGGATTATTAATGACAAATATGTTTTTTCCAGAGTCATTAATAACCAAATAATATACATAGTAATTGTCACCTAGTGTTTCAGCTGTATCCCATTCGTTTGGGGTCAGCTTAAATCGATTGCTATTGATGGCTTTTCTCGATTTTGTAGTTTTAACCTCTATATATCTCTTCTTTTTCTCAATCTCAATGCTTTGTAAATCATATCCAACTCCTAAAGGCGTTGGAATTTTATTTATCAAATGTTGTCTGTTTGAACCTTCTTTTGTTCGTAGGTATTCGTGAGCTAATACTAAAGTTTCTCCGTAGTCACCAAAAATTTTGGTTGGAACTTTAGTATCTCCACTCATTCTAGAATAATACTCTTGAATCAAAGCGGAAATGCTTTCAACTTCATTAGAATCTAATTGTGGTTTAAATTCTTCTATTTCATCAAAGCTGTTAACAAAATCAAACCATAATTCTTCGAGAGAACCAATTTCAGGATTTGTAATTGAGTCTCTATCATAAAATTGGTCATACTCATTAAACCAAACCGAGTTTCTCAAATGAAAATTGATAGCTTCTTTATTTTCATCATTCAGGTAATAATAGTAGCCAATACCTTTATGCTGTAACAAGTTTGCTAACACCATATAATCTAGAATATCTCCAGCATAGCGATACACATCACCTCTGGATGGGTAAGTTCCAGTTCTAGAGTTTTTGAGTTGCTCATACTTGTGTTCGTATTCTATCTTTTGATTTCTGTTGGACAGTATTAGTTCTGCAACTTCTTTTGGGTGTTTGCCATCTCGGGTAACTCTTAAATCAAAATATGCACATTGAGTTAATTCTTCTGCGGTGAAACTAAAAGGTTTGCCTAATATTTTTTCTCCTTCAATAAGAAGCTGTAAGATGAATTGGCAAGGCTTGAATCGTACACCAGCCTCAATTTGCTTAATTACATTTTGAGATTTTATATGTCCTCCTGGATATTGAAAGCTAAACAAGAAGTAATTAAAAAATTCATCCAAATATTGATTATTTGCTAACCTCTTCGCAGATAACCCAGGATATTGTTTGCCATTAGATTCTTGAATAAAACCAAACAATGCTGAAATTTCAGTTCTCCAATTATCAATAGTTTTTTGAGTAGATGTGGCATTTTTCTTGAAGCTAAATAAAACTTTATTTAAGTCATCTCTAAATATTTCTTTGTCCAATATTGGCATTTCCGAAATAGAAGTCGCAACATAAAGCAAGACTTCTTCAACATCATTTTTGAAGCGAGGTCTAACGTGATGAAGCCTAAAGAGGTATTCGTCAGGGATTTTATATTTTAAAGGCTTACTCATAAATATTTTTTGATTTTTAAAGCTATTTCTTTAGCTAATAATGGCGGTACTGCATTACCTACTTGCTTATATTGACTTGTTTTACTACCACAAAAAATAAATTCGTCTCGGAATGATTGAATTCTAGCACTTTCCCTAACTGTAGGAACACGATTAAATTCATAATGAAAATGATGTCTGTGACCAGTATCTATGGTAAAACTCGGCTTTTTGCTATTAAGTCTAGTCCAAGCGATATTTACTTTTCTTGTTTCGTGAAGTTCTTTTGGTAAGTCTTTGTAATTACCTCCATCTGGAACCATAGCAATAATTTCAACCGTTTTTTCACTATGGTTTGTGATTTGATGATTGAAAACTACCTTATTCCCATTTCTCATTTCTCTTTGAAAAACACTTTTTGGATTAATGGGATATTGACATCCATCTTCTAAACTATTTTTTGGCAGGTCGGAAATGGCTTCTTCAGAAGTGATTTTATTATCAGTTGTTGTTGGTTTCGGAAATTCAAACTCCAAGCTATCTTTTAAGCCAACAAAAAAAGCTCTCCTTCTATTCTGCGGTACAGCAAAATCAGATGCTAATAGTTTATTATACGTTATTTTATATCCGATATCTTCAAAGTCTTTTAAAATTTGATTTTTGATAGCACCATTGCCCATTGAAAGTATGTTAGGAACATTTTCCATAACAAATGCTTTGGGTTTGAAATAATCTACAAATCGAAGAAAGGACTTGTAAAGTTGGTTTCGCTCATCATCAATGATTCTTTTTCCAGCAATAGAAAAACCTTGACAGGGTGGACCGCCTATAATTAAATCGATACTTTCAATATCATATTTTGTCTTTATTTCTTGAGGGTCTAGGTTTAGCAAGTCAGCAACAATTCCTTTTGAATTTTTATGGTTATAGTTAAAAGTTTCAATTGCATCTTTCCAATGGTCTATTCCTAGAATTACATTGTAATTCGCTTCGATAAATCCTTGAGAAAGACCTCCACAACCACAGAATAGGTCTATTACGTTATATTTTTTACTCATTTTTAAAGTTGAATGTGCCTTGTTTGGAATTAGTATTTCTTAAATAATTGGCTGTATCTTCTGCTACTGTAAAAATGGAGTCTGAACATTTATATTTAAAGGCTTCTCTTGCAAATTTGTCAGCAAAGAATAAATCCGTAACGGTCTGCAAGTCGGTTTTAAATAGTTCAGCCAATTTTTTCAGCTTTGATTTACTGAATTTTTGACTTCCGTTTTCAATTCGACTAATGGCACTTGTATTAATTCCGATTTTCGCACCGAATTCAGTTTGTGTCCATTCTCGCTTTTCTCTTTCAGTTTTTATGAAATGTCCGAAACTTGCCATAGTATTGATTTGATCAAAAGATGATTTGATCTGTTTTGTGCAAATTTAAAAATAATTTGCGATTTTTAGGTCAAGTCGTTTCTTTTTTTTAAATTTCTCCATTCAACCCCTCAACATACCTCAAAACATCATCCTTCCCCATCCCATTCGATGAAGAAGTCACAAAATAATTGGGCATTTCTTCCCAAAATTCAAGCATTACGTTTTGGTATTCGGAAACATGCCGTTCAATGGCCTTGGGTTTTAACTTGTCGGCTTTGGTAAAGATGATAGAAAACGGGATGCCATTTTCGCCCAACCATTGCATAAAATCCAAATCAATGGGCTGTGGTTTGTGGCGGATATCCACTAAAACAAAGGCTGTCACTAATTGTTCCCGATGACTAAAATATTGGGTGATAAACTTTTGAAAGGTCTTTTTGTCCCGTTTGGATACCTTGGCGTAACCGTAACCGGGCAAATCCACCAAGTGCCAATTTTTATTGATTAAAAAGTGGTTGATGAGTTGCGTTTTTCCGGGTTTTCCAGAGGTTTTGGCCAAGCTTTTGCGTCCTGTAAGCATATTGATAAGCGACGACTTTCCTACATTACTTCGCCCGATAAAGGCATATTCGGGCAGACTGCTCTTTGGGCATTTTGCCACATCGGAATTGCTTACCACAAATTCAGCAGACTTTATCACCATAATTTTGGAATTTTAAGCTTTGGAGTTGTTATTTAGTACCGGTCCCGATAGCTCCCGATAACTATCGGGACGGGATTGGAATTTGACGCTTAAAGCTCGCGCTTTGTGAGCCAAGCATCCATTAATTCGTTAAAGGTGTCGGGGTGTTCCATCATGGCCGCGTGCCCACATTTATCGATCCAAAACAGTTCGGAGTCTGGTAGTAGCTCATGGAATTCCTCCGCAACCTCTGGAGGGGTAACGTTGTCGTTCTTGCCCCAAATAATGCAAGTTGGGGTTTGCATTTTTGGTAAATCCTTTGCCATGTTATGTCGGATGGCGCTTTTGGCTATGGCCAAAGTTTTTACCAGTTTGTTGCGATCGTTAACAGATTTATAAACTTCGTCAACAATTTCCTTGGTAGCTACTTTGGGGTCGTAAAATACATCTTGGGCCTTCTTTTTAATTACTTCGTAATCGCTACGTTTAGTATAGCCACTGCCCATGGCACTTTCATAAAGCCCTGAACTTCCGGTGATTATAAGGCCTTTAACTTTTTTGGGATATAATTTGGTGTGGTATAATCCAATATGGCCTCCTAGAGAATTCCCAAGCAGAATAACTTCCTTAAACCCTTTAAATTCAATAAAATCATGCAGGTATTTCGCAAAGTTTTTAACGTTGGTTTTAAGCAACGTCATCGTGTAGATGGGCAGTTCAGGAATAACTACCTTGTAGCCCTTGGCACTGAAATAGTTCTTTACGGAATCAAAATTACTCAAGCCCCCCATTAAACCATGCAACACAATAATTGGCGTGCCTTCGCCAACTTCGATATAACTGTAATTTTTTTCTTTCTTTAAGCTATCCCCCATGTATTTCGGTTCATCCTTTTCCTAATAAAACAAATATAGGCAAATCATTCAAATTTCAAGGGGTTTAATGTGTTATGGGCAAAACTTGCATTTTCGATTCATGTCAACACATGTTAACAAACATTTATCCCACTTTATAACCTATTGAAAATCAGAATTCATCATATTCAATTTATATAAAATCTAAAGCAAAAGACGCACTTCGTCGAAAACTTATCAACAAAAAGTGGTAGGATGTGGTAAATGGTGGTAAATTTTCGATATATTTGAAACTTAAAGTTCTAAATCTAGGGTCGCCTCATTGCATTCATTAATAGGAACATACGGTTGTAAAGTAGATGTCAAAGGACGTTTGATGATACCTGCTGGCATGAAAAAACAGTTGATGCCAATTCTTGACGATGGTTTTGTATTGAGGCGGTCCGTGTTTCAGCAATGTCTAGAATTGTACCCTATGGCAGAGTGGCAATTGCTAATGCAAAAGATGAACAAGCTTAACCGATTCAAGAAAAAGAACAACGATTTTATCCGTCGGTTTAGCGCGGGTGCGAGAATTGTGGAAGTAGACAGCAATGGAAGATTGTTGATTCCTAGGGATTTAATGGGAATCGCCAATATTTCTAAAGATATCGTGCTATCGCCATCGATAAATATTGTTGAAATCTGGGATAAAGATTTGTACGAAAAGGCTATAGATGATGCGGCGATGGATTTTGCAGATTTAGCTGAAGAGGTAATGGGTCAAGATAACGACGATGTATCATAATCCTGTGCTTCTTAAAGAGACTGTGGACGGTTTGGCGATAAAGCCTGATGGAGTTTACGTTGATGTGACCTTTGGAGGCGGAGGCCATAGCCGCGAAATTCTTAACCGATTGGGAAATGAAGGAAGGTTATTTGCTTTTGATCAGGATCAGGATGCATTGGGTAATGCTATTGATGATGAGCGTTTTACGTTGATTAATGAGAATTTCAGGTACGTAAAACGGTTTTTGAGGTTTCACGGTGTAAAAGAAGTGGATGGAGTATTGGCTGATTTTGGTGTGTCGTCCCACCAGTTTGATGTTGCTGAACGGGGGTTTTCAACACGATTTGAGGCGAAGTTGGACATGCGAATGAACCAGCAAAATGAACTATCGGCATACCATGTCATCAATGAATACGAAGAGGAGCAGTTGAAACAAGTGCTTTTGCAATATGGGGAATTGAGGGCAGCACCGGCCATGGCCAGATTGATTGTAGCGCATCGGCAAAATGAGGAAATAGTTTCGAGCGCACAGCTAAAAGCAGTTTTGAAAAAGTTTTTGTCGCCTCGGCACGAGAATAAAATATTGGCGCAGATTTATCAAGCGATTCGAATTGAAGTGAACCAGGAAATTGAAGTACTGAAAGAATTTTTGTTGCAAACACCGGAGATTTTAAAGTCAGGTGGGAGGTTGAGTTTTATTTCGTACCACTCATTGGAGGATAGGTTGGTAAAACGTTTTATTAGAAATGGATTGTTTGAGGGGGAACCGGAGCGCGATGTATTCGGCAATTTTGAAGTGCCGTTGAAAAAAGTGGGCGGTTTAATTCTACCAACGCAAGAGGAAATCAAAAATAATAATCGGGCCCGAAGTGCCAAATTAAGAATAGCCGAGAAGTTGTAATTGATGAAAGATAAGTTTTTCAACATACTTAAAGGAACCTTTTTAGTCAGCGATGATTCGTTTAAAAACTGGCGAATCATCATTTTTATTTCGGTGTTGGCGGTGGTGATGATTGCCAGTTCGCATAGTGCAGATAAAAAGGTTTATGAGATTGCAAATTTGGAAAATGAGGTAAAAAAAATGCGTTCCGAATTTGTGGAGGGGCGTTCAAAGCTGATGCGGTTAAAAATGGAATCGGCGGTAGTATTAAAAATGAAAGAAAAAGGGTTGGAGTCCTCTGTGATTCCACCGAAAAAAATAATAATTAAAGGTCAGGACTAGGATTAGCAGTGGCAGTTACCGAAAAAAACATACTAAACAGATTGTACTTCGTAGCGGGGTGCATGTTCATTTTGGGTGTAGCTGTGATGGTGAAGTTGGCCAACGTCCAATTTGTGCATGGCGAAAAATACCGTGCCAAAGCCAGCAAGCGCATTGTTCAGGACTTTGTAGTGCCAGCCAATCGTGGGAATGTTTATTCGGCTAACGGAAATTTGTTGGCAACCACGATTCCAAAATATAATATTCGCCTGGATTTAATGACGCCAAAAGCGAGCACGTTTGAGGGCAACTTGGTGGCCTTGTGTGATTCGCTTTCCGATTTCTTCGGTAAGCATTCTTCGGGTTATTATCAAAAGAAACTCCGAAAAGCACGGGCTAACAAAAACCGTGGATTTTTAATTGCCAAAAATTTGGGCTATTCGGATTATTTGAGGGTAACCAGTTTTCCGTTGCTCAGCGAAAAACCATTCATCGGAGGATTAGTTGTGGAGCCAAAGGCCAAACGTGAACATCCAATGGGGGGTATTGCACAAAGGACTATCGGTTATGAACGTATTGACGGCCAGGGTCACCTAACCCGTCCCGGAATTGATGGGGCTTTCGGGGTGCCTTATTTGCGTGGAACGGACGGGAAAAGCACCAAACAACAAATCTATGGAGGCGAATGGAAATTGATTGAGCATAATCAAATTGAGCCTGAAGACGGTTATGATGTTTATACCACCATCGATGTGAATATTCAGGATATTGCCCACCATGCTTTGCTTAAACAATTGGAATATTACAAGGCCGACCACGGTTGCGCAGTAGTAATGGAAACCAAAACTGGCGAGGTGAAAGCAATAGTTAACTTGGGGAGAAATTCCGAAGGGAAGTATTACGAGCGAAGAAATTACGCGGTGTGGGAGTCGCACGAACCGGGTTCTACTTTTAAGTTGATGGCCGTTACTGCAGGTCTGGAAGACAAGGTGATCGATACGAGCGATGTGGTGGATACTGAAAATGGACGTATCACATTTTATGGTAAGCACGTTAGGGATTCAAATCGCAGGGGTTATGGGAAAATTTCTGTGTCCGAAGCTTTTGAATTGTCGTCCAACACCGGAATTGTTCGTGCCATATACGACGCCTACAAAGACAAGCCTTCAAAGTTTGTGGATCGGCTTTACGCTATGAATTTACACGATAGTTTAGGACTTCCCATCAAGGGTGAAGGGAAAGCGATTATTCCAGACCCAAGAATTAAAAACGGACGATGGAGCGGTATTGCCTTGCCTTGGATGGCCTTCGGCTACGGGGTGTCCTTTACGCCTTTGCAAAACTTGACCTTTTATAACGCGATTGCCAATAATGGCGAAATGGTAAAACCTCAATTTTTGAAAGAGGTGAAGCAGTTTGATAAAACTATAGTGCCTTTCAAAAAGGAAGTCATCAATAAAAGAATCTGCTCAGAAGAAACCGTAAAAAAAGTAAAGCAGTTATTGAAGAACGTTGTGGAAAAGAAGCATGGTACAGGCCATAGGCTGTACTCCAAAAACTTTTCAATGGCTGGAAAGACGGGCACCTGTCAAAAGGATTATCGCGATAAGGAGAAATTGAATTACATCTCGTCATTCGCGGGATTTTTTCCAGCGGACGACCCTAAATATTCCTGTATCGTCGTCATTCATGAGCCGGATAAAACGGTCGGGTATTATGGTGCCGATGTTTCGGGACCCGTATTCAAAAGCATTGCTCAAAAAATATTTATCGATACTCCAATTGTGGACGAACTGGATTCAATGGAAGTTAAACACGGTGCAGTTATCGAAGAATTTGAGGACTATTATCAACTGGCGCAAAAGCATAAAACCATAATGCCAAATGTAGTTGGCTTGCCTGCGATGGATGCGGTTGCATTGCTGGAAAATATGGGGCTAAAAGTGGATTTAAGAGGCGCGGGAATGGTGAAAAAGCAGTCCATTTCAAAAGGACAAAAAGTAAAAAAGAATCAAAAAGTTGTTTTAGAAATTTCGTGAACATTCTGAAGGACATATTATATAAAGTGAATTTAAACGCCGTTGTCGGAGGCACCAACGTTACAATAAATGCCATTCATTTCGATTCCCGAAAGGTGGAGGAAAATGATGCATTTGTCGCTGTACGAGGCACGGTTTTCGATGGGCACGATTATATAGATGTCGCTATAAAACAGGGCGCAATTGCGATTATTTGCGAGGCTTTACCTACTTCTTTAGTTGATGGGGTAACTTATATAGAGGTTGACTACTCAAACAAAGCGCTGGCAATTATGGCTTCAAATTATTACGATTCCCCATCTGATAATTTGAAGCTTGTCGGTGTGACGGGTACCAATGGAAAAACTACCATAACAACTTTGCTGTATCAACTATTCAAAAATGCGGGCTATAAAGTAGGATTGTTGTCCACTGTAAAAATTTTGGTGGGTGACACCGAATACAAGGCCACGCATACCACGCCCGATTCCGTTACTATCAACAAATATTTGAAGCTGATGAATGATGCTGGAGTGGAGTATTGCTTTATGGAAGTGAGCTCCCATGGCATTCATCAAGGTAGAGCGGAAGGTTTACGATTTGAGGGAGGTGTATTCACGAATTTGTCGCACGACCACTTAGATTATCATAAAACATTTGCAGAATATCGGGATGTGAAGAAATCCTTTTTCGATGGCCTGTCGCCAAAAGCATTTGCCTTATCAAATGGTGATGATAAAAACGGTTTGGTGATGTTGCAAAATACCGTGGCCAAAAAGTACACCTACGCACTTAAAGGATATGCAGATTACAAAGCACAGATTCTCGAAAATGAGTTTAGCGGACTATTGTTGTCCATTGATGGGAGTGAGGTTTGGACAAGGCTTATAGGAAATTTCAATGCCTACAACGTATTAGCAATTTACGCCACGGCGGAATTGTTAGGGCTTGAAAAGGTTGAAATACTGAGGTTAATAAGTGATTTGCAAAGCGTAAGCGGACGGTTTCAATATTTTATTTCAGATGAAAAAATTACAGCTATTGTGGACTACGCCCATACGCCCGATGCCCTAAAGAATGTGTTGGAAACCATTAATAGCATACGCACTAAAAATGAATCCTTGATTACTGTTGTGGGTTGTGGGGGTGATCGAGATAAAACCAAACGCCCCAAAATGGGACATATCGCTTCAGAGTTGAGTACTAAAGTGATTTTTACCAGTGACAATCCTCGAAGCGAGAAACCCGAAACAATTATTGAAGATATTGAAAAAGGCGTTGAGCCTCAGAATTTTAAAAAGACCTTGTCCATAGTGGATAGAAAACAAGCTATTAAAACAGCTTGCCAATTAGCGGAGGCAAACGATATTATTTTGATTGCGGGCAAAGGCCATGAGACCTATCAGGAAGTCAACGGTCAACGTTTCGATTTTGATGATTATAAAACCGTAGAAGAATTTTTAAAACAATTGCAAAAGTAAATGTAACTGTCACCCTGAGCGTGTCACACTGAGCGCAGTCGAAGTGCAGTCGAAGGGTCACAAAACTTAAGGTTTAATGTTATACTACCTATTTGAATATTTAGAAAAGCAATTCCAGTTTCCTGGGGCGACTCTTTTTGGGTTTTTAACCTTTAGAGGTGCCTTGGCTATGATTTTGTCATTGTTGATTTCTACAATTTACGGAAAGCGCATCATCAAATTTTTGCAGAAAAAACAGATGGGCGAGACCATTAGGGACCTAGGCTTGGAAGGGCAGGCTGAAAAAGCAGGAACACCAACGATGGGTGGTATCATCATCATTTTGGCAACGCTTATTCCCGTTTTGTTGTTGGCAAAATTGGAAAACATTTATATCATTCTACTCATTGTAACAACGCTTTGGATGGGGGTTATCGGTTTTTTGGATGACTATATCAAAAAATTTAAAAACGATAAAGAGGGGCTAAAAGGACGCTTTAAGGTTTTAGGGCAAATAGGTTTGGGTCTTATCGTCGGAATCACTCTTTATGTGAGTAGTGATGTCACCGTGAAGGAAAAACTGCCAGAGGCACAGCAAGAAATTTTGTTGGCCGAAAATCCGGATTTACCAATAACCAAATTATTTCAAGACGAAGAGAAGTCTACTAAAACTACGATTCCATTTTTCAAAGCAAATGAATTTGACTATGCCGATTTAATCACTTGGATTAGTCCAGATTTGAAAAAATATACCTGGATTATTTTCATCATTGCAACGATTTTTATCATCACAGCGGTGTCCAACGGTGCCAACCTTACAGATGGCATTGATGGGTTGGCTGCAGGAACTTCTGCCATCATTGTACTGACCTTGGGCATTTTTGCTTGGGTGTCCGGTAATATCATTTTTTCCGATTATCTCAATATTATGTATATCCCTAGAGTGGAGGAAATTACCATTTATATCGCTGCGTTTGTTGGGGCTTTGATTGGATTTTTGTGGTATAACACTTTTCCGGCTCAAGTATTTATGGGGGATACGGGGAGTTTGACTATTGGAGGGATTATTGCGGTTATCGCCATCGCGGTTCGAAAGGAGTGGTTAATTCCATTGATGTGCGGCATTTTCCTTGCAGAAAACTTATCGGTAGTGATGCAGGTGAGCTGGTTTAAATACACCAAGAAAAAATATGGTGAGGGGCGCCGCATTTTTAAAATGTCACCCTTGCACCATCACTACCAAAAATTGGGCTATCACGAAAGTAAGATTGTTACCCGTTTTTGGATTATAGGTATTCTATTGGCCATCATTTCAATAGTAACACTGAAAATCAGATAAAATTCCTGTGGAAACAGGAATCTCAAAAATGAAGGAGGAAAAATTACATAAGAGTGAGCGACCCTCCTCCTTTGGAGGAGTTGGAGGAGGCCTCTTAGTGGTTTTGGGTGGAGGTGAAAGTGGAGTTGGTACTGCACTTTTGGGAAAGGCAAAAGACTATGAGGTATTCCTTTCTGATAAGGGAAAGGTAAAGGAAGCTTACAAAAAAGTTCTTATACATAATGAGATTGAATGGGAGGAGCAACAGCATACTGAAGCTAAAATCCTAAATGCCGATTTGGTGATGAAAAGTCCGGGAATTCCAGATAAAGTACCCTTAGTAAAACAAATCAGGGAAAAAGGAATTCCGGTGGTTTCTGAGATTGAATTTGCTTCAGAATTCACCAAAGCAACTATTGTAGGTATTACGGGTAGCAATGGGAAAACAACCACGGCAACCCTGACACATCACCTTTTAAAAGATGAGCTAAACGTTGGTTTGGCGGGAAATATTGGCGACAGTTTTGCAAAGCAGGTTTTGGAAGAAGATTATAAAAACTATGTGCTGGAAATCAGCAGTTTTCAGTTGGATGATGTGATTGATTTTAAGCCAAAAATTGCAGTTATCACCAATATCACGCCAGACCATTTGGATAGATATGACTATCAATTTGAAAACTATATACGGGCCAAATTCAGAATTGCGATGAATCAAACCTCTGACGATTATTTGATTTATGATGCGGATGATGAAGTAATCACGAATCATTTAAAAAGCCACCCAGTTCAATCCACATTATTGCCATTTTCATTGGAAAGGAAAATTGAAAATGGGGCTTATTACGAAAACGAAAAACTAATTATAACTATTGATAATAATCAGATTATTATGCCAACTACAAACTTAACTTTAGAAGGAAAACACAACATTAAAAATGCCATGGCCGCGTCAACGGTTGCGCATTTGTTGAAAATCAGAAAGCAGACCATTCGCGAGAGTTTAGAGAACTTTCAGGGTGTGGAACACAGGCTTGAACATGTTCTGAAAATTAATAAAGTGCAGTATATCAACGATTCAAAGGCCACTAATGTTAATGCTACCTACTATGCCTTGGAGAGCATGGATGCGCCTACTGTTTGGATTGTTGGGGGCGTGGACAAAGGCAACGATTATAGTGAACTTTTTCCTTTTGTAAACGAAAAGGTAAAAGCCATCATTTGTTTGGGGGTGGACAACCAAAAGTTAATGGAAACTTTTGGCAATATGGTAGATATTATCATAGAAACCCAGTACATGAGCGAGGCGGTGAAAATCGCTTATAAAGTTGCAGATGCCGGGGATAGCGTATTGTTGTCGCCTGCCTGTGCGAGTTTTGATTTGTTTGAGAATTATGAAGACCGTGGGCGTCAATTTAAAAACGCGGTAAGAAATTTATAAAATATAATAGCTCCTTCCCTTTTTTAAGGGAAGGTGGATTTTGGTTTTCTAAAAAGCCAAAATTCGGAAGGGTTAATATGGGAAGTGTATTTAAAAATATAAAAGGAGATAGGCTCATCTGGGCGATAGTAGCATTGTTGGCAATACTATCGTTTTTGCCTATTTATAGCACGGCAAAGGGTGCAAATACCTTCTCTTCGTTTGTGACCCATTTTGTGCATTTGGCACTTGGTTTTTCTATTATGTACGGCATTCACAAGATCCCATATCGTTATTTTCGGGGCTTGTCCTTAGTGATGATTCCTGTGGTTTTGGTGTTGCTTGTGATCACTATTTTTCAAGGTGAAGTACGGGATGGTGCTGCTGCAAGCCGATGGATAACCGTGCCCATCGTGAATAAATCCTTTCAGCCTTCAGCATTGGCATCTGTCGTTTTGTTAATATACGTGGCAAGGTATCTGTCGAAAATGAAAGAAGAGGTAATTACATTTAAGAGCTCATTGTTACCGCTTTGGTTGCCCATGTTTTTGGTGCTTGGATTAATATTGCCGTTTAACTTTTCCACTGCGGCCATCATTTTTAGTATGGCTTTGGTGCTGATGTATTTTGGGGGGTATCCATTGAAATATCTCGGTGCCATTTTTGGTATTGGCTTATTGGGCCTATGTCTTTTTGTAGCGGTAGCCAAAAATACAGATGGCGCACTTCACGTTAAAGTAAATACTTGGGAAAATCGAATAAAGAGTCATTTTTCAGGCGAAGAGGAGGCAGGCTCTCAAATTGAAAAAGCTAAAATAGCCATCGCTTCGGGCATGGTAAATGGTGTTGGGCCAGGGAAGAGCATACAAAAGAACTTTTTGTCCCAATCGGAGTCCGATTTCATTTTTGCCATAATCGTTGAGGAGTACGGTTTTATTGGAGGCTTTATTGTGATGTTGCTGTATTTGTGGCTGTTGTTCCGGGTGGTGATTGTAGCACAAAAGGCCGATACCATTTTCGGGAAATTATTGGTGCTGTCAGTGGGCATTCCAATTGTGTTTCAGGCATTGGTGAATATGGGAGTCTCCGTTGGGCTGTTCCCCGTAACGGGGCAAACGCTGCCATTAATCAGTTGGGGTGGTTCTTCTATTTGGATGACCTGTTTGGCTATTGGTGTTATTTTAAGTGTGAGCGCAAAACGCGAAGAAATAAAAGAACAGGAAATTAGGGAAGATAATCCGTTGGAGATTTTATCAGAAACGATATGATTTAGGAGACAGGAGACAGGAGACAGGAGACAGGAGACAGGAGACAGGAGACAGGAGAAGTTTTGGAATTTAGTATTTGAAAATTGGAATTTTAATAATTGGCTAAAGCGAAAACATATCGAATTATTTTATCAGGAGGCGGTACTGGAGGCCATATCTATCCGGCTATTGCAATTGCGAATGAATTGAAGTCGCGATACCCCGAATCGAAATTTCTGTTTGTGGGCGCAAAGGACAGAATGGAGATGGAAAAAGTGCCACAGGCGGGATATGATATCAATGGGCTTTGGATTTCGGGGATCCAAAGGAGATTGACCCTCAAAAATCTGATGTTTCCATTGAAAGTGATGAGTAGCCTTTGGAAAGCTCGCAGAATAATTAAATCGTTTAGGCCTGATGTGGCCATTGGAACCGGAGGTTTTGCGAGCGGTCCGTTATTATATGTGGCTGCCCAAAATAAAATTCCAAGTTTGATTCAGGAACAGAACTCCTATCCAGGAATTACCAACAAACTATTGTCAAAAAAAGCGCAAAAAATCTGTGTTGCTTATGAAGGTTTGGAGCGTTTTTTTCCAAAGGAGAAAATCAAAATAACGGGTAACCCTGTGCGTCAGGATTTGCTCAGTGTAGAGGATAAAATAGTCGAAGCCAAAAACCATTTTGAGCTGAAACATGGGAAATATACGCTTTTGGTATTGGGAGGAAGTTTGGGGGCCAGACGCATTAATCAACTCATAGAAAAGGAGCTGGATTTTCTAGACACCCAGAACGTCCAAGTGATATGGCAGTGTGGCAAGTTGTATTATCAACAATACAAGTTGTATGGCAATACGAATAACGTTCAGGTGTATGAGTTTTTGAATCAAATGGATTTGGCTTATGCGGCTGCGGATATTGTAATCTCCCGTGCTGGGGCTAGTTCGGTTTCAGAATTGTGTATCGTTGGGAAACCAGTGATTTTTATTCCGTCACCAAACGTAGCGGAAGATCATCAAACGAAAAATGCCCTGTCAATAGTGAATCAAGATGCCGCCATAATGATTAAGGAAAGCGAGTTGGATGTAGATTTTGAAAACAAATTTTCGCAATTAATTGGTTCTCAGGAAAAGCAAAAGGCCTTAGGGGCAAATATCAAAAAACTAGCCTTGGTCAATGCCACAAAGGATATTGTGGATGAGGTGGAACTATTGTTAAAGAAATGAATTTGAATCATATAAATAACGTGTTTTTTGTAGGTATCGGGGGCATTGGTATGAGTGCCTTGGCGCGTTATTTCAAATCTATTGGCAAGGATGTTTCGGGTTATGACAAAACGGCCACTGAAATCACAAATGCTTTGCAACATCTTGGGATTTCGATTCATTTTGAAGATAACCTAAGCAATATTGATAATGCGTTTAAAAACAAAGAAAGCACACTTGTTATTTATACCCCGGCCATCCCGAAACAACATTCACAATTAAACTATTTTATTTCCAACGGTTTTACGGTGATGAAACGTTCCCGAATTTTGGGAATGATTACCGAAAACACCTTTTGCCTAGCGGTAGCCGGAACCCACGGAAAAACCACCACGACTAGTATTTTGGGGCATTTGCTGTATGAATGCGACGTAAAATTAACCGCCTTTTTGGGAGGTATCAGTGAAAATTACAACTCAAACTTAATTTTAAATGGCGATGAAGTTTCAGTGGTGGAAGCAGATGAATTTGACCGCTCCTTCTTGACCCTATCTCCGGATTTTGCATGTATCACTTCCATGGATGCCGACCATTTGGATATTTATGGGGATGCCTCGGCATTGAAAAAATCCTTTGAGGACTTTTCGAAAAAAATAAAAAAAGGCGGAAAGCTTTTTGTAAAGAACGGGTTGTCGTTAAAAGGCATTACCTATGGTATTGAAGATGATTCCGATTATGAAATTCGAAATATCAAAATTAAAAATGGAACCTACATCTTCGAGGTAAAAACTCCGCAAACGGCCATCAAAAATATTGAATTCAATCTTCCGGGAAGACATAATTTATCAAATGCTTTGGTAGCTTTTGCTATGGCTTTGGAATATGGTTGTGATGTTCAAAAACTAGTTTCGGCATTGGCAACTTATAAAGGAGTAAAGCGTCGATTTACTTATCAAATAAAAACGGATGAGTTGGTGTTCATTGATGACTATGCGCATCATCCCGAAGAAATCAATGCGGTCCATAGTGCCGTACGGGAGATGTATCCCGCCAAAAAAGTGCTGGCCATATTTCAGCCTCATTTATTTAGCCGAACCAAAGATTTTGCAGATGGTTTTGCCGAAAGTCTGTCGCAATTTGATGAGATTTTATTGCTGGATATTTACCCAGCACGGGAGCTTCCTATTGAGGGCATTACCTCGGAATGGTTGCTAGGTAAAATAAATAATCCGAACAAGAGGTTGATTCAAAAAGGGAGGATTTTGAGTGCTATAAAGGCAAGTGATGCCACGGTGATACTGGTCATCGGAGCAGGAGATATTGGGGAAGAAGTTAAACATATTAAACAAGGATTGAGCATTGCGAGTTAAGTGGAAACATATAAAAATGGTGCTGTTACTGATGCTAGTCGTGGGTCTTTTTGCGTTCTCGTCAATCAGAAATGAAGAGCGAATTATTTCCAAACCTGAGGTCTCATTTTTGGGGGAAGACAACCTATTTATCACCCAAGAGACTGTTAGTAAATTGTTAATACAAAATCAAGAGGGCGTTAAAAATGTGCCTAAAGAAACTTTAGATTTGAATACGTTAGAAAATGCCCTGAATTCTAATCCCATGATTAAATCGGCCGAGGTGTATGTAGCTGTAAATGGAGCACTTAAGGCTGAAATTAAGCAAAAAAGACCCGTTGCGAGAGTAAGTACAAACGCATCATATTATATAGATGATGAAGGTCAATATATGCCTTTGTCTCCTAATTATACCGCGCGCGTTCCCTTGGTTACGGGTTATGTTGAAAAAAATAATTTAGAGCACATTTATACGGTGGCGAAAAAAATTGAGGACGACCAATTTTTGAAACATCATGTGGTGGAAATCCATCAAAGTCTAAATGGCAATATGGCCTTAAGGTTGCGAAAATGCAAGTTTACGGTGAACCTTGGGGATTTGAAATTTTTAGAAAAGAAGATCAGCAATTTGAAAGCTTTCTATAAAAAGAGCTTAAAAGAGAACACATTGGACACTTACAGTAAAGTGAATTTACAATTTGAGAATCAGGTGGTTTGTACCAAAACATAAACTATGGAACATAATTTAGCGGTAGGATTAGACATAGGAACCACAAAAATTGTGGCGATGATCGGTCGTAAAAACGATTACGGCAAACTCGAGATTTTGGGTATCGGCAAATCTAAAAGCTTGGGGGTGCACCGCGGTGTGGTAAACAATATTACACAAACGATCCAATCCATCCAACAGGCTGTACAAGAAGCTGAAGCTGCAGCTGAAATTAAGATTGAAGATGTTACCGTTGGTATTGCCGGACAGCATATCCGAAGTTTACAACATAGCGATTATATCACTCGACCCAATTCCGATCAGGTGATTGATGAAGGCGATATTGATAGGTTGATTAATCAAGTCCATAAGTTGGTGATGTTGCCCGGAGAGGAGATTATCCATGTGTTGCCTCAAGAATTTAAAGTGGATGGTCAGGCAGAAATCAAAGAACCCATAGGTATGTACGGAGGTAGATTGGAAGCCAATTTCCACGTAGTTGTCGGTCAGGTTTCTTCCATAAGAAATATCGGAAGATGTGTTCAAAGTGCGGGATTGAGTTTAGAAGGTATTACCCTTGAGCCTCTCGCTTCCGCGGAAGCTGTTTTGAGCCAAGAAGAAAAAGAAGCCGGAGTAGCTTTGATTGACATAGGGGGTGGAACTACTGATTTGGCCATTTTTAGGGATGGTATTATTCGTCACACGGCGGTTATTCCGTTTGGAGGTAATGTGATTACCGAAGATATCAAAGAAGGTTGCTCCATCATTGAGAAACAAGCTGAGCTTTTAAAAATAAAGTTCGGTTCAGCATGGCCAGGTGAAAATAAGGACAACGAAATCGTTTCTATTCCAGGTTTAAGAGGAAGAGAGCCAAAGGAAATCACCTTAAAAAACCTGTCGAGAATTATTCATGCTCGTGTGGTCGAAATTGTGGAGCAAGTATATGCTGAAATTAAGAACTATGGCCACGAAGAACGCAAGAAAAAGTTAATTGCCGGTATTGTGTTAACGGGTGGTGGTAGCCAGTTAAAGCATTTAAAGCAATTAGTAGAATATATCACAGGAATGGATACCCGTATTGGCTATCCGAATGAGCATTTGGCAGGAGATAGCGACAGTGATGTTACCAGTCCGTTGTACGCTACCGCTGTGGGATTAGTATTGGATGGCCTAAAGCGCCAAGAGCGCAATAAAGCAGAGGAGCAGGAGCAGGTTGTTGCGAATGAGCAAACTGAAACAAATGAAGAAAACGCTCAAGAAACAGTTGAAAAACCTGTTAAGGAGCGCCGTTCCTTTTTAGACAAGTTAACCGAACGCGTTAAGGATTTTTTAGATAACGCGGAGTGATTGAGTAGAGGATTTAACCATTGAATTAAAAATAAAACCCCAAAAAAGAAAAAATTTATGAGCAGCAAAAACGAATTCCAAAGTATTGATTTTGATATGCCTAAAAATCAATCCAATGTGATAAAGGTTATTGGTGTCGGTGGAGGCGGTAGCAACGCCATTAACCACATGTTTCAGCAAGGAATAAAAGGTGTGGACTTTTATGTATGCAACACGGACGCACAGGCCTTAAAAAGTAGTGGTGTCCCCAATAAAATCCAGTTAGGTGTTAATTTGACAGAAGGTTTAGGTGCAGGAGCAAACCCCGAAGTTGGTGAGCAATCTGCGGTGGAGAGTTTTGATGAAATCTCCCAAATGTTGGATACCAATACTAAAATGGTATTTATCACTGCCGGTATGGGGGGTGGTACCGGTACCGGTGCGGCGCCTATCATTGCCAAAATGGCCAAGGATAAGGATATACTTACTGTAGGTATCGTTACTATGCCGTTTCAGTTTGAGGGCAAAATGCGTTTGCAGCAATCGCAAAAGGGTATTGAGCGTTTAAGGGCTGTTGTAGACTCATTAATCGTTATCAACAATAATAAACTGCGCGAGGTATATGGTAACCTCGGTTTCAAAGCTGGTTTTTCAAAGGCTGACGAAGTGTTGTCCACTGCTGCTCGTGGCATAGCCGAAGTAATCACCAACTACTATACCCAAAATATTGACCTCCATGATGCTAAAACCGTATTAAGCAATAGTGGAACGGCTATTATGGGCTCGTCATTGGCCTCAGGACAAAATAGGGCACAGGAGGCTATACGAAAGGCTTTGGATTCTCCATTACTGAACGATAATAAAATTACTGGAGCAAAAAATGTACTGTTGCTCATCGTTTCCGGTTCGCAAGAAATCACCATTGATGAAATAGGTGAAATTAATGACCATATTCAAGATGAGGCCGGTCATGGCGCCAACATCATTATGGGTGTTGGTGAAGATGAAGCTTTAGAGGAATCCATTTCGGTAACCATCATCGCCACTGGTTTTCATGTGGATCAGCAGGACGAAATTTCAAATACCGAAACCAAAAAGGTAATCCACCCTTTGGAAGATGAGGTTGAGGCCAAGGAAAAGGCAGAACCTGTAATCATTGAACCCGTAGTGGAGTTGGAAAAGAAGGAACCTGCTCCTGTTGTTAGGCATACTTTGGACTTAGAGGATAATGAAGAAGAATTAAGCTCAAAAGAGAATTCATTTGTCGATAAACAAAAAATAAGTGCCACTCCAAGGGATATTAACCTGATTCCCACATCAGAATTGATTAAAAATATTGATGTGGTATATGAAGAGGTGAAGCCGAATACCATGGAGGAGGAATTTGTCATCACTCCAGTTGCAACAATAGAAGAAAAGAAAGAGGAGGTTATTGATGACGATGAGCAACAAATTACCTTGACTTTTGATTTGCCGTTATCCGAGGAAACAGTAGAGGAGAAATCTGAAGATGCCATAACTTATAGTTTAGAAGATGAAGAGGTGAAAAAGATTCCAGTCAACGATTATGTCGAATTAATAACTGTAACTGAATCCAATGAGGAGGGCGATGTGCGCTATGCCCTGGACGATTATATTGAAGCAGAGTCTTCAATGAACAAAAAACAAGTGGTCGAAGAGGTTTTAGAGGAAATAGATGAAGATGTTGTTTTTGAAAAGAAAACCGTTCAGGAAGAACAGGTTGAAGAAGAAGCTGAAGAATTGGATCCAATGGATATGCCAATTTCTGAAGTTTTAAAAGAGCGTGCTGCAGAGCGTCGGCTAAAGATGAAAGATTTCAACTATCGCTTCAACAGTGCAAAAATTGACGATATAGAAAAGATACCGGCCTATAAAAGAAAGGGGATAGATTTGGATGAAACCAAACATTCTTCGGAAACCGATATGTCAAGAACAAGTATCAGTGTAGACGATAATGACGATATACAAGTAAGAAGCAATAACTCTTTTCTGCACGACAATGTAGATTAGTAAAGACCTTCTGTGTTTAACCTTATTATGTTATCATCCCGAAAAGTTTCCCTCAAGCCTTTCGGGATTCTTTTTTGATGTCGTCTTAGGACATATTTTCTTCAAACTTCCGATGTAAGGCATTCAACTTTTTTTTATCTTCGCATCGCTTTTAATTTAGAGGATATGAGTTTACAACAGGAGGTAATGGTCGCCTTAAAAAATGCAATGAAAGCAAAGGATCAAATTGCTTTAACTGCGTTGAGAGCTGTAAAATCTGCCATTCTTTTAGCCAAAACTGAAAGTGGTGCTGGTGATGAATTGACGGAGGAACAAGAGCTTAAGTTATTGCAGAAACAAGTAAAACAGCGCAAGGACAGCGCCACTGTTTACATTGAACAGGGCAGAGAAGATTTGGCGGCGCCCGAATTAGCAGAAGCAGAAATAATCAGCCAATTTTTACCAGAAGCCTTGAGTGAAGATGAAATCGAAAAGGTTGTTGTGGCTACAATTGATCAAATTGGAGCAGACGGCATGAAGGATATGGGAAAGGTTATGGGTATGGTAAGCAAAGAGCTTGCCGGCCAAGCCGACGGTAAGACTATTTCAACCATTGTAAAAGCAAAATTATCGAGTTAAATATTATAGATTCTTGCTTTCGCAGGAATGAACGGCCACGTAGCTCAGCTGAATAGAGCACTGGATTTCGGCTCCAGCGGTCGGGGGTTTGAATCCCTCCGTGGTCACGAATAAATGAAAAATTCCTGCGTCAAATCAAGCTTGTTTGAATTTGTAAGCTGGAATTTTTCATTTTCAAAGCGGAGCTTTGAGGGATATGCAATCCCTCCGTGGTCACGAATAAATAGTTCAATAAGAAAAAATGCCAAGTTTACTTGAGCATTTTTTTTTGAATTATTTTCAAGGTTGAACTTTTATTAATCTACAATATTAATATGTGCAAAGTTTGAAAGGAAAATATTAACCTAAACACTCCTCGCCAAAAGGTATTTCGGGTAATTGTAAAGGATTAATTATCATTTAGTAGAAATTCTTTTCCCTTAAGTATCAGTTTTTCAGAAAGTACAACTCCATTTTTTATTCTTTCTTTAGAAGGTTGAGCCCCGCCAACAGAGATTTGATATTCTCCCGGTTGAATAATTTTTTCACCTTTATTATTTACAATAGATAACTGCTCCTTCTTGATGTTAAACTTTAAAGTTTTCTTTTCTTTAGGCTCAAAAGAAAGACGTTCAAAAGCCACTAATGTTTTATGAGGATTATATTCATCTGCATTGGGATTCTCAATATACAATTGTATCACTTCTTCGCCTTTTAAAGTTCCAACATTTTCAACTTCAACTTCAACAGTAAAATCAGTACCGGCTTCAAGGTTTTTCGGTGTTATTAAGTTGCCGTATTTAAACTTGGTGAAGCTAAGGCCGTAACCGAATTCATATAATGGGTCTCCTTTAAAATAACGGTATGTTTTACCTTTCATATCATAATCACTAAATGCAGGTATATCGTTAATACTTTTATAGAAGGTGACTGGTAATCTTCCAGCCGGGTTGTAATCTCCAAAAATAACGTCAGCTATCGCAGTACCTCCGGCTTGCCCCGGATACCATGCCTCTATAATAGCTGGAATATTTTGATTTTCCCAATTAATTGAAAGCGCACTACCATTCAGTAATACCAATATTGTAGGTTTGCCGAGTGCTTTAATCTTTTTGATTAACTCTGTTTGTGTCTTCGGTAATTTGGTGTTAACACGATCTCCTCCTGAAAACCCATCAACCTTCACCTTCATTTCCTCACCTTCTAATAATGGACTAATACCCATGCATAAAACAACAGCATCAGCGTCCTTTGCAATGTTCAGTGCTTCTTGCTCTAAATTATCCTTAGGAGATTCCCAGAGCAATCGCATTATGGAATGCTCTGTGTTGTCTTGAATACATTCAAAACGAATTTTATAATTCTTTCCAGCTTGTAGTTTTATATATTCATATAGCTTTTTTGGATGGTGGACATCTTTTCTTTGCATTAATAGCTTATCATCTAAAAATAGTTGCATGGATGAAAAAGCTTCGCCACCCAGGGCATAATTTCCAGTTTTGTTAACAGAAAGTATACCTGACCACCTTACGGAGTAGGCGTCATAGGCTATATCTGGAAATGGAGAGATGGTTCTCCATGTAAAATCTACGGTTTTGTCAACTCGCGTATGTTTTGGTGTGCCTTCAAAGGCAATATTGTCATAATATTCAGCTTTTAAGCCTGTGGTACTTTTAGTTTCATCGGTGTACAATTCCGTACTCGGAATAGCCTCAAAGACCGGGAGGCCTTCGGCTAATTTGCATCCTGTTGCATAAACCACTTCTGCATTAGGTAGTTTATTTTGTAACCCTTTTAACGGTGTAATTGGTTCTTCAGGATAGCCATTGTAATTACCCAGCAACACCTCCAAATCATCTGCATTTGATCCAATTACGGCAATTTTTTTAATCTTGTTTTTATCAAGAGGCAATGTATTATTATCGTTCTTTAACAGTACTATAGATTTCCGGGCAGTCTCAAGTGCGGCAAGCCTATGCTTTTCAGAATCTACAACATCATAAGGGATATTCTCATATTTAACAGCGCCTTCCGGTGCAAATAAACCAAGTTTTAGGCGGGCTACCACCAACCTTTCTAAAGAAACATCAAGTTCAGCTTCTGTAATTAATCCATCTTTTACGGCCTGCACTAAACCAGGGTATGAATTGCCGCAGTTTAAATCCGTTCCTGCTTTTACAGCTAGGGCTGACGCTTCTTTCGCATCTGCGCTAATTTCGTGCGCTCCTTCATCATAAAAATCCCTGATGGCCCAACAATCGGAAACAATATAACCTTCAAAGCCCCAATCATCGCGTAACAAGCTACTTAGTTTTTTGCTCCCACAGCAGGGTTCTCCAAAATAGCTATTGTAAGCGCACATTATTGAATAAACATCGGCTTCTTTTACAACTTTTTCAAAATGAGGACTATAAGTGTTTAAAAAATCCTGAACACTAGGTTCCGCATTGAACCTATGGCGATCAACTTCAGGGCCACTATGCACAGCAAAATGTTTTGCGGTAGCTACAAGTTTTAAATAATTAGGGTCGTCACCTTGAAGCCCTTTTATAAATCTTACAGCCAGTTCTCCAGCTAGATATGGATCTTCTCCATAAGTTTCCATGCCCCGTCCCCATCTGGGATCTCTGAAGATATTAATGTTCGGTGTCCAATATGTAAGGCCTTGATATATGCCTCTTTTGCCTCGTGATGCAAATTCATGGTGTTTTGCACGGGCTTCATCTGATATGATTTCAGATATTTCACTCATTTGATTTTTGTCAAACATGGCCGCCAAACCTATGGCTTGAGGAAAAACCGTGGCTTTTCCTGCACGGCCAACACCATGCAAACACTCATTCCACCAATTGTATTCTGGTATCCCAAGTCTTTCTATGGCAGGAGATTCATAGCTCATTTGCCCAACCTTTTCTTCTAGGGTCATTAGAGCTACAAGCTCTTTGGCCTTTTTTTCAAAATTTGGGGCTTCTTTATTTTCCTGGGTATTAGTTTGAGACTTGTCGTTAGAGCATGCTGTTATAATGCTCAAAACAAAAAGGAGCACAATACGATTGTGAAAATTCATTAATTCTTTTTTTTGTTAGAGATGAATTAAATTAAGGGCAAACCCCTACATCGTCAAGATAGAATGTACCGGATACATCATCACCAGGACTAATAAACATTTGAAATCTTATATATTGCCCTGTAGGAGTAAAAGGCGTAAAATCAGGGATGCCTAAAGCTTCTGAACCTGTAAAGCCTGCAGTGGCTGTTGCAAAATCAAACCTTAATTCCTCCCATCCTGTTCCTGTATGTATAAGATTAACTTCCGCTTCGCGTTCTGTGTTGTTGTTGGGATCCTGCTGAACGGTTAGCCTCACTGGTATTTCAGTATCTGACCAAAATTTGAGTCTTACGATTTTATCATCATTTTCACCATCACTGCTAAAATCTATTGGGCCATTCATTTGTACACCAAAACCATCAAAGTTTCCTCCACCGTCTTGCGTAATTTGTAATACATTTGAAACCTCAGGGTTTGCGCCTGATGGATCGGGGTTTTGAACCGTTGCAAGATCTACACCGTTAAATCCAAAAGAGAACGCTATATTGCCATTATCCCACGTGGCTGGCATACTGAAAATTTGAGTACAGGGATCTGCAGGTGGTATAACTTCAAAAAGTTGCTCAGTTACTTTACCATTTGGAGCTATAGCCCTAATTGTGACAAAAAAAGTTTCGTCAGATTCTGGGTATAGGTACATAACTTCTTTTTCGATGCCAATGAGAATGGGCGTGTTGTCACCAGGAAGTCCCGATAGTACTTCAAAGGCCGTGGCTCCTATTGCAGTAGGACTTACAGTTACCTCGAATGGAGGTTCTGAATTATTGAAGGCTATATTTGCCTGAACACTTTGAGGGGCAGGCCCTTCCACGAGTACGGCATCAAATTCAATTTCTCTATTACAAGAGAATAATAATAAAGTTAGAACGATTAATAAAAACGGTCTCATAGTTATGGTTTATTTAAATTTATAGAACAAGATAGCCTTTTACTTGTGTTTAAAGGCGTTTAAGCATTTGCGAATAATGTTTTTGCAACATTTGAGGTTTAAAATGCTACATATTTTATTGTAATTAGTTTTAAATTACATTTATTTCACCTCTAAATGCAACAAAATTTATGATAATCATGAAAAGTCATTTTCTGAAATTTTATAGAAATATACTGTTAGCCATATTCATTTTAAATATGATTGATAGTTATTCCCAAATAGACTTTACTACTTTGGAGTTCAATATGGTTGAAAAAAATATATTTCAACGCCCAATCACTTCTATAGTTCATGACAGGCATGGTTTTTTGTGGATAGGTACTGATGGTGCTGGTTTGTATAAATATAATGGTTTCTCTTATACCTATTTTGGGCATCATATAGATGACCTCAATAGTATTAACAGTAATTCTATAACGGCTATGTTTTTGGATAGCGCTGGGCAATTATGGATTGGAACGGATGCAGGATTGTGTGCATATAACGAAAAGCAGAATTCATTTAAGCGGTTTAACTCTGTGTACTTTAACAGTTCAGAAAACGCTTATGTTAGTGTCTTGAGTTTCGCTGAATACGAAAACAGGTTTCTTGTAGGTACTTATGATGGTATCATGGTGTTGGATTTGGAGAGCGGTCTGTTAAAGGATTACGGATTAGAAGGACATGGGGTTTTGGATTTGCAATTTTCTGCTAAGGGGAATTTGTACGCAGCTACAGATCTCGGGTTAAAAGTGGAGCGATATCATCAATTGGGGGAGTTTGAGGAGGTAAATCTGGTTGATGATGTGTTACAGGAACATGTAACGAGCCTGCACGTTGATAAACGCGAGGTTCTGTGGGTCGGAACATTAAAAAGTGGGACATTTAAAGCTGATTTGAAAAAATCGCTTATTGCCTTTGATAAGTTAGATATTCCTAATAGTGCCACCATGGACATTATAAGTGGCTTAGACCAGGTTTTTGTGTCCGTAGAAAATGAAGGTCTGTTCGTTTTGGATCAAGCGGGAGAATTAGTAAAGCACTATTGGTATAGCGTTAAGAATAGAAATGGCGTTGGTTCAGATTCCGTTTGGTCTATGTTTTTAGATAATGAGAATAGGCTATGGCTGGGGTATTACGAAAATGGCTTAGGCTTTTTTGACGAACACTATAATAAGTTTGAGTCTATCGTAAGGAAGGAGGAGGGAAATAGCATTCATACCAATGAAATAAAGGCTTTTGCTAAAACAGAGGAAGGGAATGTATGGATAGCGCAAATAAATGGAATTGATATTTTAAATACTAGTACTGGTACTATAACCAATGTTTACGGTAATGAAAGCTCAGAATATACGGGCCTGAAAAAAGGGCTGTATATTGAAGATGTTTTTATCGATAGCAGAGGTAATATTTGGGTGGCAACCTGGGGAGATGGGCTTTTTTTTCTAAAAAAGGGGGGTAAAACTTTTTCAAACTTCAATAAAGTAAATACTTCTGGAGTTCTAAAAACCAATAAAGTGAGGTGTTTTGCTGAAGATGGTACCGGTAAGGTTTGGATAGGTTCTTTTTTGGAGGGTGTTTTTTACTTTGATTATAGTACAGGAAAAATTCATTCGCCAAGTGGGGAGTTTTATGCTGGTTCAGAAGTTGTAAACAAGGATGTTAAGGTAATGCACAACGATAGTTCTGGTTATATTTGGGTAGGAACATCATCAGGTCTTTATCACATCGAAAGCCAAAACAATAGTGAATACCTGGTTACAGCCCATAACGACTCCATTTCATCTAAATTTGCCGGTCATCCAAGTTCAAATAGGATTTTAGATATCTATGAAACACAAGACGGAACGCTATGGTGCGGCACAAATGGAGGGGGTTTATTTGAGTTTAAAAGAAACAAGAAACGTTTTGAGTCCTTTCAACTCGAAGGGTTCGATCTTTCATTTGTAAATACCATTTTTGAACCTGTAAAGAACGAATTGTGGGTTAGTAGTAAACAGGGAGTTCTGAAAATTAATCGAGAAACCAAGGATGTTGTCCAGTTCACTACAAATGATGGATTGCTAGAAAACTTTTTGACAGATCGAGCGGCAATATTAGATAATGATAACAATCTATACTTAGGGACAAAGAGTGGTGTCAATATTATAAATCCGCAAAATATAGCTTACAACCCTTATTTAGCTAAGCCATATCTAAAAGGTGTAAAATTATTTAATAAACGGGTAAACAAAAGTGATAAGGACAGCCCATTAGCAATTAAAAGTGATACTAATATAATATCCTTAAAGCATGATCAGCGTGTTGTTACCATAGATTATGGCGCCATAAGTTTTACTAGGCCAGAAAAGAACCAGTATGCCTACCTTTTAGAAGGTTTTGAAGAAGATTGGAACTACGTTGGGTCCAAAATGAACGCCACTTACACTAACCTAGAGCCGGGAGATTATACATTTAAGTTAAAAGCTTCAAACAATGACAATGTATGGAATGATGCTTCAGCCATTCTTAAAATACAAGTACAATCTCCATGGTGGAAAACGATATGGGCCTACATTGCGTACGTTCTTTGTTTAGGTTTTTTAGTTTTCATTGGGATGTATTATTACCGCAAACGTGTAAATGAAAGAAACACGTTTAGACTTGAAAGAGAGCGAAGAAAACAAAAAGTGGAACTGCAGCAACAAAAGCTTCAATTCTTTACAAATATTTCACATGAGTTTAGAACACCACTTACCTTAATAATAAACCCCATAAAGGAGCTTATAGAAGGGCAAAATTCAGAGGTATCAAAACCTGTCCAACAAAAATATCATATCATTTATAAAAATGCTGAACGCCTTTCCAGACTAATTAATGAGCTAATGGATTTTAGAAAGCTACAATCCAACAAGCTTCAATTAAAGGTAAGTCAATTCAATATTGTAAAAAGTACGAAGAATATTCTTAGTTTTTTTAATGAAGAATCCAAGAGAAGGTCAATTCAATTAGATTTAAAATACGAAAATGTAGAATTTAATATTTGGGCAGATAAAGGGATATTAGACAAGGTATTATTCAACTTGTTGTCAAACGCCTTTAAAGTTACCCCCAACAAAGGAAAGATAAGAGTAAAGATTGTTTCCGTAAATAAAAAGGTACTGCCTTTGATAAATAAGGATATGCCTATACCAGTTGTGGAGATTAGTGTAAAGGATAATGGCCCAGGTATTGATCAAAAAGATTACAACAGAATTTTTGAAAGATTTTATCAAGTAGGAGAGCTAAATAAGTCATACTATGGTAGTACTGGCGTTGGTTTAGATATGGTTAAAGATTTTATTAAGCTTCATAAAGGTTTGATAGAGGTAGAGAGCGAATTGGGGAAAGGATCTATTTTTAAGGTATTCTTGCCTTATGAAAAAGAGTATTTTGAAGCTGATGAATTTTCTTTAAGGCAAATAGATAGAATCGCCCCATTACCTGAAAACTCAAAGCCTAAAACATATAATATTGAAGATATTCTTTCAGAAAAAGAGTTGAAAAAAAAGTTGCTCATTGCAGAGGATAATGTGGATCTTCAAGATTACCTCGTGTCAATTTTAAAAGAAGAATACGATTTGGTTGTAGCATCAGACGGTCAAGAAGGATGGCTAAAAACTATGGAGCATGTCCCAGATATAATCATTTCAGACTTGATAATGCCAATTATGGATGGTATAGAGTTTTGTAAAAAAGTTAAGAATGACCCTAACCTAAGTAGAATACCAGTAGTAATGCTTACAGCAAAAAACCTTAGTGAAGATAGGATAAAGGCAATAAAAGGAGGTGCCGATGCCTACGTAGTTAAGCCTTTTGATAATAACGAGCTAATGGTGGTTCTTGAGGAGCTTCTTTCAAAAAGCGAAAAACTAACCGAGAAAAATGCTCATATAGCTTCTTTAAATGAAGAAAAGAAGGAGGCAGATTTGGATAATGACTTTATTCAAAAAGTTCTAGGATTTATATCTGAAAATATTGAAAACCCTGCTTTAAACGTAGAAAAACTGTCTTCTCACCTTTGTTTAAGTAGGAGTCAGGTTTATCGAAAGATAAAATTATTAACGGGTTTGTCGCCTATACAGTTTATCAGACGGGTAAGGTTAGAAAGGTCTAAGGTGATTTTTCAAAATGATAAAAACATAAATGTAAGTGAAGTGGCCCATAAGGTAGGTTTCCTGTCTGCATCATATTTTACAGTATGTTACAAAAAGCAGTTTGGAGAGTTACCCAAGGGCAAGAAAATTGACTAAAAACTTTTTTGGTTTACACTTCATGTTGAACCTGTGTCCTTTTTTTAAAAAACGCTATAAAACGTAACTATTTATAGAAAATGTTTAAATGCAACATTTGAAATATTTATTGCATCAAATAAAATGCTCCTATTGCAATTACTAAATATAACTTGCAATCAACAAAAGTTTTAGACGTCATTAACTTGATATTTGTCAAGATAAAAATCACAAACTAAAGCTATCTAATCTAAACTAACTAACATGAAATTAAAGAACTTATGTGCTGTTTTCTTTTTGGCTATTGCAGGTCAGATGTTTGGCCAAACGGTTACTGGATCAGTTACTTCAAATGGAGGTCCATTACCGGGAGCTAATGTTACAGTAAAAAATCAATCTAAAGGTGTTGTTACGGATTTTGACGGAGCGTACACGCTCGATAATCTTAGTAATGGCGATGTTATTTTGTATTCTTTCGTTGGATTTATTTCTAAAGAAGTAACATATTCGGGCCAAAAAGAGATAAACGTTTTTCTGGATGAAGACTTGGTCGGTCTGGATGAGGTGGTTATTGTAACCTACGGGACGCAAAGAAACACACCTGTTTCAGTAGTGAAATCTGAAGACCTTAGTGAATTTCCTACTGCCGATTTGGGTCAGGCACTGCAAGGACGAGCTGCTGGTGTAACCATTACAAATGGAGGTTCTCCAGGATCACAAACCCTGGTACAGATACGCGGGGTTAACACATTTGGAGATGGTACACCACTGTATGTTATTGATGGTGTTTTTACCAATAGTATCAATAGTTTGGATATGTCAAGTGTAGAGAAGGTTGATATTTTAAAGGATGCAGCCTCTCTAGCCGTTTATGGTTCAAGAGGAACTAATGGTGTGGTTTTAATAACAACCAAAAAAGGAAAGGTAGGTAAGGCATCCTTTACAGTACAGGCCTCTACTGGAATTCAGGAGTTTAACAGAAGGTACGACCTTATGAATACTGCGCAGTATATTCAATTCTTGAGAGAAGTAAATGCACTAGCAGGACAAAATGGAGGGCCGGATGATCCAATAGAAAGAGTAAATGATGACCCATTGTTTAATGGTAATGGTGTGGATACCGATTGGCAGGATGCGTATTTTAGACAAGCACCTATGTATAACGTTAGTGCTAATATAAATGGGGGTAGTGAAAAAGCTAAATTTAATGTTGGTTTTTCAAGGTTAAGTCAGGACGGTGTGTATATAGATACCGGTTTTGAAAGAACAACAGTAAATATTAATACAGATGCCAGCATTGCAGACTGGATGGATATTGGGCAAACCTTAGCTTTAGCGCAAAGCGAAACCATCTTTCCAGAAAGAGCAGAAGGAAGAGACCCTTTGCAGAACATTATCGGGCAGGCACCTTATGTACCTATTATTGACGAAAATGGTCTTTTTGGCGGAACTACTTCAGGAGATCTAAACGATTCAAGAAATCAAGTACGTATTCAGAATACAAATGATAACTTAAATAGGTTTTCCTCTGTTATTGGTAGTATATACGCCAATATTAAATTAGCCAAAGGACTTACTTTCAGGACTCAGTTTGGGCTTAATGCTAATTTAACGCTCGTGGATGCACAGAATAGAAGTTTCGCAGAATCGGGAGGTAGATTTGAAAACCCCATAAATTTTATTTCCAAGACCAGACGAACAGTTGTTCAGACGGTACTTACTAATACTTTGGCTTATGATAGGGATTTTGACAAACACTCTGTCAATATTTCTGCTGTTTCAGAGCGAATGCAAATTAAAACAGAATCGGCATCTATTTCTGATAATAATATAGAATCGCCAAACCTTACCGAGGTGTTTTCTCCTAACGCTAGGGCTACATCCTTATTATTGGAAGATAATTTGAATTCTATACTGTTTCTTGGCGGTTATGAGTTTGATAATAGGTATTCTATAAGTTTTTCTGGACGAAGAGATACATTTTCCCGTTTTGCACCCGGAAATGCGTCCCAATGGTTTTTTTCTGGATCTTTAGGTTGGGATGTAACCAAAGAGTCCTTTTTTAAGGTAGATTGGATCAATAGTTTAAAGCTAAGAGCAAGTTACGGCGAAACTGGAAATAACAGAACAGGAAACACCTTAAATCCATTCACATCTACGCTAGGGGTAAACCAACCTTATGTTATAGGAAATGAGACAGTTACGGGGATTACTCCCAATAATTTGCCAAACCCCGATATCTTATGGGAAACTCAAATTAAGCAAAATTATGGTTTTAATCTTGGCCTATTAAACGACCAGATCCAAATAGGTGTTGATTATTATAAAAACAAAAGTGAAGATCTTTTAGTTCCAGTAGACACAGAGCCTAGTTCTGGAGTCCTTGGTAATAATTTAACAGGTGTTTCTGTAACGCGTAATATTGGAATTGTAGAAGTTGATGGTTTTGAAGTTACGTTGGGTTACAATGATTATGAGGGAGAGTTTAAATGGAATTTTTGGGCCAATGTAACAACAAACCAAAGCACTGTGACAAGGTTAGACGGCGTTAATAATGAACCAGTAGAAAGAGCAAGACTTAATCCTCCGTTTGCTGCACCTCTTAATAGGTTAGCGGTTAATGAAGCACCTTTTCACTTTTTTGGTTTGGTAGCAGATGGTGTATATTCTACACAAGATGAGGTAGATGCATATTTGCCTAATAACAACGATACAGCCGTACCAGTGCAACCAGGTGATGTTAGATATGTAGATATTAATGAAGATGGAAAAATTGACTTAGAGGACAGGGCAGTGATTGGAGATCCCAATCCTGATTTTACATATGCTATTAATCTTAGAGCAGAATATAAAGGTTGGGATTTTAATGTGTTGTTCAATGGCGTACAAGGTGTTGATGCCTTCAATAGTAATATTTACTATTTAGAAGGGCTAGATAACGGATTGAATTACGGTACGCGTGTAATGCGCAGATGGCAAAATGAAGGAGATGTCACGGACATTCCTAGATTTAGGTTTGGTTCAAACGTTAATAACGAAATTTCATCCCGTTATGTTGAAGATGCTTCCTACCTAAGATTGAGAAACGTTACCATTGGTTATAACCTTCCCGGTAATTGGATAAATAAATCGGGCAATGGTATAATTAAAAAGCTAAGGATTTATGTACAAGGTCAGAATTTGTTAACTTTTACTGATTACACAGGTCTCGATCCGGAAATTGCACCTTTTTATAACGCCCAAGGTCTTGTAGATGGATTAGGAATTGATAGAAGTGCGCAACCAAGACCAATTACCGTGTTGAGCGGCATTCAAATAGAATTTTAAATCAATAGAATTGTTAAGATGAAAAAAATTAGTAATTATTGTTTAAAGTGCGCAACGCTATTCTCTTTAGTTTTACTTGTGGCATGTGAAGACTATGTCGCTGTAGAGAATACTAACGCATTAAACCCTGAGATTTTCTTTGAGTCTCGAAGTCAAGTTGAAGCGGCGGTAAATGCAAGTTATAACCAATTCCAGACCTTATATCAACGGGTGGGTTATATTTTTCCAGACGCAATGTCTGATGAGGTGGTCTCTAGTGGAGACCCTAACTTTGCACCTTATAATAGATTTGAGTTTAATGCAACCCTTGATAATATAGCATTGTATTGGACGGCTTGTTTTAATGGTATTGGCGCGTCTAATTTTGTTATACTCAATGAAGACAGAATGAGGGCTAATGCAGCAACTTCGGATTTTTCAGATGAAGATGTTGATAATGCTTTAGGGCAGGCCTATTTTTTAAGGGCACTATATTATTATTATCTGGTAAAGCGTTTTGGTGGCGTTCCAATAAAATCTGATGCTGTAAATACATTGTCATCTCAACCAAGAGCTACAGCTGATCAGGTGTATAACCTAATCATAACAGATTTACAATTGTCCACCAGTTTAACGTTGCCAAAAGGTAGAACCGACGTAGGGCGAGTGACCAAAGAAGCTGCTTTTGCAATGCTGGGAAAAGTGTATTTGCATAGGGAGATGTATCCAGAAGCTAAGGAAGCCTTTAGTAATGTAGTAAATCATAGTTTGCTTCCCTTAGAGCAGTATCGTGATAACTTTAGTGAAACTGGAGAGTATAATGATGAGTCTATGTTTGAAGTGGGGTATAATGGAGAGGTAGGTACTGAAACAGAGCGATGGGCGCAAACAGGTGTAGGCACATCAGAAGTAACGTTCCGATCTCAAGATTACACAGGTTGGGCTAATGCAAGGCCCTCTACTAAAATTATTGAAGAATTTGAAGAGGACGACCCTAGATTGGATGTTGCCATTCTTGTGGATGAAGAAAATACGTATGGTCCTGGTGATGCCTTTCAATTCCCGTGTCCCGGATGTGTCGGGGGACCAGTTTGGTATAAGTTTTCACAATTATACGATAATCAAAATGTTTCTGAAAACAGTGGTGTAAATGTAAGAATATTGAGATATGCAGATGTTGTACTAATGCAAGCAGAAGTTGAAATGAACCTAAATAATAATGCAGGAGCTGTAGATTTCCTAAATCAGATAAGAGATAGAGCAGGCATGCCAAGATATGGCTCGGCAACTATGGATGCGCGAGGTTTTCCAGTAAATACAAAAGAACAAATTTTTAATGCTATTGTACATGAAAGGTTTGTTGAACTGTGTGGAGAGCAAGTGCGTTTTGATGATTTGGTAAGATGGGATTTGGACGATCAGGAACTGTCCGTATTCCCGGATGAGAACTTTGATAATCCAGATCCATCACTGCGAGGCACCAGAAATTATGACCCTTCAGTACACCGAGTTATGCCAATACCGCAGAATGAAATTGACGCCAACCCAGAAATAAGCGGAGAGGATCAGAATACAGGATATTGAAAGAGTTATTTGTTTAGTTTAATTTAGTTCAAAAATGGGCGAAAGTTTTTCTTTTCGCTCATTTGTCTTTAATTTAAACACCTTAAGAAAAGTTATTAAAGTGAAGATTATGTTGCGAGCAATTTTGATACTGCTTTTTGTGTCAACTGCACTTGGTTGTAGAGAAAATGATACTAATGAGCAAAACTTAAATAATGCTGTTAAGGAAAAGGTTTTTACTAAGCTTTTATCAAAGGATACGGGAATAGCTTTTAAAAATCAATTAGTTGAGAATGACACCATCAATTACTTCACTTATCCATATATATACATGGGTGGAGGTGTCTCTGCAGGGGATATTAATAATGATGGACTTACAGATTTGTTTTTCACGGGCAATATGGTGGATAATAAACTTTATCTCAATCAAGGAGGCCTCAAGTTCAAAGATATTACTCTAGAATCTGGCCTTTCCGGAGACAGACGATGGTACACGGGTACAACCATGGCAGATGTTAATGGTGATGGCTTAATGGACATATATTGTTTAGCCTCGGGTCTTTCAGGAAACAAAAAAAACCAGCTTTTTATCAATCAAGGAGATAATACATTTATAGAAAGTGCGGCTAATTTTGGTTTAGATGACGCTGGAAATAGTGTTGACGCCACATTTTTTGATTTTGATAATGATGGCGATCTTGATGTTTACGTCGCTAATTATCCCATTACTCCATTCGAATACAACAGCTATCATTACAAGATGCGCATGGATAGGGTAACAGATTTAGAAACGGATAATTTGTATAGAAATGATGGTGGAAAATTCACTAAAATTACAAACAGTGCAGGTGTTAGGTTATATAGCCTTTCCTTAAGTGTGACCGCCTCTGATATAAACAATGATGGCTGGATCGATCTTTATATTTCCAACGATTTTGGAACGCCAGATTGCTTATACATCAACCAAAAAGATGGCACCTTCAAGAACGAAATCAAGAGTGCCACCGCGCATACCTCCTTTTATGGTATGGGAGTCGATATAGCGGATTTTAATAACGATGGCCATGTGGATATTATCCAAATGGATATGGATGCCGCCTCAAACAGACGCTCCAAAGCGAATATGGCAAGTATGAATCCTGAGCTTTTTGCAAATATAGAGCGCGTTGGGTTTCAGTACCAATATATGCAAAATACGCTTCAGCTTAATACGGGGCTTAATCATCAAGGGATTCCAAAATTTAAGGATATTTCGCGTTTAGCAGGCGTTTCTTCTACAGATTGGAGTTGGGCACCGCTGTTGGCCGATTTTGATAATGACGGCTATAAAGACCTGTTTGTTTCTAACGGTACACGTAGAGAGATAAACAATAAAGACTATTTTGAGAGCCTTCGAGGTGAAAAAAAACATAAGGATAGTTTGTTGATCAAAAGCCTTAACATCCCAACAGAACCTATCGATAATTATATTTTTAAGAATAATGGAGATCTTACATTTTCAAAAAGTAGTGCAGATTGGGGTATTGAAGGCAAGGGCTTTTCTAATGGTGCCGTTTATGTGGATTTGGATAATGATGGGGATTTAGAGTTGGTTACAAATAATATAGATGATTATGCGTCTCTATTTGAAAATCATAGTGCACGCATTAACAACCATGTTACAATAGCGTTTAAAGGTAGTGCTAAAAACACCTATGGTATAGGGGCTAAAGTGCATCTTTACCATAACAACAAGCATCAAGTTCAGGAAGTGTCTCTAAGTCGCGGATTTCAGTCATCGGTAGCGCCAAAACTTCATTTTGGATTGGGTAAAGATGATACAATTGATAGTTTGATTGTGGTATGGCCGAATCAAAAAAGCCAAAAAATAACAGATGTCAAAATCAACACTGCAATATTCCTGGATGAGAATCAGGCCGAGGGAAGCGTTGAGAAAAATAATAGAAACATTGCGAGTCATTTATTTAAGAGCTACACGGACACTTTAGCTTTGTATAAGCACAAAGAAAATATCTATGACGATTTTAAAAAGGAAATCCTTTTGCCACATAAAACGTCCCAATTTGGTCCCGGTTTATCAGTGGGCGATTTAAATGGTGATGGTTTGGATGATTTTTATGTTGGCGCCGCATCAAAATACCCAGGAGGCTTATTTTTTCAGAAAGCTGACGGCACTTTTGAACAACAAAAATTTAAGATACTACTTGAGGATAGAAAACATGAAGATATTGGTTCGTTAATTTTTGACGCGGATAACGATGGCGATAATGACCTTTACATTGTTAGCGGTGGAAATGAATTTAAGAGTGGATCGCCGATGTTACAGGATAGACTTTATGTAAATCAAGGTAACGGTGAATTTATCAAAAGCTACAACGCATTACCGCCGATTAGCGAGAGTGGCAGTAGAGTTTACGCTTTTGATTTTGATAAGGATGGCGATCAAGATTTATTTGTGGGCGGCAGGCTTGTGCCTTCAAATTATCCGTACCCAGCCTCTAGTTATATTCTTGAAAATATAAGTGAAGTGGATCAACCTAAATTTAGGAATATAACTCAGAAAGTTGCTCCTGAGTTGAGTAGAATTGGTTTAGTAACTGCTGCGCAATGGTTTGATTACGACAATGACGGTTGGGAGGACCTCGCAGTTACGGGGGAATGGATGCAGGTTAGGATTTTTAAAAATGATAAAGGACAGCGTTTTACCGAAACTACTGAAAAACTCGGCTTGGATGAAACAAGAGGTTGGTGGTTTAGTCTAGTGGCTGATGATATTGATAATGATGGTGATATTGATTTAGTTGGAGGAAATCTCGGGGATAATTACAAGTATAAAGCTTCGGATGAGGCTACTTTTGATATCTACTTAAACGATTTTGACGGTAACAGGACTAATGATATCGTGTTAAGTTATTATAACGAAGGGAAACAGTATCCTGTAAGAGGTAGGGAATGCTCTTCGCAACAAATGCCATCAATTAAAAAGAAATTTAAAAATTATAATGAGTACTCTACAGCAACGCTGGTTGATGTTTACAATGAGAAAAAACTTGAGAATGCGATACACTATCAGGTTTCTTCATTCAAAAGCGCCGTTTTTGAAAACGACAATGGTAAGTTTGTTAGGCGCGACTTACCTTTATGGGCGCAAATTGCACCTACCAATCAAATATTGATTAATGACTTTGATGCAGATGGCATTAAGGATATGGTTCTTGGCGGTAATTTATATGCTTCGGAAGTTGAGACGCCTAGGGCAGATGCCGGTTATGGAACGTTTTTAAAAGGGGAAAAAGATATAGGCTTTAAAACTTTAAGTGCTGAAAAAACGGGACTTTTTATTGACGGCGATGTAAAAGACCTTGCGATGATTCAGGTTCAAGGCAAGCCATATATTTTAGTAGCAAAAAATAATGATTTCTTGAAGTTTGTTGCTGTACTCTAAGGTATTGCATTTCCTGATACATACGACAAGTAGTGCTTCTAGCAAAAAGGCTTAGTGATGCAAAAAAGATCAGTATGCCGGCAGATTTGCCCACGTTAGGGATAGTAGTGGAAAGCCCACAGCGAAGTCCCGATAGGGCTACGCGAGGACTTGTAGCGGATAGCCCGACCCGCAGGGTAACGCCCAAAAATTCATAAAAGGTTGTTATTGTTGGTAGGCTTTTGTAATAACATCGGCTATATCATCGAAGACCCAAGCTAGGTTTCGCCTGTTAAAGATGCCTAAATCGTCCTTAGAGACTCCAATTTTACCATTGTCCCACCAAACGCAGGGCATGCCTCTTTGTGCCGCAGCATTGGCGTAATATGCAGCATGTGTGATACGGTCAGACAAATTGTTTAAGTTTCCTGAGCTCCATTCACCAAGTACTACAGGAATGCCATTATCGATAAACTTAGCTTTTATTTTATCCATTTCTGCATCCAAGGCTTGTTTATCACTGTTGGTGCCCCAAGTTGTATCAGTGCCGCCCAATGTAAAAGGAAAAGGGAAATAAGAATGCAGAGAGACGATAGCCTTATCATCGTTATTAGGTATTTTTAAGGCATTTATGGCGACAGGGAAGGTGCTGGCTGCGTATGTCGATATCATCACGTGTCTTGACATGTTATTCCCCCCGGTAGTCCTTATGGCGTCGAGACATACTTGGTGGTATTGGTTTACTACATCCCTACCTTCTGCAGTGCCGCCCGTCCATTCTTGTGGGGTGTTTTCGTAACGCGGTTCGTTAAGTGTTTCAAAAATGAGATAATCACTGTAATTTCGGAATCTGGTTGCAATTTGGGTCCATAATTTTGAGAGTCTATTTTTTACTTCGTTAGCTTTGGTATAGGTAGGAATGATCCAAGTATCTTCATGATGTGTGTTGAGGATAACATACATATTATTGGCTCTTGCATAATTAACGACCTCTTCTACGCGATCTAACCACGCTTTGCTAACGGTATAATTTGGACTAGGCCCTTGGTGAAAGCGCCATGTAACAGGTATTCTTATGGTTTTAAACCCCCTGTTTGCAATTGCATCAATCATAGCCTTTGTGGTAACTGGGTTGCCCCAATGGGTTTCGGTGGGGCCTTCAGCATCAAGGCTGTTTCCTAAATTCCAGCCTATTTTCATTTCCGAAACGATTTCAAAAGAGGATATATTTCTCATCTCCCCATCATCAAATTCACTCGCAAAACCGTCATTTGTTTCAGGCGTCGTTTCCTCTTGTTCAGGCACAATGGTTATATTCATCCTAGGTTTTTCACAAGAAAGTATAATTGGAAAAACAAAAAAGACAATAAAATAGAACTTCATAGCATTGTTTTTGCATCACAAAGTTAGTTAAACAAAAGAGTGGGTATCATCTGTAATGATGTAAATAGTGCTAGAAATGGCGCATATTTTTAAAATAAGAGTGCTGAGTGGTGACACGTAACTTACATATAGGAATATTTTTGTTGGTTAGAGGAACCATTTGTGAGCAATAAACATTAGCTTTAGAAGAATTAGTACCGATCGGCTTAAGCGTTTTAATTGGTTACTGTTTTTTTCTCAACACTACTGTCTAAGTTGTTTTAGATTATATTTTGCATGTGAAATGTTGATACGCATCATTTGTTATATAAGTTGCGTTATATGAGGTGGTGATTTTTTTGAGAATACAATTAATTTCGACGTTTACCAATATGATGTTATGACTGAAAGTTATACATGCGATGAAAAAGAATGAATTATTTAAATTTAAAAAATGAAATGGACCAATTTTTAAAGCACACTTTAAAATTTCTTATGATAGTAGTTATAACTGGAAGCTATGCGCAATCAAAGTCGCATTTGGACCAAAGTAAACCTATTGAAGAGCGTATAACGCTTTTGATGAACCAAATGACCTTAGACGAGAAAGTAGGGCAAATGAATCAATATAACGGATCCTGGGATTTTACGGGGCCATTGCCAGAATCAGGGTCGGAAGAAGAAAAGTACGAGCACCTAAAAAAGGGTTGGGTGGGCTCCATGCTAAGTGTAAGAGGCGTAAAAGAGGTGAGGGCGGTACAAAAAATAGCTGTAGAAGAAAGCCGTTTGGGCATTCCAATTATTTTTGGTTTTGATGTGATTCATGGTTATAAGACACTAAGTCCAATTCCGCTAGCAGAGGCTGCCAGCTGGGATTTGGAAGCTATAAAAAAATCTGCTAGTGTTGCGGCTCAGGAAGCTTCGGCATCAGGTTTAAACTGGACTTTTGGGCCTAACGTTGATGTCGCCAATGACGCCAGGTGGGGGCGTGTGATGGAAGGTGCGGGAGAAGATACCTATTTAGGAAGTAAAATTGCTACGGCCAGAGTTACAGGATTTCAAGGTGAAAACTTAGATGATGCCAGTACCATTGCCTCTTGTGCTAAACATTTTGCCGCCTATGGTTACGCAGAAGCGGGTAGGGAGTATAATACCGTTGATATGAGTAGGTCAAAATTATATAATACTGTTTTGCCTCCTTTTAAAGCTGCCGTAGATGCTGGAGTTCGCACACTTATGAATTCTTTCAATACACTGAACGGTATCCCTGCCACCGGGCATGTTTTTTTACAAAGAGATATTTTGAAAGGCGACTGGGGTTTTGATGGATATGTAGTTTCAGATTGGGCTTCAATTTCTGAAATGGTAACGCATGGTTACGCATTGGATGGTGCAGATGCTTCTGCCAAGGCCGTTACTGCAGGATCCGATATGGATATGGAATCGCACTTATATGTGAAAGAATTAGTGGGGTTAGTTGAGAATGGAACCGTAAAGGAAGCACTTATTGATGATGCCGTTAGAAGAATACTTCGAGTAAAATTTGAACTGGGTCTATTTGATGATCCTTACAAATATTGTGATGAAGCCAGAGAAAAAGCTACAATTGGTAACCAAGCGATTAACGAAGCCGTTTTAGATATGGCCAAAAAATCTATTGTGTTATTAAAAAACAACGATAACCTATTGCCTTTAAAAAAATCAGGACAAAAAATAGCATTAATTGGAGCGTTGGCCGCCGATAAAAATAGTCCTTTAGGCAGTTGGAGAATCGCTGCTGATGATAATACTGCCGTATCTGTTTTAGAGGGTATGCAGCAATATAAAAATAACGAACTTGTTTACGAAAAAGGAACCGATGTGTCAATTGGTGCACAGTTATTTGTTCAAGAAGTCAAGATAAATACCGATGATTTCTCTGGATTTGAAGCTGCAAAAAACGCTGCAAAAGATGCTGACGTTGTGGTGATGGTTTTAGGGGAAGTAGGTTTTCAGAGTGGTGAAGGCAGAAGTAGAACAGAATTGGGTTTACCAGGAAACCAACAGCAATTGTTAGAGGCTATTTTTGAGGTGAATAAAAATATCGTTTTAGTATTGAATAACGGTCGTCCTTTAGCTTTGCCATGGGCTGCAGAACATATACCTGCCATAGTGGAAGCTTGGCAACTAGGCACACAGGCAGGAAATGCAGTGGCGCAAGTATTATATGGCGATTATAATCCAAGCGGTAAATTACCGATGTCTTTCCCAAGAAATGTGGGGCAATGTCCAATTTATTATAATCACCTAAGCACGGGTAGGCCCATTAACTCGCAGGACAACGTATTCTGGTCACATTATATAGATGTAGAAAATTGCCCTCTTTTTCCTTTTGGTTTTGGGTTGAGTTATACGAATTTTGACTATAAGAACTTAAAACTAAGTAAATCTGAGTATAATAAAGGAGAAACTGTGGAGCTGAGTGTGGACGTCACAAATGTTGGTGAGTTGGATGGAAAGGAAGTAGTGCAATTGTATATTAATGACCCTGTGGCGAGTATTGTAAGACCTGTTAAGGAATTAAAAGGTTTTGAATTAGTGGAGTTAAAAAAAGGGCAAACAAAAACCGTAACATTTACCTTAAACAATGCAGAATTAGGTTTCTACGATAATAATGGCGCTTATTTAGTTGAACCTGGAACCATTAATGTTATGGTAGGTGGGAGTTCAGAAAAAGGGTTGGAAGACAAATTTGAGTTAAAATAATTGCTGTAGATCCAATGCTATGAAAAATATAATAACTTTTTATAAGGTTGTTTTGCTTTTTGCAATAACAATTGCAACTCTTGCTTGCTCCACCGATGACGATAGTGTGCCTCAAGACACACCAACACCTATTGTTTTGTCTTTTGATGTATTGATATCAGAGCAAAATCCTTTTAGAGTCGCAGTAAATAATACCTCCACAGGAATAAGCGGATTAAGGACTTACTGGCAGTTTTTTACAAACGGTCCAATAGCTGAAGACCAAGCAGGTCCTGAGACTTATGTTTACGATGCATCAGGCGATTATACAATAACGCTTACTGCAGAAGCACCAAACGGTGATGTTAGCACTAGTCAAGTAGTATCTATTACTGGAGTGGCTCCTACGGATCCTGTACTTAAAGACGCTACTGATAAGTTTTCAGTAGGGATGGCGGTTAAATCAAATCTATTAGATGGAAGCCATGGTGAGATTTTAGTTCGCGAATTCAACAACCTTACTGCAGAATATGAAATGAAAATGAATATCATGTATCCTTCTCAGGGTAATTATGACTTCACAGCAGCTGATGCCATTGTGGACTATGGAATTGCCAACAACATGGATATTCATGGACATACGTTAATTTGGCATACTGCAACACCAGAATGGGTAGAAAATTTTGCTGGTACGGATGAGGAGTTTGAAACTATGATTAAAGATTATATTACAACAGTATTAACCCGTTATGCTGGTAAAGTAAGGTCTTGGGATGTTGTAAACGAAGCAGTAGAGGATGGCACTAATCAATTAAGAAATTCTGTCTTTAGAAGACGTATGGGGGATAACTATATTGAAAAATGTTACCAGTTTGCGAGGGATGCAGATCCGAACGTACTCCTCTTCTATAATGACTATAACATAACCTTTGATACAGGTAAGCAAGCTGCAATGTTTGCTATTGTAGATGATCTGTCCTCAAAAAATCTAATAGACGGGGTTGGTGCCCAAATGCACATATCTTATAATTTTCCATCTGCTACCCAGATACAGAGTGTAGTTAATGGGACTGTATCAAGAGGGCTAAAAATGCATTTCTCTGAGCTTGATATCAGGGCAAATCCAAATAATGATATTACCTCCTTAACTGATGCAAGAGCGACAGCACAACAAAACAAGTATAGAGAGGTTGTTGAAATTTATGATGCTATGCCTGATGCCAATAAATTTGCATTAACCATTTGGGGTATGCGAGACAACGAAACTTGGCTGATTGATTTTTGGGGACAACCAGATTGGCCATTGTTATATGATTCCAATTTCAACCCTAAAAAAGCCTATACAGGTTTTTTAGATGGATTAAGTAATCAATAATATCAGAGTTACGGTGCAGGTGATATGTTTCCAGAATACTTTGTGAGTGCATATTAGTTATTTGGAGTCATGCTTTAGCCGTACGCAGAATCCAATAGGGTATTGTGATATTATCAGTAAACTATTAACTTGTCTTTTATTCGGTACAAGAGGCGGTACAATGGAAAACGTAATATTCATGGTATTTGATGTCTTTGTCTTTATGTGTGGTTGTCAAAATACACCATATTTTCAAATCTCATCGATTTAATATATCCATCTGATCACTTCTCTGTATTGGTGGCATTTACCATTTCGATATTTACTATGCCCTTATCGAGAGCGCTTCGGAAACATTAATTTTCAAAAGGAAAATATACGTGTTCAATAGCGATGTGCTATCTTGGCTGTTCAAGAAAGTCTATGCTATTCGTTCAAGATCGCGATTACTCTATTATCGGAAATATTATCCTGGCCCTACTTTTATGCGGTGTTGCTTTCCTTTTGCTTCTTTTAATTAGAAAAATTGTAATAACGGTTTTGGACGGAATTGAAATGGTTTATGCCTTATTTCAGAAGCGGCCAATTTTTATACACTTCTACCTTTTTAAGAGTGAACTTACGGCGGAACAAACCTTCATCTTGAAAAGTGAATTCACCTTTTACAACAGGCTGAGCAAAAGGTACAAACGCTATTTTAGGCACCGCGTCGCTACATTTCTTAGGCGGAAAAAATTTGAGGGCAAAAAGGGTTTTGTTGTTACCGAAGAAGTAAAGGTTTTAGTTGCTGCCACTGGGGTAATGCTCACGTTCGGTTTTAGAAATTATCTTGTTTCCTACATCAAGAATATAATAATTTATCCCTCAATGTACTATTCCAGATTTAGCAAAACTGAGAACAAAGGTGAATTTAATCCACGCTTAAAAACCTTAGTGCTTTCCTGGGATAACTTTTTGGATGGACACAGGATTGAGGATGACAAATTAAACCTAGGCATTCATGAATTAGCACATGCCATTCACTTTAATAGCATAAAAAATGATGATATCAATTCTGTTTTATTCGTAGATACATTTTCAGAACTGCGAAATTTGCTATCCGACGATTCACGCTTGAAAGAAAGATTGATGGCATCAAAACTTATCAGAAGTTATGCCTTTACAAATGATTCAGAACTTCTGGCCGTTATCATCGAAACGTTCATTGAGGCTCCAGACGAATTTAAAAGTTCTTTTCCCGAAATTTATGGAAAAGTAAAACAAATGCTAAATTTTAACTTTGCAAACTATTGATTTTCTGAAACTTTATGATTTGCTATGACTTTTATCATGCTTTAATCTTTAGCTAATAGGTACTTTTAGAAGAACTAAACTAAAAATTCAAAACGATGATACGAAAAGCACCGGTTTCGATGATTATGACAGAGAATGTCATCACATTGAAGAAAAATGACCATTTGGAAAAAGCAGAGGCTCTTTTTAAAAGACATAACATTAGACATATTCCCGTAGTTGATGAAGGTGTCGTGATGGGGATGTTGAGCTACACCGATTTGATGCGATTGAGTTTTGGGGATATGACCGACAACTCAATGGACGATACGGACGTCATGATTTACAACGTACTAACTATAAACCAAGTGATGAACAGAAAGATTGTTTCAGTTTCATCTTCCAACTCCATTAAAGAAGTTGCCGAAATTTTGGCAAATCGCGAGTTCCACGCTCTTCCGGTTGTGGACAACAATAAATTGGTGGGTATTGTAACTACTACTGATTTGATTAAGTATTTGTTGAAGCAGTTTTAGGAAAATAAATCACAACGTATAAGGGAGGATTCTTGTAATTCTCCTGTTATATTTTACAGATATAAAATGTAGTGCGCTGGTGCTTCTTCTGTCTCGATTGTCTCGATTTTAATTTCTATCAAAAAATACATACAGTTTGCCAAAAAAAAGGTATGTTTATACCCAACAAATTCAACAACATTTTTTTATGAAAAAGCATCTATTAATTGTGCTAGTAATGGCATTTACTACGGCTGGTTTCGCGCAAAAGGCGAAAATTCAGGAAGGAGACTGGAAAAACCTTAAAGGGATTTCAAAATTCAATCTTGTTTTTGATTATTCTGATTTGGAAATTCCTAAGTACAAGAATGAGGACGAATTTCTGAAGGATAAAATGCAAAAAAGGGAGGAAAAAAAGAAAGGCGATGGTGAAAGGTTTAAAAAAGATTGGTTTGCCGACAGGGCTGACCGTTATGAGCCCAAGTTTATTGAATCTTTCAACAAAAGATGGAAGAATGGCGAAGTTATGGTTGATAGAGAATTGAGCGACGCTGAGTACACAATGCATGTTCACACTACCTTTATGTATGCAGGCTACAACGTTGGTGTGGTGAGACAAAATTCTAAAATTGATGCGGTTTTGACATTTTATAAGAATGACAATCCAGAAAAGATATTATTTCAAGTAAAATATATCAAAGCTGAAGGTAACGGTGCGTTTGGAAACGACTACGATTCAGGATATCGAATCTCTGAGGCCTATGCCAAGCTGGCCAAAACTTTAGCGGCCCATTTGAAGAAAAAGGCTAAATAAAAAGGAAGCAGCTAGCTTTAATGTTAAATAAAAAGCGAATCTTTAGGGATTCGCTTTTTCGTTTTCGTTCATTCTAATGAGGTGAGCCAAGTTTTTAACAATACTATCGTGCCTAGCAACAAAAGGATTGCTGTCATCCCAAACATACCCTGCAAGCACTGCACAGATTTGCCTTTTGACATCCTGATTTTCTGGCCTGTGGAAAAATAGGGTTTGCAAATTTCCGGTGTACCATTCCTTTACATATGTAGAGAATACATTTACACCTTTCATGATATAGTCGGAGTACTCTTTCTGCCAATCTACGTTTTCGCCTTTGTGGGCTTTGGCGATGAGTTTAGCCGCTTTGAGTGCCGATTCGGTCGCAAATGTTACCCCAGATGAAAAAACAGGGTCTAAAAACTCAGCACTGTTACCGGTGAGTACATAACCTTTACCGTATAACTGGGTAACTGATTTCGAAAAATTCTTTATACAAACAGGAGGAAATGAGAAATCTACCCCTTCAAACCGATCCCGGTAATACTCCGATAGTCTTAACATAGCACCCAAATCGCCATTATAAGATTCTATAAAATCAGTTTTTCCAACAAAACCGATACTCGTATTTCCATCTGAAAAAGGAATCACCCAAAACCAGGTGTCCGTATCTAAAATATCAAACGTTATCAAGGTGCCTTCCCTGCCGTCAGGACGTTTTACGTCCTTCACATGAGTAAAAATTGATGAATGCTCAGGAATAGAAGACGGCTTGTCCAAACCAAGCAATCTCGGCAATACGCGACCGTAGCCACTGGAATCCACAATATAATTGGCCTTTACCGTATAGTGGTTTCTATTCTTGTCCTTGATTTCCGTAGCCGATATCCCCTCTTCATCAAAGGAAACATTGAGCACCTCATTTTCAAAAGCAATATCAACACCCTTATTTTGAAGTTCTTTGGTTAAAACATGGTCAAAATCGGCTCGAGGCACCTGCCATGTCCAATCCCATCCTGGCGTATGTTTTTTGCTGAAATCAAAATTACTGACTACGCCATGCTTCATAAATCGAGCGCCCCGTTTTATTTCAAAACCAAAATCATCCAAAGCCCCCAAAAGGCCAGCTTCTTCAAAATGTTCCATACAGCGTGGTAATAAGCTCTCGCCAATTACAAACCTTGGGAACTTACTCTTTTCAACCACTTTAACCGAAATACCCTGTTGCTCCAAATATCCTGCTGCCACACATCCCGAGGGGCCAGCACCAATTACTAAAACGTCAACTTCAATTTCCGACATACAAATGCTTATTATTAATGAATTATTATCTTAGATTTGCAAATAAAAATAAATACTTTAGCTTTAAAGAAAAATAATTAAAACGAGAATTATTCAGAATCTAATATATGCTCAAAGTTAATGGTAATTTAGGAATTGAGGAATTTTATGACGTTATTATTAATAACAAATCTTTAGAAATAGATGATTCCCTAATTCAATTGGTTGAAAATAGTTTTAACTTTTTAAAGGATTTTTCTGAAAACAAGGTCATTTATGGTGTAAATACAGGCTTTGGTCCAATGGCGCAATACAAGATTAAGGATGCGCAACGTATTGATCTTCAGTATAATTTAATTAGAAGCCACGCCTCCGGAACGGGAGGGGTTATCCCCCCGATATACGTAAAAGCTGCAATGTTGGCCAGATTGAATACCCTCTCATTAGGTAGGTCGGGTATTCATGTTTCAGCTATTAATCTTATGGCCGAATTGATCAATCGGGACATCACACCTCTAATTTATGAGCACGGCGGTGTTGGAGCCAGTGGTGATTTGGTACAATTGGCGCATTTGGCAGTTGTTTTAATTGGCGAGGGAGAAGTGTTTTATAAAGGAGAACGATGCGCTACCAAGGATGTGTTTCAAAAAGAAGGGTTACAACCCATATCCATCCACATTCGTGAGGGGCTTGCTCTGATGAACGGTACGTCGGTTATGACGGGTATTGGAATCGTAAATACAATTTATGCGCGCAGATTACTGAATTGGATGATTGCATGTTCTGCGGCCATTAATGAAATTGTTGAGGCCTATGATGACCATTTGTCCTTTGAATTGAACCAGTCCAAAAAACATTTAGGGCAACGAGCTGTAGCGAAACAAATGAGGGAACACTTAGCCGATAGTAAGCTTACGCGAAAAAGGGAACATCACCTTTATGAGAATAACAATGACAATGTTGCCGTTTTTGAGGATAAAGTCCAAGAATACTACTCCTTGCGTTGCGTGCCTCAAATTTTAGGACCTGTTTTGGATACGCTTAACCATACCGAAAAAATCATGATAGAGGAGGTCAACTCTGCCAATGATAATCCAATAGTTGATGTGGAAAAAAGACACGTTTATCACGGGGGCAACTTCCATGGGGATTACGTGTCGTTAGAAATGGACAAGTTGAAAACCGTAGTTACCAAAATGAGTATGTTGGCCGAACGACAACTTAACTACCTATTGAACCCAAATCTTAATAATATTTTGCCGGCTTTTGTTAACCTGGGTACTCTAGGGTTAAATTTTGGCATGCAGGGCGTCCAATTTACGGCAACATCTACAACAGCAGAAAATCAAATGATGTCTAATCCCATGTATGTGCACAGTATTCCTAACAATAACGATAATCAGGATATCGTAAGTATGGGTACAAATGCTTCATTGATCACTAAAAAGGTTATTGAAAATGGCTTTGAAGTTATGGCCATTGAACTTATTACGGTAACCCAAGCCATAGAGTATTTAAAGGTAAAGGATAAAGTATCTTCGAAAACAAAGAAACTTTATGATGAAATAAGGGAATTAGTCCCTATATTTACTGATGATGTCATCATGTATCCCTATGTGAATGGTGTAAAGGATTATATTATTAACCATAAGGCTTAGCTATAACAATTAAAAAAAATTCTTAAAGATGAAAACAAAAGTACTTTTACTGGTATTTCTTTTTTTTACGTTGACAATTACCGCGCAAAAACTCGCGTTGGCAAATACTGATGACAGGTTTGGCTATATTGACAAAACTGGTGAATGGAGTATTCAGCCAGAGTTTAAACTTGCAAAGAATTTCTCAGGGGATTTGGCCGAAGCAATGACCGACCAGAAAAAATGGGGCTATATTAACAGAAAAGGTGAGTGGGTTATCGAGCCACAATTTGATAAGACCAAAGCCTTCAATTCTGGTTATGCCGTAGTTTTAAAAGATAAGCGATGGTTCTACATTAATGAAAAAGGAGAGGAAGCATTGGCTAAAGTGTTAACGGACAAGGTTTACGATTTTAAAGACGGTTTTGCCCAAGTTCGAAGTCGCGACAGAGTAGGTTTTATTAATACTAAAGGAGACTTGGTTATAGAGCCAAAGTTTGAAAAAGCGTTTGATTTTGTAAACGGTTACGCCAAAGTAAAAGAAGGTGAAAAATGGGGATTAATCGACACTAAAGGAAATTACTTTGTAAAGGCGGTGTATGATGGTGTAAGTAATGTCTACAATGGAAATATTGTTGCCTACAAGGGAGAATCCTATGGTTTGATCATTAATGGTGAATTTAAAATTGTTTCAGATGCCCAGAAAATATGGGACTTCTCAGTCAATGGGAATTTAACCTATGCTAAAAAGAATGAAAAACTGGGGTTCATTAATAATAAAGGTGAATGGGTAATTGAACCTGAATACGATAAGGCAAGAGGCTTTGCTAATGGATTGGCGCCCGTAGTAAAAAATAAACTTTGGGGTTATATCGATACCTCAGGAAAAATAGTAATTCCATTGCAGTATAAGGATGCCGAAATATTTAGTAAGGATGGTCTTGCACCTGTAAAGGTGAATAAATTATGGGGTTTTATTAATACCTCAGGCGATTTGGTTATCCCTGATAAATATGCAGTAACAGTGTTCGGCTTCGGAGCTTTCAAGAAAAATGCTGAAAAAGGTTTTGTTGATGGTTTGGCGAGAGTTAAGGAAAAAAAGGTGTGGGCATATCTAAATACCAAAGGAGAAGTGCTAAACAATAAATGGTTTAAAAATTTGGAGCTATTCAATTAGTTCGCTGAAAATTGCTATTAAATGAAATGTGCCTTAATTACAGGAGGTTCTCGGGGTTTAGGAAAAGCCATATGTGTGCAATTGGCAAAGGATACTGATTATCATATTTTAATCAATTATAATTCTAATAAGGATGCGGCAACGGACACTTTAAAGTCTGTTGAGGCCGAAGGAAACACGGGTGAATTAATGCGATTTAACGTGGGAGATGCATCCGAGGTAAAAGCACAACTGGAAACTTGGCAGGAAAATAACCCCGATGCTATTATCGAGGTCATTGTTAATAATGCGGGAATTACAAAGGACGGGATGTTTATGTGGATGCCTGAGGAAGACTGGAAAGGCGTTTTGGATACTTCACTGAATGGTTTTTATAACGTTACCACCGCTTTGCTTCAAAAAATGCTTCGAAATAGGTTTGGAAGGATAATAAATATGGCTTCAGTTTCGGGCGTAAAAGGTACCGCTGGGCAAGTCAATTATTCGGCCGCCAAAGGAGCAATCGTAGGAGCCACAAAAGCACTGGCACAGGAAGTGGCCAAGCGAAACATTACTGTAAACGCTGTTGCACCTGGCTTTATAAAATCGGATATGACGGCCGAACTGGACGAAAAAGAATTAAAAAAGATGATTCCCATCAATAGATTTGGGGAGGCTGACGAGGTGGCGCATTTGGTGTCTTTTTTGGTGTCCAAAAAAGCATCCTATATTACGGGCGAAGTAGTGAATATCAACGGCGGAATATATTCGTAGTTAATTACAATTCTAAAATTTTGGTGGACGTATGAGGCGAGTTGTTATTTCAGGAATGGGGATTTACTCATGTTTGGGAAAGAACCTTGATGAGGTGAAAGCATCTTTATATCAAGGTAAATCCGGGATTGTTTGTGATCCCGAAAGAATCGAATTTGGTTACCGTTCGCCTTTAACAGGAATGGTAGAAACCCCGAATTTAAAAAAACTACTATCCCGCAGGGAACGTATCAGTCTTGGAGATGAAGGTGCCTATGCTTACGTTGCCACACTTGAAGCCTTAGAAAATGCTAAAATCGATCAAGACTTCTTGAATAGTAATGAAGTTGGTATTATTTATGGTAACGATAGTACGGCAAAGGCCGTCATTGATTCCCTAGATAAAATAAGAGAGAAGAAAGATACCACTTTGGTAGGTTCAGGAGCTATTTTTAAAGGCATGAATTCAACGGTGACCATGAATTTGTCCACCTTATTCAAACTTACTGGAATTAATTTTACGGTCAGCGCGGCCTGTGCCAGCGGATCACATGCTATTGGACTTGCTTATCAATTGATTAAAAGTGGGTTGCAGGATTGCGTTATTTGTGGCGGGGCTCAGGAAATTAATAAATATGCCATGGGCAGTTTTGACGGGTTAGGTGTTTTTGCAATAAACAAGGAGCATCCGGAAAAGGCGTCAAAACCATTCGATAAAGATAGGGACGGTTTGGTGCCAAGCGGAGGCGCCGCTACCTTGATTGTGGAAACTTACGAATCTGCAATGAAGCGAGGTGCACCTATTTTAGGTGAAATATTGGGTTACGGGTTTTCATCCAATGGGGAGCATATTTCAACTCCAAATGTTGAGGGGCCTTCCACAGCCATGTTTAAAGCTTTGAAGCAGGCGGATATTATCCCCTCTGAAATAGATTACGTCAATGCACATGCTACTTCCACTCCAGTTGGGGATGCTAATGAGGCTAAAGCTATAGTAAACGTGTTTGGAGAAAATGGTCCCTATGTCAGCTCAACGAAGTCTATGACCGGACATGAATGCTGGATGGCTGGGGCCAGTGAAGTGATTTATTCAATGATTATGATGCTGAATGATTTCATTGCGCCTAACATCAATCTAGAGCAACCTGATGAGGCGGCTTCTAAATTAAATTTAGTAAGAAAAACGCTAGATAAAAAAATTGATGTATTTTTGTCCAATTCTTTTGGGTTTGGTGGAACCAACTCAGCGTTGATTATTAAAAAAAAATAAGAGGAAGAAATGGACAAGGACGTTATTGTTGAAAAAATAAACGACTTTTTAATAGATGAGTTTGAGGTAGATGAAGATGATATTGCTCCTGATGCAAATTTAAAGGATGCCTTGGACCTTGATAGTCTGGATTTTGTGGATTTAGTGGTTGCTGTGGAATCTAACTTTGGCGTGAAGTTAGTAGGAGAAGATTTCGTTGGAATGGTAGTGCTTCAGGATTTTTACGATTTGATCGAAACTAAATTAAGCTAAGTTAGCTTATGTCGGCTGAGTGGCAGGGAAAATCTAGGGGAACCGTAATTGGTTACAAAATTTTTGTTTTCTGCATAAAAAAAATAGGTATCGGTTCGGCCTATTTTATTCTTTTGTTTGTTGCGCTTTACTTTGTTTTCTTTGCATGGAGCAACACTCAATCCAGTTACTATTACTTCAGGAAAAGACGGAATAATTCGGTATTACGAAGCGTTTTGAACGTTTATAAAAGCTACTATGTTTTTGGTCAGACCATTATTGACAAAGTAGCTATATCTTCAGGACTGAGGGATAAATTCACCTATCATTTTGATGGGGTAGAATACATCAACGAAACTCTAAGGAATAAAAAAGGGGGCATCTTAATCAGTGCTCATGTGGGTAATTTTGAAATTGCCGAATATTTTTTTGGAGAATTGGAGGAAAAAGCATCCATTAGTATTTTGACTACGGATTCCGAACATTCGGCGATAAAGGAGTATTTGGAGTCTGTAGTGGACAAGCCTAATGTCAATTTAATTTTTATTAAAGAGGATCTTTCCCATATTTTTGAAATAAATGCGGCGCTGGCACGGAACGAATTGGTGTGCATTACGGGAGACAGGTATGTAAAAGGGGCTAAGTTTTTAAAAGAAAAATTTTTGGGCGAATGGGCAAAATTTCCTGCTGGCCCCTTTTTGATTTCATCAAGGCTTAAAGTTCCCGTACTTTTCGTTTATGTGATGAAGGAAACTAGAGAGCACTATCATCTATTTACTAGAAAGGCTGAATTTAAACAACGGGATGCCCAAAGCCTTTTAAGGGAATATACTGGGAGCTTGGATTGGATACTGAAAAAATACCCTTTGCAGTGGTTTAACTATTTTGATTTTTGGGAAACTAAATAAATCCTTTCGTATTGAAACGTATTCTGGTCATACATTATTCCCAAACAGGGCAATTAACGGAAATTGTAAAAAATATTGCATCCCCTTTAGAAAAGGATGATGCGGTACAGGTGGATTACCAAAATATAAAAATGGTAAATCCCTATCCCTTTCCATGGACTAAAGAGGAATTTTTTGGCATTTTCCCCGAAACTTTTAAACAAATTCCAGCTGAAGTCAATAAGGTTTCAGAAGAGATTTTATCTAAAAATTACGATTTGATTATTTTGGGCTACCAAGTATGGTACCTTACGCCATCTCAGCCAATAGTTTCATTTTTGAAAACACCCGAAGCAAAAACATTGCTTTCAAAAACGCCTGTGATTACAGTTATTGGTTGCAGAAACATGTGGGTGATGGCACAAGAGAAAATGAAACGGATTTTGAAGGATTTAGGAGCTAATTTAGTGGGTAATATTGCCTTGGTAGACAGGCATTTGAACCATATTAGTGTTATTACCATTTCAAAATGGATGTTCTCGGGAGAAAAAAAGAGATTTCTGGGAATTTTTCCAAAACCTGGGGTGGCGCAAAAGGATATTGATGGCGCCACAAAATTTGGGCATACCATTTTGAGCCATCTTAAAAATTCTAGTTTTGATACATTGCAACAAAGCCTTGTCAGCAATGGAGCTGTGGTCATAAAACCATTTTTGGTGACTACCGATAAAAGGGCAAATCTCATATTTGGAAAATGGGCAAATCTCCTGATTTCTAAAGGGGATAAAAACAATCCGAAACGACAATTTTGGGTTAAAGTATTTAATAAATATCTCTTATTTGCCATTTGGTTCATTGCGCCTATAGTTTTTATCTTATTTTTGCTAACTTATTTGCCGAATTACAAAAAAATTGTGAAAGAAAAGGCTTATTATAAATCGTTGGAAATTAAATAGAAGGAATTTATGAAAGAGGTGTACATAACGAGAATAGCCAAATTCTTGCCCAATGAGCCAATAAGTAACGAGGAGATGGAGGCCAAGTTGGGTGTGATTAATGGTAAATCTTCTAAGGGGAGACGGATTGTTTTGCGTAACAATCAGATTAAAACCCGTTATTATGCCATTGACGACGAAGGGAATATAACGCACAATAACGCACAGTTAACCAAGGAGGCTGTGGAAGCTTTGTGCGATACTGACTTTACTAAGAATGATATTGAATTACTTTCCTGCGGTACGTCAAGTCCAGACCAAATTTTACCCTCTCACGCAGCCATGGTCCACGGATTTTTAAAAAATGGAAATATAGAGATAAATTCACCTTCCGGTGCCTGCTGTTCGGGTATGAATGCTCTGAAGTATGGCTACATGGCGGTGAAATCCGGCGAGAAAAAAAATGCAGTTTGTACGGGTTCTGAACGTACGTCTTCTTGGATGATGGCAAATACTTTCGAAGAGGAATTAAAGCATTTAGAGACCTTAGAAACTGATCCAATTTTGGCGTTCAACAAGGATTTTCTAAGATGGATGCTTTCTGACGGTGCTGGTGCCTTTCTTTTGGAACCTGAACCAAAAGGTAATCATCCATTAAAAATCGAATGGATTGAAGGTTATTCCTATGCCTACGAGTTGGAAGCCTGTATGTACGCTGGGGCGGATAAACAGAATAATGGGTTTTTGAAACCTTGGAGTGAATACCCATCAGAAGAGTGGAGCAGAAAATCTTTGTTTGCAATGAAACAGGATGTAAAGCTTTTAGGTGAAAATATATTGCAAAAAGGAGTGGACAGTATGAAAAAGGCCCTTGAGAAACACGACCTCAAACCTTCGGATATCGATTATTACCTTCCACATATTTCATCGTATTATTTCAAGGATAATCTATACAAAGAAATGGTGTCCCAAGGCGTGGAAATCCCATGGGAAAATTGGTTCATCAACCTAGAAAAGGTGGGCAATATTGGTGCGGGTTCCATTTACGTCATGTTGGAAGAATTGGTGGGTTCCGGTAGGTTGAAAAAGAATGACAAGATATTACTTTCGGTTCCTGAAAGTGCACGTTTTTCCTATGCGTATGCTCTTGTAACGGTTTGTTAATTCAGGTGTCTATGTTGCCAATTTCAAATATTGAACATTTGATTCCACAGAAGGTACCATTCATTATGGTGGATACGCTTGCTGAATTTTCACAAGAACACGTGGTTTCCAATTATACCATTCCAGAGGATAATCTTTTTATAAATAATGGTGAACTTTTGGCACCGGGGATTATCGAAAATATGGCCCAAACGGTTGCCCTCCATACAGGATACGACTATCTTTTAAGAAATGAAAAGGCACCAACAGGTTATATTGGCTCTATCAAAAAAGTAGAGATTATCTCCTTGCCCAGCTTAAGTGATGTGATCACCACCAAAGCAGTTGTTCTTCATGAGTTTATGGGTGTGACAATGGTGAAAGTAGAAGTATTTAACGTTGAAAACGAAATATTAGCCTTTGGCGAAATGAAAACCGTAATTGCTCCTGATGCCTGACATCAAACAACTGGACATATCGAAGTTTTTACCACACAGGGCGCCGTTTTTAATGGTAGACCAAGTGGTTTCCATAAGCGATACCCATGTGGATACTTCGTTTACGGTTACTCAAGATTGTATTTTTGTGGACAATGGTGTTTTTAATGAGGTGGGCCTAGTTGAAAATGCTGCCCAAACCTGCTCTTCCATTGTTGGGAAAAGCTATTTTGAAGATGACGACTTGGAAGGGGAAGGCACTAAATTGATTGGTTTTATCAGCGCAATTAAAAAGGTCACTATCAATAAATGTCCAAATGTAGGCGATACCATTCTTACCAAGGCGCAATTGGTGTCCCGTTTTGATTCGGATATGTATTCCATTTGTACCCTTTCTTGTAATATCTCCACTTCATATCAAGAATTATTATCTTGTGAACTGAATTTATTCATTCAGGAAGTCAAACAATAATCGTGGTTATGAAAAAGAGTGAAGTGCCACAGGATAAGAGCAACTTAGAATCAGCGGATATTAAAGAGATATACTATGCCGTTGATGAAAAGGGGGAATACACAACGGCTCAAAGTACAGGTTGGGATCCCAAAACCATCGCCCTGGACAATGCCATAGCTGATATCAACGAACGTGTGGCAAAGGCCAAGGCCAAAGTGCTTAACAATGAAACAAGCCCAATTGAATATTACATGGAGTTGCATAAAATGGACTTGAATATTCTAGCAAGCTATGTGGGCCTGTGGAAGTGGCGCGTGAAACGTCATTTTAAGCCAAAGGTTTTCAAGAAATTACCCAATAGAATTTTAAATAAATATGCCGAAGTGTTCGACATCACGGTGGAAGAATTAAAGACGATAGTACATGGAGATTGATTTTAAGCACCACCAGTCTGCGCACTGCGAAAATGGTGTGGTTTCAAATTTAATGAAGCACAACGGTATAGACATTAGTGAGCCAATGGTTTTTGGCATTGGTTCGGGATTGTTGTTTTGCTATATTCCATTTTTGATGGTGAACCACGCTCCCGCCATAACGTATCGGGTAATGCCAGGGCTGATTTTTAAACGATTTGCCAAGCGTGTAGGTATAAAAGTAAAGCACGAAAAATTCAAAAATCCTGAAAAGGCCAAAGCGAGACTGGATGAAAATTTGAGAAAAAACAATCCCGTTGGGCTTCAAGTTGGGGTGTATAATTTGGTCTATTTTCCCGATGAATACCGCTTTCATTTTAATGCCCATAATTTAGTTGTGTACGGAAAAAAAGATGATATATATTTAATTAGTGACCCGGTGATGCAAACAGTGACGACTTTAACCGAAAAGGAATTGGAGAAAGTCCGTTTTGCCAAAGGCGCCTTTGCACCAAAAGGGCATATTTATTACCCCACTGATTTTCCTGAAAACATTGAATTAAAGAGTGCCATCATAAAAGGCATCAAACATACCTGCAGAGACATGTTGGCTCCGGTTTCGATTGTTGGTGTAAAAGGGATTAGGCGTGTGGCTAAATTGGTGAGAAAGTGGCCGAAAAAGAAGGGAACAAAAGTAGCCAATCATTATTTGGGGCAAATCGTGAGGATGCAAGAGGAAATTGGAACTGGCGGTGGCGGTTTTAGGTATATTTTTGCGGCGTTTTTACAGGAATCGGGCAAGTTGCTCAACAACGATAAATTATTGGAACTGTCTAAAGAAATGACCGAAATTGGGGATTTATGGCGCGATTTTGCTCTAGATGCCTCGCGAATTTATAAGCAGAGAGGCCCAAAATTGGATGCCTATAATGACGTTGCCGCACAATTGGACGCCTTGGCGGATAAAGAAGAGGTTTTCTTTAAAAAGTTGAAGAAAGCAATATAATATGATACAGATTGAACAGATTTCAAAAAGGTATAAAACTGCTGACGCGTTTTCACTTAAAGATTTGGATTTGTTCATTGCCGAAAATGAAATTTTTGGCCTTTTGGGCCCTAATGGTGCAGGGAAGACTACGCTAATTTCAATTTTATGCTCCCTTATTAAACCGACATCCGGAACTTTCGCAATTGATGGGTTGACTTATAAAAAGCATGGAAACCAGTTGAAACAACTCATTGGTATCGTACCTCAGGAGTACGCCCTTTACCCCACGCTTACAGCTTTTGAAAACCTAAAATATTTTGGAAGCATGTATGGGCTGAAAGGAAAGGCCTTGAATACTAAAATAGAAAATGCTTTGGAGCAATTGGGTTTACTGGCATTCTCAAATAAAAAAATCGGTACGTTTTCAGGCGGTATGAAAAGGCGTATAAATTTGATATCTAGTATTTTGCATAATCCCAAGGTGTTGTTTTTAGACGAACCTACTGTTGGGGTGGATGTTCAATCTAAAAATGTAATCATCGAATATCTTCAAGAATTGAACAAAAAAGGCACCACCATTATTTACACCTCGCATCACTTGAACGAAGCAGAGCTTTTTTGTACGAGAGTAGCCATCATAGACCATGGTAAACTTATCATACAGGGAGAGCCTAACGAACTTATCTCAAAATATGAAGGTGCGCATAATCTAGAGGATGTCTTTTTAAGTATAACGGGTAAAGCCTTGAGAGATAGTGCATAAACTCTGGGCTTCTACATACAAGGAGTTTTTGCTCTTGGCCCGGGATATTGGTGGGGTAGCAATATTATTTGTGATGCCTTTGGTGCTGATTATCACCATTACCCTCATTCAGGACAGTACTTTTCGAACCATTTCTGACGTAACCATCCCAATTTTATTGGTAGATAACGATAACGGCAAAGTGTCGCAAACCATTGAAATTGGTTTGAAAGATTCGAATGCCTTTGAAATTGTTCCCTGTAATACCGAGGAAGAGGCTAAGGCCTTGGTATATAAGGGAAAATACCAGTTGGCTATAATTGTTCCCGAGGATTTGTCTGCTGATCTGGAGCTGAAAGTCAATCAAAATGTTGAAGGCATTATTGCCAAATTTGGATTGGAAGAAGAGCAGGACGAGTCCCAATTAGTTCAAATATCGAGCAAAGAAATACGACTTTATTTTGATCCGGCTACACAGCAATCTTTCAAGTCTTCCGTGAAAAATGGCATTGACCGTATGATTGCCAAAATTGAAACCGAATCCATCTACAAGGCATTTCAGCAACAGGTAACCGACGACCCAGAAGAACAGATTTTTGAGACCGAAAATTTTATTTCATATCGGGAAATTGTAGCTCAAAATGAAGGTGAGGATATTTTGCCCAATTCAGTACAGCACAATGTCCCGGCATGGACGCTGTTTGCTATATTTTTTATAATCGTACCGCTATCCATCAACATCGTTAAGGAGAAAAGCCAAGGCACTTTCGTGCGTTTAAGAACAAATCCAGTGTCATATAGTACAGTTTTATTAGGAAAAACACTTATTTATCTTGTAGTTTGTATAATACAGTTTGTTTTAATGCTGTTAATCGGTATTTTTGTTTTTCCTGAAATTGGCCTGCCAACATTGGATGTTTCCGGGCGTTTGCCTTTACTGTTTTTGGTCACAATTTTTATCGGATTGGCGGCCATAGGTTTGGGCTTACTATTGGGGACGGTGGCCACAACACAGGAACAATCCGCACCATTTGGAGCAACATTGGTGGTGATTTTGGCGGCAATGGGAGGCGTTTGGGTACCGGTATTTGTAATGCCCAAATTTATGCAGGCCATGTCCAATATTTCGCCGATGAATTGGGGGCTAAATGCCTATTATGATGTGTTTTTGAGAAATGCGGGTGTAGTTGAAGTGATTCCAGAAATTGGATTACTTTTTCTGTTTTTTATAGCCACTACGGCTGTTGCTATCATTTATAATAATAAAAAAAATGCGGTCTGAGAAAAAGGAATTAGAGCACATGAGCCAAGTGCGGGTGCGGTTTGTGGAAACCGACCCTTTGGGCATAGTATGGCACGGTAACTACATACAGTATTTTGAGGACGGGCGGGAATCCTTCGGGAGAAAGCACGGCATTTCATATTTGGACCAAAAGGACCATGGTTACGCTACACCGATTGTTAAATCCAGCACTGACCATAAATTACCCTTGCGTTACGGGGATATAGCCACCATAAGAACTATTTATGTGGATAGCCCGGCGGCAAAAATGGTATTTAGATATGAAGTTTATAACCAAGATAACAAATTGGTCTGTACAGGTGAAACTGTGCAAGTTTTTGTGGATAATGTGGGTAACGGCGAACTAGCGCTTACAATCCCCGAGTTTTTTATGGAGTGGAAAAAGAAGGTTAACCTTATTTAAAGTTTGGAGCAAGCATTGGGCAATATCTACCTTTCACATAACAATATCGTTTCTTCGCTGGGGTTTTCTACCAAAGAGGTGGTTTCCAAAATTGAAAAAGGAGTTTCTGGGTTGAATCTTGTTGACGATTCATCTGTTTTTTCAGAACCGTTTTGTGCTTCTTTGGTTGATACGGAAAAGCTTCAAAAAGCATTTTCAAATTTACAATCACCTGAGAATTTCACCCGATTGGAGCAAATGATGATTGTTTCACTTGATAAGGTGATAAAAGCTTCAAATATCAAATTGAATGAAAGAGTTGGCTTAATCGTTTCAACCACTAAGGGAAATATTGACGCTTTGGATGAAAACAATTCATTTGAGGCTGAAAGAGCGTATTTAGGGAAACTCGGTGCTCAAATCAAAATCTTTTTTGGATTTCAAAATGAGGCCATAGTAGTGTCAAACGCCTGTATATCTGGCTTGTTGGCCGTAGCTATTGCAAAAAGGTATATTAGCTCCGGAATCTACGACCATGTATTTATTGCAGGTGGGGATATTGTTTCCGAGTTTACCTTATCTGGATTCCATTCCTTTCAAGCCTTAAGTAATGCGCCTTGCAAGCCCTATGATGCCAACAGAACAGGTATCAATATTGGTGAAGTTGTGGCTAGTGCTTTGGTTACCAAGGAAGATTCTAATCTGTCCGAAGACGCCGTGGTGGTTTTGGGTGAAGGTTCGTGTAACGATGCCAACCATATTTCGGGCCCGTCGCGAACTGGCGAAGGTTTGTACAGAAGCATTCAATCAGCCATGCGACAAGCTAAAGTTAGCTCAGGAGAGGTGGATTATATTTCAGCCCACGGCACGGCTACCCCATATAATGATGAAATGGAGGCAATTGCTTTTAATCGTGCTGGACTTCAGAAAGTGCCTATGAATAGCCTAAAAAGCTATTTTGGTCACAGCTTGGGAGCGTCAGGTTTGGTTGAAACCATTGTAGGTATGCAATCTTTAGCCAACAATACGCTTTATCCCTCCTTGGGTTTTGAGACGCTTGGTGTTTCTCAACCGATTAATGTCATCGAAGAAATAACACATACGCCATTGAACCTATTTTTAAAAACGGCCTCTGGTTTTGGAGGTTGTAATTCTGCCATATTATTTAAAAAAGCACTGTAAGCATGTCAAACCAATCTATAAAAGCCATAGACGCCATTCAGGAAGCTCAAAAAATTGCTTTCGCCCCATTTGTATTCCAAGCGGTGGTAGCATTGCGAAATTTGGGGATTTTGAATTATATCTTTAAAAAAAGACGAAAAGGTGGAGTAACCATTGAGCAAATTGCAAACGATTTGGAAATTAGCGAATATGGTATTGGTGTGCTTTTGGAAATTTCAGAAACCTCAGACATTGTCATCAAAAACGACGAGGGCAAATATGAACTGACGACGATCGGCTACTATTTGGCCTATCACGAAACGGTAAACGTCAACCTCAATTTTACCAATGAAGTTTGCTATAAAGGACTATTTCATTTAGAAGAAGCCATAAAGACGGAGAAGCCATCAGGGCTAAAGGAACTGGGGAATTGGCGCACCATTTACGACGGCTTATCCCAAATGACACCCTTGCAACAAAAATCATGGTTTGAGTTTGACCATCATTATTCGGATGATATTTTTTCTGAAGCTTTAGATATCGTCTTCCAAAAAGAGCGAAAATCCATGTTTGACATCGGGGCGAATACGGGGAAATTCACCATAAAGTGTTGTAAACACAATGAAAATGTAGGGTTGACGATGATTGATCTCCCCGGTCAATTGAACAAAGCTGTTGAAAATGTAAAAAGTGAAGGCTTCGACAATCGCGTAAAAAGTTATGAAATTGACTGGCTTTCGGAAAACCCAAAAATTCCTGAGGGCGCGGATACGATTTGGATGTGTCAATTTTTAGATTGCTTTTCAAAAGACAATATTTTAAAGGTACTCAAAACCTGCACTGATGCAATGGATGAAGACGCGGAATTGATTATTGTGGAAACCTTTACGGATAGGCAGAAGTTCGAAAACGCCAAATTTATCTTGGAAGCCACTTCGCTTTATTTTACTGCCCTAGCCAACGGTAAATCCAAAATGTACAAGGCCACAGAGTTTAAAGAAATTGCGAAAAATGCGGGATTGGAGCTTAAGGAAGACATAGCAATTGGTGAGTACCACACTATGTTTACGTTCAACAAAAACAAGAATGGGGCAGTTGTTTAAAATCAAATCATATTGCCATATTAAGGATAATCAGGTGGTTTTGAACGGAAGGACTTTGCACGAGCATGCTGACCTTTCGTTCGCTGATTTTATAAAAACAGTGTACCGAAGCGAGCAAACGCAATATCCAAAGTTTTTTAAAATGGATAATTTATCAAAACTTGCGTTTCTTACAGCTGATATTCTTTTGAATCATGGAAATGACCGCGAACGCGGTGAAAATATAGCCATAGTTTTTTCAAATAAGGCTTCAAGTTTAGATACCGATAGAAAACATCAGAAAGCTATTCAGGATAAGGACAATTATTTTCCCAGCCCGGCGGTTTTCGTCTATACGCTCCCCAATATTTGTATTGGCGAGATTAGTATCAGGCATAAACTTTATTCTGAAAATAGTTTTTTTATCTTTGACGCGTTTAATGCCGAACATTTATCGGTGTATTCAAATACATTATTGTCTCAAAACAAGGCTGATGAGGTATTGTGCGGATGGGTGGAGTTTGATAATGAGAACAATTACCACGCCTTTATTTATTTAGTGTCGAAAGAAGGCAATATGGAAAATAAAAAACAGGAAATAAACGAACTATTCAAAATATAAATATGGACGCTTTAAAACAAGAATTGAAGGAATTTATTATTGAGCAATTAAATTTGGAAGATGTTGCTGTGGAGGATATTGCAAATGACGATGCCCTATTCGGTGATGGTTTGGGATTGGATTCTATTGATGCATTGGAGCTTATCGTAATGCTGGACAAAAACTATGGTATAAAATTGACTGATCCAAAGGAAGGGCGTGCTATTTTTGAATCCATAGATACCATGGCGACATATATTTCAGAACACCGCACAAAATAAAGCGCACCTTTTGGGGAGCAAAAATTGCAAATGGGTAAAGGGATTGCTATAACAGGTATGGGCATTATTTCTGCAATTGGAAACAATGTAGAAGAAAATTACCAATCCCTAATTACCAGTAAAAAGGGTATTTCTCGTGTGTCTAAAATCCAGACTAACCATGTAAACGATATTATGGTGGGTGAAATTGATGCCACAAATCAAGAGTTGGAACATCAATTGGGTTTGTCTCCGGAAAACAACTATTCTCGTACCGGTCTATTGGGTGTTATTGCAGCAAAGCAAGCTTTAAAAGATGCCGGCATAACCAACTTGGGGACTTATAAAACGGGCTTGGTGTCTGCTACTAGCGTCGGTGGGATGGACATGACCGAACGCTATTACTACGAATATTTGGAAGGTGGCCCAGTTAAGAAATATATTGAAAGCCATCATGCCGGGGATTCCACTCAAAAAATTGCCAATCAGATTGGACTGGATGAAAGTTTGGTCACCACAATCAGTACGGCGTGTTCTTCAGCGGCAAATGCCATTATGCTCGGCGCACGTTTGATAAAATCTGGCCAATTGGATAGGGTGATTGTGGGCGGTACGGACTGTCTTTCGAAATTTACCATCAATGGGTTTAAAACGTTAATGATTCTATCGGATACCTACAATAATCCATTTGATGAAAACAGAAAAGGTTTGAATTTAGGTGAAGCCGCCGCGTATTTGGTTTTGGAATCGGATGATATTGTTTCCAGTGAAAACAAAAACGTGTTGGCCTATGTGAAAGGTTACGGAAATGCCAACGATGCATATCATCAAACAGCCTCTTCCGACCATGGTGATGGAGCTACACTAGCCATGCAAAAGGCATTGGATATAGCAGGATATAGCCCAAAAGATATTGATTATATCAACGCCCACGGCACGGCCACGGGGAATAACGATTTGTCTGAAGGGCGAGCGTTCATCAGGGTTTTTGGTAATAAGGTGCCGGTTTTTAGTTCGACAAAAGCCTACACTGGGCATACCTTGGCTGCGGCAGGAGCTATTGAAGCGGTTTACTCTATTTTGGCACTTCAGAACAACGTCATTTATCCAAATTTAGGATTTAAGACGCAAATGAAGGAGTTTGAAATTATGCCTCAAACTGAATTAAAGCACCAACCTTTACAAACGGTAATGTCTAATTCTTTCGGTTTCGGAGGGAATTGTTCCACCATTATTTTTTCAAAAGAACAATAAATGAAGAGGGTTTATATCAATAGCGTGGCTTCCATTTCAGCTCAAAAGACTTATGATAATTCAGAGTTTTTGAATGAAATTGTGGATTACGAAGACAATGTTATTGGAGCGGTGAACCCAAGTTATAAGGAATTTATACCCCCTGCGGCTGCGCGTCGCATGGCGAAAGGCATAAAAATGGGAGTGGTGACTTCAAAAATTGCGATAAGTGAAGCTGGTATAGAAACGGTTGACGCTATCATTTCTGGAACTGGGATGGGATGTTTGCGTGATTCTGAGAAGTTTTTGAGTGCTTTGATTGATAATGACGAACAATATTTGACACCAACATCATTCATTCAATCCACGCACAATACAGTTGGTGGCCAGATTGCGCTGGAACTGCAATGCAAAGGGTATAATTTTACTTACGTACATTCCAGCAATTCTTTTGAATCTGCGCTTTTGGATGCCAAATTGCAGTTAGAAAATCAGGAAGCAAACAATATCTTAGTGGGTGGTGTTGATGAAAATGCGGACCATACGATTGCCGTGCACAGGGTTGTTGACCATATTAAATCGGAAAAGGTTACTCTCGCGGGACTACTCAATTCTAATACAAAGGGAGCTGTTTTTGGCGAAGGGGCTAATTTTTTTGTGGTTTCAAATGAAAAACATGAGGAAGCTTACGCCGAATTAGTCGGGATAAAACTATACAATACCCTGCAAAAGGAGCATGTGGCTGAAGAAGTAAAGACCTTTCTGGAGGAAAATGGTTTGTCCGCCACTGATATCGATGCTGTGGTTTTAGGCAACAATGGGGACGTTGGTTTTGATGGCTATTACGAGGTTTTAGCTGAAAACATGTTTAAAGAGACACCCCAGATGTATTACAAACATCTTTCAGGGGAATTCAATACGGCATCGTCCTTTGGATTTTGGCTGGCTTCAAAAATTTTAAAAACACAATCGATTCCTCAAGTTGTCAAATTAAATGACGTTGAGGTTTCTTCTTTAAAAACGGTATTGTTGTACAATCAATATCGTGGTGAAAACCATAGTTTTACACTTCTAAAGCAATGCTGAAATTTAGAACGGTAAATACCATTTTCACGTTACTTATAATTGGTTTTTTACTGGGTGTTACAATTTTAAAATTTTCGATTTGGTGGATTTTTCTTATAGCATTGGTTTGGTTGGTGATTACGGTTTTGGGCTCTGCCAAAATTGGTTGGAACTATCATTTTGAATCCAAAAATTCGAATTATCAGGTTACTGAAAATCGAGTAGCAATTACCTTTGATGATGGCCCGCATCCCGAATTTACACCGAAAGTTTTAAAATTATTGGATTCGTTTAACGCAAAAGCCTCATTTTTCTGCATCGGAAAGCACATCGAAGCACACCCCGAAATTGTTAAAAACACCATTTCCAAAGGACATACCATTGGTAATCACACATATTCCCATTCCAATAGCTTTGGGTTTTTTTCAACAGAAAAAGTAACCGCCGAATTGGAAAAGACTAATGCGGTAACAAAAACAGCAACAGGGTATTCCCTTAAATTGTACCGGCCAGCGTTCGGCATAACCAATCCAAACATCAAACAGGCACTAAAAACAACGGGTCTGCAATCTATCGGTTGGAGTAAACGTTCTTTCGATACGACTGCCTTAAATGAGAATCAAATTTTAAGTCGCATCACTAAAAACCTGAAAAAAGGGGATGTTATTTTGCTACACGACACGAGCCAAAAAACGTTGAACGTTTTGGAACGGTTATTGTTATTTTTGCAGGAACGCAATTATGTGTCCGTTACCGTGGATACGCTTTTCAATATTAAGGCCTATGAATAAGCTAATATATCTGTTATTTTTCCTTGCGACTTTTGCGATGGCGCAAGCACCTATGTATGCTAACGGAGCCATGGAACTGAAAAACCAGGCAACGACATTATCAGCTTCTGTCAAGAGTATTTCGAGTGATTTTGTGCAATATAAACATTTGGATTTTTTGGATAATGATATCAAAACCTCTGGAAAACTTCACTTTAAAGCACCTAATCTTGTAAAATGGGCTTATGTTGACCCATTTAAGTATTCCATTTTGTTCAAGGATAAAAAGCTGTTTATTGATAACGAGGGTAATAAAAGCAAAGTTTCCATAGGAAGTAGCAAGGTGTTTGAACAGTTGAATGAGTTGATTATCAGCAGTGTAAAGGGAGATATGTTTGATGATGAAAAATTCACCATTGCATATTTTAAGGAAAACAAGAAAAGGCAGGCCCATTTCACCCCAAAGGATGCCGATATGGCTAAGCTATTTAAAAAGTTTATATTGACTTTTGATGCTAAGGGCGATGTGGTCCAAGTGAAAATGATTGAACCATCTGGCGATTACACCACGGTAGATTTCATAAATAAAATCCTTAATCAGCCTATTAATGACGCGGTTTTTACTCCTTAGTGCTTTGTTGTTGGCCGTGGGATGTAAGTCCTATCCGGTGAAGCACAATTTCCAAAAGGTTGATTTAGAGCAGTCGATTCAGAACCCTTATTTCTCAGATGGCTCAAAAGATTATGTTTACAGAAGCAACATTGAGGTTTATGGCAAGACATTTGGAGGAATTTTTATTGTGAAAAAATTGGGTAAATCGAACCACAGGCTTGTGTTCACTACAGAATTGGGTAACAAGCTTTTTGATTTCACTTTTGAAAACAATGATTTTAAGGTGAACTATGTGATGGACGACCTCAATAAAAAAATGTTCATCCGTACCTTAAAAAGGGATTTTGAAATTTTAATTAAGGAACATCCAAAAACTTTCGAAACCTTTACTTTGGACGAGACCACTATCCATAAAGCGATAATTGAGGATGCTCCAATATATTATTACAATAAAGAAGGGCTCTATCAAATTGTAAAAACCTCCAAAAGAAAAGAAAAGGTTCGGTTTTTGTTTACCCAAATTAGTGGTAATTTTGCCGATAAAATAGAAATTATTCATTCAAATATTAATCTGAAGATTACCCTAAAATCTATTTAGTCATGAAAAAACTACTTATTGTTGTTATTCTTTTAATAAGCTCTATAAATGCGTTTGCACAGATTGAACTAAGCCCAGGAATAAGAGGAGGCGTAAATTTTGCTAACATCACAAATACCGCTTACGATGCAAAGACGGATTTTTATATTGGTGCATTCGGAGAAATCAAGTTTGCTAATTTTTATGCCCTGCAACCTGAAGTTACCTATTCCAGACAAGGGGCAAAATCAAGGTTGTCCAGTGGAAGCGATATCGAAATTCAGTACCTCGCCATTACCATAGCCAATAAGTTTTCTCCTTTTCGGGATTTAGGGCTTCATGCAATTATTGGCCCTACGTTTAATTTTAAGCTTGCTGATAACGCCGTTGCAGAGGCCTATGAAGGCTTTGATATTGGCTTTATGGGGGGCTTGGGTTACGAACTTCCTTTTGGATTGGCCATTGAAGCTAGATATATTATTGGTTTTGTGGATATTTTAGGCTCCAATATTAATAATACCGTTGCCTTTGATGAACTTTACGTTAATAAAGTGTTTCAAGTTGGAGTAGCTTACAAGTTCAATTTTAAAAGATAAGAATGATGAAAAAGTTATTCCTTCTTTTAATAGTGGTGATATCTTGGGCCAATGCAGTGGCTCAAGTTAAAGTGAGGCCAGGCTTAAAACTGGGTTTGAATTCAGCCAAATTGACTAATGTATATCAATCCGAAAGAAAACTTGGGATAAATGGCGGGCTGTTTGTCAATGTTCATTTAACCAGATTTTATGAATTGCAGGTAGAAGCGGGATATTCCAATCAAGGAACGGGTTATAAGTCAAGTCGTTCTGGTGGTTTTGATCCCATTATAGATGGTAATTTCAGTGATGACATAAACTTGGAATACCTTTACTTTGGGATTGCCAATAAATTCTTTCCCATTGAAAATAACGGTTTAAACCTTATTGTAGGGCCTTCAATAGATATTTTGGTTTCTGAAAACCCTAACGATTTTTATGTTCCTTTTGATTTTGGATTGTTTGCCGGTGTAGGCTATGAATTTGCATTTGGATTGGGATTGGAGCTAAGATATAAACAAGGCTTTTTGGACGTTCGTGATAGTTACTGGTCGGGTTTTGATGATGATGAATATGATTTTTTTGATGGGGATAATGTGTTAAATGGGGTCGTGCAATTAAGTGCAACCTATAGATTTGGATTTTAAATAAGATTATAATGAAACGAGCAGTTTTAATTTTTGCACTAGTGGTGTGTGCTTCTGGTGCATTTGCCCAGTCAAAAGTGTCTTTTGGGTTTAGAGGTGCTGTTAATTTAGCCACACTTTCCAATTCAGATTTGGATACAAAAACCGGACTATATTTCGGAGCGATTTTACCGATTAGAATTTCGGATATTTATACGTTGCAACCCGAAGTTGGATATTCCAATCAAGGAGGGGATGCGGGTATTTCATCCGGAGGAGATGTTGATATTCACTATATTTCGATTACAATAACAAATAAGTTTTTCGTAAAATACTCCGGTTTCAATTTTATCATTGCGCCAAGTTTCGATTTTGATACCGATGATACGTTCATCGGTCTAGCCAATAGGGTAGAAGGTAATGATGTTACTTTTATAGATATGACTATTGGGCTAGGCCTGGGGTATCAATTTAGTAACGGTATTGGGCTTGATTTTAGATATAAACGTGGGCTTATTGATGTTTTTTCAGATACTTTTCATAGCTTTAATTCCGAGCAATATGAACTGGAAAACCAGTTTAATACGCTTTTTCAACTAGGAATAATCTATCAATTTAGTTTTTAGGATGCAGTTAAAGGATTTTTACAAAGTAAATGAATTGAATGTTGAGGAGAGTTTGGCTAAAGCCAATATTACCATCAACAAAGACCATCGTATTTTTAAGGGACATTTCCCTGGAAACCCTGTTACGCCGGGAGTTTGCATGATGCAGATTGTAAAAGAGCTTACAGAGGAAATTGTGGGTTCAAAGCTCTTTATGCAATCCTCAAGCAACGTTAAATTTATGGCTATCATAAACCCTGAAAAAACACCTGATTTGGATTTAACTTTGGATATATCGAAAACGGAAGAAGGCTACAAAGTGAAGAATACAGTAGTTTTTGGGGAGACTCCGGCACTAAAATTGACGAGTAATTTTAGGGAATTATAAGAAAGAATGAAGTTTTTGGTCACATATTGTTTATGTTTTATTGTGCTGGTTTCTTTGGATTTAAGCGTGATACGTAAGGCGTATAAAGGTGCGGCACAAAACGCAAAGGAAGTTGATGCATTTTATGAAAGTTTGGCTAACGTCTCTAAACAAGACCGCCCGGAATTAGTGGCCTATAAAGGTGCCGCCATTGCCTTAAAGGCCAAGAAGTCTAAAACCCTTAAAGCAAAAAAGGACGGCTTTATTGAAGGTGTAGAATGGGTGGAATTTGCTATTGAACAAGCCCCAAATAATGTGGAAGCCCGCTTTATAAGATTGAGCATACAAGAAAACACACCAAAATTATTAAAGTATAAATCCAATATTGAAGAGGACAAGGGGTTTATTTTAAAACAGTTTAATAACATTGGTTCCACTTCATTGAAAAACTACATAAAGGATTACATTTTGCACTCCAAAGTCTTTACGGATGAAGAAAAATCATTAATTTAGTTTTATTCGAAAACTACGCTTTGTGACCAACCCAACCTTAACCCAAAACATAAAACACTTAAACGTTTGTGTGTTGATTCCAACATACAATAATGAACGCACTTTAAAACGCGTTCTTGACGGTGTTTTAGAAATTACCGACAGGGTAATCGCAGTGAATGACGGCTCTACGGACAACACAAAAAATATATTAGAAGGCTATCCCCAGATAGAAAAGGTTTACATCCAAAAGAACAAAGGGAAGGGCAATGCGTTGCGTGAGGGTTTTAAAAGGGCAGTGGAACTTGGATACGATTTCGCTATAACTATTGATTCTGACGGGCAACACTTTCCGGAGGATATTTCGGTATTTATGGGTGAACTAGAACGTTCCGAAAATAAAAATATGCTTTTAATTGGTGCGCGAAATATGAGCCAAGAAGGTGTTCCCGGTAAAAGCAGTTTTGGAAATAAGTTTTCCAATTTTTGGTTTTGGTTTGAAACTGGAATCAAACTTACTGATACACAGTCTGGTTTTAGATTGTACCCCCTAAAAGCTATAGATAAACTTAGATTAGTAACCAATAAATTCGAATATGAAGTTGAAGTTATGGTAAAGGCGGCTTGGGAGGGTATTGAGGTAAAGAACGTCCCCATCCAAGTGCTTTATGATGAAAACGAACGGGTATCGCACTTTAGGCCTTTTAAGGATTTTACCCGAATCAGTATTCTCAATACCTATTTGGTGTTTTTGACATTGGTCTATATCAAACCGCGAAGCCTATTTAGGAAACTAAAAAAAAAAGGATTTAAGCAGTTTTTCGTTGAGGACTTTTTAGGAAGCAACGATACTCCAACAAAAAAGGCACTGTCGATTGCACTGGGGGTATTTATAGGCCTGTCTCCCTTTTGGGGATTTCATACAGTAATCGTTATTTTTTTGGCTATTTTTTTAAGATTGAACAAGGTAATTGCATTTGCGTTTTCCAATGTAAGTTTGCCTCCTTTTATTCCGTTTGTACTTTATGCCAGTGCCAAAATGGGTCAGTTTATTATGGGGGTGGATTATAATTACACCCTCGAAATGTTCCAAAACAATTTTGAGATTACCGAGCATTTAAAAACATATATAGTCGGGAGTTTTACCCTGGCGTCCTTTAGTGCCCTAATTTGCGGTACTCTGGGCTTTTTAATTTTGTCCGTATTCCATAGAAATCGCGTAGCAATTAACAATGGGTAGATGGTTTTATGGCATATATAGTTTTATTGCTTCAAACAGACTAAAAAGTTTAGGTGTAATACTGTTGTTATTTACCGCAGTCGCGTTTTTGGCCATACGAATTGAATTTGAGGAAGACATCACCAAGCTAATCCCCCAAACCAAAAAATCCGCGCAAGTCCAAAAGGTATTAAAACAGGTCAACTTTGCTGATAAAATAATTGTAAATATTTCCCGAGGGGAAACCGGTAGCGTCGAGGACTTAACCAATTACGCCTCTACTTTTTTAGATAGCATTATGGATACTTCGGAGGCCTACATCAAGCAGGTTCAGGGGTATGTTCAGGATGAGGAAATTAACAATACGATTGATTTTGTCTATGATAATTTGCCCCTTTTTCTGGAAGAAGCGGATTACCATGTCATTGAGCAAAAACTGCATTCGGATAGCATTCAAAACATCACACAAAACAATTATAAAACCTTGGTTTCGCCCTCTGGTTTTATTGCCAAAGAAACCATATTAAAAGACCCGTTAGGTATCACTTTTATGGCCTTAAACAAACTGAAAGGTCTAGGTTTTGGAGATGATTTCACCATTGAAAACCAATTTTTATTAAGTAAGGATAAAAATCATATCCTACTATTTATAACCCCAACTTTTCCGTCCAGTGAAACGGATGCCAACGCTGATTTTGCCTCAGCGCTGTATCGACTGCAAGACCAATTGAATTCCAAATTTGAGTCAAAGGCCTCCTGTGAATATTTTGGAGGGGCATTGATTGCAGTGGCCAACGCAAATCAAATCAAAACGGACATCCAATTAACTGTGGGCATAGCAGTTACGGTCTTGTTGCTCATCCTTGTCCTCTTTTATAAAAAGCTGGTTATTCCATTGATTTTGTTTTTGCCTACTGTTTTGGGAGCTTTGGTGGCTATAGCTTTGCTGTATCTTTTACGTGGGCGGATATCCGCCATATCCCTTGGTATTGGGTCAATTTTATTGGGCGTTACCCTAGATTATGCCCTTCATATTTTGACCCATATTCGGTCTGGGCATACCATAAAACAGTTGTACGCTGACATCGCCAAACCAATTTTGATGAGCAGTTTGACCACCGCCCTAGCCTTTTTATGCTTGCTTTTTATCAAGTCTCAAGCCCTTCAGGATTTGGGGGTTTTTGCTGCAACAAGCGTTCTGTTTTCATCGGTGTTAGCCCTAATTCTAATACCTCAGCTTTATAAATCTAAAGTGGTTTCGAAACAAAGGGCTACTGTTATTGATCGTCTTGGGAACTTTCCGTTTCATAAGAAAAAATGGTTGATTGGTTCGATAGTCATTCTTTTGGTAATCAGTTGTTTTACCTACAATAGAGTCGTTTTTAATAACGATTTGAATACCCTTAACTACCAACCCGAGCATTTGATGAATGCGCAAAATAAGCTGGACCAACTCATCAATATGTCCTCAAAATCGGTGTATTTGTCAACGTATGCAGATACCCAACAAGAGGCTCTCGAACAAAACGATACTATTTTCAAAATGCTCGAATCTCTTCAAAATGAAGGGAAAATCATCCAGTTTAGTTCCATTGGGTCATTGATTGCGTCCACAAGACTGCAAAATGAAAAGATAAAAACTTGGAATGCATTTTGGTCTGAAGCCAAAATTGAAAAAGTTAAAAACGATTTGATTCAAAGTGGTAGTGCGCTGGGGTTTAAGCCTGTCGCGTTCTCAATCTTTTATCAGACCTTGAACGCCGATTTTAAACCTTTGAAAGTTGAAGATTATCAGTCCATCAAAACGATTTCTTCCGGAGATTATATTTCCGGAACGGAAGAATTTGCTACGGTTACCACCTTGGTAAAGGTGCAAGATAAAAATCTGGAGCTTCTAGTGGATTCTTTCGAAAATCGGCATAACACTGTAGTTATTGATAGAAAAAATATGAACGAAACTTTTTTGGGCAATCTTAAAAATGATTTCAACAGGTTGATTTTATATTCCTCAGTTGTCGTTCTAGTGCTACTTCTTTTATATTACAGAAGTCTTTCATTGACGGTGGTTACCGCGCTGCCAATTGCACTTACCTGGTTGCTGACCGTTGGAATCATGGGACTTTTCGGTCTAAAATTCAATATTTTTAACATCATCATCTGCACTTTTATTTTTGGGCTCGGTATCGATTATTGCATTTTTATTACCAACGGCTTGTTACAGGAATACAGGACCGGGGAACGAGAATTGCCAATCAGAAAAATTTCCATCATCCTTTCCGTAATTACCACTTTGCTGGGGATTGGGGTGCTCATTTTAGCAAAACATCCGGCACTTTTCACGATTTCAGCCGTGTCCGTGGTAGGTATTTTGTCGGCTTCAGCCATGGCGTTTACAATGCAGCCTTTGTTGTTTAAGTTATTTATCGGTACCAAAACGAGACGTCCTATTTCTATAAGAGAGTTTGTCCACTCTTTGATTTCCTTTGGATACTATGGGATTGGAGGTTTGATTTTGTCGATACTCAGCGTAAGCCTAATACCTATTATTCCCATATCCAAAAAGCTTAAAATGAAGGTGTTCCATAGGGTGCTTTCAAAGTTTATGAAATCCGTGTTGTACACCAATCCTTTTGTGTCCAAAACGGTTTTAAATCCTTTTAAAGAAGATTTTAAAAAACAGGCCATCATCATTGCTAACCACACCTCTTTTCTTGATATTTTAGCTATGGGGATGTTACATCCTAAAATCATTTTTTTAGTGAACGATTGGGTGTATAATTCCCCGATTTTTGGACGGGCCGTAAGGTTAGCCGGGTTTTATCCTGTGTCCAGCGGCATAGAAAGCGGGGTGGAGCATTTACAGAAAAAGGTAAATCAAGGCTATTCCTTGATGGCATTTCCGGAGGGAACACGTTCAACAACCAACAAAATAAAGCGGTTTCATAAGGGGGCTTTTTATCTCGCAGAACAGTTCAATTTGGATATTCTTCCGGTACTGATTCATGGTAATTCAGAAGTGTTGCCCAAAGGCACTTTTGTAATTAAAGATGGTAGCATTACACTAAAGATTTTGAAGAGAATACCCTTCAATGATGAAGCTTTTGGCAAAACTTACCGGGAGAAAGCTAAAGCCATTAGTGTATTTTTTAGGAATGAACATGCTAAGCTACGTGAGGAAATTGAAGGAGAAGCCTATTTCCATAATTTGGTTTTGGAAGACTTTAAATATAGAGGGAAAGCGATTTATGATAGTGTGAAAACGGATTTAGTTGAAAATACTAAAGTGAATAAAACCCTTATAGATGATTTGCCTGAAAAGGGTATTTTTGTTACTATTTCAAAGGACATAAGTCCATTGTTTTTTTTAATGGCCCTGGATAGTCCGGACAGGAAAATATTTTCTTTTATTGAAAATGAGGCGCATCGAGAGTTGATGAATAACTGTGTTCTTACCAATACGTCGTATAAAGTGTATATAAAGGACAGCCTTGACGGGATAGATATTAAAAACACTGATGTTTTTGTAATTGATAAAAAGCATATAGAGGAGAGTTTGTTAGAAAATTTGGTAGGTAGTGGAAAACTTTTCGTGTTATTAAATGAAAGTGTGAAATTATATACTAAGTTTATGACATCTTTGGGATGCGAGCAGGTTATGGTTAAAAGTAATATGGCCGTTTTAAAATCATGATATTTTGAAGTACAAGGATCATTACGATGTTGTAATTATGGGAAGCGGGTTGGCTGGTCTCGTCTCCGCGATCATTTTGGCGAAGGAAGGAAAAACTGTCTGTGTTCTTGAAAAAAACAACCAGTACGGGGGCAACTTGCAAACCTTTGTCCGCGATAGGACTATATTTGATACGGGGGTTCACTACATTGGTGGCCTAAGCGAGGGGCAGAATTTACATCGGTACTTTTCATATATTGGAATTATGGAGGATTTGTGCTTTCATAGAATGGATGAGGATGGATTTGACATTATTTCTTTTGATGACGACCCAAAAAAATATAGGCACGCCCAGGGCTATGAGAATTTCGTGAAACAATTGGCAGTTGATTTTCCAAGTGAAGAAGAAAATATAAGAGCCTATTGCAAAAAGTTACAGGATACTTGCAATAAGTTTCCACTTTACGTTCTTGAAAAAGGACCGTCTCATTATGCAGACCCTGATATTTTGAAGCTTTCGGCAAAGGACTGCATCAATTCTTTTACCAAAAACGAAAAATTAAGGGCTATTTTGGCCGGAACTAATTATTTATATGCTGGGGAAGCCGATAGAACTCCTTTCTATGTGCACGCCTTGTCAACCAATTCATATATACAAAGTTCGTATCGATGCATTAAAGGGGGTAGTCAAATTACTAAGGTATTGATTCGACGTTTAAAGGAACTGGGAGGCGATACCTACAATCACCATGAGGTTAATCGTTTTGATTTTGAAAATGGAAAAATTGCCTCGGCTATTACAACGAAAGGCATTGAAATTCGTGGGGATTTGTTCATTTCCAATTTTGAACCAAAACGTACTTTAGAATTAATAGGGGAGGATAAGTTCAGGAAATCCTATGTTAATCGCATACGGAAAATCGAAAGCACAATTGCACCATTTACGCTTTATATTGTTTTGAAACCTCAAACCTTCAAATATCAGAATAGGAATTTTTATCACTTCAAGGACCATAAAAGAGTATGGGATACATTGGATTATGAGGAATCAAACTGGCCGGAAGCCTATATGATGTCCATGGGTATAAAAAATGAGGAAAGTGTTTATGGAGACAGTATTGCCGTAATGACCTACATGAAATACGATGAGGTTTTGCCATGGGAAGAAACTTTTAATACCGTTGCCAATGAAAATGATAGAGGCCAGACCTATGAGCAATTCAAGACGGAAAAAGCTGAGCTTTTGATAGATGAACTGGAGAAAAAGTTTCCTAATATTAGAGATTGTATTCAGGCATATTATACCTCTACGCCATTGTCCTACAGGGATTATATCGGTTGCAACCGAGGTTCCATGTATGGCTATGTTAAGGACGTAAACAAACCTTTGCATTCTTATCTCGCACCAAAAACTAGAGTTAAAAACCTTTATTTAACGGGTCAGTCCATCAACATGCATGGCATTTTGGGGGTAACGATTAGTGCAGTTGTAACCTGTGCTGAAATTTTGGGTAAAGACTATTTACTGGATAAGATAATAATGCACCAAAAAGAACAAGTGAATTAAAAGGAATAGCTATGGCAAAATTCAAGTTGAAGCCCATAGAAAGGGTAAAGAATATTACCAAGGAAGAATTTGTTCAAAACTATTACAAGCCTCAGCGTCCTGTTTTAATTGAGGGCTTGACCAAGGATTGGGGTGCTAATGAAAAATGGAGTTTGGATTATATCCAATCTATGGCTGGGGATCAGGTTGTACCATTGTATAATAACCAAACGACTAAAGGAAAGCAAAAGTCAGCCGAACCGGTTACCGAAATGAAGCTATTTGATTATATCGAGCTTTTAAAAACCAAACCTACCGACCTGCGTATTTTTTTCTATGATGTTATGAAAAAGATGCCGAAGCTCCTTGAGGATTTTAGTTACCCTAACATAGGGATGAAGTTTTTTAAGCGTTTGCCCGTGCTATTCTTTGGAAGCAAGGGTTCTCAGGTACTGGCCCATTATGATATGGATTTGGCCGATTTGTTGCACTTTCATTTTCATGGTACCAAGCGCGTCTTGTTATTTCCACCTGAACAAACCAGGTTTTTATATAAAATTCCATACGCAGTCCATAATCTGGAAACCATCGATATGACCAATCCCGATTTTGAAACCTATCCAGCTTTAAAACATGTTGAAGGCATTGAAGTCACTATGAAACATGGGGAAGCTTTATACATGCCCAGCGGGTATTGGCATTTTGTCGAGTATCTGGATGCTGGTTTCTCCATGACTCTTAGAGCGTTTTCTAAAAAGCCAAAGGTGGCACTAAACATGCTTTACAATGTCTTTTTTATGCGTCATTTTGAAAACAGAATGCGCAAATGGAAAGGTCAAAAGTGGATTGATTATAAAGATAGGAAAGCCGTGAAACGTACCCATAAAGCACTCAGGGATTTAGAATGAAAATCGTTTTACGCAAAATACGTTTTGCCTTTTTAACGGGCATATCCCTTGTAGTACTTTCTTGTGGCGTTTCCAAATCCTTGAAGGATGTGCCCGAGGTGGCGCAATATGATGCCTCTACGGCAGAGCGAATTTCCGTAAACGATTCCACCTTCACTTCGGGGAAAAATAGTTTTGCGAAAAACAAATATGGCGCATGGGAACTTTACGTTGAGGGCAACCCCTATCAATTAGGTTTAAATACAGGGATTTTGACTAAAGAGTTGTTTGAATTTCAGGAAAACGCTTTTTTAAGTAAAGTGAATGAATTGGTGCCCTCAAAGTTTAAGCAGTGGTTGCTCAGAAAAATTTTGGCATTTTATAATCGGAAAATGTACCTCCACATTCCAGAGGAATATAAAACAGAAATCTATGGGCTGTCAAAATATGCAGGGGATGACTATGACCACATTGCTGATGACTATTTAAGGGTTTTATACCTCCATGGCGCGCACGACATCGGGCATGCGCTTCAGGATTTGGCTTTGGTGGGATGTTCCTCTTTTGCCGCCTGGGGCGATAAAACTAAGGATGGTCAACTCCTTATCGGCCGAAATTTTGATTTTTATGCAGGTGACGATTTTGCCAAAAACAAAATCATTGCATTTGTCAATCCCCAAAAGGGTCATAAATTTATGTCCGTCACTTGGGCAGGAATGATTGGGGTGGTTTCGGGAATGAACGAGCATGGGCTTACGGTGACCATCAATGCAGGAAAATCAAAAATCCCATGGATTGCGAAAACACCAATTTCCATCCTTAACCGGGAAATTTTGCAATATGCGTCAAATATTGAAGAAGCTATAGCTATTGCGAAAAAGCGGGAGGTGTTTGTGTCCGAATCCATTTTTATAGGTTCAGCCAAGGATAAAAGAGCTGTTATTATTGAGGTTTCGCCTAAAAACTTTGGGGTTTATGAGGTGGAGAATTCAAATGAACTTATTTGTTCCAATCACTTTCAAAGTGAAGCTTATGCCGAAGATGAAAACAATATCTTGCACAAAAAGGAAAGCCACTCCGCCTATCGATATCAGCGCATGGAAGAATTATTGGATCATGCAAAAAAGATGAATGTTGAAAAAGCTATTGCAGTTTTAAGAAACAGGGAAGGGATTGATGATAAATCTCTGGGCTATGGCAATGAAAAGGCCTTAAATCAGTTGAGAGCGCATCACGGGATTGTATTTAAACCGGAGGAAAGACAAGTTTGGGTATCCTCAAACCCTTATCAGTTGGGAGCCTTTGTAGCCTATGATTTGGATGAGGTGTTTGCCGGTAAGTTGCCGAAATGGGGCTTTTTAAACCAAAAATTGATTGTTAAGGAAGATGAGTTTTTATACTCCCAGGCCTATGAGGATTACGAAACCTACAGAAAATTGAATCGTGATATGCAACAGGCCATTAAAACAGATAAAACAGTACTTCCCGAAACCATTGAGGCTTTTAAAAAAAGCAATCCCGACTTTTGGGAAACCCACTATCAAATAGGAAAATATTATTATGAAAAAGGGTATTTTAGAGCGGCTTTAATTGCATTTGAAGAAGCTAAATCCAAAGAAGTAACTACAGTTCCAGATTTGAGAACTTTAGATATTTATATCAAAAAAATAAAGAGAAAATTAGATTGATGATTCCTGATATAGAAAAATCTTCGACTGCGGACATTAGGGCGTTCCAAGAAAAAAAACTTGTAGAGACTTTGGCATATTTGAGCAAAACATCCAAGTTTTATAGGCGACATTTTGAGAAGCACAATGTGGATATAGCAGAGATAACATCGTTAGAATACTTATCGAAAATCCCGACAACTACAAAGGAAGATCTTCAGTTGTATAATGACGATTTTATATGTGTGCCACGCAATAAAATTATCGATTATGTAACCACATCGGGTACTTTAGGAGACCCTGTTACTTTCGCATTAAGCGACAAGGATTTGGATAGGCTTGCATACAACGAGGCTATTTCGTTTGCTTGTGCCGGTATTGGAGAAAATGACGTGGTACAGTTGATGACCACTATGGATAGACGGTTTATGGCTGGACTGGCTTACTTTTTGGGTGTCCGAAAATTGGGTGCGGGAATTGTTAGAGTAGGTGCGGGTATTCCCGAACTGCAATGGGACTCCATTCTAAAGTTTAAACCAACGTATTTAATTACCGTTCCATCGTTTCTTTTAAAGCTCATTGCTCATGCCGAAAAACATGGTATCGACATAAATAATTCGGGAGTGAAAGGCGCTATTTGCATTGGGGAACCGTTGCGTGAGCAGGATTTTTCATTAAATACGTTATCCAGTAAAATTCTGTCCAAATGGGACATAAAACTATATTCAACTTATGCTTCAACAGAAATGAATACGGCATTCACGGAGTGTGAATATCAAATTGGAGGGCATCATCATCCGGAATTAATCATTCCCGAAATTTTGGATGATAATGATAATCCGGTAGAGCAAGGTGAAATAGGGGAATTAACTATTACGACATTGGGGGTAGAAGCGATGCCATTACTGCGTTTTAAAACTGGAGATATGCTTAGGATGCATCATGAGACCTGCAAATGCGGAAGAAATACACCTCGGTTAGGGCCAGTTTTAGGACGAAAAAAGCAAATGATTAAATATAAGGGAACAACCCTGTACCCACCTGCGATGGGTAATATTTTGAACGATTTTAGTGAAGTAGATTGCTATATTATCGAAATATCGCATAACGACATTGGTACGGATGAAATCACATTGCGGATTAGCGCCAAGACTATTTCCGAGCAGTTGTTGCATAATATAAAGGATCATTTTCGTGCAAAACTAAGGGTTACCCCGAAAATTCAATTTCACAATAAAAAGGAAATCCTTGCCATGCAGTTTCCTGAAATGAGTAGGAAGCCAATTAATGTAATTGACAAAAGGACTTAAATTAAGCTAAGAGTTTGCAATCGCCTTTAACTCTTTTATGGTCTCAGGTTGATCGGAACTTTTAAAAACAAAACTTCCGGCTACAAGCACATCTGCTCCGGCATCGGCCAATTGTTTGGCATTTTTGCTCGTTACCCCACCATCTATTTCAATTTGTACGGAAGCCCCTTTACGAACAATCATTTCCTTTAATTGATGCACCTTGTTATAAGTGTTTTCAATAAAACTCTGTCCTCCAAACCCCGGGTTCACGCTCATTAGGCAAACCAAATCAATATCATTAATGGTATCCTCTAAAACATTTACATTGGTATGTGGATTGAGGGCAACACCAGCTTTCATCCCCTCGGCTTTAATAGCTTGAAGTGTCCGGTGCAAGTGGATACAAGCTTCATAATGCACCGTCAAAATATCACTTCCCAGCTCTGCAAAAGTTTTAATATACCTATCGGGGTCAACAATCATAAGGTGGACATCGATAGTCTTCATTGCGTGTTGGGCAATAGCCTTCAGTACAGGCATCCCAAATGAGATATTTGGAACAAATACGCCATCCATGATATCGATATGAAACCAGTCAGCGTCGCTTTGGTTTACCATTTCAACATCACGTTGAAGATTACCGAAATCGGCTGCAAGAATAGAAGGGGCAATTAATTTAGATTTCATTTGATGGATATAATTGAAACAACAAAAATATGTGTTTTATAATCTCTCAGCGCATAGAACCAATAAAATTTTCAACAACCGTAATAACTTTATTGGCAACTTTGTTTTCTGCATTTTTGAGCCATTCTAGGTATTGGTTTAGTTCGCTAAATTCTTTGAAGTCATCTATAATAGTAAACCCAAAGTTGTAATCTTCAAAAATACGTTGCTCTATATTGATGTTGATAACCTTAAATATATTTTGGTGTCGATAATCTAGTTCGATTCTGCTGTATGTAGCGTCCACCCTTTCCGGATGGCCCTCCAGAACCTGTAGAAAATTTCCATTATTATAAATCAAAACACCAGTGATTTCATTCTTCTGATTGTTTTTCTTTGCTTTTTCATATAGCATTTTTAAATCTTCATAAGAATGAGAACCATATGAGTCGCTTATGTAACAGATAGTTTTTAGCATATCTCAGTTTAGTAGAATATTTAAACAACATTCGTTTCGCTAAAAATAGAAAAAAAAGGCGTAGGATTACTTGTGAACAAAATAAACCCCCGGTAATCAGCCGGGGGTTCTTTCATCAATCAAAAAACGAACAGTTATGTGTAACTGTTGTTACTGTTATTTAGTCGTAGCAATATTGCTATCCTAAATATGTTTTCAATATTTTGCTTCTAGACGTATGTTTTAATCTACGAATAGCTTTCTCTTTAATTTGTCTTACACGTTCACGTGTTAAGTCGAAGGTTTCGCCTATTTCTTCCAAGGTCATTGGGTGTTGGTTTCCTAAACCAAAATATAAACGAATCACGTCCGCTTCGCGAGGTGTTAAGGTTTCTAGGGCACGCTCAATCTCCGTACGCAACGATTCGTGCAATAATTCCTTATCAGGATTTGGGGACTCACCTGAGTTTAAAACATCGTATAAATTTGAATCCTCGCCTTCAACCAATGGTGCATCCATACTTACGTGACGGCCAGAGTTTTTCATGGACTCCTTCACATCGTTGATGGTCATATCCAATTCCTTTGCGATTTCTTCTGCAGATGGAGGACGTTCGTGACTTTGCTCTAAAAAGGCAAACGTCTTGTTAATCTTATTGATTGAGCCAATCTTGTTCAATGGCAAGCGTACAATACGAGATTGCTCTGCCAATGCCTGAAGGATAGATTGACGAATCCACCAAACCGCATAGGAAATAAACTTAAAACCTCGGGTTTCATCAAAACGCTGTGCGGCCTTAATCAAGCCTAAATTACCTTCATTAATTAAATCAGGTAAGGTCAATCCTTGGTTTTGGTACTGTTTTGCTACGGATACCACGAAACGAAGGTTAGCCTTGGTCAACTTCTCTAAAGCCACTTGATCGCCAGCTTTAATACGTTGTGCCAACTCCACTTCCTCATCAGCGGTAATCAAATCTACCTTGCCAATTTCCTGCAAATATTTATCTAACGAAGCGGTTTCCCTATTAGTAACCTGCTTCGTAATTTTAAGTTGTCTCATCTAAAAATCTCCTGTAAAATTAATTGTGAATCTTGGGTTCTCTTTAGTTATACGTACAAATAACAAAAAATGTTACAAAATGTTCCACATTAATTTTATGTTGTCTTTTTATTGGACGCAAATCCCGCAAAAAAGTCACAAGACCTTAAAGATACGACTATATTCTGATAAGTTTGGTATTGGTAAGGTTGATATCCTCTAACATATCCTTTGAGAATTGAATGTGTCCCCTTTTGGTAATCAGTTTAAACCTATGGGATTTGAGGTTGCTCAGGGTTTGTAGAAACAACCATTTTGATTTGAGGAGTTTGGGTTTTTCCGATTTTAAACTTATGTCAAAAATATGTTTTCGTCCCTCTTTTGTCGCCACGATGTCAGGGGTAACGGCAATATCGCTTCCTTTTTTTACATAGGATTTTGGGGTTTCGTAACCCTCGATATCGGCCTTAATGTTTTCAAAACCGCGGTTTTCCAAATAAGTGATGGATTCCTCCAAAACATCCGAATACTTGTCTTTTTCTGTGTAAATCATTTGCCCTTTTCATTTAAAGATTAACTTATAATATAGGTTATAAAGTGAAAAAGTCAAGTTTTTAACAGGGTTTAACAGTTTGGTTTCCATAAATTCAGGTCAGAGGCTATTTTGTAAGAATATAATTTCTATATTTAGGAATATTTCGTTATAAACCAACCATTTAAAGTACAAATGAATAAATTTCTATGTTCTATTTGCATCATTTTTAATGTTTGCACCGTACTTGCCCAAAAGGCGGTACCTAGAATTGAATATTTATCCATGGAGGACGGTATGTCCCAAGTGTCAGTGAATGACATGGTGATGGACGATAAGGGGTTCGTTTGGATTGGCACAGCAGATGGATTGAATAGATATGATGGGAATATATTTAAAACATTTCTACACGATTCCAATGATTCGCTATCAATTTCGGGAAATTATATTACTAAAATTGAAACCTATAGAGACGGGAAGCTTTTGGTAGGTACAAGGGACAAAGGCCTTAATTTGTACGATCCCCGTCAAAACACTTTTCGAAGCATCAAATTTGGCATTACTGACAAACAAGTTACCGTTAGCGGATTGGCCAAAGGCCACCAAAATGGCATTTGGGTGGCTACCCTAAATCATGGATTGTTCTATTGGGAAGATTTAGAAGCTCCACCTGTAAACTATAGGAGTGGCTCCGCCATTACAGGTATTTTTAAGGATAATGCCAATATGTTGTGGGTTGGCCAACTAGACGGGACTATTCAAGGTTTCTATGAAGATTTTGAGCGCCCAATGGTACAAGTTAAAATTTCTGGAAATGTTCAGAGTTTTTTCAGAACAAAAGATAATTTGCTGGTTGGCGGTTATGAAGGGTTTTTTGCCTATGAATTTGAAACTGGTAATGTAAAATCCATAGAACTTGAAAACAGTGGAGCGTTTAAAACTATGCATGTTTTGGATTTTCTTAAAGAAGACGACCGTCATGTTTGGGTAGCCACGGGCAGAGGCCTGTATCTTTATGACTTCATCGATCTAAAAGTAAAGGATAAGATAGAATATGAAGAGGAAGCCGGGCTAGGCTTAAGCAATAATACTGTCCAGGCTTTGCTGAGAGTTTCCACAACTCAATTGTTTGTGGGCACGGCCAACGAATTGAACTGCATTGAATTTAAACCTTCCGTATTCCAGAATATCTCAAAGAATAAAAAGGGGCAAAGGTTGCTCAATGACAACGTGATTTTTTCGGTTTACAAGGATAAAAATGGACTTTGGGTCGGTACTTCGGACGGAGGGCTAAATCTCATTACCAATGATGGTGTATATTATTATGTCGATAATCAGAACGAATCAAATTCCATTGCGGGCTCGGTGGTAAGGGCCATTGTTTCCGATAATATTAATAACCGTATGTGGTTTGCCACGACCAGGGGACTTAGTTTGCTGGACATGAATAATTTTGATCCGGAGCATCTTAAGTTTAAAAACTTTTATCATAATCCGAATAATACCAATTCTATCAATGCCAACTTTTTAAAAGATTTGGTTTTGGATGACAACAATGTATTATGGGGCGCTACTCACGAACATGGTATTTTTCGAATGGAGTATCGTCCAAACGGTAGCTATAACATTGCGCGTTATAAGCATGATGTTGGTAATGGCAATACATTAACCAGCAACGAAACCAATTGCTTGGAACTGGATAAAAATGGAAATATTTGGGTAGGCACTCAAAATGGTGTTTCAAGAATTACTTTTAAGAGTAACAACTACGATTCAGTTCAATTCAAAAATTTCAAAAAAGAAGATCACATTGAAAACACTATAGCACATAATGCTGTGAATGATATTTTAGTGGATGACAACAATCAAGTTTGGATGGGGACCAGAAAAGGGTTGAGCCTTTTTAATAGAGATGGAGGCTTCACTTCGTGGTCAAAACAAGATCAATTTCCCAATATGCTGATTTATAGTCTCCAGAATGATTTGCAGGGTAATCTATGGATTGGGACTAATGACGGATTGGTAAAGTTCGAACCCATTACCCAGAAGTTTGCACATTTTTCTACATTCGACAATATTCAGGGTAGGGAATTCGATACACATGCCAGATATCGTGATGAAGCGGGCACAATTTATATGGGCGGGGTGGAAGGACTTACTTATTTTGATCCCAACGCTATTAGCACATTGGATTTACCACAACAGCTCTATTTTTCGCAGTTGCGCATTAGGGAGGAGGTAATTGAGCCGTTTCACCATCAGAGCGCTTTGGAAGCTTCCATTGAAACCACAGCAAAAATAAATATTCAAAATGATCAGTTCCCATTTTATCTGAAATTTTCGGCTCTGGATTTCCGATTGGATAAAAATATTAAGTATGCTTATAGGTTAGCTCCTATTGGTAACGAATGGAATTTTATAAACGACAATACCATTCAGTTTTTGAATTTGCCACGAGGAACGTATGACTTGGAGGTCAACGGATTTTCCAGAGGTAATGTTTGGGGCCAACCACCACTTAAAATGAAGATAAAAGTATATCCGCCTTGGTGGTCCAGCAACCTGGCCATTCTTAGCTATATTGGATTGTTGATTGCTTTAGCCTATTGGTTTTATCATTTTCAGTTATCCCGAAAATTAGCTTTGGCCGAATCCAAGAAATTAAAGGAGGTAGACCAACTCAAAAATTCATTGTACACCAATATAACCCATGAATTTAGGACGCCCATAACCGTTATTCAGGGTATGGCAGAAACTTTGGAAGAGAACCAATCCAAATCATCGGGCAGGGCAAAATCACTTCATTTAATTAAGGAAAACAGTTCCAATCTCCTAAAAATGGTAAACGACATTCTGGATCTTACCAAATTGGAAAGTGCCGAAATAGATGTGGATTTGGTACAAATAGAGGTGGTCAACTACATCCAATATATCTTTGAAAGCTTTGAGTCCATGGCTAAGGAAAAGCAGATTGATTATGTGTTTTATTCCGAAATAAGCCAATTGTACATGGATGTTGACGCCGAAAAACTGGGGACTATCGTCAAAAACCTAATCGTGAATGCCATAAAATTTACGGAGGAACATGGAAGAATCATTTGTCATTTAAAAACAGAAGTCAAATCCCTAATGATTAAGATTATTGATGACGGCATAGGAATCCCGAAGGCCGACCTTCCTAATGTTTTCCAGAAGTTTTATCAAGTTAAAAATTACGCCTCGCCCCAGTTTAAAGGCACGGGCATTGGACTGGCGTTGACCAAGGAGTTGGTAAAATTGATGGATGGGCAAATTAAAGTAAAAAGTGAAGAAGGAAAAGGAGCCGAGTTTACTGTGACGTTGCCCATAACGAACCAGGCTCATATTTCAACTAAAAAAGTTGAAGTGCATGCTGAAAGTGGTGCGAGATTAGCAAATGCAACTTTTACGGATGACCAGAACATACCCATCCCAATCGATGAAAAATCGGCAATTGCCTTGATTATAGAGGACAATAAAGATGTTGCTTATTATTTAAAAACCTGTCTTGAAAACGATTATAAAGTCCTATTGGCGGAAGACGGTGAAAAAGGCATCGAGATGGCAAAAACTTACATACCGGATATCATTATCAGCGATGTGATGATGCCCAAAAAGAACGGTTTTGAGGTTTGTACTACACTTAAAACCGAATTGGTGACTAATCATATTCCCATAATACTTTTAACCGCGAAAGCCAGTGATAAAGACCGAATAGAAGGCTTAACCTACGGTGCCGATGCTTATTTGGTAAAACCATTTAATAAAAAAGAGCTCTTTGCAAGAATAGGTCAATTGATCCAGCTTAGAAAAACCATGATTGAAAAATTCAGTCAGGAGGATTTTAAAGCCTTTATTGAGCGGAAGGACAAAGAGCCGCAAACCGTGTTCATAAAACAGGTGATAGAATTGGTAAACTCTTATATGGACGATTCGGATTTTGATTCGGCAAAACTCGCCGAAAAAATGCATTTGAGCGAATCGCAGTTATACCGAAAGATTAAAGCTACTACCAATCGATCCACAGCAGTTTTTATACGCTCTATTCGATTAAACAAAGCGAAAGCGCTTCTTCAAAACTCCGATAAAACCATCTCTGAAATTGCCTATGAGGTTGGGTTTAACGACCCGTCATGGTTTAGCAGGGCCTTCAAAAAAGAGTTCGGTAAATCGCCAAGTGATATTAGCTAATAGTAGCGATTGCTAAATCGTATGCTCCATTAATACTAGTTTTTTTAAAGTATTGCAGAAATACTCCTATGCTTTGAAAAAATAGTTAAAGGGCTTTTGCTGTCCTGATTATAAATTTGAAAATCTCCCCTATGCGTTAAAGTAAACAATATCCAAACTTAAAATTTATAATTATGAAAACTAAAACATTATTGATTGTAACCATTGCTGGTATGTTAATCTTATTTGCTTGTAAACAAGAGCAAAAGGAAATAGCAGAGGTGGTTAAAGAGGAAGCAAAAGAAGAAAAAGTAGATTTACTGAACGATGAATTTCCTGAAGCAAAAGAAGAAGTATTAAAAACTATGGAGGCTATTGTTCAAAGTGTTTTCGATGGCGATATGAACAAATTGATTGCCTTCCATGCTTATAGTCCAAAGTTCACGGAATTTAATGGTGGAGAGCCACGAGTGGGCAGTATGGAGAATGAAAAATTTGAAAGAGAAGTATTTGGCTCCGTTACTGAAGTTGTAAAGTTTGATGCAAAAGATTTAAAGGTTGCAGTTTATGGAGAGGTCGCAAATGTTACTTTTCATTCAGATTTTCATTTAAAGTTTGGGAAGGACCTGGTTGTTGTTAATGACCAAATCACATTACTATTTCTTAAAACTGATACGGGATGGAAAATAGTACATGAGCATCATTCGCCTTTAAAAAAGGAGAGTGCATAGAAGATCATATTATGAAAAGGCCTAATTATATTTCAATGAAAAGTTCATATCTGATAATAATTTTCTTTTTAATATCTGGTTTTTTGTTTTCCCAGAATGATGAAAGTTCCAAACTCAAATTTAAATCATGGTCTATTGTTCCCTTAGAAATTTACGGAATACAGGAAGGTAAAGATTTGTTCGAAAATGACGGTGGTATTGCCCTAAGTGCTGATTTAAGCGTTTCCCTCAATAATAATGTGTTTAGTTTTTTGGTTTCATTAGGACAAGAATTTGTGATTTGGGGCGATGGGGGAGATAGCTTTAGCCAAATTAATTTACTGTACGGAAGAGAGTTTGAAATAAAAAAGTGGTTGTTTATTGAGACACATGCTGGTGGTGGGTTGCTAATCTATAAAGTGGACGAGCAATTAAATAATTATGATTCTAAATTTAACGAGCTGGTATTGCCTTTAGTCGCAAAGATAAGATTTCAGACAGGGAGGAAATTTTCGATAGGTCTTAAGATGCAATATAATTTAGGTTCATTTAATACTATATACTCTGGCGGGCTTTTGTTACAATTCAATTAGAAATAATGAAAACTTAGTCTAGTTTTTAAACCGATACGAGAGTTGCTTGAGTGGCGTCAATGCACAGATAATCCTAGGTTTTGACGAAATAGTGAAAGGCCAAAAATAATAGCTATTATAATTTAGGCATATCTTCCCTTTACTAATTAATTGTGCGTAATGCCGCGTTCATATGATGCAAGTTGCGATCTCAAAATCTGAGACGAACATTGTGTGGCAATCTTTAGTCGTTCTTTTGAACCAATTTGGATTGGATTTTATTCAAGTATATTGAAAAAGAGGATTTGACCAACGCGAGTTTTAACTGGGCATCAATAAATATTGATTTATACAATTAAATAAATGGCATCAATTTTTATAAATCCTTTATTATGAAAAAAGAGAATAAAAAACCGAAAAAATGGTTATCGGTACTCAACCAGTTATTAGATAGCTATATATATTATGTTTTACTCCGTAAAAAATCCAAATCGGAAATTAATATAAATAGCTGAAATTAGTATCTTTAGTAAAATTATACTGACGGAACTTGGTTTCTATTATTGATTTTTTGCTAATAGCCGGTGTTGTTCAAGGTTTCGCTTTCAACCTTGTAACCATGTTTGTTAAGAAAAAATGCGATAGGGTTATCGTTTTTCTTAACTTAACCGTTCTTTTTATCTCCCTCAATAACCTTCAACGTTGGCTCATAGATAATGATTTCATATCGGATTTGTTTCTGATAAAAAATTTTCTTGTGCCTTGGTATTTTCTGATAATGCCAATGTTTTATGCCTTTACCACCCATTTTTTGAAGGTACAGGACAAGGTCAACGATTATTTGAAAATTTCTATTACAATCTTTATAGTTGAGATAGTGCTTCACCTTTGCGTCATTTCATATGTCTATTATGAAGTTCCGGATAGAGATATCTCCATAATTCTTCATTACAATACAATTGAAGATATTTTTAACCTCTTTTATACTGTTTTCCTATTTGTAAATACATGTTTATTGATTTTTAGAAGGAATCAATTGATTTCCTATGTATTGTCCTATGATGACTTAAATTGGATAAAGTGGTTTATCCGCCTAGGCTTATTTATGATTATTTTTTGGGCCGTAGCATTAACCATCAGGACTTTAACTGGAAATGAAGATACCTATTTGTTTTTAAGGTTGGGCATGTCCATACTTTTGTATTGGATGGGGTATCAGGGTTTTTACAAGTACAATGTATTGCGTGACCGGATTGTATTGAGAAGTTCTATTGGCGCCAATGCTGTTGCTTTGGCACCGCCAAATGTTGCGGAACAAAATGCAGACGACGATGATTTTTTTAATGAAAAGCACAAAACCGATTTTGAAACTGTCAGAGATCATATAATTGAGAATAAATTATATCTCGACCCTTTGTTAAGTATGGAAACATTGGCAACGGAACTCGGGATGAGCAAAAGTTACTTCTCCAAACTTGTAAACTCCTATAGCGACTATAATTTCTCCGATTTTATCAATTCATTGAGAGTAGAACAGGCTAAGCAGTTCCTGTCAAATGATGAATTTAGTGAGTATACCATAGTAGCCGTCGGCCTGGAATGTGGATTTAACTCAAAATCTACCTTTTATTCTGCTTTTAAAAAGTTTACTTCAGAAACGCCTTCTACATTTAGGGACAAATTTTAGTCTTTTTTAGTCCGAAATAATCGTTGGACATCCTAATTATTGCTTCCTAGACCATACTGGACATTGGTTTTTCATTACGCCAATACTTTTACGATTAACAAATTAATCCTAAAAATTTTGAGTCATGATACCGATGTTAATCCTTTACCTCTTAAAGAAAATAAAAAGCGGATCTCGCTTCACTAAAAAGCTAACTTTTATAAAAAGGCTTGCTGTAAAACTGGGAATGCTATCTATGTTATTCGTTGTTACGGTGTCCCATGCCAATGATAAAAAACCTATCAAGAAAATTAGTTACAACGTGGTTAGAAATCATACCGTTATTGGAACCATAAATGTAAGCTGTGATGTGGGAAACGGCTCCACAATTTACTCTTTAGAAAGTGACATTAATGTTAAATTCATTCTACACTTCAGTATAAAGGGAGAAGAAACTTCGATTTATAAAAACGGTATTCTCATCCATTCTTCAGTTTTCAGAAAGGTAAACAACAAGGTGAAGGCAGATCATGATGTTGTATATAAAAACCAAAATTACCATCTGGAGAATTCGGAAACAACCAAAAAATTAAGCCTTAAAGCCATTCAGGACAACCTTGTGATGCTTTATTTCAAAGAACCTAAGACGATAAAATCGGTTTACTGTGATTATATCAAACGGATGGCAAAGGTTGAGGCTCTAGCCGAAGGGGTGTATAAAGTTGATTTTTTGGATGGTAAGTATAACATCTTTTATTATGAAAATGGAAAGTGTGTGAAAGTTGAGGCAAATAGCTCCATGTTTAGTGTAACACTAATTCCTGCGAAATCATGATCAGTGTACAAAATATATGGGTATTTATAAGTGTGGCCTTCCTTACGTACTTTTTGTTAAGTTGGGTTTATAAAAGACTGGAGATAGTTAATCTAGAAAATGCCTTGGTGGTTAGAAACGGTATCAGGCTCTTAAACCTAAAGCACAGCCTTGGCATTGTTTTGTTCGGAGTACTATTTTACATGCTGATGCCTGACCTTCGTTATCTAATCACCACTATTGAGATTCCCCGATTGCAAATTTTATTGCCTTTTATAGCCGTATTAGGTTTATGTGCGTGGATATCGTGGACTTCGGCCAATCGCACCAACCATTTTAGCGAAAGTGAAAGTTATCATAATAAATCTGAGGCATGGGCTTACTTTTCTATACGCTTTACGTTTCTGTTCTGCTATGAGTTTTTCTTTAGGGGCGTATTACTGTTTGCTTTATTGGAAACATTTGATCTGGCCTTTGCCATAGCTTGTTGCACTTTGGCATATTTAATTATCCACTTATTTGATTCGAAAAAGGAAATAATTGGAACCATTCCATTTGGTATTGTGTTATGTCTACTTGCTTATGAAACTCAGACGGTGTGGTATGTTTTTATACTCCACTTAACACTATCGGCAGTTTACGAAATATCAATCTTTTATCACCAAACTTTAAAAACATGATTATGAAAGTTTTACTTACCGGTGCAACCGGATATATAGGTCGCCAATTAGCTTTGGCTTTAGCTGAAAGAAATATTCAGGTCAATGCCCTGGTCAGGGATTTACATTCCTTAAAAGTACCAAAGCATGAAAATTTTTTCCTTTTTAAAGGCGACATCTGTGATTATGCTTCTATTGAAAATGCCATTAAAGAGTGTTCTTATGTAATGCATACAGCGGCATATACCAATTTAAAATGCAGAAACATCGACAATTTTTATAACACGAATGTTATTGGGACCGAAAACTTATTAAAAGCGGCGTGGAAGCACCAGGTTAAAAAGGTGGTTTATACCAGTACCCTATCCGTATATGGGCCGTCTTATAACCAGATCCCAATTACGGAGACACAACCCAGAATAACATCCTATGCTAATGACTATGAATTGACCAAAAGCATGTCTGAGGAAATCGTAAGGCAGTATTCAAAAAAAGGACTTTCTAGTGTCATTTTGAATGTTTCAAAAGTTTATGGGCCAGGATTAGGAACCTACTCAAATGGAGTGAATAGGCTTATATCGATGATTGCCAAAAAGGACTTTTTACTAGTCCCAAATAGGTTAAAAAGTACATCAAATTACGTTTTTATCAATGATGTTGTACATGCCCATCTTCTGGCCATGGAAAGTGATGTCAACTACGGAAGGTATATTATAGGAGGGGAGAATATCAGCTATAAACAGCTCTTCTCATTAATTAAAACCTTAACACAGAGTAAGATTAAAATTTTACAGGTGAATTATGCCATGGTCAAAGCATTTTTTTCTATTGCGTCTATATTTCAAAACCTATTAAGGGTAGCTCCCTCAATAACTCCAAAAGTACTGGATTCTCTTTTTGTCAATCGCATTTCTTCTTCTTTAAAAGCACAAAAGGAACTGAATTATAAAATTACGCCCTTGCATTTTGGGCTTAAGAAAACAGTTGAATATTTAAATCTAAACTCATGAAAACTTATACATTAATCACAGGGGCAAGTACTGGTTTTGGAAAATCACTTGCCATTGAATGTGCTAGCCAGGGAATGAACCTTGTTATGGTTTCGTTACCAAATTCTGGATTACTTGAACTTGGGCGCTTCCTAAAATCGAACTTTAATATTGAAGTCATAACCTTTGAAATGGATTTAGGGTCCAAAGAAAACTGTCATCGGCTATTTGAAAAAGTTAAGGCCAAAGCCGCCTCTATAAAATATCTTATTAACAATGCCGGTGTGTTGAGCAGGGGCTATTTTGAGGATATGCATGAGGATTATTTCTTAACGCAAATCCACGTAAATGTAGCCGCACCAACCTTGTTGACAAAACTCTTTATGGAGGATTTTAAGGCCAATGCGCCCTCTGGAATATTAAATGTGAGCAGTATGGCCAGCTTTTTCCATTTGCCCAAAAAGCAAGTATACGGTGGTACAAAAGCATACCTGCTATCCTTTTCAAAAAGCTTGAGAAAGGAAATTAGTAAATACGGTATTTGGGTTTCAATAGTGTGCCCAGGAGGGATGAATACAACAACCGGCCTATGCTTGCAAAACAGAAAACTTGGATGGCTGTCGAGAACTTCCATTCTCGACCCGGAAGTTGCGGCTAAAGAAACGCTTCAGAAATTTTTCGCAAAGAAAGAAGTCATCATTCCTGGGGCTATGAACAAGGTGTTTATGTTTTTGGACAGTATTATTCCAATGGCTATTAAAAACAGACTGACAGCCAATGCCATTTGAGTTTGCCGACGTCCGAATATGTCCAGAATTGTCCATAGAACATGATTTCGGATATAACTATATATAGAATTAGGGAATTTTGAAGTAGAGGTCCAACCAAAAAAATAAAAAGTCATGAAAACTCTAATACTTATAGCAATGATGATTGTTATGCTGAACGTGACGTACGCCCAAAACCAAGAGCAAGTATCCAAAATAAAAATCAAGTTTGGTACGGAAAAAGTTAAAGCGGGCCAGAGTATTACTCTGATTGACTGGATGGATTTTGGTTTGAAACCTCAGATGGGCAGTTTGTTTGCCAAAACGTTTAATGAGGTTGCTGACTATTTACGCTGGCAGGATTTTTATGATGATTTTGATTTTGGTTGTGTCGCTAATATTGGATTGGATTTGAAAAAGAATATAAAGCTAAACGCTGCCTATAATTTAGGAATGCTAAAGTTCGACAATAATTTTGGTGAGGCTAGGGGATATAATTTTAGAGTTTCTATAAGGTTTAATTTTTGATACTTGTAAAATGAAAGGTTTTATAAAAGTTTTTATTGTTTGTTTTTTTCTGGTATCACTAGGTTGTAGTAAAATAGATGATGCCGACAATAATGTAGTAGAATACCCGATAAGTGATATGGGGTATGTAGAAATCGTTTATGAAAACAAAAAGATAGTATTGCAAAACTCAATTTATATTTTCGTTTTTAATAACAGACTACAATTTAATGCAAAAAACTGCTATGAAAAAATCCAGGTAGGGCTTAGTGTACCACTAACCATTGGAACACACGCTTTTGATCCTGATTCCGTATATGGTAATTTTTACATAGGGGAAAATTGGAAATGTACAGAGGAGTACATAAAAGATTTATTCTCTGATACCTATAAGGATAGATTTATAGCTTCTAGTGGATTCATTAAAATAGAAGAAATAACTTCGGAAAAGGTTAAAGGAACTTTTAGTTTTAGTGGCTATACTTTAGAAAATGTTCATAGAACAGTTTCAATTACCGATGGCAGGTTTGACTTAAAAATATAGTTTCGGATTGAATTTTGCAATTTGGGATGGAATAATGAGCATATAAAGTTTAGAAAGTAAAATATTAATAAAATTTTATAATGAATAAGATAATTAGACTAGTAATCGCCGTAATTATATCACTTTGTTTTGGTTGTAGTAAACAAGATCTTAGGGAGGAAATTTTTGTTGGAGCCATGCAGGCAGAAATAAATGGGGAGCTCGTCGTTTTTGAAAGAGCGAATGGCTATGGTTTTTTTGATATTAATGGAGGTTGCGATGAGAAATTCCATGAAATAACTGGGGTAAAAGGCTATGATACGCTTCTCCTGATGGATATAATATTAGACTTATTATAAAACCATCCAAAGGAGTTGGTGTTTATGGTATTGAAGATGGTGTTTGGGCTTCATTTTTGTTTTACAATGACTGGAAGCCACCAGCTCCATATGATACCATAAGTTATCATTCAACTGTATTTTGTTCAGAGTTGCAAGAATACCTTGTTGAAGAATGTAGTGTTACAATTGAATCTATAGAAAATGATAGATATAGAGGTTCATTTTATTTTAGAGCTATAAACCAGAGCAATTGTAGTGAAGTAATACTGGTTACTAATGGAAGGTTCGAAATTGGTACTGAGGCCACAAGACAGGTTAGGGCTACATGTTATGATTAGAAAATAGTCTAGAATTTTAAGTCGAAAGTAATTGAAATTAAAAAGACATTGTTTATAAAAACAGTAAGAATGATAACTATGATGAAAGCATTAAGACAATTTTTTTTTCATATGGATTATTTCTATTTCAGGAGTAGCTTGCGAGGATGCCCTAGAAACTCTAGCGGATTGCGTGGTAAACCTTAATCCAGAATTGCAGGATAAAACATTGAAAACAGGCAATTTGGGCCTAAACTATTATGATGTTATTACCGCCACTGTACAAGGAAGTTCAAATAACAACGATTATGTTTTTGACTACGATATTAGTGGGTTGCCCAATGGTATTATGGTTAACGCGGCAACTACAACCCTAATATTGGAGGGCACGCCCATTGAGAAAGGGACTTTTACAATTTCGGTCCAATTAAGTGTATTCGACTCACGTAATGTAAACGATTTGGAAAACCCCTCAAGGGGAGATGCTTGCAAGGATAGCACATCAAGGCAATATACCCTTGAAATTAAATAACGAAGGGTGTCGAGGTAGGAATATGGCCCAAAATGTAATCAATACACAATAGTTTTAATTTATTGTTTTAAAAATGGAATATAACAAAGTGATAGTAACTGGAGCAAACGGATTATTGGGTGTAAATACCGTAATTGAGCTTCTGGAAAGTGGGTACAATGTTACTGGCTTTTTAAGAAAAAGCGATCGTTTTGTGGATATAAATCATAAAAACCTCAAACTTTTTGAAGGGGATATTACAAACATAGACGCATTAAATAAGGCTTTTTTAAATATTGATGTGGTTATCCATACCGCGGCCTTAACAGACCAAAATTTGTTGAGTTATGAAAATTACCGAAAGATTAATGTTGAAGGGGTAAAGTATGTTCTGGAAGCCTGTAAAAAGAACAAAGTCAAAAAACTGATTTACGTTAGTACCGCAAACCAATTTGGTTATGGTGATCTAAAAAGTCCCGGCAATGAAAACACCCAAATGAAATATCCGTTTACGAGTTCATTTTATTGTCAAAGTAAAACGGAAGCGACCGATTACTTGCTTAGTCAGAAAGAAGAAATGGATGTGGTAATTGTAAACCCCACGTTTATGATCGGGGCATTTGGTACGAAACCAAGTTCTGGAAAAATAGTTTTAGAGGGCATGAAAAAACGCGTGGTGCTCTGTCCGTCTGGAGGGAAAAATTTTGTCAATGTGCGCGACGTGTCGAAAGGTATTTTAAATGCAATGAAGTATGGAAAAAGTGGTGAATGCTATCTTCTTGGAAATGAAAATTTAAGTTATTCTGATTTTTTTATAAAGCTTAGGAGTTTTACAAAACGAAAATTTGTTATCGTACCAATGCCTGATGCATTACTCCGATGGCTTGGCCTGATGGGTGATGTTTTAAGATACTTTAGAATTAGTACACCCCTGTCTTCAGTCAATATTAAATTGTTGTTGACAAACAACTTTTTTTCAAATGAAAAATCCAAAAGAGAACTTAAACTGAAATATAATCCCATTGATACAGGCATAAAAGAATCCTGTGAATGGTTTTATGCGCAACCAAAAAATAAATTTTAAACGAATACTAAAATAAAAACCATGAAAAAAACAACAATTTATATTGTCTTTTTAGCCTTTTTAGTCCTTACCGGATGTAGTGGGGATTCTGTTGAAGATGCAGAACAAATGGACTACGGCAGTATTCAAGCCCGAATTGACGGCACGATGAGGACTTTGCCTGGGTTTTACGCCGCTTTTTACAGCGAATTTGACGACTTAATCGTTATCTATGGATACAACGGCGATCTTGAAATAGGTATTTCAATTAGAATACCTCCCGAAATTGGCACCTATAATTTTGATGAAGGCAATGTGTATGCTACCTTAACATTTGGCGATCCGTTTGATTTTTTTGATCAAAATAATGATGGCCCGGCCATCGACCATCCTGCGGTTGCGGGATATGTCACCATCACTGAACTTAATGAGGAAAACGTCGTTGGGGTATTTGAGTTTAACACCGAGCTGCAGAATGGCGGCACGCACATTGTTAAAGAAGGCGAATTCAACATTTTGAGACAATAGTCTTTGGTTGTTCTAATACAAAAAAAATGCCCATCCCTATGGACGGGCATTACTATGAATTTGTATAGTCAAATTAAAATTGTTGTGCTAAACTTATTCCTCAATCTCAATGGTGATAGTACTGCTAATCTTGAGCTTTTTACCCTCTAATCTAGCATCATTAAAAAATGACTGTGCATCCAATTTTGCATCAATAAGTTCGTTGATTCTACCACTATCGTATTCGCATAAATCTTCGCTGTTTCCTTCTGTAATTGATAGTCTTTTTAATTTATGGTGGTTGATTTTGATGTCCAATACGGCATCAATAACGTCCTTAGCTTCGGATACGTTAAAATATCCGTCAATCAATTTAATGTTTTGCTTTTCCATTGTAATATCGTTGATTTTTTTTGTTACGGTTTCCATGATATTTTAATTTTAGATTATACTTTATTATTAATAACAGTTTTGAATGATGCACAGATACAGGGGCATGCCGAGTGTGATGTTAAACGGGAACGTAATGGCTAGCGCCATGGGTATGTACAAACTCGGGCTTGCCTTTGGTACCGCTATTTTCATTGCCGCTGGTACCGCAATATAAGAGGCACTTGCCGCCAAAATTGCGAAAAGCAATCGGTTTCCAGTACCCGTTACAAAGGCCCCACTTGCTACAGCCACCAGGCATCCATTGATGATTGGGACCACGATGGCAAAAATTAAGGCAAACCACCCTTTCTTTATAAATTCATTTAGCTTTTGACCGCTGGTGATCCCCATGTCCAAAAGGAAAACTGATAAAAACCCTTTGAATATATCCGTTGTAAAGGGCTTAATGCCTTGGGCCTGGGCTTCACTAGCCAAGTAACCAATAACTAAACTCCCTAATATTAACAGCACACTGCCGTTAAACAAGGCGTGCTGAAACACTGTTTTCATTGGGATATCAGATTTTCCTTTGCCTCCTTTAAAGAGCATGATGAGTAACAGTCCAATCATTATTGAAGGTGCTTCCATTAATGCCATAACTGCTACCATATGCCCACTAAAAGGGATTTGTTCAATTTCTAAAAATGAAATCGCTGTTACAAAAGTTACTGCACTTACGGATCCATAGGAGGCTGCGATGGCTCCCGCATTTTCTATACTGAATTTCCGTCTAAGGATAAAATAAGCATAGATTGGAACGGCAACTGCTAGAAAGATCCCGAATAAAAGCGACCATAATATCTCTAGGTCGAATTCGCTGTGCGCTAGTTCCTGTCCACCTTTAAATCCGATGGCAAGCAATAGATAAAGCGAAATAAATTTTGAAGAGTTCTCAGGTATTTTTAAGTCACTCTTCAGCTGCACCGCTATAACTCCTAAAAAGAAGAATAGTAATGCCGGGTTTGTAAGGTTGTCAATTAGTAAATGTAAATCCATTCAGTGTGTTTTACCAGTTGCTGTTATCTTGATTTTTTGACTTTGAACTAATAGTAGCAAGAAACATTATAGCTCCAATTAGTGCCAATTCCTTAATAAATAGGCCATCATTTTGTAAGGATAATAGAATGACAACTAAAAACATAAAAGTCAGGATAATTTGATTCCTGTTTAAGGCATTTGACTTCATCTTTTTGATGCTGTTAAAAATTTTTTCTTTCATCGTTTTTAAATTTGGTGCAAAGTTTATACAAATATTTCATATAATTTTATTTATATTTATTATGAAATATATAAATGTTAATTATGAATTACACTTTACATCAGTTGGAAATATTCTTAAAAATAGCTGAATTACAGAGTGTTACAAAGGCTTCAGAAGCCCTGTATCTTACCCAGCCAGCTGTTTCCATTCAGTTAAAAAAGTTCCAAGATCAGTTTAAAATTCCCCTGTTTGAGGTAGTGGGTCGGCGTATTTATATCACAGAATTTGGTGAAGAAATTGCACAGGCGGCGGAGAAAATTATGGAGGAAGTCAGGGCTATCGACTACAAGGCATTGTCCTTTCAGGGCGAATTGGCAGGCAAGCTGAAGATCGCAATCGTTTCCACAGCAAAGTATGTAATGCCTTATTTTTTGTCTGATTTTATCAATAAAAATAGAGGAGTAGACTTGATTATGGATGTAACCAACAAAGCCTCCGTAATTCGGGTACTGGAAAATAACGAAGTAGATTTTGCTATGGTGTCTACCATACCTAAAAAGCTCAAAATAAATCGCATTGAGCTGATGCGAAATGAGCTGTACATGGTAGGAGGGAGGGACTATAAACTTAAGGGAAAGCATTTATCCAAGGCCGAGTTTCAAAAATTACCGTTGATTTACCGCGAACAGGGGTCTGCCACCCGTTTGGCCATGGAAAAATTTATTGATTCTAAAAAGATTTCTACTTATAAGAAAATGGAATTAACGTCTAATGAAGCTTTAAAGCAAGCTGTGATTTCTGGACTTGGTTTTTCAATAATGCCATTAATTGGTATAAAAACGGCCCTCAAACTAGGAGATTTGCAGATTATCCCGGTAAAAGGCCTACCTATTGTTACCAACTGGAATTTGATTTGGTTGAGTTCTAAAAACATGTCTACTATCGCCAAAGCACTTATAGAACATATTGAGGAAAACAAAGAGGCAATCACCAAAAAACACTTCCATTGGCTAGATAATTATTAAATAAACCCGTTGTGCATTTTAAATAATGCTAGTTTTAATATTGTTGATATTTCTATCAAAGACAAACC